>JALFYY010000015.1 GCA_022783865.1 Bacteroidales bacterium
CCGGATGCTGCTGATACCTCTGTCCTTATCGTAAATCATATTTCCGTTGGCATCGTAACCGAAATCGTTATCGGTGTTGCTGTTGTCATGGTAGCGTTTGCTCGAATAGACAAAAGGTTGGAAACCGT
This sequence comes from Bacteroidales bacterium, assembly GCA_022783865.1. Taxonomy (GTDB): domain Bacteria; phylum Bacteroidota; class Bacteroidia; order Bacteroidales; family Paludibacteraceae; genus Colicola. Next base: position 129 of record JALFYY010000015.1, read on the forward strand.
TGTCGGTTATTTCTGCAATTTGGTTGCCGTTGTAAGTAAAATGCAAATTGTTCATCATATCCTGTTGGTCCCAACGCTCCAAGGTCTTGATGTTGCCTTGCAAGTCGTAGGTGAAACTCTCCGTATAATAATAATCCATCATGGCATTGTTGAGAATGACATAAGCCCCTTTGTATCTGTTCAGTTGATCGTATTGGCATATATATCCGTTCAGTTGGTTGCCATAAGTCCAGGTCTGAACAGCGATGTTACCGTTATAATACTTATTGCCATGCATCTTACAAATGGCAAAGATACAAATCTATTTTGGAAAATACAATAGGGAAATATTATGTTATGCAACATATTTATCCTTTTTTCTTTGTATCGTTTTTTTCATATCAACAAGAAAAAAGTTGTTTGTCCGTCAATTTTTGTTTATCTGAAAGATTGAAAGAGTCTTTGTGCCGGTTGCATTTTCGGGACAAAGAACAACATAATATTGTATTTACAATTTGTATCATCAAGAAAGCACATGCGATAGGACAAGTCCTAATCGCTTCTCTACAATTATCAGTTTGACAGTTCTTAATTCTTCAGACAGGGCACGCCCCGTCTCTACATGAGTAGGACGAAGTTAGTACGAGGTTCCGTTCGGAGTATATGAATATTCCGTATATATTCCGTTTATCCTACGTATATGTTACGTATATCCTACGTATATCTTACGTATATGTTACGTATATACTACGTAGATGACAGGTTAATGAAATAATATGAATAGTTACAACCAATCCGGTTGTCAGCCGAATAACAGCCAACAAATAATCAGACTGCAACCAATACATCATTAGACCACAGCTCATAAGTTGATATCAAATACTACGAAGGAGTTCCGGAGGAAAGATAGAAACAGCAAGCAGCTATTTCAGAGGCAGAAATAGAGAGCGTAGGAGGCAGCAAAAAGGAGAATAAATGCCAAGAAACAACTGCCGGCAAAAACACTCTGCTGCGTGGAGAAGAAATAGACATGGATACATACCGTAAGATATGCCGAAAGCGCCAGGAAAGACGGAGCATTCAATGACGGAAAGAAACACATCGTAAAACACAGCAACATCGGCAAAATGAGACAGGTGAGATAGGTGGTGACGATAGAACGCTGCTGCTGATAAGTACGCAGATTGCATACTACAGCAAAGACAGATGATACGATGAGAAGCAATGTGGATACAAACAGCGGCAGATTGAGCAGCGGGCTATGGTTGCTCCTTGTTATGCAGGCGGAGAGTTCAGCCGGTTGTATCCAGCCGAGGAAGACGGCTACGAAGAAATAGACAGCCGTGAGCATAACCGCTATCAGTGAGGCGAAAAATGCCTTGATGTTCATCGCACCCTGCAAAAGAAATGCCAACCAAAGCACCGGCACCAATAGCAGCATATCGGGCAAGACAAGGGCACTGAGGCAAAGCAGCAGCGTACAGAGAAAACTCTCTTCCGATGTCGTTTCTTTGCGGTAGGTCCGGAGGAGGAGCAGCAATATGAATTGGAACACCAGCACCAATATTTGCGATTGCCAACCGGTATGGAGAGCAGGTATCGCACCGACGGTGAAGAGATACAGAAAGACGGGCAGCGAGACGATGGAGCGTGTGACGCGTGCCGACCGGTTGACAACGGAGAAAAGACAAGCATTGAGCAAAGCGAGCAGCAGGGTGGCAAGCGCCGGTTTCCACGTCATGGAATCGGTCAATCCGGGTATCCACAGACAGATTGAACCTACCGACAAAAGACATATTGCCGGCAGGTTCAGCTGTGTTATATGGCGCAGAAAGTGCTTCACCGTGCGATGAGCGAGGGGGCTGCTATTCTTCTACGAAACCTTTGCGGATAAGCAGGTACTTGGGATCGGCGGCTTTGCCACGGAACTCCAGGTAGAGGTCTTGTGCATCGCGCGTACCGCCCTGCTCCAAGAGGTGTTTGAACCGGCGAGCCACTTCGGGATTGAAGATATCGCCTGTTTCCTTGAAGGCGTAGAATGCGTCTGCATCAAGCACTGCGGACCAGGTATAGCTGTAGTAGCCGGCTTCGTAACCGGTGGTAAAGATATGGTTGTAGAAAGTACTGCGATAGCGGGTAATGATTTCGGGAATCATGTGCATCCGCTCCATGCTCTCCGCTTCGAAAGCATTGACATCGATATCAGCGGTATCGGTCAGGCAGTGGTAATCCATATCAAGGATAGATGCACTGAGCAGTTCGGTCATCACGAAGCCCTGGTTGAAGTGCTTGGCGTTGTTGATTTTCTGTATCAACGAATCCGGCATGAGTTCGCCTGTCTCGTAGTGGAAAGCATAGGTTTTCATCACTTCGGGTTCGTAGCAATAGTTCTCCATGAACTGCGAGGGGAGTTCAACAAAGTCGCGCGGGACATTGGTGCCAGCCAAAGTCTGGTAGGTAGCGTTGCTGAGGAGTCCGTGGAGCGCATGCCCGAACTCGTGGAAGAGCGTCTCCAGATCGTCCATCGAGAGGAGCGAGGGGTTGCCGGCAGTGGGTTTGTTGAAGTTGCCGACATTGATGATAACAGGGCGATGGTTGACTCCGTTGTCGTCGATATACTGGTTGCAGATGTTGTTCATCCATGCGCCCGGACGCTTGCCGGCACGCGGGAAATAGTCGGTATAGAGGATACCGACGAGGTTGCCGTTGCTATCGGTTACCTTGAAGACTTCCACCTCGGGGTTGTAAACGGGCATGTCGTGCAACGGTTCGAATTGGAGACCATAGAGTTTGCCTGCCAAACCGAACACACCGCGGCGCACGTTGGAGAGTTCGAAATAGGGTTTGAGTTCCTCTTCGTTGAGCGCATATTGTTTCACACGCAGTTTCTCGGCATAGTACCACCAGTCCCATGGTTGCAGTTTCTCGCCCGGCAGGTCCTGATCGAGCAACTCCTGCAAGGCTGCTGCTTCTTTCCTGGCTTGCGCAAGCGAAGGCTCCCATACGGATTGCAGGAAGGCGTTGACGGTTTGGCTGTCGTGCGCCATACAGTCGTTGAGTATATAGTCGGCAGGATTAGTATAGCCGAAGAGATGTGCCTTCTCGATGCGGAGCTTCATGGTCTTGTCGATGATGGCCTTGTTGTCATTGGCGTTGTCGTGGTTGCCGCGTGTAGTATATGCCATGAGGAGCTCTTTGCGGAGTTCACGATTGGTGCAGTACTGCAGTACGGGAGTGAAACTGGTGCGCTTGGGGGTAAAGAGCCAAGCATCTTCTCTACCCGCTGCGACCGCCTCTTCTTTGGCAGCCTCCTTGGCACTCTCGGGCAGTCCTTCCAACTCTGCTTCATCGGTGATAAAGAGCTGATAGGCATTGGTTTCGGCTACGGTATTATTGCCGAACTGGAGCGAGAGCAAGCCCAATTCCTGATTGATTTGACGCAGGCGCTCTTTCTTTTCCTCCGAGAGGTTGGCACCGTTGTTGACGAAATGTTTGTAGGTTTCAGTCAGCAGGCGCATCTGCTCTGCCGTGAGCGACGAAGCTGTGGCAGCATTGGTTTCGTTCTCGTACACCGTCTTGATGCGGGCAAAGAGGGCTTCGTTGAGCATGATGTTGTCGGAAAGGTTTGTCACCATTGGCGTTACCTTTTCGGCAATTTGGTTCATCTCATCGTTGCCGTCAGCGTCCAATACGTTGAAGAATGCACCTTCCACTTTGCTCAGGAGGGCACCGCTGCGGTCTAAGGCAGCGACGGTGTTCTGGAAGGTGGGTGCTTCCGGATTGTTGACTATGGCATCGATTTCCGCTTCGGTTTGGCGGATTGCCTCCTCGAAAGCAGGAAGGTAATGCTTGTTTTGGATTTGGTCGAATGCCGGCACGCCGTAAGGGGTCTCGCTGCCGGACAATAGCGGGTTCTTGGTGTTGCAAGCCATAAGCATAGTGGCACTTACAATAAGGATTAAACTCTTTTTCATATATGATTATTCTTTTACGTTCTTTTGCAGCGACTCTTTGATTTTTTTGCGCAGCATATTGTTCTGCGTTTCGGTTTCACGCCTGATGATAGGACGGAAATCTTTGGCATAGCGGCATTTGGTAGGACGGATTTGCAGGTCGTCGAACGTGCCGCGGACATCTACGCCTATATACAGTGGCTTCAAGAGCGATATATGGTAGTCGAAGGTCATATCCAAGTTGTGGCGTCCGCCTACGGCAGCCATATAGTTGTCGATTGACAGGCAGAAAGGATAGATGTCTATCTCGTTCTTAAAGAGTGTGATTTCCGCGGAGATGCTGTCCACTTTGTTTTCGGTCTTCTTGCTGAACATCAGTATTTTGGCAATCTTGCCGAAGGTCTCGTTATCAAGCAGTACCAAGTCTTTGCCGGAGATGCTGCATGCACCTCGTGTGGTAGAGGTCTTGAGTTCATACTTGCTGTTGAGGTAGGTTTCGGCTGCCAGATGGAATTCGGCATTGCCTTGGAAACTGCGCAACATCGGTACCATGCTGTCGATTTGCGGAATCATATTCACCAGCTCTTTGATATTGATGTCGAGCATATGATAATCGAGCCCGAGATAGAGGTGGTTGCGGCGTGGCGTTTTGTACATGGCCGTCAGTTGCAGACGTGCGGCATTGCAGATAAAGCCCATCTCTTCGAGTACAAGGATACCGTCTTTCACATAGAGTTTTCCGCCCAAGTTGGTGGCGGTTTGGTCGAACACTTCGGCTTTTTTGATGAGCGTATTCAGGGTCAGATCTACATTCTTCGGCACTAAATACGGCTGGCTTTCTTTGGTGCTGTCGGTGGCGGCAACGTTTGTTTCTGTAGCGTTTTCTTCGCTTCCCGTGTCGCTGCTGGTGAGGAGCATCAGTTCGTTGACATCGGTATGTTCGCTCACGAAGTTAAGTTCGCCTCGGAGAATATCTTCGTCTTTGAGCCATTTGCCGATACCGTCCACTTCGCCAGTCAGACTGAAGTCGGAGTTGCCGATAATGATGCGGCTGTCGCTGATGTGGCACACTTTGTTGGAATAGTCGAAGTCGATGGCGGGAATCTGTATCGTTTCTTTGAATGCCGCCATGTTGACGATACCCTCGCTGAGTTTGACATTGATCTTCGGGTTCCACTGCAAGAGCAGGTTGTCGTATTTGGCATTGTAGCGTGCATTGGCGGTGAGACTGATTTGCTGTGTTTCAATCTGCATATCCTCGCCAGATCTTGCTGTCAAAGCATCGGTTTGGAGGTTGATTTTCAGTCGCGGTTGCGATTTGTCTCGCTTGCTGCCCGAGAGCTTGGCGGTAACCGCTGATTGTGTCAGATGTGCTTGATAGTCGGCATAACTGCCGTTCAGGTCTTGGAAGTTGAGAGTAGCATCTACAGCAGGAATTTGTGCTGTATCCTTTGTGTCATATTCTGCATAAAAGTCCAAGTCTGGTTGCACTATATGGGCTGCCATGCTGTCGCCTGCGGCTACTATCTGTTCGCTCTTCAATGTGCAGGCAGCGTAGATAACCGGACTGCCGGACAAGATGTCAGAGGTCTCGATCTCCATCATGTTCTTGCCCGTTGCGGCTTCCAATCCGGATGTTCTGAAACTCAGGTTGTCGGTTGTCACTTGGGCTTTCAACCAATTGGTTTGTTTGCGTTCCGAAGCCTTGTTGGGGATTTGGAATGTCAGTTGCATTGCGGGAGTTGAAAGGTACAGACTGTCGTATGTAACCGTCAACGGCTGGCAATGGATATTGCCTCTTACGTTACCCTTCTGAAGGTTCATGTTCATAAGGTCGGAGAGCCGTATTTTCGCACTTATACTACCCTGCATCCGTCCTTTTGCTTCGGTCTGTGCTTGCATTTCTTGGGGCAGAAGTGGCATAATATCGGGCAGGTACAAACTTGTTTTCAGGTGCAAGTCGCACAGCATATCAGCCATTAGCTCGCTTATTTCGCCGTTGGCTTCGATTGTTGTCTCTTTGGTTGCGGTTCTGAATTGCCGAATACTGATGTTCGAAGCCTTGTCGTCGTTCAAATCAATGTGGGCATTTGCCAGTAGTTCAATGCTTTTTAGCTCGTAGGGCAGGATTGCTTTGTAAGAACCTGCGCCTTCGATCAGTTGCAAGTCGGCATCAACAACGGGGAAGACAGAGTCATTGTAAATGCCTTCCACATGGGCTTTGGCGAGCATTTTGCCGCTGCCGATTTCAATGCCGTCGAGCATACCGGAGATACTATGGGGCAATAGTCGGAGCAACTCAGGAATATCCCATTCGTTGCTTTCGATATCCAAGTTTACGGCAATATCCTGCTGTAAATCCGCATTGCCGGCAGCGCGGAGTGTGAAATCATTCAGACGGATAGTAGCATCCTGAACCGTAAATGCCATGCTGTCGGGTCGGCAACCCAAGTGGTTGAGTGTGATATAGCATTTCAAATCCTTGGCATATGCTTCGTTGCCGATAGTGGCACTCACGCTGTCAATCAAGAGTTTGACATTGATATCCTCCCACGAAGGAGCATTGGCTGTGACCTGCAAGTTCCTAACCTGCACGTCAATACTGTCCTGCAACGAAATATAGGTCAGGTCTCGCACCTGTGCGCTCATCAGGTCGATATTCAGTTGCTCAAACGGGAGGCTGAATCTGGTGGTGTCTTCCTCTGCTGTAGTGTCGGCAGGAAATACAAATACATCAAGGTTGCTTACTCCGTTTTCGTTCGTGAAGATATTGGCAGAAGTATTGTTGAGTGTGATTTGGTGCACGTCCAACGTCTGTTCTTTCAAGAAACGTATAGGATTGACGACAACTACCGCTTCCTTTGCTGCAAACAATGTATCCGACTGCGCACCCTCCATCGGATGGATGAGGTAAAGCCCGTCGATGCGCAGGCCGAAATCGGGGAAAGTGCTGAAGAAAGTCAGTTCCACTTCACCTATCTCATGCTCGCAACTGACATACTGATTGGCAATATCACGCACAATGGGCGTCAGTCGCTTGGGCGTAAACACCACATAAATGGCGGTACCGATAACCAATAGCACCACTCCCAAAAGTGTACCTATTGTAATGCCGAATATCTTCCAGAACTTCTTCATGCTGATACCTGCTTTATTGTGCTGCTATCTTAACAAACGAGAATCTCTTGCCGAAATTGTCTTTATACTCCAACCTGTTGTCGTTCAGCAAGGTAATAGTGTAAACCTTGGGTATCTCTGCAGCTCCGTTGTCCATCAAGTGCATTTGTGTCAGCTCCTGTCCTGCCACTTGCCATTTGAACCAACCGTTGCCGTGATACTCTATCATGTCTTCTTCCACCTCGCTTTCGTCCCAGGTCTTGCCATATTGATAATCACCCGTTTCGTCCGTCTCGGTAGTATAAACCCAATACTCTTGCGTATTCGTCTCGTTTTGCCATCTGCCGATAAGTTGTTCCTCATCAACCGGCACGCTCGGTGTACAAGCTGTAAAACCTGCTATCATGATGCTCACTATAGCAATGGCAGGAAATAGTTTTTTCATAGTTTATGCCTTTTTAATATTGATATGTACGATAAAATCTTCGAAGTCCAGGTCTTGCGCTTCCGTCAGTTGTGGAACAATATCCAGCTGCTGCGCTAATACTTGCGAAGAGATATATTCTCTGAAATGCTCTACTGCCTTGTCGGTAGCTGCATTCTGTTCAATCTGTATCAGGATCTTGTCCGTTATCTCGAAATTAGACGACTTGCGGATATTCTGAATACGGTTGATCAATTCGCGGGCGATACCTTCTTCAATCAGTTCTTCCGTCACTTCGATATCGAGTGCAATGGTGAGCGAACCGTCGTTCGCAACAAGCCAACCGGGCATATCTTCCGTAATGATTTCTACGTCCGTCAAGTCGATATCTGCCACCGTTTCACTGAGTGGCAACTGCCATGTGCCCTTTTGTTCGAAAGCGCTGATGTCTGCTTGCGGCATGGCGGTAATGGCGGCAGCCAGTTCTTTCATCAACTTGCCGTATTTCTTGCCCAAAGTCTTGAAGTTCGGTTTGATTTTCTTCACCAGTTGTACCTCGCTGTTCTCTTTGCTTACAATCTGCAACTCCTTGACGTTCACTTCGTTCTTGATGAGTTCCGCCACGTATTGCAGGTTCTCCAGAGTCTGTTGGTCTGCTGCCGGTATCACTGCCTTTTGCAACGGTTGGCGTACCTTCTTTTCTGCCCTTCGGCGAAGTGCCAGTATCATCGAAGATGCCTGTTGTGCTAATTGCATACAGCTCTCCAAGTGCTTGTCAATCAACTGCTCGTCGGCTTTTGGGAACCGGCTCAAGTGTACTGATTCCTTCTCCGATACCAAGTCGCGATAGAGCCTGTCGGCGTAGAATGGCGCAATGGGAGCCATCAGTTGTGCCACGGTTTTCAGGCAGGTATAGAGTGTCTGATAAGCAGCCAGCTTGTCCTCGTTCATCTCGCCGCCCCAGAAACGCTTGCGGTTCAGCCGCACATACCAGTTGCTCAGGTTCTCCTGAACAAAGTCCGAGATGGCGCGTCCGGCACGGGTAGGCTCGTAAGTCTCGTAATATCCGGTTACGTCCTCTGTCAGCGTGTTCAGTAGCGACAATATCCACCGGTCGATCTCCGGACGGTCAGCAATATCGATAGCCTTCTCTTCGCCTGTAAAACCGTCTACATTGGCGTACAGCGCAAAGAAAGAATAAGTGTTGTAGAGTGTCCCGAAGAACTTGCGGCGCACTTCCTCTACTCCCTCTTGGTCAAACTTCAGGTTCTCCCAAGGCGACGAGTTCGTCAGCATATACCAGCGCACAGGGTCGGAGCCGTATTGGTTCAGCGCTTGGAAAGGATCCACGGCGTTGCCCAATCGCTTCGACATCTTGTTGCCGTTCTTGTCCAATACCAATCCGTTGGATATCACGTTCTTGTATGCTACCTTGTCCTCTATCATCGTATGGATGGCATGCAGTGTGAAGAACCATCCGCGGGTCTGGTCAACGCCCTCGCAGATAAAGTCCGCCGTGCGTGGAGCGTCTTGGTTTTCAAACGGGTAGTGTATCTGGGCATACGGCATCGCACCGGAGTCGAACCATACGTCTATCAGGTCCGATTCCCGCTTCATCGGTTTGCCCGACTGCGACACAAGTACAATGTTGTCAACATACGGACGGTGCAAATCTATGTTCTCCGGGGCATAGTTCTCTTTCGAATAGTCCCCTGCCACGAAGTTCTTATAAGGATTTTCCGTCATGTAGCCGGCGGCGATTGATTTCTCAATCTCCTCTATCAGTTCTTTGACAGAGCCGATACATATCTCTTCCTGACCGTCTTCCGTCCGCCATATAGGCAGCGGTGTGCCCCAATAACGGCTTCGTGACAGGTTCCAGTCATTCAGATTCTCAAGCCATTTGCCGAATCTGCCTGTACCGGTTGACTCAGGTTGCCACCGTATCGTATTGTTCAGCCTTATCATCTCGTCCCGTGCCGCAGTACTCTTGATGAACCAGGAGTCCAACGGGTAATAGATTATAGGCTTGTCGGTGCGCCAGCAGTGAGGATAATTATGCACGTGCTTTTCGATGCGGAAAGCTCTTCCGTCGGCTTTCAATGCCATGCAGATAGCAATATCAAGCGTCTCGTCTTTGTCCGTCAGGGTGGCGTCGTACGCATTCTTCACGTATCTGCCTTGCCATTGTGCATACTTCTCTGTATCGATGTATTCGCGGGCGAAATCCTCGTCTATGTCTTCCAATAAGAAGAACTTGCCGGTCATATCCACCATCGGGCGTTTCTCCCCTTTCTTCGTAAGGAAGATCATTGCCGGCACGTTGGCTTTCTTCGCTACAAAGGCGTCATCCGCACCGAACGTAGGAGCGATATGTACAATACCTGTACCGTCCTCTGTTGTCACATAGTCACCCGGGATAATATGGAAAGCGTTCGTCTCTGTCGGTTCCGCTTTGGGTTTCGCCCACGGTATCAGTTGTTCGTAGCTGAGTCCTACCAGCTCCTTGCCGGTGCATTCGCCCAAGATAACAGCCTGAGGCTTGTTCTGTTTCTGTGTGTTTTCGTCCGCTTCCGTAGTGAAATAATTGTTCACCAATGCCTTGGCGATGATATAAATACCCTCTTGTCCCGAGTAGGGGTTTGCACTCTTTACGAAGCAATACTCTATTTTCTCACCTACGCAAAGTGCCGTATTGCTCGGCAAGGTCCATGGCGTGGTCGTCCAAGCCAACGCATATATGGGCAGTCCTTCCCGTTCGGCAATACTAAACACGGCAGGCACTGATGTGTCCTTTGTCTTTTGTCCTGGTTCCTGACTCCTGATAAGGAACTGCACCGTGCAGGTCGTATCTTTCACGTCTCTGTAGCAGCCGGGTTGGTTCAATTCGTGAGAGCTTAGTCCTGTGCCGGCGGCAGGCGAATAAGGTTGGATGGTGTAACCTTTGTAGAGGTAGCCTTTTTTGTATAACTCTTTCAGCAGATACCACAGCGTCTCGATGTACTTGTTGTCGTAAGTGATGTAAGGGTCGTCCAAGTCCACCCAGTAACCCATCTGTTTTGTGAGGTTCGTCCATTCTTTGGTATATTTCATCACTTCCTTGCGGCAAGCGGCGTTGTACTCGTCCACCGAAATCTTTTTGCCGATATCTTCTTTGGTGATGCCCAGCATTTTCTCTACACCCAACTCAACCGGCAGTCCGTGTGTATCCCAACCGGCTTTGCGTTGTACCTCAAAGCCTTGCATGGTTTTGTAACGGCAGAAAGTGTCTTTTATCGTGCGCGACAATACGTGGTGGATGCCGGGCATGCCGTTAGCCGAAGGGGGGCCTTCGAAGAACAGGAACTTGGGCTGTCCTGCGCGTGTTTTTACGCTTTGTTCAAACAAATGTTCTTTTTCCCAATCAGCAAGCATCTCCCTACTGATCAGCGAGAGATCAAATTGGTGATATTCGTTAAAATGTTTCATTGTGTATATAGTACTATATCTCGTTATATTTCAATCTGTATGATGTTGTTTCCCGTCAGTCGGGCGTCTCTTTTTCGATGTCCGGCTTGTCAAATAGTTGATGGTTATGAATGTGGTGAGTAGTATGTAGGTTCTTGTATCTTATTATTTTACAATCTGTTATCTTTTGTTTGACTGTCATTTGGTTGCCGTGTAGCCACTCTCTGCATTCAACTGCAAATATACGAATATTTTTGGTTTTCAGCAAATTCCCTCCTTTTTTCTGTCACAAAAGCAAACAATAGTGTCCGATAATATTCCTCAATGCTCTGTAGAGACGGGGCGTGCCCCGTCTAAAATGTTTAACAATGCCCGGTAGAGGTGCGATTAGGACTTGTCTGATCGCGTCTAAAACCTCCGCCAACGCTTTGTAGAGACGGGGCGTGCCCCGTCTAATATATCCGCCAATGCTGTCGGGGTGTGGGCGTCCTCGCCCGCAATAGGTCCGATACGTTTGCCGTGTTGTGTGTGTCCTCGTCCGCATACGCCGCCGGTAGTGATTTGTCTTTTGTTCTTTGTCCTTGTTCCTTTGTCCGACAACGCTGCCAGTGTGCCTTCGTCTCGCCTGTAAAATTGTAAACTGTAGTTGTAATTTACGTAACATATACGGAAGATATACGTAGGATATACGTAACATATACGTAGGATAAACGGAAGATATACGTAATATTCATATGACCCTATCGAGACATTATCCTGACTTCGTGCTGTCTTCTGTGTACCCGTATCCTGCTCATATCCTGTCCGTATAAAACAATCTGACTTGCAATAGTATGTCCTATTGCAAGTCAGATGATACGGATTGAATATCCTTTCTCTCAGCGAAAGCCGGGAGTGTCAATACGGTATGGATATCCGCTTATTGCAGCAATCCTTCGTTCATTGCAGCGCAGTCTTCTTCTGATTTGTTTACTCTCTGCTTTGTAATATCCAGTGTTACGCCCGGAACGTTACCTGCCTGTGCTTTTGCCTCTTCGATAAAATTATCTACATCGTCAGGTGTACCATATACATAGGCGGGGGCTTCCACGGTTACACCGGCAATAGTTGTTTTAACCACTACTTTGTAGCAACCCTCTTTGTTACAGGAAGTCATCAGTCCTGCTGCGAGAACGATAGCTACGGCGATAAATGCTTTCTTCATAATAATTAATTGTTTGTTTCCCTACTTTCTTATAGGTGTTTCGGGGTTATACCTTGTCTTTTTCTAAAACTTTGCAAAGGTAGAAAATAAAATCCGTATATGCAAACCATATACGAAAAATCAGCCTTTTAGGCATAAATCTCAGCGATTTCGTCCAAACAACGTCGGCATAGACAATCCTTATAATGAGCAGCTAAATAGCTTCTTGCACTATCACTCAAGCGTACTCCGCTGCATTGGCAATGCGCTGTATCACTATGGTTGCACGTAAAACTGCTTCCGCAACGCGGGCATCTTTTCTCTGTCTTGTCCATATTATTATCTGATTCTTATCTGATTTTTCCGTATCAATATTTATTTCTCACTGTCCCGATTCTCCGATTGCTAAATTACCCGATTGTCCAATCGTCAAATACATATAAAAACATAAAAGGATACGCTGTCTCAGCATATCCTTTCGTGTAGCGGGACCCAGGATTGAACTGGGGACCTCATGATTATGAATCATGCGCTCTAACCAGCTGAGCTATCCCGCCGTTTCTTATTAACCATTAAAATTACCAAATAGAGCACTCTCCATTTTGCGGGTGCAAAAGTAATACTTTTATTTTAATTGTGCAATAGAAGCACGATTTTTTCTTTCTTACCCTACACTTACGCCATTCCTCACTTCTTTGCTCGGTGTAATAAGGACAAGCTTCCCGTCAGCATTTACAGCCGAAAGTATCATGCCCTCCGACTCTATGCCCATCATCTTTCTCGGCGGGAAATTAGCTATGAACAGTATTTGCATTCCTACCAGTTCTTCGGGGTTCGGATAACTTTGTGCGATACCCGACAATATGGTGCGTCCGCCCATACCGTCGTCAATCCGGAACTGCAGCAACTTGTCGGATTTCTTTACCTTTTGGCATTCCAGCACCGTTCCGACACGGATGTCCGCTTTGTCAAACTCTTCGATATTGGTAAGCGCTTTGACTGCTGCAGGCTTGTAAGCCTTCATCTCATTCTCTTTCCTGATACGTGCCAGGCGGTCCAATTGCTTTTGTATGGCTTCGTCGTCAATCTTCTCGAACAGGAGTTCGGGAGTGTTGATGCTGTGTCCTGCCGGCAGTATGTCAATGCTGCCCAGTTCTTCCCACGCTGCTTTGTCAATATTGAGCATCTTGCGCAGTTTCTCTGCAGAGAACGGAAGGAAAGGCTCGAAAGCTATACTCAGGTTGGCGGCAATCTGCATACTGAGATGAAGAATGGTTCCTACTCTTTCCATATCGGTTTTCGCAAGTTTCCACGGCTCTGTATCGGCAAGATACTTATTGCCTATGCGTGCTAAGTTCATAGCCTCCTTTTGGGCGTCGCGGAAGCGGAAATTGTTCAGATAGTCTTCTACCCTAGCTTTGACGTCAGTGAACTCTTGAATGGTTGCTTGGTCGTAATCACTGAGTGCTGCCCGTGCCGGTACTTTGCTGTCGAAGTACTTGTGTGTCAGTACCATCGCACGGTTGATGAAGTTGCCGAATATGGCAACCAGCTCGTTGTTGTTGCGTGCCTGGAAATCACTCCAGGTGAAGTCGTTGTCTTTTGTTTCGGGAGCGTTGGCGGTCAGTACGTATCGCAGTACGTCTTGCTTGCCGGGGAAGTCGCGCAAGTATTCGTGAAGCCATACCGCCCAGTTGCGTGACGTCGATATTTTGTCACCTTCTAGATTCAGGAACTCGTTCGAAGGCACATTGTCGGGCAATATATAGCTTCCGTCAGCCTTCAGCATAGCCGGGAATACGATACAGTGGAACACTATATTGTCCTTGCCTATGAAGTGTATAAGGCGTGTTTCGGGGTCTTTCCACCATGTCTCCCAGTTGCCGTATTTTTCAGGTTGGGCTGCGCAAGCCTCTTGCGTGTTGGAGATATAGCCGATAGGAGCATCGAACCATACGTACAGTACTTTACCTTCCGCCCCTTCGATAGGCAACGGAATGCCCCAGTCAAGGTCACGGCTCACTGCGCGTGGTTTCAAGCCGAGATCAAGCCACGATTTGCATTGGCCATATACATTCGGACGCCACTCTTTGTGCCCTTCCAGTATCCACTTGCGCAACCACTCTTCGTGCTTGTCCAAAGGCAGATACCAGTGTTTCGTTTCTTTCTTTACGAGCTTGCCGCCGGATATAGCCGACTGCGGGTTAATCAGTTCATCGGGTGAGAGCGACGTTCCGCATTTCTCGCACTGGTCGCCGTATGCGCCTTGTGCATGGCAATGGGGGCACTCCCCTACTATATAGCGGTCGGCAAGGAACTGACGGGCTTCCTCGTCGTAATACTGCTCCGATGTTTGCGTAATGAATTCGTTTTTGTCATAGAGCTTCTTGAAGAAGTCGGAAGCAGTCTTTTGGTGCTGCTCCGATGTGGTACGCGAATAGATATCAAAAGAGATACCGAACTCACGGAAAGAGTCTTTTATCAGCGTGTGGTACCTGTCCACAATATCTTGCGGCGTTACGCCTTCTTTGCGTGCTTTGATAGTGATAGGTACGCCGTGTTCATCGCTGCCTCCGATGAACATTACGGGTTGTTTTTTCAAACGCAGATATCTGACATAGATATCGGCAGGTACATATACGCCTGCCAGGTGCCCGATGTGTACGGGACCGTTGGCATAAGGCAATGCTGAGGTTACCAAGGTTCGTTTGAAAGCCATATTTGTCTATTATTTACTTTATTATGTATAAAAAATTGCCGAAAGCGTTGTTTTTGTGCTCCAATAGTTTGCTCTATTCCGAGAAAGATTGTATCTTTGCTCTCCGAATAAAATTGATATTGTGAGATACCATATCTCTTGCACAAAAACTTCCGCAAAGGTACGGCATTTTTTTGGAATAACCAACAGATGGGACGTATGCAGTGCGGGAGAAAGTTAACAAAACAAAAGATACGATGAAAAAAACAGCTTTGCTAATCGCTTGTATGGTTGTGGGTATGTCTTTGTCCGCACAAGTGAAAAACTATATAACACTCTGGGGTGATTTGGGAGAGGCTTCGTTGCTCTCTGACATCAGTAATGTGCAGAACGGGGCAAGTCTGGGCGTAGGCGGCGGTATAGGTGTAGGATACGAACTCTATGCCAACCGTTTCCTTTTGGATGTGGGCGTAGGAATCAATGTATCACATTCCGCTTTCTCGCTCAATCCCTATGCATCTACATTGCCTGACCAGACTGACTCCGAGGGAGACAGATTCAA
The DNA here is from genome assembly GCA_022783865.1 of Bacteroidales bacterium. Taxonomy (GTDB): domain Bacteria; phylum Bacteroidota; class Bacteroidia; order Bacteroidales; family Paludibacteraceae; genus Colicola. Next base: position 15,492 of record JALFYY010000015.1, read on the forward strand.
TTACATCTTTACCCTCAACGACCGGCAAGACGCATATACCAATACCTCTTTGCAAATCCCTTTGTTACTGGGTGCTCAGCTGAACCGCTTCTATTTCCTGGTGGGCGTTAAGCTGGATGCCAGCCTTTTGGTCAATACCCGTGTATCTACGGTTATCTCTTCCGAAGGTGAATATCCGATGTTCATAGACCCGTTTACGGGGATGCCGGAACATATGTTTTTCAACGACTATGTACTGGAACAGAAAGGCAAGGTGGATTTCAAGACCAACGTAATGGCATCTGCCGAAATCGGTTGGCGTTTGGGACATATCGACAACAGTACCGGTTTCGACGTACCGAAACCCAAGACGCTCTACCGTATAGGTTTGTTTGCCGACTACGGCATATTTGATGTGCATTACCGCAGCAACAAGCCCGCTGTTGTATTGCCTGAGACATTCAATGCCGAGAACATGACATCCGATATGGCAGTGAACGATATTCTTTCGACAAGCCAGGCGCAGAAGATTGTCAACAACCTGCTTGTGGGAGTGAAGTTCACCGTCTTGTTCCAACTGCCAGAACCGAAGAAATGTGTCTTCTGCAACGACGACTATACTTATCTGTACCGCTAATAACAACTCTTCTCCAACAAAGATACTACCAACGGGGCACTGTTCCCTTGCAAAAACAATATCCTCCAACCGCCAAGGTCAGAGGATATTTGTTATATTGCCTGTCCTGTTCTTCGCTGATGCTTTATCCAAAGTGCCATTTCGGCTCTTTGAAATGATGGTTCCGGCTCTTTGAAACAAACTATGGTTACGCCATGGCACGGATGAGGGTTTTCTGGAGTTCGTCGATGTTGACGGTATGGATGGTATCGTGTTCCGCCACGGATATCCTGCCGGTTTCTTCGGAGACAATGATAACTATGGCATCCGATTTCTCTGTCATTCCCAAGGCTGCACGATGGCGCATACCGTATCTCTTCGGAAGATCGAGATTCTTTGAGACGGGCAATATACAGCCTGCGCTATGCAAACGTCCGTCTGCAATGAAGAGTGCTCCGTCGTGCAAGGGACTGTTTTTGAAGAAGATGTTTTCTATCAGGTCGGTATTGATGATGGCATCGATACGCTCTCCCGATTCCATATAGGTGTGCAGGTTTTCGGTTTGCGGAAGTACAATCAGAGCACCGGTTTTCGATTGCGACATGTCTTTGCAAGCCATCACAATCTGCATGATGTTGTTGTCGATGGTTTCCTGTTTCTTATTGGCATGCAAGCGGTTCTGCAACGAACGCATATTGAAGCGCGAACCAAGATGCGAGAAGAAGGAACGTATCTCGTCCTGGAAAATAACGATAAGGGCAATGGCGCCCACGCTGATGATACGGTCGAACAACGCTCCTGTCAGTTCGAGATTGAAGATATACGACACCACGTACCATACAAACAGAAAGGAAAAGATGCCCCAGAATACGTTGGCGGCACCGGAACGCTTGAGGATACGGAACGTTTCGTAGAGGATAATAGCCACTACCAATATATCGATGATATCTTTGACTCCTATTTGAAATCCCATCATAGTTGTTTATTGTATATATTGTCGGTAAATACGGATTGCTTCGACAGCCGGCAGGACATCGTGAACACGCAGGATGGCTGCGCCGTTTTGCAGGGCGAGCATATTGGCAGCCGTTGTGCCGTTGAGTGCATCCTGCGGTGTACAGCCGAGCAGTTTGTATATCATCGATTTGCGTGACAAGCCTGCCAGAACAGGGCAGTCAAGGATTTGCAACTGCGGCATCTTGCGAAGCAGCATATAGTTCTGCTCCAAAGTCTTGGCAAAACCAAAGCCGGGGTCGATGATGATATCGCTGACCCCAAGGGTGTGGAGGCGGTCGATTTTTGCTTGGAAACAGTCAATCATCTCTGCCATGAGGTCGGTATAGAGGGTTTGTTGTTGCATGGTTTTGGGTGTACCTCGCATGTGCATCATGATGTAGGGCACATGCAGTCGGGCAATTGTCGGAAACATTTGTTCATCCAGACATCCGGCTGATATGTCGTTGACAATATGTGCACCGTATTCCATAACGCTGCGTTTGGCTATTCCGGCACGGAAAGTGTCGATGGAGAGGACAGCCTGAGGGAAGGCTTTGGTCAGAAGCCTGAGAGCGTGCTCTACTCTGTTCCATTCTTCTTCTTCCGGGATTTCTCCGGCATCCGGCCGGGTGGAATAACCGCCTATATCCAAGATGGTTGCCCCTTGCTGCAAAGCTGTTTCCGCCTTTCGGAGAATATCCTCGTCGGTTCGGCACCGGCTGCCGCTGTAGAAACTGTCGGGCGTACAATTGATGATTGCCATTACGACGGGTGTGTCGAACGACATCAGTCTGCCTTTTATGTTGAGTGCGAATGGTTTCATTTGCCGGTGTGTATAAGTCAGGCGACAAAGTTACGAATAATCTTCGACATAATAGCGAAAACGGCTCGTAAATTTGTTGCGGTCGGCAGAAAGGTATATTTGAGTGTATATTCGGTTGGCTTTCGGTGCATTTTCAGTGTATATATCGCTACGCTATCCCTAAAGTATCCCTAAAGTATCCCTAAAGGAAACCGGGCGAATTGGAAGCAAGCTGGAAGGGAGCAGAAAGAGATGCGGAAAAAAGGAGTCGGGAAGTGCGTTTTTGACAGGATAAATGTAGTAATTTTGACGGAAATAACAAAAAAAGAATGTTTTTGTTGTCAAAGATTATGCTGAATCGAAAAAAAAGTGTACCTTTGCAAACTGAATAATATTGCACATAAAATATCGTGATATGAAAAAAGTAACGAAGCTATCTTTGCTTGCACTTGTAGTGTTGACTACAGCATGTCAGAAAAAGGACTTGAATACGGACTACTCCAATACGACCGGTTGGAAGTATTTCGATGCGCGAACCACCAATTTCGAAGCATTGGAAGGTGTGACATCCGGCACTCCGACAGGTATGATTCCTATCCAAGGCGGTACGTTTGTATTAGGGGAGACGGACGAATTTGTTGTTGCCCCCCGTGATAATGCAGAGCGTTCATTGACCGTAACTTCTTTTTATATGGACAAATACGAAGTTACCAATCTTAACTGGCGTGAGTATGAGCACTGGATGAACATTGTCTTCGGCAATGCGGCTCCCCAATTGGTAACGAAAGTTCTTCCTGATACGACAGTATGGCTCGAAGAATTGGCTTACAATGATCCTTATTTGGAGAATTATTACCGTCATCCAGCATTCAGTTTCTATCCGGTAGTGGGTGTGTCGTGGGAACAGGCAATGGATTATTGCCAATGGCGTACGGACCGCGTGAATGAGTTGGCATTGATTCAAGTCGGTGCAATAGCATATCCTCCGTTTGAAGAATTGCAACCGACCGACGATGAGGCTTACAAGGACGAATGGGAACAGACGACAGGTTACTTGATGGACGAATACGAGGTGGCAGATCCGTACGATCCTGAGAATACGATTATGATGTATCGTCCTTCGTTTGAATATATCCGTGACAAGTTTGTGTTCAATACGGAGAAATACCTGACCGTAGGCAGTTACGCGCCGGAATATGGCCGTCACCCGAAACTGGACTCTTACGGTGCCGAGCGCAAAGTAAACCGTGCCGACGGTGTATTGGTAACCGGTTATCGTTTGCCGACCGAGGCAGAATGGGAGTTTGCCGCATATGCCCCGATTGCAGGTGAAGACGGTCTGACAGTAGAAGGCAAGGTATATCCTTGGTCGGGCTATCATCCCCGCAATATGACAGCCAAGCAGCAAGGTCAGATGCAAGCCAACTTTATTCGCGGCAAAGGCGATTTCATGGGTGTAAGCGGTGCATTGAACGACCGTTACGTGATAACCGCTCCGGTGAACGAATATGCACCTAACGACTTCGGTTTGTACAACATGGCAGGTAATGTGAACGAATGGGTAATGGATGTTTATCGTGCCACATCGAACCAAGAGGTAAGTGAATATAACTCGTTCCGCGGTAATATCTATTCGCAGCCTAAACGCACCCGTGTAGAGAAAGAAGACGGCACTGTAACGGAAGAGTTTGTTATCGATTCGCTGGGCCGTATAGCCATAGAGTTCAAGGGTTCTGACGACAAACGCGACTATCGTGACGGCGACTTTGCTTCGCTTTTGAATACTGATTATCCTTTGGATCCGACAGGTGTTGAGAACCTTGCGGCAATCAAGCATGATCCTACCGATATTCTGGCTCCGAAGATTACGAAGAATACCCGCGTATATAAAGGCGGTTCCTGGAAAGACCGCATCTACTGGTTGAACCCCTCAACCCGTCGTTACTTGGACCAGGACAAGAGTTCAAGCACTATCGGTTTCCGTTGTGCAATGTCAACCGTAGGCAATCAGATTCCAAACAATACGAAATAAGCCGTCTTGAGCGGCGAGAAACAAAGCAACGGCGGAGGAGCAAATCTTCTGCCGTTGTTTGTATATCAAGGTTGCTGCAGCCGGAGAAGACAGAGAGAACAGAGTAGTCAGAACCGGAAACGAAGGAGGAGATGAATATCGGTCTTACGGTTATGGGCGAGTCCTTGCCCGTGCGCCCAATCGCCGGCATAGACCGTTTGTGCCGCTTTCAGATAGACAGTAAGCGACTTGGCAACCTGATAGCGGAAGTTGAGATAGTAGCGGCAGCCGATGCCATAGACCATCGGGATATTGAAGGCATATAGAACGTCGTTTTCGTAGGCGTAGATGCGATTATTATAGTGGGCAATATGAAAGGCTTGCAGGCGTGCTTGCAGCGTGGCAGGGACGCTGTGGAAGCGATAGGAGACATCTTGCGCAAGGATACAGCCAAACGTTGGCTTTTGGTTGGTTGCTTGGGCAATATTGCCCTCCAAGAGGGTACGGAAATTCCAATTGCCGGCGGTGTAGAAGAGCTGGTAACGAAGGCTGTATTTATCGGTACCGGCTTTTTGCTTGAAGCGTAGTTTCCATTGCATGCTGACTGGGTCGGTAGGGTAGTATTCGGCCTGCATTAGAATATCGTAGCCGACAGACGGCATCGGAATATTATACTTTGGGAAACGGAAACTGAAAGCATCGGCATAACAGGCAAAGCGCCAATTGTGCAAGCACTTTATTTCTGTACCGAGATAGATACCGTTCTCGTCGTTGTTGCGGCTTGTTTCGCCAAAGGCATGTGCAAGCAGATTGTCGAAATAAGGCGAATAGTAGCGGTGGAGCAAGACCAATCCGATATCGTCGATAGGGGTAAACTGCAGTCCAATAAGGTTGGCAAAACCCCAACGGGTGTTCTGCGACAGGGCAGCCTCGCCAAAGAGACGGAAACGCCAAAACGCCCACTGATAATTGAGTCCGGCAGAGAATTGCCTTGTTCCTTGTAAATAGTTGGTATTATAATAGTTAGGAATAGGTCGGAGTGTATCGCCTAACAGGTTTTCGGTAGCCGTTATGCCGATTTGCAGTTGCTTATAGCGGACGGTGGCGTTTAATCCGATGACTTGCTGCCATACGGCACGTTTGCATGTTTGCTCGTATCCGGTGCGATGGAGACCGGTCCGGATAATGGCAGGGAAAGCGCCGTTTTCTACTTTTCCATCGACTTTTTTAGCCGAATAGAAGGCGGTCAGATCAACGATACCGGCTCGGAGGGTAGCACCTATGCCCCGCATGAAATCCGCTTCGTTGGTAGAGCTGTATTTCGCCAAGCCTTCCGGTCGGTTGCCGATATTAAGATAGCTGACTTTGCTGTTGATAAAACTACTTGTATTGACCACCAATCCCATGCCGAAACGTACGCGATAGTCGCCTGCCACTATAGTACTGAAATGTCCGATGTTGTTGAGTTGGAGGTATCCGCTATAAAAATCGAATCCATAGGTTTTTCTTCCCCACCACGGTTCTGCGGGATCACGCTCCATAGTCAGACCGAACTGTATCTTATTATCATAGTTGAACTTATACTTTATGCTGCCATAGAACGGGTCGCCCGTATAGCCTTCGATATTGCGGGTATCGGTGCGCAGATTCACCTCGTGCTTGGCATAATGCCACATTTCTTTCCAATAGAAAGGCGTTTGTTGCTTGACGGGTTGCACCACGACGAAGGGGAGCAGGTTGCGCAATTCGTAGGGTTTGAGACCAGGGATGAGACGCAACTCATAGATGCTGTGCATGGGGTGCAGATAGACATACTGCAGGATATGGTCGATTTGTTCATCACTCAGAAAATAGAGACGTTGCAGGTCGGCCGCTGTAGCGCTGTTGAGGTTGATGGGGTAGTCGGTGAGTGAGAGCAAGTCGGCTTCCAACGATTCAAAATCAACGGCGATGTCATTTTCTAATAAGGACTCGTAGATGTCGTTGATAATCAATGAAACGGATTGCTCTTGCGAGATAGTTTGCGCCTTTGGCATTATACTAATCAAGAGTAAACACCCCATGTATATGGCTCGCCTTATTGCCATTGGAAAGCCAATTTGCTCATCAAGTTGACGCCTAAGACAGGGTGCCATTCGGCAGCAATATCACAGCGGAAGATGCCAAAATGCAGCCCTAATCCCAAGCAGGCAACGAGGTATTGCTGATAGTAAGCACCCAGTTTGACGCATAGTTCCCGTATCGCCTGCCATTCGAAACCGGTGGCTATACGGAAGGTGGTATTGATATCGTAGTCCAACTGCACATCCCACCGGAAATCCTTGTGGAAACGATAGTCGGTGCCTAACGAATAGACGGAGGGCAGTTTGCGCCTGCGGTCTTCTACTTTGATGGACTGCACGAAGGGGTTGAAAGTTTGGAATCCGAGAGTGAAATTGGGTGTGATATCAACGGTCATGCCCAGTTGCGGTACGCCTGTCATGCGGTAACCCAAGTCATCGCCACAATAAACAGCTATGAAATTTCCTTGCAGTCCTAACGAAAACTGCCCGAAACGACGTGCCAAAACCACAGCAGCCATCATCTCGGAATACCGTTCGTATCCAAAGAAAGAATAGGCGATGCCAACATTGACATAATCGTTGCTATAAGCGCCTTGCAGGAGCTCGGTGGAGAATTCTCCTATAAGGTATCGGTTTTCGTATTGCAGGGCAACCTGAAACGTCTCTGTTTGCACCAATGCAGCCGGATTCTGGAAAGCTGTCCACTGGTCATTTCGTGCCGTAGCGGTATTGGCGACCGCCATCGAAACAGGTATCACATTTTCTACTTGTGCTTTCAGTAAACAGGGAATGCATAGGATGAGTATCAGAAGCAGGCGCTTGGGCATTCTTATGAGGTTAAGTGAGTATGGTGATGGCTTTTCGGAGGGCAGCAATGAAACGGTCAATGTCTTCTTTTGTATTATACAACGCAAGTGAGAGCCGTACGGTGCCCGGAATTTTCAGGTAGTTGATAAGCGGTTCGGCACAATGGTGACCTGTGCGGACTGCAATACCTTGTTTATCCAAGAGCATGCCCACGTCATAGGGGTGTATATTGCCCACGTTAAAGGAGATAACGCCTTGTTTAGGCAGTCCTTTGGCATAGATGTGTACGCCTGGAATTTGGCTCAATTGTTGCTCTGCATATCGGGTGAGTTCAGTTTCGTAGGCATAGATACGTTTCATGCCGATTGCTTCAAGGTATTCTATCGCTTTCGCAAAGGCATAACTGCCTATATAGTTGGGCGTTCCGGCTTCGAACTTATAGGGTAGGGTATTGAAGGTGGTTTTCTCGAAACTCACATGCTCTATCATTTCTCCTCCTCCCTCGGCAGGTGGCAATTCTTTGAGTAGTTCTTCTTTTCCATAAAGAATGCCTAAGCCTGTCGGTCCGTATGCTTTGTGTGCTGACAAAGCCAAAAAATCGCAATCCAAGGCTTGCACATCAAGAGGCATATGCGGAGCCGATTGGGCAGCATCAATACAGACTGGAACATGATTCTGATGGGCGAAAGCTATTATTTCATCTATAGGATTGACAATGCCTAAAACATTGCTAACGTGCGCAATAGATACTAATCGAGTGTGACTGTTGAAGAGTTGTTTATATGCCTCGATATCCAACGAAAGGTCTTCTCGGAGAGGAACAACACGCAACTTGGCTTTTTTTCGTTCACAGAGCATTTGCCAAGGCACAATATTGGAATGGTGCTCTTGCATGCCGATAATGATTTCGTCGCCTTCGTATATATGGGCTTCCCCAAAACTGAATGCCAGCATATTGAGCGAATCGGTAGTGCCTTTTGTAAAGATAATGCAGTTCGGATTATCAGCGTGCAACCATTCAGCCACCTTTGCCCTTGCGTCTTCATGCGCTTTTGTGGCGATTTGGCTCAAATGGTGTACACCTCGATGAATATTGGCATTGAAATGGGTATAGGCGTATGTGATAGCCTCTAATACCTGTGCCGGTTTTTGCGTAGTGGCGGCATTGTCCAAATAAACCAATGGTTTGCCATAGATGGTTTCTTGCAATATAGGGAAATCGTCTTTGTTCATAATCTCTACGGCTTATAATAGGATTCTTCTAATATCTTTTGTGCATCACCCTCTGCCATTAAATCGGTGAGACTCTTATTCGGGTTGTTCTGCATATAGCTTTTGGCAATTTGCCAGCCTATCCATGTGCCCAATCGTGCAGGTGCATCCTGACTTATTTCGCTGGTGAAAGGGCCATCATTCAGGTAGGATGTAAGTACCAAAGTTTCTGTTTTGAACAGGTCTTTCTTGTCGATCATCATTTGCCATATATTCCGTTCGTATTGCTTGCACCAGTTCCATTGTTCTTGAGTATAGCCCATTACCTCATATTCGGGTTCTCCTTCCATCAGCAATGAGAGTAGATACATGATTTTTCCACGGTATATCATTTGCTCAAGCAACCGGTTCTTTTGGCTTGTAAAAGGCAGATTTTTAAACAGATAAGCTGACACAATATCAGTGGCGATACACTCTTTGCGCATGGTTTGCTTTTGGTAGTTATAAACCACTTGATTATAGTACTCATAGTCGCTGCCTAAATACATATCAATGCCCACAGCGATGCTTTGCTCGATAAACAATATTGATGCATTAAAACCCGATACAAAAAAATAAATAGTTGGAATTTCCAGTTCCGGATAGAGGTATTGTAGTTTGCCAAAAGCTTTGTTGAGCGGCTGTTGTATATCTTCGATATTGCTAAAAGTCTCTTGTACTCGCAGATTGGTTTGCTTGAATCCATAGATTGTATCATTCAGGAATTTAGGCAATGCTTCAGCCAAATATAGTGTGTCTGCTGCATAAATACCCAAGATATCTTCGGTGAAGACAGGCATAAATATCGGGTAGTCTGCATATAGCGTTCTGACGGCATTGAGCGTTGCAGTGGTGTCGATTTGCAGTAGAGCACTATCGAAACGCACAATCTCTACATTGGCAGGCGCAATGCCTTTCGGAAAAAATGTTCTTTCCGTTTGACAGCCAACAAGGCAAATTGCTAATAGATAAATATATAATTTATAATATCTTGCCATCGTTTATCTCTATTATTCTATCGGCTATTTCTGCCAATTCATAATCGTGTGTTACAATGATGATTGTTTGCCCGTATTCGTTGCGTAATTTCAGTAGCAAATGGTGTAACTCCAGTTTGTTGGTATTGTCCAAACTGCCCGAAGGCTCATCTGCCAATATAACACTTGGGTGCATCATCATAGCCCGTGCTGTAGCTACCCGTTGTTTTTCTCCACCGGATAACTGGTTTGGCTTGTGCTCCAAACGTTCGCTCAAGCCTAAATCGCAAAGTAGGGTAGTGGCTCGCTCTTTGGCTTGTTTATATTCTATTCCACCTATCAAAGCAGGCATCATCACGTTTTCCAAAGCTGTAAATTCCGGTAGCAATTGGTGAAACTGAAAGATAAAGCCTATATGCTGGTTTCTAAACTGCGCTAATTCTTTGTCTTTCAGAGCAAAAACGTCAGTTCCATCAATGATTATCTGACCCTTGTCAGGGTAATCCAATGTGCCGATAATCTGCAAAAGAGTAGTTTTGCCTGCACCGCTCTTTCCGATAATGGCAACGATTTCGCCCCTATCTACACGCAGATTAACGCCCTTTAGAACTTCTAAATTGCCGAAACTCTTATGTATGTCTTTGATTTCAATCATTGCTGACTAACTTTCTATATACCTGTTTCCATTATTCTTGTTTGCCCGTCTATTATCGAGAGTCGTATTCTGATAGTATCTTCTGGCAATATTTCTTCTATCATTTCCGGCCATTCTATAAAGCAATAATTTCCCGAATATAAGTATTCATCAGTTCCCATATCGATAGCCTCTTGTAAGTTCTTTAGGCGATAGCAGTCGAAATGATATATTTCGTTCTTTGCTTTGTCTTCATATACATTCACAATGGCAAAGGTAGGACTATTGACAATATCGTTAGTTCCCATTGACAAACAAAGTTGTTTGATAAATGTGGTCTTGCCTGCCCCCATTTGCCCATAGAAAGCAAAAACCCGATTCTCAGGGAAAGAAGTCAAGAGGTCGGTAATCAAAACTTCGTTTCCTTGTTTGTCTGTTATGTTAATCTCTGTGTCTGCTTGATGAAGAATATATTTTCTCATTCTATGAATTTTAGTACTGATATTATCCGCAAAATTACGGATTTTTTTCGAACAAATTATCAAGTGTTCAGAAAATATTGTTTTCTCAGTGAGTTATTTCCGGATGAAAATGATCGTAAATAATTGATGCTCTTTTAGTTCCTATGTATTTTTCTAATTCTTCTTTTGTCGTCTCTTTAATGCGTTTCAAACTCTTAAATTGCGTTAGCAACACTTTTTTGCTGTTCGTTCCGATACCTTTGATTTCGTCAAGTTCACTGGCAGTCTGTTGTTTACTCCGCTTCTGTTTATGGAAACTGATGGCATATCTATGGACCTCATTTTGTATTTGTGTCAAGAAATGGAACAACTCTTCAGTGGGTTTCAATCCGATTTCTTGTGGAGGAAATCCATATAGTAATGTCGATGTTCTGTGTTTGTCGTTTTTCACTAAGCCGGCAATGGGGATATGTAGTCCTAACTGTTCTTCGGTGGCTTCCCTAATAGCGTGCATTTGTCCTATTCCACCATCGGCAATAATCAAATCGGGTAGTTCTCCTTGTTCTTCCAATATTCTTTTATAACGTCTATATACCACTTCTCTCATCGATGCATAGTCGTCTTGTCCTGCTACGGTATTGATAATGTATTTCCTGTAATCTGTTTTCGAGGGTTTGGCTTTTTTGAATACTACGCATCCTGCTACGGAATTGGTGCCTTGTATATTGGAGTTATCGAAACTTTCAATTACTATTGGCATATGTTCTAATCGTAGTTTTTGCTGCAGAGCACTCAGTATACGTGTCATTTTTTGGTCAGGATTGAGTTTGTCTTGCTGTTTTAACTGATCTTGTGCATATTGTTGCACATTTTGCATAGCTAAATCCAATAGTTGTTTGTTATCTCCTCGTTGCGGTACGTGTACTACCATATTTTTATCGATGAAATCGGGGATAAATGGCACAATTATCTCTTTTGTTTTGCTTCCTATTTGTGCTTGCAATTCTACAATGGCTCTGCCTAATATTTCCGCCTTATCTTCTTCTATAATTTGTTTATATTCAATTGTTTGTGCTTGAATAATACTTCCGTTGTGCACTTTCAGTATGCTGATGTAGATATGTTCTTCTTTTTGCAGATATCCAAATACATCCGTATCCCTCAGGTGTGAGTTGCAGATAATGGTTTTGCTCTTGAATCGTTCAATGAGGTCGTATTTATTTTTCATCACTTGTGCTTCTTCAAAGTGCATTTCAGATGCCAATTTCCGCATTTCATCAGAAATAATTTTACTTATCTCTTGGGCATTACCTTTGATAATTTGCCTGATATCTTCTATGTATTTCAGATACTCTTCTCTGCTTTTTAGTCCTTCGCATACGCCGCAGCATTTCTTGATATGGTATTTCAAGCATACTTTATATTTATTCTCTTCTATGCCTTTTTGCGTAATCTGAAGGTTGCAAGTTCTGATAGGGTAGAGTTGGTGAATCAATTCCAATACTAAATCAACGGTGTTGCCAAAACTATAAGGACCATAGTATTCACCGATACCTTTGATGATCTTTCTGGTCTTATATACTTTAGGAAAATAATCGTTCGTTATGCAAATCGATGGGTAGCTTTTTCCGTCTTTAAGCAAGATGTTATAGTGTGGTTGATACTTTTTGATGAGGTTGTTTTCAAGCAGAAAGGCATCCTGCTCACTATCAACAACTACATATTTTATATCTGCAATATTCCTAACGAGCTGCTTTGTTTTGTAGCTATTTTGTTCTTTATGAAAATAGCTACTAACCCTTCTCTTTAGGTTTTTTGCCTTTCCCACATATATTATTTCTTTTTCTTTGTTCAAATATTGATATACCCCCGGTTTTTCCGGGAGCATACTCAATATCTGTTTAATATGTGGAGCGGTATTTAGCATCAATAATGTATAAGCGACGATATTTCTATATCTTTGTCGAATACGGATCTTCCCTTTAGATCGTCTAACTCGGCTAAGAAACTAACGTATATCTTCTTTACACCGAATTTCTTTACTAATTTCACGGCGGCTTCCATTGTACCTCCTGTAGCCAAAAGATCATCGTGAAGCAATACAACGTCATCTGTGGTCAGGGCATCTCGATGGATTTCAATTGTGTCCACGCCATACTCTTTTTCATAACTTTCTGTAATTACACTGGCAGGTAATTTGCCTTTTTTTCTAATAGGAACAAACCCGGCTCCCAGTTCTTCGGCAACGATAGGCGCTATAATAAACCCTCTTGATTCTATGCCCAATACTTTGGTTATACCTTTCCCTTGGTATTCTTTCAGCATTTCGCTTTTGAACCAGTGCATACATTTCGGATTTAAGAATGCTGTTGTGATGTCGCGGAATAAGATACCTTTTTTCGGAAAATCGGGCACATCACGGATGATTTTCTTTACATCTTCACTTGTCATAGTCTTTTTGTTTGTTATATTTATATTCTATTGTTTCACGTGGAACATTATCTCCCCATTAGTATGAGTAGTACGCTTATGTCGTTAGGTGACACTCCTGGTATTCTGCTCGCTTGACCAATCGTCTTGGGGCGTATTTTGCATAGTTTCTGTTTGGCTTCTGTTGATATTGATTGTATAGAATTATAGTTGAATCCATTGGGAATGTTGATGTCATCCAATCTGCTTAGTTTGTTGGCGATAATCTTTTCTCTGTCAATATATCCCTGATATTTGATGTCTATTTCTACACTTTCTGTTATTTCTTCCTTTCGGTTTGGTATGTTGTCTATTAGTTCTTGCAATGCAGGAATAGCGTTTGCCAAACCTTGAATTTCTACTTGTGGACGCAAAACCAAATCCGCTAATTTGCAACTGTGTTGAATGGCTTGTGAGCTGATACATTCTAAATAACTGTTAATCTCTTGCGGTTTTACGGAATGGGTTTGTAAGAATTGTGCTAACTCTTGTTTCTGTTCTTCTTTGCTTTGCCATAAACTATATCTATTGCTTTTTGCCAAACCAATCTCGTATGCTTTTTTTGTCAGTCGGGCATCGGCATTATCTTGCCGAAGCAATATTCTATATTCCGCTCTTGAAGTGAACATTCGATAGGGTTCATCCACACCTTTGTTCACCAAATCATCAATTAATACACCGATATATGCTTCATCTCTTGCCAAGGTAAACGGACTGCCACCGGTGCAATTTTGGTGTGCATTGATGCCTGCAATAATGCCTTGTCCTGCAGCTTCCTCATATCCTGTTGTACCATTGATTTGTCCTGCAAAAAATAGGTTATGTACCAATTTGGTTTCCAAAGTATGGTATAGTTGCGTAGGGTCAAAGAAATCGTATTCTATTGCATAACCGGGGCGATAAAGTACGATGTTTTCCAATCCTTTTATTGTCTTGAGGGCATTTAGTTGAATCTGTAAGGGTAGTGACGAGGAAAAGCCGTTAATGTAATATTCATTTGAATCTACGCCCTCAGGTTCTATAAACAACTGGTGCGATTCTTTGTCTGCAAAAGTCACAATCTTGGTTTCTATACTGGGGCAATATCTCGGACCGATACTCTTTATTTGACCATTATAAAGAGGGCTGTATTGCAGTCCTTTTCTCAGTTCTTCGTGTGTCTGTGCATTGGTGTTTGTAATCCAACAACTCATCTGTTTCAGCTGTCGTTTTACGTCCGTTATATAGGTAAACTGATGAAAATCGTCTTCTCCCTTTTGTTCGGTCATAACTGTAAAGTCAATACTCCGTGCGTCAACTCTGCAAGGAGTGCCGGTTTTCATTCTGTCTGTTTTGAATCCGATATCTTTTAACTGCTCAGTTATACCATAGGATGCAGGTTCTGAAATGCGTCCGCCTGGTATTTGCTTTGGTCCGAAATGCAATAGACCGTTCAAAAAAGTGCCATTGGTCAATATTACGGCTCTGGCCTTCATTTCTATGCCTAATGCTGTTCTGACGCCACATATTATATTGTTTTTTATAATTAACTGAGTAACAATATCTTGCCATATTGTTAGATTGTCTGTGTGGCTCAAGCAGCGAGTCCATTCTTCGATAAATTGCTTTCGGTCGCTTTGCGAGCGTGGACTCCACATCGCAGGTCCTTTCGAACGGTTGAGCATTCTGAATTGTATGGCACTCCTATCTGTCACCATTGCCATCTGGCCTCCTAATGCATCTATCTCTCTCACAATTTGTCCCTTGGCAATTCCACCTACAGCCGGATTACAACTCATTTGACCGATTTTGTTCATATCCATCGTGATGAGTAGTGTCTTGCTGCCTAAGTTTGCTGCGGCACATGCTGCTTCACATCCTGCATGTCCGGCTCCTACTACGATAATATCATATATAAAATCCATATTTATTTAATAATCTGTTTTCTAACTTACTTTGCCGTCTGCGTCCAATTTAAGGAAGATAAATAGCAAGATACTGAATCCCCATAGTGACGATCCACCATAGCTAAACAATGGCAATGGAATACCAATTACGGGCAATAATCCTAACACCATGCCAATATTGATAACCAAATGGAAGATCAGTATGCCGGCTACGCAATAACCATAAATTCTGTTAAATTGTCGCTTTTGTTTCTCTGCTAAATGTATAAGGCGCATAATTAGGGACAAATACAGAATTAGCAATCCTGCAGATCCGATAAATCCCCATTCTTCGCCCACTGTGCAGAAAATAAAATCTGTATCCTGCTCAGGAACGAACTTCAGTTTGGTTTGTGTGCCTTGCAAAAATCCTTTGCCGGTTACACCGCCTGAACCGATGGCAATCTTTGATTGATTCACATTGTATCCGGCACCCGATAAATCCTCTTTCAATCCCAACAATACCTCAATCCTCGTCCTTTGGTGTTGTCGCAATATGTTGTTAAACATAAAGTTACAACTATAGCAGTATGCACCTGTCAATATGTTGAATACCATCAGAAACGCTATGCTCCGCAGTTTTTGTTTAATGCTGATGATGAGCAAATACAGGCTTGATATCCCCGTTGTAATGGTGGCAACCAATCCCAAATCAACCGGTGTCCACTGGTTGATGAGTAGTGCAACGCCAAAACTAATCGTGTTCATCGCAATAAAAATCCAGGTCGTTACGGGCTTCTTCGTCTTGGTTGCAATGAAATAAACATCAATGAGTAAAATTGCTAACATGCAAACCGTTATGCTCGCACTTCCCACCCCGATAGGCAATGTTGTTACATTCAGTTTGATGGCTAATACGAAAAAGCAGATGGCAGCGGCACCTAATAATAAAACATATCCCGTCATGCCTTCTCTGTAAAACATGAGCAAAAACGATAGGAATACCAATGCTGAACCTGTTTCTTTTTGCAGCACCATAATGATGAACATGGGTATCATAATCAACAATCCAGGCACAACTAAATCCTTGTAATCCCTTATCCGGTATTCATATTGCCCCATATATTTTGCCAATGCTAATGCCGTGAAGCATTTGGCAAATTCCGCAGGCTGTAGACTCACCGGACCGAGCTTAATCCATGATAATGAACCTTTAATATCACTCGCCAATATCGGGGTAACAATCAGTACCACTATCCAAATGCCATAAATGATATATGCTAAAATGTTATATACCTTGCTGTCTATCAGCAATATTATGCCACCCATCAGTAGTGCTGTCAGTATCCAAACGAATTGTTTGCCGGCGCGGTTGCCAAAGTCAAATATACTGGTTTGTTCAAAGTTGTAACTCGCGCCATAGATATTCATCCAACCGAATAGCATGATAGCGACGAACATCGCAATTGTCAACCAATCAATAGTTTTTAATATGTTATCGTTTCTTGACATCGGGGTTAATGATTGTTTTAGCGATATGGTCGTACAAGTAAGTTCGTTCAATTTTGCCTTTTAGGTACTGTTCTATTATCATACTGCCAATCGGGGCTGCCCAAGTGGCTCCGAAACCGGCATTTTCCACTATCACGGCTACTACTATTTCGGGAGCATCCATCGGTGCCATACCGACAAATAGAGCGTGGTCTTTGTTGTCCTTTCCGTTCTGCGTTGTGCCCGTTTTGCCGCCTATCTCTATTCCTTCAATCTTATACCATTTGCTCGAACCCTCTTCCATCACTTGTTGCATACCTTGTTTAACCAATTGAAAATGTTTCTTGTCAATGTCAATTGTGTGCCGATGTTCCAACAAACTGTCGGTCTTGCAAAGGTGCGGACTGACGTAATATCCCTCATTGGCAATGGCAGCCGTCATATTGGCAAGTTGCAATGGTGTCACCAGAATTTCTCCTTGACCGATGGATAGCGATCTGATAGTCAATGCTCTCCAACTTTTCTTTCCATAATATCTGTCATAAAATGCAGTGGTCGGTATGTTGCCGCTCGATTGTTCACTGATGTCGCTGTCTGCAAATCGTTGCCCGAAACCGAACGACATTACATAATCTCTCCACCGATTGTAATTCTCTTTGAAATGCTCATTCTTTTCTCCGTATCCCCCTTGTTCCAATAAATCCCTAAAAGCACAGTAGAAATATGGATTACAACTCTGTTCCAACGCATTGATGACATCTATCTGTGTCCCGTGCGAGTGGGTACAACGTATTGGCTGACTGCTTCTTCCGTTGCAAATATAGCGCGTCTGTGAGTTAATAGCCCCTTCTTGTAGTGCAATCAGTGCTTGCACTGTCTTAAAGGTTGATCCGGGCGAATATTGTGCTTGCGTGGCTCTGTTTAGTAGCGGCTTCGTAGGGTCGTGTAGTAGGGCTTGATAGTTTTTCGATCTTGCTCTGCCCACCAATAGCGATGGATTCCAAGTGGGGCTCGATGCCATAGCCAGCACTTCGCCTGTTTTCGGGGCGATAGCAACCATACTGCCAATTTTTCCGTTCAGCAATTCTTCTGCAACTTTCTGTAATTCAATGTCTATTGTCAGTGTTATATCTTTGCCCTGTTTGGCGGGTTCATCCATTTCGCCGTCTTTATATTTCCCTTGAATGCGTCCCCTTGAGTCTCGCATCCATATCTCCACACCTTTCTCGCCTCTCAGTTGGACCTCGTATGTCCTTTCAATGCCGCTTTTGCCCGTATAGTCACCGGTTGCATAATACGCATTTTTGTCTATCTCTTGTTGTGTCACTTCCCCGACGCTCCCTAATATTTGTGCGGCAGCATTGTAAGTATAGTCTCTTCTTGTTTGTTTTCGGATGTCAATGCCGGGGAACTTGTATAGTGTCTCTTGCAAAGGAGTGATTTCTTCTTTGCTCAGTTGGCTGAGAAATGTCTGTGGGGTATAGCGTGAATAGCCTCTGTTTTTCTTTCGGTTCTGTATTTCCTGCATTCTTTGTCTGAATGTGGCGGTATCTATCGATAATGCGTTGCAGAACCCGAGAGTATCAAACGTTTTGCCCATTTCCTGAATAATCATACTCACCTCATAAATAGGTTGGTTCAGTACGAGCAGTTTCCCGTTTCTGTCATATATCAACCCGCGCGACGGACTGATTGTCTGTTTCAGCAACGCATTGCTTTCGGCTTTGTTTTTAGTGGTTTCATCGAGAATTTGCAGACTGAACAACTTCCCGATATATACCATTACAATCATCGTCACAACGATGGTAATCACATAGCGCCTGTTATAGTATTTGTCGTTCAGCATACCCTTAGTTTCTCAATAGGTCAATTCCGGCAATTATACCGATGGAAACGACCGAACTCAAGGCTGTCTGAGCCAAAGTCATCCACCAGCAATGCCAACTGAATGCCGCTAAAGCAAACAATATTATATGGTGCAAAACAATCAATATGCTTATGTATTTCAAGTAGTTGATTCGTCCGATGTTCCGTCCGTTAATGGTGCCGATGAGGCGGTCGTTCTCATTGACAATCTTCTTAATCAGCAGTGGGCGGAAATAACCGACAGCCGTACAAGCCGCTGTGTGTACACCGGGCGTATTGGCAAACAGGTCCATCACAACGCCTGTCCCGAAGCCGATACTCATTTCTATCCATCGGGGCAATTGTACGGGCAACGCCAACAAAAACAGTACATATACGTATGGGTGGCATAAGCCTAAAAATTGCAAATGGTCAACCAATAGCAATTGCAGCAGTACCACTGTCAAAAAGCGCAATATGTTTTCTATCCACAAGTTCATTCTCTCGTTGTCGTTTGTTCCAATTCCTCACGTTCCTTTGAATGGCTATAGCCGATGATTTTCACATAGTTAAGCCTTTTGAAATCCACCGCTAAACGTACCTGTATCTTGTGATAAGCGTCCGTTTCGTGCATATCTGTCTTTTCTACCGTTCCCACCGGAATACCCTGTGGAAATATCGCCGACAACTGACTTGTTATCACTTCGTCGCCTTCTCTCACCGTTATATGCCGGTCAATATCCAATAAGTTGGCGTAACGATAATCTCTGCCCAACCATTCCAATGAACCAACCTGACCGCTGTCGCCTAATTGGCAACTGATGGATAAGTCTGGATGAATCAACGGAATCACCAACGCATATCGCTCCGATACTTTCGTCACAATCCCTACAACTCCGTCTTGGTTCACTACTCCCATGTCTTTCTCTACGCCGTCTCTTGATCCCTTGTTCAGTGTCAAGTAGTTACGTGCGGCATTTGTAGTGCTGTTAATCACTTTGGCGGGGATATACTGATAGTCCAAATGGGCATATCTGTATGTTGTCGAATCCTCTGCTTGCCCTTCCAATCGGTTTTCCAAGGCGGTCACTTGGTTACGCAATGCAGTGTTCTCTTCGTTGAGTGCTTCGTTGATTTCCCGTAAACGGAAATAACCGGTCAGGTTGCTTTCCATCTGATGAAAACTGCCGGATATCCTTACTGACGATGCAAACATGCGGCTACGCGGATATTCGTTCCCGTAAACAACGAGAACAAATGCCGCGATTTCCAATGCGATGAACAATAGAAATACGTAATGTTGAGCTAAGAAGCGCAGTAGGTTTTTCATAAAAGATGGGGGCGGATTGCTCCGCCCGCACTCAGTCGCTTATCTGATTAAGAATCCGAAGTTTTTGGTGTTCTTCAGCGCAATGCCCGTACCGCGTGCAACGGCGTGCAACGGATCGTCTGCAATGTGGAATTTGATGGTGATTTTGTCCGTCAGACGTTGTGCCAAGCCGTGCAGCAATGCGCCGCCGCCTGCCAGATAAATACCGTTCTTCACGATGTCCGCATAAAGCTCCGGAGGCGTGTTTTCCAACGCTTGCAGAATAGCGTTCTCTATCTTCGAGATTGATTTCTCCAGGCAATGTGCTATCTCTTGGTAACTGATGGGAACTTCCATAGGCAGGGCTGTCACTTTGTTCGGACCGATTACCATAAAGTCCTCTGGCGGATTTTCCAATTCGGTCAATGCCGAACCCACTTGCATTTTGATGCGTTCTGCCGTTGGCTCGTCTATACGCATATTGTGCATACGGCTCATATAGTCGATTATATCGGCATTCAAATCATCGCCCGCCGTCTTGATGGACTTGTTGGCAACGATGCCGCCCAGCGAAATTACGGCAATCTCAGTCGTACCGCCGCCTATATCCACTATCATGCAACCGTCGCTACTCTCTACGTCTATACCGATACCCAATGCCGCAGCGATAGGTTCGTATATCATATAAACGTCTCTTGCACCGGCATGTTCCGAACTGTCGCGTACCGCACGGATTTCAACTTCCGTACTGCCTGACGGAATGCAGACAACCATTTTCAGCGACGGAACAAACAACTGGTGATTTCTCGGTATCATCTTAATCATGCCCCTGATCATCATTTCACAGGCGTAAAAGTCTGCAATCACACCGTCGCGCAACGGACGGACGGTGCGGATCATATTGCCGCCTTTGCCGATCATCTGTTGAGCCTTTCTGCCTACAGCAACCATTTTGTTGTCTGCCGTACTGATTGCCACTACCGATGGTTCGTCCACTACCACCTTGTCATCGCAAATGATGATGGTGTTCGCTGTACCCAAGTCGATGGCAATTTCCTGAGTTAATGAAAATAATCCCATTGTCTTTTATATGTTTTATTCAATTGTTAATATTCTCTTTTGCTTCTTCTTTGCTCCGTTTTGTCAGAACGTTATCTGTTGATATGCGACTTGTTATCAATCAGATTTTGTCTTTTCTCTTTTGTCCTTGTTCTTTCTTCCGAACAATTTTTTACCAACTGCAAAACTACGAAAAAAAAATCAATCTGGCAATATCTTTCTCCGATATATTTTTCAATCATTTTTCTGCCTTCTTTCCGACACCGGGATTTCCTTCCTATATCTCAAAAAATCCGCCATTCCATCGGGAAAGTCTCTTTCCCGATACAATATTTAGAGATGCGATTTATCGCGTCTAAGGGATAAAAGATGAAAATGTAGAGGCGGGGCGTGCCCCGTCTAATATATCCGCCAATGCCTTGTAGAGATGCGATTAGGGCTTGTCCAATTGCGTCTAAAACATCCGATAGTGCTATGTAGAGACGGGGCGTGCCCCGTCTTTTTTTTATGCTGGATAGCCGATTAGTGTTACTTTACGGAGAACCAACTGACCCCTTAAGGGAAAAATTAATGGTTAGTTAACGTCAATTAACAGATGACCGAATGGTCCGATAATGCACTATTAACTATTGATTATTAACTATTAACTCTTTTGTCCTTTGCCCCTTGGTTCGTTTGTCAAATCCTCTGGGAGTGTGGGCGTCCTCGCCCGCAGATATAGCAATACAATAAATGGAAAGGTCAATGAATGGCGATTAACTGAGAACCAAATTCACAAATCGTAAATTATCCGGTTGTCAGATATAGTCATAATTTACGCAATATATACGTAGGATTTACGTAAGATATACGGAGGATATACGTAATATATACGTAAGATATACGTAGGATAAACGTAAGATTCGTATGACATCATCGGGACCTTATGCTGACTTCTCCCTGCTCCGCACATATTTTCCCTTGTCCTATGGGCAACTTTGGTACGCTTTTTGTCCATATTTCATATTATCAACTTAAAATTGTACGTATATGAAATCATTGAAAGGAACACAAACAGAGAAGAATCTCGTTTTATCTTTTGCCGGTGAGAGCCAGGCGCGTAACCGCTATACCTATTTTGCTTCTGTAGCCAAGAAAGAAGGATTCGAGCAGATTGCCGCAATCTTCCAGGAGACGGCTGATCAGGAAAAAGAACATGCAAAACGCATGTTCAAATGGTTGGAAGGAGGATCGGTGGAAATCACCGCTTCTTATCCCGCAGGAGTAATCGGAAAAACCATTGACAATCTGCAGGAAGCGGCTGCAGGCGAGCACGAAGAATGGGCAGAGATGTATCCTCATTTCGCTGACGTTGCCGATGCTGAAGGTTTTCCTGAGATAGCTGCTATGTATCGCGCAATATCGATAGCAGAAAAGGGTCACGAAGAACGCTATCGTGCTTTCGTTGCCAATGTCGAAGCAGCAAAGATTTTTGCTAAAGACGACGAGGTGGTTTGGCAATGTCGCAATTGCGGTTATATTCATGTTGGCAAGGAAGCTCCCCAAGTTTGTCCTGCCTGCCTCCATCCGCAAGCTTATTTCGAAATAAAGAAAAACAACTACTGATCCTTGGATAATCTATCGAAATCCGCCATTCCATCGGGAAAATCTCTTTCCCGATACAAAATGTAGAGACACGATTTATCGCGTCTAAGGGATAAAAGATGAAAATGTAGAGACGGGGCGTGCCCCGTCTCTTTTTTATTCTGAATAGTCAATTAGTGTCAATCTACAGATAACCAACCGACCCCTTAATGCAATATTAACTATTAATTATTAACTGTTAACTAACATTTGGCATACTTCCGGTACACCGATCGACGCTTTCTCCCGTATATGTGTCACTCTTGTCCTGTATCGTCCTAATTCCGGCATACCGGGATCCACTACGTATATAGGCACCTGCTCATCTACATATTGTAGCAACGATGCTGCCGGATATACGGCAAGCGATGTCCCTACCACTACAAACACATCCGCTTCCGAAGCGATGGCGGCTGCTTTCTCAAAGTTGGGTACACTCTCGCCGAAGAATACGATATACGGTCTGAGCAGGCTCCCGTCCTTATGCCGTGCGTCCGGTTTTTGTTCCCAACCGTCTATCGCTACCGTTGCCGTTTCGTTGATGGAGCTGCGCAGTTTCATCAGTTCTCCGTGAAGGTGTGTCACCTTTTTGCTTCCCGCTCTTTCGTGCAAATCATCCACATTCTGTGTAATTACTTCCACGTCAAAATACTTTTGCAAATCCGCAATGGCACGATGGGCGGCATTCGGTTCTGCTTGCATTGCGTTCCGACGACGCTCATTGTAAAAACGTATCACTAATTCCCGGTTCCGTTCTATCGCTTCATGCGTGCAAACCTCTTCTATACTGTAGTTTTCCCACAAACCGTCAGAGTCGCGGAACGTACTCAATCCGCTTTCGGCGGAAACACCTGCTCCCGTAAATACAACTATCTTCTTTTTGTTCATATTGGGTTGATTTTGTTGCTGCCGGCAAAGATACAATAATTTTTTCATACCCCATATACCCGTAATATTTCTAAAAACCAAATAATTGCATTATCTTTGCACTCTTATTCGATAAACTGATTTTACGATACGTACAAAATGAAATACTGCATTCCGTTATTCATCTGCCTCATGGGTTTCTCTGTGGCTTGCACGCAGACCGGAACAGAACTGCGCTACATCGCTTCTGACCAACCTTTTGCCCTGGTATATGTTTTGGATAATAACGACCGACTCCAACCCGCTGACACGCTTGTACGTGGTACGGTTGTCGAGGTCAATACCGACAACTGTATCCGCCGCAACAAAGTGGAGTATGTTGCCCTGCAAATGCACAAACCGACATACTATATTGAGGAAAACCTGACGGTCAATAATCCCGATGAAACCGTGCTCGAATCCCGGCTCTTTGCACGTACACCCGCTTCTGTCATCGATGATACGCTCACCTCTCATATTTGCGGTCAAACGCTCAAAGGCGAACCTTATGATATCCTTGGTTTCGATTACCTGAACCCCGATGGAACCGTCAATCGCTACCGCATTCGCTATGGCAAACAAGAGGGATATGTCTATGGCAAGTATGCCGTCCAATCCCGAGAAGAAGCCCTTGCGCATTATATGCCCGAGTGGCAGGATTCCATTCATGCCAAAGTGAAGAACACTTTCCGTGGCGGTGAGGCTGTCGGCTGTGACTTCTTCCCTCACGAAAAGCCCCGTTTTATCGGGAATATCATGCCCGATCCTTGTTATTCACTCTATCTGAATATATCGCCTGCCGTCATAGGTAAGATTGATGACTATATCGCTCTCGCCAAGCAGACACGCATCAATACTTTCGTTATCGATATCAAAGACAACGAGTGTCCTGGCTATAAGGCGGATGCGATGGAGAAATACTCGCCTACCAACTATAAGTGGGGTGGTAAAAACAAAAAGGCGATGTACGACTACGCTGTCCGCCGCCTTCACGAAGAGGGATTTTATGTCGTAGGACGTATAACTTGTTTCAAAGACACCTATTTTGTCAAAGACCATCCTGAATGTGCTATCACGGAGAAAGCCACAGGGCAGCCTTTCTACCACAACAAAGCCCACTGGCCCAGTCCCTACGACCGGAGCGTATGGCAGTTCAATGTCGAACTGGCGAAAGAAGCGGTACGTACTTTCGGTTTCAACGAGATAAATTTCGACTATGTCCGTTTTCCCGACCGTATGAATAGTGTGGAAGACTTGATTGACTATCACAATACCTATGGCGAAACCAAGGTACAGGCTATCCAACGCTTTGTTCAGTATGCTTGCGACGAACTCCATAGCTTGCAAGCCTATGTTTCCATCGATGTTTTTGGCGAATCTGCCAACAAGGGTTACACCACTCCTTATGGACAATACTGGCCTGCTTTGAGTAATATAGCCGATGTTATGTGTGGAATGCCTTATCCCGATCATTTCGCTTCCGGTTATGCAGGATTGAAGAAACCCTGGAATCACCCGTACCAAACCCTGAATGTCTGGGGAAAATCCGTACAGGGTCGCCAAGCCGAAACACCCTCTCCTGCTAAGGTGCGTACGTGGATACAAGCCTATCCTGTTATGCGTTATGTCGATCCGGAGGGCATTGACTATAACGCTGCCAATATCGAAAAAGCCGTTCGTGGTCTCTTCGACGCAGGCTGTCGCGATGGTTATATTACTTGGCTCTCATCTTCGTCCCTTTCCCGCTATACTTCCCAGGCACCGGCATTCTCCATTGACTATACCCAACCCGGAACAAATAACGAATAATTCATAATCCATAACGTATAAATCATACACAACCATGAAACTGAAAAACTTATCTTTCCTCGTTCTGATTGCACTCGCGTCTTGTGGCTCTCCAACTGCTTCTTATAATGAGTATCCAGAGTACACAGGTTCCGATTTGGGTGTCACCTATGCTCCTGCACAGTCTTTCTTCCGCACATGGTCACCTGCTGCCGAAGAAGTACAATTGGCTATCTATGATGCTCCTTTGCAAACCGAACCTGTTGCCTCTTATTCCATGCAGCCCGATGTGCAAGGAACATGGGTCTATACTGTGACGGAAGACCTGATTGGAAAATATTACACTTTTCAAATCAAACAAGACGGCAAATGGTACGATCCCGCTCCCGGTATCTGGGCGAAAGCTGTTGGTGTCAATGGCGAACGTGCCGCTATTATTGATTGGAGTGCTACCAATCCCGAAGGTTGGGATGCTGACAGCCGACCTGTGATGAACGCTTTCACCGATGCTGTTATCTATGAAGTACACATGCGTGATTTCACTGTTTCACCCACCTCCGGTTCTCACTATCCGGGTAAGTTCCTTGGTCTCTCCGAACGCGGTACCCATAGCCCCGAAGGCTTGTCTACCGGTCTTGACCATCTTCTCGACTTGGGCATTACGCACGTACAGATACTTCCGAGCTACGACTATGGTTCCATCGACGAAACCCGTCTTGCTGACAATAAATACAATTGGGGCTACGACCCGAAAAACTACAATGTGCCCGAGGGAGGCTATTCCACCGATCCCTACAATCCTGTTTCCCGTATATTGGAGATGAAAACCATGATTCGGCAACTCCATCAAGCCGGTATCCGTGTTATTATGGATGTTGTTTACAACCATACCTTTGTCAACGAAGGATCCCATCTCTATCTTCAGTCACCGGGTTATTTCTACCGGATTAAAGATGACGGTACTTGGGGAAATGGCTCGGGTTGCGGTAACGAAACGGCTTCCGAACGGGCAATGATGCGTCGCTATATGGTAGAGTCTGTCAAATATTGGGTCAACGAGTACCATATCGATGGCTTCCGCTTCGACCTTATGGGGATTCACGATATCGAAACGATGAACGCCGTTCGTGCTGCTCTCGACGAAATCGACCCGTCCATATCTATTCACGGTGAAGGATGGGCAGCCGGTCCTTGTCTTATTCCGGAAGAAACGCAGGCTCTGAAAAAGAATGCTCCGGAACTCCGCAATATTGCCGTATTCAGCGATGATATCCGTGATGCCCTTCGTGGTAACTGGGCAGAAGGCAATCTGGGAGGCTTCCTTACGGGGAATGGTTGCGAAGAGATAGTCAAGTTTGGTGTTGTAGGAGCAACAGCCCACCCGCAAATCGACTTTGCTCAATTGGCGCACTCTTCTGCCGCTTACGCTGCCTCGCCTTCTTGTGTAATTAACTATGTGTCTTGCCACGACGACCCTTGCGTTGTCGATAAACTCCTTGCTATTAATCCTGACTTTACGAATGAAGAACTCCAACGTATGGCAAAACTCGCCCAGACGGTTGTCTTTACGGCTCAAGGTGTTCCCTTTATTTATGCAGGCGAAGAAGTGTTGCGCGATAAGAAAGGAGTGCACAACTCTTTTCAGTCTCCCGACTCTGTCAACGAAATCAACTGGAGCAATAAGGCAATCTATGCCGACTACTATGCATATATTCGTAATCTCATTGCCTTGCGCAAAGCACACCCTGCTTTCCGTATGGGCAATGCCGGTGATGTGGCAAAGGCTGTTTCGTTCTTGCCTGTCCAAGCCAATCTCGTTGCTTATACGCTCAACGGCACTTTGGCAAACGATACCTGGAGTAATATTTTCGTAGCGTACAATGGCAATACCCATGATGTAACCGTTGATTTGCCCGAAGGCGGGTGGACCGCTGCTTGCTACGATGGTAGCATCTATCCTGACGGTAAAGGATGTTATTCTAAACAAATTACCATACCGCAAGTATCGGCAGTTGTATTATTTCATAAATAATTCGTACCTTTGCACAGATAATTGAAAACTGAGAGTATATGGTTTTGCTCAATATCGAAACATCTACCACGGTTTGTTCTGCTTCCATTACGGTTGATGGGGTAGTGCAGACCCTGCGTATTGACCATACAAGCAATAGTCATGCACGGCTCTTGCCCGTCTTTGTGCAAGAACTCTTGGAAGAATTGCGTAATCGTAATCAAAAGTTGGACGCTGTTGCATTGAGTCAGGGACCCGGCAGTTACACGGGTTTGCGCATTGGTAGTGCTACCGCCAAAGGACTCTGCTACGGCTTTGGCATACCCCTTGTCCCTGTCGATACCTTGCTTGTTATTGCCCATATGGCAGTACAGCAGAATCCCGGTTTGCCGCATAACGCACTCCTTTGCCCCATGATTGATGCCCGTCGTATGGAAGTGTACAATGCCTTCTATACTACCGGTTTGCAACCTGTCACCGACTCTGCTGCCGCTACCATAGTAACAGCCGATACTTTCGCTGACCTTTTGTCACAGCGTCCTGTCGTTTTCTGTGGCAATGGTGCAGACAAGTGCAAAACCGTTCTTGTCTCTCCCAATGCGCTTTTCTTGGATAACATCTATCCTTCTGCTGAGTATATGGGACAATTGGCGGAATCTCTCTGTCAACAGGGCAAAACAGTACAACTTACTGACATTGCTTACTACAATCCTTTCTACTTGAAGGAGTTCCAAGCAACTGTCAGTCGCAACAAAGTATTGCAAAATAATCTCTAATACCTCTTGTATATGGAAACATCTGAATTAAAACAAGCATTCCGGCAAGCCTATGGTCATGCACCCGAAGCGGTCTATTTTTCTCCGGGCCGTGTCAATCTTATCGGTGAACATACCGATTATAATGGCGGTTATGTTTTTCCTTGTGCCTTGAGTTTCGGTACTTACTTGCTTATTGCACGCAACGATAACAGGCAACTCCGCTTCAAGTCGCTCAATATGCCGCAGATTATCACACTCGGTCTGGACCGGCTTACTACTCCTCTGCCCGACAATAGTTGGGTCAACTATCCCTTGGGTGTCATTGCGCAATTTATTAAGAAAGGTATTCAAATCGTTGATGGCTATGATATACTTATTTGGGGTAACGTTCCTGCCGGTGCAGGATTGAGTTCCAGTGCCGCTCTCGAAGTGGTAACTGCCTATGCTTTCAACGATATTCTTCATACAGGTTTCGACCGCACTGCGCTTGCCCTCATCGGACAAGCCTCCGAGCATGAGTTTGCCGGTGTAAACTGCGGTATTATGGATCAGTTCGCTTCGGCACAAGGTAAAAAAGGCCATGCCATCTTCCTTAATTGCGACACCTTGCAGTTCGAACTTGTACCGGTTAAGTTATCAGGTATCAAAATCGTTATTAGTAATACTCATAGCCCTCATAAACTCGATTCGGGTGCTTATAACGACCGTGTTGCACAATGCCGCTTGGCACTCGAACAGTTGCGCACCGTTCGTCCTTTGAACAACCTTGCCCAACTCACTGAAGAAGAGTTTACTAAGATAGAGAATGCTATTACCGACCCTGTTGCTCACCGTCGTGCCCGCCATGTCGTAGGCGAAGTACAACGCACTACCGGCGCTGTCGAAGCCTTGAAAAAAGGTGATATTCTCGCATTCGGTAAGTTGATGTGTGCTTCCCATGTCTCTTTGCGTGATGACTACGAAGTAACCGGACCCGAACTCGATGCTTTGGCAGAAGAAGCTTGGAAGATTCCGGGTGTTATAGGTTCACGTATGACCGGTGGCGGTTTTGGCGGTTGCACGGTTTCTCTTGTAAAAGACGAAGCAATCCCTGAGTTCATAGAGAAAGTTGGAGCGGCTTACACGGAGCGTACAGGGCTGAAAGCTGATTTCTATATAGCGGAAATAGGTGATGGTGCTTGTAAAATCGGGTAAAATAGGATAGTTATGGTCAACTCTCAGTCTTTTTCTCAGTTTATCCGTCGCAAACGTATAGGTCTTTATACTTTGCGTAATCCTCGTGGTATGCAGGTGCAAATCACTAACTATGGTGCAAAGATAGTGTCACTTTTAGCTCCCGATGCCGATGGCAAGATGGCAGATGTGGTATTGGGTTTCTCTACTTTGGAGGAATGGATGCAAAAAGAAACCTATTTCAATGCTGTTATCGGGCGTTATGCCAACCGTATCAAAGACGGACGTTTCACGCTCGATGGCAAAACTTATAACTTGGCAACCAACAACGGTACCAATCATCTGCATGGTGGAAACGTCGGTTTCAACGAAAAAATATGGGAGGTAGTAGGGCAGACTGCTTACTCTGTTTCGTTCCGCTATCGTTCCGTTGATGGCGAAGAAGGCTATCCCGGCACTTTGGATACCTATGTCACTTATCGTCTCACCCGTGACAATGCGCTCAGTATTACTTATGAGGCTAAAACCGATAAGACAACTGTCCTTGGCTTCACCAATCACGCTTATTTTAACCTCAAAGGTGAAGGCAATGGCGATGTGCGCGACCATATCTTGCAAGTCAATGCTGATCAATATACGCCTTTCGATGATACGGCTTGCCCGACAGGCGAAATCCTTCCGGTAGAGAATACCCCTATGGATTTCCGCCAACCCACTCTCATTGCCGATCGGATCGACCTGCCTTTCTTCCTGACGGGACGTGGTATCGACAATAACTGGGTACTCCGCAAAACATCCGATAAGAAAGAAAAAGAACCCGAGTTGGCGGCACGTGTCAGTGCTGCAGGGCGCACTATGGAAGTGTGGACTACACTTCCCGGTTTGCAAGTCTATACAGGCAACTGGGTAGAACCCAATCAGGGCAAGTCCGGTAAAACCTATGGACCTCAGACTGCCATTTGTTTGGAGGCACAGAACTTTCCTGATTCTCCTAATATTCCTGCTTTCCCGTCGGCAGTATTGCAGCCGGGTGAAGTATATTTTGAACAATGTATCTATAAGTTTGTCTGATGCAGAACCGGAATAGATATTATATATTGTTGTTTTGGATAGGTTTGATTCTTTCGGCAACTTCCTGTTCTACGCAAAAGAACACGGCGGCAAGCCGTTCCTTTCATGCTACCACCACCCGCTATAATATCTATTTCAATGGTGCTATATCTTTTGATGAAGGGCTTCGGGCCATCGACGAAGCGAACCAGGACAATTTCTCGCAGGTTATTCCGCTCTATCCGGTGAGCAACCATACTGCTGCCGAATCCGCGGCAAGCCAGATGGACCGCACCATCGAGAAATGCCGCAAGTGTATCAAACTGCACTCAATCAAAGCAAAGCCCAAAATCAATCAGAAGAAACGGAGCGACCCTAAATATCAGGCATTCCTCAATCAACGTGAGTTCAATAAATACATGTGGGAAGCATGGATACTCTTGGGCAAAGCCGAGTTTCACAAAGGCGATTTTCTTGGTTCTGTCGGTACGTTTAACTATGTGGCACGCCAGTACGACTACGACAAGAATATCGTTGCCATTTGCCAACTCTGGTCCGTTCGTGCCTATGCAGAAATGGGGTGGCTCTACGAAGCCGAAGAACTCTTGCAGAAAGTCAGTATTGATGACCTTTCCCGTAAACATGCATGGCTATATTCTGCTGTTAGTGCCGACCTTAAGTTGAAGACCGACCG
Source organism: Bacteroidales bacterium (assembly GCA_022783865.1). Lineage (GTDB taxonomy): Bacteria > Bacteroidota > Bacteroidia > Bacteroidales > Paludibacteraceae > Colicola. Next base: position 46,130 of record JALFYY010000015.1, read on the forward strand.
CTACAAAGATGCCGTTCCTTTCCTCAAATTGGCACTGAAAGAAGAAACACGTGCTGAGAAACTGCGCTATACTTATGTCTTGGCACAACTCTACGAACTGCAAGGTGATAAAAAAACGGCTATCAGCTATTATAAGAAGGTTGGTTCGCTCAATCCTTCTGCCGAAATGGATTTCAGTGCCCGTCTGAAACGCTTGCAGTTATCCGGTGACCTGAAAGCACTGGGCAAAATGGCAAAGCAGTATAAGTATCGCGACCGTTTGGACCAAATCTATAGCGCTATTGGCGATATCTATATCTCACGCCAAGATACTGTGCATGCCATCGAACATTATCAGTTGGCAATCGACAAGAGTACAGAAGGCGGACTGCCCAAAGCCAAAGTATTGGTGCAGGCAGGAGATATCTACTATCAGTTGCGTGATTACAATCATGCCCAGCCATGCTATAAAGAGGCTGTCACTATCCTTTCTGCCGACAATGCCGATTACAAGCGTATTCAAAACAGAGCCGAGACCTTGGACGAATTGGTGGTGGAGTATAACACAGTCCAACTCCAAGACTCCTTGCAACGTCTTAGTAAACTGCCACCCGAAGAGCAACTCCGGATTGTGGAAAATATCATAGCCGAACTTGAGCGGGCAGAGAAAGAAGCTGCAGAAAAACAGGCACAGGCGGCTCGAGATGCCGAAAACGGAGGCTTGCAGAGTGTCAATACTCTCAATATGGTAGGCGGCGGAGGCGGTAGTGCCGACTGGTATTTCTATAATGCCCAGCTTATGCGTTCCGGCAAGCAGGCTTTTACACAGCGTTGGGGTACTCGTCCCTTGGAAGACAACTGGCGGCGTATCAGCAAAACCATCATTGCGCCTGCATATACCAACGATTCTGATGACCTGCCTTTAGATAGCCTTGGTAACGATTCCACCAAACCGACGTTGCCTGTCTCCGATAATAAAGCCCCGCAGTTTTACTTGCAGCAGATACCCAAGACAGAAGCCGACTTTGCCCTCTCTGACAGTCTGATTGCCTCTGCGCTCTATAAGATGATTTATATCTATCAGGATAAAATCAACGATGCTGCATTGGCGCAAGAGACCTACGAAGAGTTTTGCCGTCGTTTCCCTGCCGACCGGCGCTTGGTGGATCTCTATTATATGTACTATCTCAACAGTTTGAAGCAGAACAATACTGCTTTTGCCGAAATCTATAGACAAAAGATTATATCCGGGTTTCCCGATAGCAAACAAGCGTTGATAGTGTCGCAACCCGATTATTTCTCTCGTTTGCAAAAGATGGTGCAGGAGCAGGAATCGCTTTATGCCGATACTTACCGTCATTATCGCACTGCTCGTTTCGACTCTGTCAAATACAACACTCGCTATGCCGAGCAGAACTACCAATTGTCGCCGCTTATGCCCAAATTCCTGTTCCTCAATGCGATTGCGGTGGCAAAGACCGAAGGGCAGGATGCTTTTGTTGCTTGCCTGCGTGATATGGTGGCGCGCTATCCCCAAAGCGAAACCAGTGCGATGGCAAAAGATATGTTGGCAGTGATGAATCAGGGGATGGAGAGTCAGATGGGCGGTTCGGCAAGCACTCTCTTGGAGCGTCGCGATTTCATAGAACAAGACAACGATACGACGCAAGAATACGCCTTTTCATCGGAAAAAACAGATAAGAGTACGGTCTGTATCGCCTTTAATACGAAGGTGGCTGCCACTGTATTTCCCAATAACGAAGAAGAGGCACTCAACCAACTTTTGTATCAAGTGGCGCTCTTCAACTTCTCGCAGTTCCTCATTAAAGACTTTGATCTCCGGAAAGTTCCGATGTTCGGTATGGGCACGCAAGCGTTGGAAGTCTCAGGTTTCGATAATTACGACGAAGCTTTGTGGTATATCTTTTTGTTGCAAAGCAACGAAGATGTCCATATGCTCTTGCAGCAACTCCAAGCCGACCTCATTCCTATCACCGATACCAATAAGGCCTTGCTCAACACCCGTTTCTCTGTCGAAGACTACAAAGCATTCCAAAAGACATTGAAATAAGTCGGGGATTCTTGTGATATGCTATTTTGTAGAATATTACAAATCTATTGCTTCTCTATTGACAATCTATTAACTATCAAGTTACGTAGTACTATGAACCCTGTATAAACCCCGTATGAGACTTGCATATCCCCTGTATATATCATCACCTACAATGGACATGTTGCGTATATAATCCATAGAATATAGTAGTGTACAGTCTGACAATTCTTCGTTTTTTCAGTTCCTCAACAAATCACATACTTCACTTCCTTAAAGTGATAGATGTGCACTTCACCTGTTGCGGTACGCAGTTGCAAACGCCCGTCGGGCAATACATCGCTGATACGTGCCAAAAAAGCATCGGGAGTAGCTGTTGTTTGTATGTTCATAGGATGGCTGTCGCACTTGTTCTCTTTGTACAGATACATCCCGTTTCGCCTGTAAAGCCGTTGCATATATCGCATTTTCAGTTCTTCCGGATGATGCAACAAAGGGCGTAATTCGGCGAACTTGTCAAGTATTTCTTGTAGCAATCTCTCTCTGTCTGTTTCTTTGCCCGTTATCTGTTTGAGCGAAATAGGATTGGGTGCCTTGCTCTTGAATTCCTCTTGGTTGACATTGATGCCGATGCCGGCAATCGAATAGTCCAACCGTTCCCCGATAATGCAGTGCTCAATGAGAATACCTACTAATTTCTTGTCTTTCCAATAGATGTCATTAGGCCACTTTATACTGATTTCATCGGCATATTTATCCAATACTTCTACCAAAGCCAAGGGCACTAATTCCGATAAAAGAAACTGCTCTTCAATCCGTATGTCGTGCAAACGAAATAGGGTGGTGAAGAGCAGATTCCGTCCTTCTTCGCTTTCCCAACCGTTTCCCTGTTGTCCTCGTCCTGCCGTCTGGAAGTCTGTATAAATGGTAAATCCCTCTGCCAGATTGTTGTTCTGACAGAGCATCTGTTTCATCAGATTGTTTGTACTATCGGTTCTTTTGATATACATCGAGTAAGAGTTTTTCTATTGCTTTCTGTACGTTCTTCGCTTTGCCGTTGGCGTTGTTCACTAATACGGCAAATGCCAGTATTTCGCCGTTCTGTAGATACATATATCCTGCATAACTCTTTATGCGTGAGGTCGTACCGCTTTTGGCAATCACTTTGCCTGCTAATTCCGTATCTCGGAGAAACGAACGCAGTGTACCTGATTCACCTGCTACGGGCAGTGAAGCGATAAATGCCTCTTTTTCCTTGCTCTGCTGCATAAAACTAAGCAAATCCACCAAGGTTTTGGCAGATACTGCATCTTGTGGTGAGAGTCCGCTGCCGTCCATAATGAAACAGCGTTGTAGCGAAATTCCCCGATGAAACCAGCAATTTTGAATGGTGGTCGCCGAATTGTGTATCGTACAAGGCAACGCAATCTTGCTACCTAAATAGCGGAATACCTGTTCTGCATAAAGGTTGTTCGATTCCTGGTTGATTTCCTTTACAAGCGTTGACAGCAGTTCCGACTGATGTTCATACAATACTATTCGTCCCGAAGGGGCGTTTTCTGCGATGAAACCGGCTTCTTTTGCCACCCGTATGCCGTTTTCCCGCAGTCGCATCGTCAGATGTTGCGCCAAAAGCAGTGGCGGATTTGGTATGTCGCCTCTTACGCCGAACACTCCTCGGTTGCTTGGTACACTGCCCACCAGATACCGATGGTTGCAGTAGGGTACACCGTGCACATACGCACCGTCGTAAGTGATAGCCGTACAACGGATATGGTTTTCAAACGTGATACCTTCTATATATGGCAGTGTCTTGATTACCTCGGCAACGCTGCCTATCTGACCGCTCCTGAGTTGCACATTCATCGTGTTGTCCATATAGGGCAAGGCATAAATGCCGGGGGCGTAGTAGTTGCCTATGTCTTCCCATATCCATTGTGGATTGATGGCGTCGCCATCGAAAAACGAGGCGTCGGCTATCACTTGTCCGTCTATTTCTCGGATGCCAGCTTGCCGCAACGCACGTACCCAATGGTAGAGAAACGATTGATTGCCAACTCTCTGGCTGCCTAAAGTCGGATCGCCTGTACCGCGGATATACAGATTGCCGTGCAGTATGCCGTCCTTTATCTCTCCGTCAGTTTCTAAATAGGTTGGGAACCTGAAGTCGTTGCCTAATATCTCTAATGCCGAAGTGGTGGTAATGATTTTCATCGTCGAAGCCGGCGGAATCACATTGTTTTCCCGATACGAAGCCATTACTTTGCCCGTGCTCAGGTTCTTTATATATATACCCACGTTGGCAGATTCCACCAAAGGCTGTGTCACAAATGCCTCTAAAGCACTCTGTTGACTATTAACATACAGCCAACTAATCATCAAAACACATAGAAAACCTAACTTTTTCATAAACTATTTCCCTAATAGTGTGCGAAATTACAAAAAATAACTTACCTTTGCAAGCGAAACCCATAAATCTATAGTGTCATGATTATTACGATTGGTCGGCAATTGGCTGCCGGAGGAAGAGAAATTGGCAAGCACCTTGCTGAAAAACTCTCGTTGAAATACTATGATCGTGAGCTGATTCTCGAGGCTGGAAAGCAGAGCGGACTCAATCCGCAGCTCTTCGAACAAGTTGACGAACAGCACAATCTCTTCATGTATGCCTTGGGTGCAAAGAATCCGGAACTCTTTCGTATTCAATCGGATGTGATTGCACGGCTGGCAGAACAGGACAATTGTGTCTTCGTTGGTCGTTGTGCCGATTATATCCTGCGTGACAACCCCAACTGCCTCAGCATTTTCCTCTCTGCTGACTTGGACGACCGTATAAAGCGTCTTTCTATCAGGGAAAATTGCTCTGCCAAGCAGGCTCTGGAGATTATCGAAAAGGCTGACCGCAAACGTGCCGAGTACTATGAGTTCTATACAGGTAAGGGGTGGGGCAAAGCCTGTAGCTACGACTTTTGTCTCAATACTACTTGGTTCGGAGTCGCCGAAGTGGTTGATTTAGTCTCCAAAGCAGCGTTGCATTTGCAAAAATAATCCTATGAAGATAGTAGTTGCCCCCGATTCTTTCAAAGGCTGTTGTACTGCTCTGGAGGCGGCAACGGCTCTTCGGCAAGGCATTTCTGAGGTCCTGCCCGATGCCGAGGTGCTGACTGTCCCCTTGGCAGATGGTGGTGAGGGCACAACCGGCGTGTTGGTCAGTTCTTTGCAAGGGCAATGGTCTCCGCTCGAATTTGGTTTCGATGCTTTGCTGCGTCCTGTCCGGACACACTATGGTTATCTCCCTTCTACTGGTCAAGTAGTGATGGAGGCGGCTGAAACTATCGGGCTGCCACGTCTCAAAAAAGAAGAATACAATCCCATACAAGCCTCTTCCTATGGTTTGGGGTATCAGTTGGTGCAAGCCTGTGATGCAGGCTACCGGCATTTTCTCATTGGCTTGGGTGGTACTGCCACTTGCGATGGCGGTAAAGGCATGCTTCGTGCTATCCGCGAACACTTTGGTTCCGCCATTCCATCGATAAAAATCGATGTGCTCTGCGATGTCAACAACCCGCTCTTCGGACCGCAAGGGGCTGCCTGTATCTTCGCACCGCAGAAAGGAGCAAATCCCGATGAAATCGTGCAGTTGGACCAAAATCTCCGTGCTATGGCGGTCGGTGAAAAAGCACGTTTTGCCCAATTGCCGGGTGCAGGAGCTGGCGGTGGCTTGGGCTTTGCTTTAGCGGCATATTTGGATGCGAATCTTCTGCAGGGCAGCAAAAAAATATTGGAAATCATCCATTTCAACGAGAAAATCAGTAATGCAGACCTTATTATCACGGGCGAAGGAAAGATGGACGGACAGACCTTGTGTGCCAAACTTCCTTCCGGTGTACTCAAGGCTGCCATGCGGCAAAGCATTCCTGTAGTGGGCGTTGCGGGCAAAGTCGAACAGCAGGACGCATTGCTCCGGCAAGGTTTCTTACGGATATATCCTGTCAATCCGCCAGGAATTCCCGATGAAATGGCGTTGCAAACCGATTATGCGCTCAGTCGCCTGACGCTCACTGCCAAACAAATCTGCAAAGATGTCCTGCTCGGTAAAAATAATTGTTGAAATATTTCCGTAATTAAAAAACTTGCTGTACCTTTGCAGGGTGGAAACGAAATAATAGTTAACCAATAACATAAATTTTACACTATGTCTAAAGTAACAGTTGTCGGCGCAGGTAACGTAGGTGCTACGTGCGCTAATGTGTTGGCAGTCAACGAAGTTGCCAACGAAGTATGTCTTATCGATATCAAAGAGGGTCTTGCCGAAGGTAAGGCTATGGATATCATGCAAACGGCTCAGCTCATGGGCTTCGACACCGTTGTTAAGGGCGTAACCAACGATTATTCCCAAACAGCGGGCAGCGATGTAGTTGTTATTACCAGTGGTATTCCCCGTAAACCGGGTATGACGCGCGAAGAACTTATCGGTGTCAATGCAGGTATTGTCAAGAACGTTGCTAATTCCATTCTGACCTATTCCCCGGATGCTATCCTTATCATCGTAAGCAACCCGATGGATACAATGGCATATTTGGCTTTGCATGCGTTGGGTTTGCCGCGTAACCGGGTTATCGGTATGGGCGGTGCCTTGGATAGTTCTCGTTTCAAATACTTTATGTCGCAGGCACTTGGTTGCAACGCCAACGATGTTGAGGGCTTTGTAATCGGTGGTCATGGCGATACAACTATGATTCCTATGACGCGCTATGCGACATACAAAGGACGTCCGATTGCTGAGTTGCTTTCTGCAGAACAAATCGAGCAAGTGGCTAAGTCCACAATGGTAGGTGGTGCTACTCTTACCGGTTTGCTGGGTACTTCTGCATGGATGGCTCCGGGTGCTGCTACCAGTTTCTTGGTTGAGTCTATCATCAAGGACCAAAAGAAGATGATTCCATGTTCTGCTGCCCTCGAAGGCGAGTATGGCTACAACAACATCATGGTAGGTGTTCCTTGTATCATTGGTAAGAACGGTATCGAGAAGATTGTTGAACTTGACCTCAATGCTGAAGAAAAGGCTAAGTTTGATGCTTCTGTGGCAGCTGTTACTAAGACGACTTCAGTTCTCCACGAGATGAACGTTATCTGATGAGAAGAACAGAAACTTCTAATCATTAGAATACAAGTAGTTAATCATTGGAATCTACAATCAAACAGACTTGGGTTCGCCTGAGTCTGTTTTTCTTATCGTCTCCTCTCATCAATGCTCTGTAGAGACGGGGCGTGCCCCGTCTAAAAACCCGATAATGCTGCCGGGGTGTGGGCGTCCCCGCCCGCATCTTGTTTTCTCGTTGCTGTCATCTTCTTCTCATTCCTTTAAGGATACTTTAAGGATACTTTAGGGATACTTTAAGGATAGCATCCATCTCCTTGTCTCCGTGCTTCCATTTACGGCAACAACACGGCAAAAAGACGGCAACAACACGGCAAGAACATATGACATCCGTATGCTTTCATTGGGGGTTGATGTGACCTTGCACCATTCTTTCCCAATCCTACGATATTTCCCGTCCATTACATAAATTTGTACCTGTTTTCTGAATAGATATCGTATAAGTCACTAAAATATCGTATCTTTGCACCTTGTATTGATGAAATATCTATCTTATGACGAATATTCACTCTTTGGCAGTCTATGCTGCCTCCAGTACTAAACTGAAACCTGCCTATTTTCTGGCGGCACACCGCTTGGGCGAAATTCTTGCTCAGCACCATATTCGCTTGGTTTATGGTGCTGGTAATATGGGGCTTATGGGAGAAGTTGCTGATGCCGTTCTTGCCAATGGCGGTGAGGTTACGGGCGTTATTCCTCAGTTCATGGTGGAGCAACATTGGGAGCATCAGGGCTGTACCGAACTCATTGTGACCAAGGATATGCACGAGCGTAAAGCTGCCATCTTGCAATCCGCCGATGCACTTTTGGCACTCCCCGGAGGTATGGGGACGTTCGAGGAACTCACCGAAGTCCTTACGTGGAAACAACTCGGGCTTCATACCAAGCCTATCGTTATCCTCAATGTCGATGGCTACTATGATGATTTGCTCCGATGCTTTTCCCGTATGGTGGATGAGCATTTTATGCGCGATATCCATACTCGGATGTACGTTGTCGTGTCATCTCCCGACGAAGTCCTTGCAGCTATCGGGAATGCACCATACTGGGATACTGCCAATCGCCAAATGGCTAAAATCTGATGACCGAAGTATTGCGTATATCATCTTCGTTTTCCGAGTCGTGGACAGCTTGGATAATGTTGCTTTTGCTTGTCCTTCTGCTGATCGACCTCAAAATGGAACCCGGCATGTTCTTCAACCATTGCAGGGAGTTGTTGTCCCGGAAGGAACGTGAAAACCTTTTCAACGAATCCACCGGCAATACCGTTGGCAATCTTTGCCTTTGGTGCTTCAAAATGGGTATCTTCCCTTTGGCAGTCTATCTCCTCGTTCATCCTTTGTATAACCTCAATTTTTTGCACTATCTCTTGTTGATAGCCTTGTGGTTGGGTATTGCACTGCTGAAATATCTTTTGGGGCGTTGGGTCATGTTCACCTTTCTCCGACCCGAAGATTTCTCCACTGCCCGCCGCCAATATGCTAAACTCACCGCTTGCCTTTGTGTCCTTCTCTATCCTGTGGTTCTCCTTATTCTTTTCCTTCCTGTTGAGAACAGGATAGCGGTGCTGATCATGTTTTCTCTGCTCGCTATTCTTTTCCTTTCCCTTTATCTGTGGAAAGCGATGCAACTTTTTTTCCGGAAAATATTAGCAGGTTTATATATTTTGTTGTACCTTTGCACTCTTGAAATACTACCATTTATTGGGTTCGTGTATGCAGCAATGCTGATAGTTGATTGAGTACAAACAATAAATTTATAAGGCCTTGAAAGTTAGAAACATACTGGTATCGCAACCGCGTCCGCAATCGGAGAATTCTCCTTATTATGACATGCAGGAGCGCTACGGCGTACACTTCGAATTCCATCAGTTAATCCGCACGGAGGTGCTTACTCCGAAAGAGTTTCGCGCACAAAGAATCGATATTTTGGATTATTCTGCTATTATTTTCAATTCCAAAAACTGTATCGACCATTTCTTTGCACTCTGCAAGGAGATGCGTGTTGCCATTCCCGATTCCATGCACTACTATTGTGTTTCCGAGTCGGTGGCTAACTATTTGCAGAAGCATATCCAGTTCCGCAAACGCAAAGTTTTCTTTGCACCCAACAATAAGATGGACGGACTGCCTGCTATCATGCAACGCCGCCCCGATGACAAGTTTTTGATGGCGGTAGCCGATGGTTCCAACGATAATGTGATTCAGATGTTTGCATCCCACAAACTGCAGGTGAAACCCGTTGTCCTCTATCGTACTGTATCCAACGAGTTCGCACCGGAGGAGAAGCTCGATTATGATATGTTTGTCATCTTCACTCCTGCAGGGGTTGAGGGATTCCGGAAGAACTATCCCGATTTCAATCAGGGCGAACGGATTATGGCTTGCTTTGGTGCTAAAACAGCCCAGGCATTGCGTGATGCCGGTCTTCGTGTGGACATCGAAGCACCTTCTGCCGAGTATCCTTCTATCACGGCAGCCATCGATGCTTTCCTCAAGGAAAACCACAAGCGTATTCGCTGATACGTTGCTTGCCAAAGACCGGTAAGGACTGAACACATTGCTATTCTGAATCATATATATGCCCAATCCGCTTACATTCGGAAAAGAACAGAAGTTATGCGGACAACTACGCATCAACAACCTTTATGCACAAGGAAAACATTTCGTGTGCTATCCCTTGCGGGTTACCTGTATGAAAGTATCCGGTGCTGCTGCCAACCAAATCTTGGTCTGGGCGCCTAAGAAACTCTTCAAACGGGCGGTCAAACGCAATCGTTTGCGCCGGCTTATGCGAGAGGCATACCGTCTCAATGCCGAAACTTTGGAAACCTGGTCTGTAGAGAATAATTGCCGTTTCCAAGTGGCGTTCAACTATCTGGCGCCCGACGAACTGCCCTATCACGTAGTGGAAAAGGCAATGAAGAAAGCTCTCTCCAAAATCACTGAAGTATGACTACACTGCAACGCATCATACGTAAACTCTTCCTTGTGCCGGTGTACTTCTATCGTGCCTGCATTTCTCCGCTTACGCCGCCCTCATGCCGCTTTACGCCCACTTGCTCACAATACATGGTCGAAGCTGTCCTCAAGTATGGCATATTCCGGGGTGGCTGGCTCGGGATCAAACGCTTGTTGCGTTGTCACCCGTGGGGAGGTTCCGGATACGATCCTGTCCCTTGATTAGTATTGTTTAATATCATATCACTCATCTCATTATGCGAATAGATATCCTCACTGCTGTCCCCGAATTACTGGAAAGTCCCCTCAATCACTCTATCATTCAACGGGCGAAAGACCGTGGCTTGGTCGAAATCTATGTACATAATCTGCGTGATTATACCCTCGATAAGCACCGTAAAATCGATGACTATGCCTTTGGTTTTGGGGCGGGAATGGTACTGCAGATCGAACCCATCGATCGCCTTGTCACCAAGTTGACGGGTGAACGGCGTTACGATGAGATTATTTTTACTGCCCCCGATGGGGAGCGTTTCAATCAGAAAGAGGCGAACCGCCTTTCTCTATGCGAGAATATTATCATCCTTTGCGGTCATTATAAGGGAGTTGACCAACGGGTGCGCGATCATCTTATTACGAAAGAATATACCATTGGTGATTTCGTTCTTACAGGGGGAGAGATGCCGGCAGCCATTATGACCGATGCCATAGTGCGCCTTTTGCCGGGGGCTTTGGGAGATGAAACATCGGCTTTGTCCGATTCTTTCCAAGACGGACTTTTGGAAGCGGGTGTCTATACCCGCCCTGCAGAATACAAAGGTTGGAAAGTACCCGATATCTTGCTTTCCGGCAATCAGGCGAAAGTCGAAGAGTGGCTCTACGAGCAGTCTCTCCAACATACTCGCCGGCGCCGCCCCGACTTGTTGGAAGAAGAATAACTTCCGGACAATGCTGTCGGAGCCTGGGCGTCCCGCCCGCATACGCCGTTAGGCGTACAGACAAAAGAGTTGGAAATTATCCTTTCTTCTCATGAAATACTCGCAAGAAATCCTTTGGAACAGGCGTTTCGAAATGCACCTTTTGCTCTGTCACCGGATGGGTGAATTCCAACACTTGGGCATGGAGTGCCAATCGGTCGATGGGAGATACTTTGCCCGAACCGTACTTTCTGTCACCGGCTACCGGACAACCTCTGCTCGCCAAATGTACACGTATCTGATTGGTCCTGCCGGTTTCCAGATTGAGTTCCAATAGCGAATACGTATCTTCCGCTGTGGCTTTCAGGGTCTTGTAGTTCGTGATGGCTATCTTTCCTCCGTTGTCGGTGTCCGACGAATAGACGCGTGTAGTGCGTTTGTCTTCGGTGAGCCATGTGGTGATCTTGCCTTCCGTCGGTTCTGGCTTGCCTTCTGCAAGTGCGATATACGTACGTTTCGTAACCAGTTGCCGCCAATAAGTACGCATATATTCTTGCAAGTCTGCCGACTTGGCAAAGACGAGCAAACCGGATGTTTCCCTGTCAAGCCGGTGTACCACAAACACTCCTGCACGCGGGTCTGCCTGACGCACATATTGTCGCAGAATGGAGTAACAGGTAGTCTCTGTCGAACCCGCAAAAGTAGGAACGGTGAGCAATCCCACTTTCTTGTCCACTACTATCAGATAGTCGTCTTCATAGACAATGCGCACTTTCGGATGGTTCAGCTCCTTTTTCCCTTTCCCGCTGACTACCGTCACCTTGTCACCCTCTTTCACAGGACTCATGAAGTGTGTTACCACTTGTCCGTTCACTTGTACTTGCCGGTGTGCCAATAGTGCCTTTATGGCATTGCGTGTCATACCGCCCATTTTCTGTAGCAGAAAATTCATGATGTCGCTCTCTTCTCTTGCGATGAACGAAGTCTCTTTGTGCGTATTTCTCATTTTACCTGTAGCCATATGTGTATATTGTTTTGCTAATACGCTGCAAAGATACATATTATTTATGATTTATGGGCAATGTTCGCGGTTTTGATCCCCTCCAACTGCCAAAAAGATGGAGTCTGCCTGCCGTTTCATCGGTAAAAATCAGGAATCATAATGTGATGAACACAGTAAACAGACTCCGAAGATCTACTTGTTTTGTCTGAGCTGGCTGTCGTACGTATTCCATCATACATACAAAAAGGCGTCGGCTCTTGGCAATCTCCTTGGGAAGGTTCTGGTAAACCCGTGATTAAAGAAAGCAAAACAGCCTACGCCTGTGGATGATAGCCGATTGCAAGCTGTGCATCACTATCATAAAGGTGCGAAGCCGTCCTCTGTAATCACTTGTTCAATGTACCAGATTTTCCCAAGTCGGAGTCGGTCTCTGTTAACGATATTTGTGGGTTGCCGTTGCTGGCAACTCAGCGTGCAAAAGTACACAAATATTTTGGTTGCTACAACTTTTACCCGCAGAATATCGTCGGCTCTTTTGCTTTCCGCTGCAAAGATAGAGCATAATTCCCGTTGTACATATAGACAGATATAGATTTCGTATCTGCATTGTATCACTATTATTGTGTAGAGATTCCGATGTGTTCTGTAGAGACGGGGCGTGCCCCGTCTAAAAGCGAGGTAATACAAAAAAGAGGACGCACCCAGTGTTGCGTCCTCCGATATAAATAATAATGTCCTTACAGCCTCGTCGTATTGCTCTCTTTTCCTAAATAGAAGCATTTGGCACTTATGTTCTCGCTTTCCGCTGCAAATGGACCCCTGTACAGAGGTGAGTCTTTGGTTACCTTGCTGCCGTCTGTCGTATAGCGTATCTCTGCTTTTTCGTAGGGGCTGTTCATCTTTATAAGTCCGTTTTCAACAATGATACCGGGCTGCGACAGATGGAAACTGTATCCCCATGATTGCAATCGTGGTAACTCGTATTCCATAATCTGATAGTTGTATGCGTTTAGTGCCGATGGGTAATCTGAGAAATCCGGATACGCATTCCATGCCCGCTCCATGATACCTAATATCTTCGGGAACATGTATTCTTCCACTTGGTCTGTGCTCCGTATGGTTTCGGCAAACAGATGTGCCTGCACACCCCGTATGTTCTTTTTGCATTCCTCCCGTAATGCCGTCTTGCCGCTGTTGGCGTAGGCTTCAATATCCCTGTATTCGCCTTTCATCGTGCGGCGCACCGACTTGTACAGGTCAAACGGTTGCAAATCAAAACTCGTGTATTCATCGGTATATCCGCCCCAGTGTAGCCCTCTTTCCTCTTCGTGATTCAGATAGCACATGTCCAGATAGCAATTCGTTACGCAACTGATGATCACGGGATAATTGCCGTTGGCAAGCAGATAAGGCTTCTCGTCGCCTTTCCATTCCGGCACGCTGTTCCAGCAATAACTTAGTACATTGCTGTGGGCGAATTTCTCATTCGGAATGCCTTTTCTGAGTGCAATTTCTTCCCACCCTGCTACTTGTATATCCTTCTCTGTCAGATAACTGATTACTTGTGTCAGGAAATAATCTTTCAGGTCGGTCAATTCCTGTAGTTGGTGTTCTTCCATAAATGCCTTGCATACCGGCGATTCTACCCATGCGCCTGGTGCCACCTCGTCACCGCCTATGTGGAACACATGTAGCTCTACCCCTGCTTCCCTGTACATATCCTCGATTTCATCGATGATTTTATATACAAACCGGTAGCACGATGGCAGCGCAATGCACATTACGTTGTCCGTATAGTGTTGTGCCGATTCATAGACGGAAGTGTCATCAAAATCCGTTAGCAGATATTCGGTCGCTTTTTCAGGGTCGCTGTCGATGTATTTCTTATACCGTACTTCCATTGCTTTGATAGCGGAACGGATATGTCCGGGCATGTCTATTTCGGGTATCACTTGTATATGCAATGCGTTGGCATGACGCAATATTTCTATAAAGTCTGCTCTTGTCAGATACCCGTTAGCCGTAGTGTTCATATCCTCTGTATCCCAACCGCCGCAATAGGCAGGGTAGAGGCAATCCTTCTCGTCTGTAGTATATCCGCGTTTGCTGCCCATCTCTGTTAGTTCGGGTAGTCCGGGAATCTCTATGCGCCACCCTTCGTCGTCGGTCAGATGGAAATGGAATACATTCATCTTGTATGCCGCCATAGCGTCCAATATCTTCATCACTTCTTCCTTCGGAGTATAGTTGCGCGCAATGTCGAGCATAAATCCCCGATGGGCAATGTCAGGGTAGTCGGTGATGACAGCGCAGGGTATCTTCGTTCCGTAGTTCTCTATCAGGCGTTGTAGTGTCTGTTCGGCATAGAATTGTCCCGTTTCTGTCGATGAAACCGTGCAAATAGAGTCTTTTTTGATAATAAGCCGGTATCCCTCTTCCTGAAGACTTTCGTCTGTCTTGTGTTCCCGTATGGCTTGTTGTGTGTCGCACACGCCTTCTTTATGTATTGTCTCTTTCGGTGTGGGCAGGATATGCAGGCTTTCTGCTGCGGTTGTATCGGTGTTGGTACTGTCGAATCGTGCATTGATGGTATAAACCTCCTTGCCGTCGGCATATACAAACCCTGCATTCCGGCGGAACTCCTGTCGCTTGTCCGATAACTTGTAGTCGATACTGATACGCTGGGGCTCGCCTTCGTTCATTACGATGAATGCTCCTTGTGGACCGGCACTTGTTCTTACGATATTGCCTTTGTGGCGCAATGTATAGGTTTTGCTTTCTTGTGGGGCAAGTGCCTGAAAATGCGCTGTCGGCGTAAGGATATGGTAACTGGCGCATACCTGTGTGATATGCAGTTCCTCGTTTTCCTGTTCAAGTGGAGATACCGACATCTGGCAGTAATGCAACGCCCAGTTCCGTTTCAGACTATCTTTGCCTGTGTTCGTGATGGTGATGTAGCTTTCGCATACGCCCCATGTAACATCGTTTTGTCCCATTTCCCATGTGAGTGCTATGGGTTGCTGGTTTTGTCGGCTGCACGCACAGCCGAGCAAGATGGCTGTTGCTAAATAGAGTAGTTTTTTCATGTGATTTAGAGTAGAAGGTTCAATAGGCATATTTGGTTGCAAAATTACTACAAATAATTCATATACGCAAATGAATGCCTAAAAATGCGATATAAAACACTTTAATGTGTAGATTTACCCCCCCCGTGAAGCCTATAAGTCTTGTTAAAATCAAAATAAAGCGGTAATTTTGCGATTTAATAAAAAGAGTGTTTTTTGATACTGCGTATAGCGTTCGTGTCTCTCTGCTCTTTTTTGATAGTACCTTAAATCCTGAAAAGAACCAATGAAGAGAATCTTTATCCCCGCCTTTTGCCTTGTCATAGGTGTAACTGTCTTTGCTGCCAACCCGAAACGTGAGATGCGTGCCACTTGGTTGACCACTGTCAATAACATCGATTGGCCTACTTCTATGTCGCCTGCTTTGCAACAGCGGGAAATGCTTCGCATGCTCGACTCTATTCAGTCCCTTAATATGAATACGGTCTTGTTCCAAGTACGCGATTGTGCCGACGCATTCTACAATTCTGCTTACGAACCTTGGTCAAGTTTCTTGAAAATCAATCGTGGTCAGCAACCCGAATACGATCCTTTGGCGTTTGTTCTCGAAGAGTGTCACAAACGCGGCTTGTCTTGTCACGCATGGATGAATCCCTATCGTTATAGCCGTACAGGAGCTAAATGGACGGGACTTAATGACCATCCGCTCAACTACGAAAACTCGCACCCCGATTGGTTGCTGTACTATTCCAACAATATCATTCTCGATCCCGCTTTGCCGGAAGTGCGTCAGCGTATCAAAGACGTAGTGGGCGATTTGCTGAGTAAATACGATGTGGACGGCATCATCTTCGATGACTATTTCTATCCTTACGGAGGAACTACCACACAGGATGCCGCTTCCGTCGAAAAATACAAACCGGCGGATATGAATGTGCACGATTGGCGGCGTGATAATGTCAACCGTATGGTAAAAGACGTATATGACACCATTCAGGCAGTGAAACCGTGGGTTACGTTTGGTATCTCTCCCTTTGGTATTTGGACTACCGACTATTCTGTGGCACAAAAAGAAGATATTACGCTTCCCGTCGGTATTACGGGTGGCAATATGTACCAGGAGATATATTGTGACCCGGTTGCCTGGCTCAAAGAGGGTACGGTCGATTATATTTCTCCTCAGTTGTATTGGAAAACGGGCGGATCACAAGATTATGCCAAGTTATGTCCTTGGTGGGCGAAATTGGCAAACCGGTTCGGTGTGCATTTCTATTCCAGTATGGCTGTGTATAAGTATGCGGAGAAGACCGATGCCGCTTATACTGTGGCGGAGTTGCAACGCCAGACCAATACCAACCGTTCTTCATCCACCGACAATGCTTTCGGTGCAGTGTTCTATAACACACGCGCTTTCGTATTCGACAATGCCTTTCGCAAAGAGTTTAAGGCAAAAGAGTTTGCCTATCCTGCTTTGCCTCCTGCTGTCAACTGGAAACCTGCCCAAGAGCAACCTATGGTAACGGATCTTGCTCTCAACGGACAGACTCTCACTTGGAAACATCCTAATACAGGCAAAGTGCATTATGCCGTTTATGCCGTACCTAACGCTTTCCGCAACAGGGCAAGCATATTTTCTACTGCCGAAGTCCTCTTGGGTATAACTTACGATACTTCATTTACCCTGCCTGGGCACATTACGGCTTCTTCCTACAAATTGGCAGTGTCTGTTCTCGATGGTTATAACAACGAGTATTCTCTCCGTGTTTATGGCGAACCCGAAGAACAGGCTGTGGCGGCAGTTCTCTCTCAGCCTGCCGACCATCAGGTATTCCCCGATTGGCATATTACTTTCCGTTGGAATGCAGTACCTAAAGCGGATAGCTACGTATTGCAAATAGCCAAAGATGCCGAATTCCGGGAGATACTGATGACGCACGAACAGACGGGTACCTCTTTCAATTCTTCTGCCCGTCTCAATCTGAAGGAATTGGGAGAATACTATTGGCGTGTAAAAGTGCGTAAAGCCAATACCGACGATGTTTGGTCTGCTCCTCGCCGTCTTTTGGTGGGCGACTACGATGCTCTTCCCTTGCTCTCGCCCGACTTCTCTGTATTGGTTACCGATGGCACAATCCTGATACATAATCATGCTGCTGTACAAACTGCCGATGTCGCCCTGTATTCTCTGACGGGACAAACGCTGTATAGTCAGTCATTGTCTCTTCCTGTAGGACAAACAGCACTGACATTGCCTGTCCTGCCGCATGGACTGTATCTGCTTCAAATAGGTGCAACGGCAAGCAAAATACGACTCTGAACAACCAATATATTTATATTACCATGAAAAAACTTCTTACCTTGTTTCTTGTAGCCGTCTGTTGTTCTTTGCAACTCATGGCGCAACCGCTCAAAGTAACCCGGGTGACGCTGTTGCCGGGTACGGAGCAAGGAGGATTCTACCATCCTCGTTTCAGCCCGAAAGGCTCATACCTTATTACTACTGCCGAAAACTATGCTGGGTTGAACCGGCACGATTTGCTCAATGGTACAAAGCGTGTCCTCACCACTGCCGAAGGTGCCGGCTATGGCTTGCAGATCAGTCCTGACGAACAAACGGTTACTTATCGTCGTCAAGAACTCCGTCAGAACATACGTCACATGTCTTTGGAGCAAATCAACGTGAGCACTGGCACTCAACGCACCTTGCGTCGTATGGCGCCTAAGACTATACTTCCTGCCGAAGCCGTAGAAGCAACCTTTATCACAATCGAGCATCAAAAGATGGTCTTGCACCGTGCAGGCAAACAAACCGTATTGGCGCCCAATGGTGATGATGAAAGCTATTTCTGGGCATCTGTTTCTCCCGACGAACGTCATATTGTCTATGTAACTGCCCATCATGGCACTTATGTATGCGATATCGATGGTGCCAATCCGCGTCCTATGGGTTGGTTGAATGCTCCCCAATGGATTAACAACGGATGGGTCGTAGGTATGCAGGACAAAGACGATGGTCATGTTGTCCTCTCGTCTGCCTTGGTGGCACGTGCTATCGATGGTACTGCCTCGCAAGTGTTGCCCACCACGCAGAAAGTGGCGATGTATCCTGCAGTTTCTGCCGATGGTAAGCACATTGCCTTTAATACATTGGAAGGTCAAATCTATATCATGGAGGTACAGCTATGAAAAAATATATCTTTGCAGCATTGGTATCCCTCTTTGCAATCACATCTGTTGTTGCTGACAATCTCACAGGGATAAAAGTGTATATCAATCCCGGTCATGGCGGCTACGATGCCAACGACCGTAGTTGCTGGACTGTCAATGTGCCCGAAACATGGACCAATCCCGATGGCTATTGGGAGTCCAAGTCCAATCTTGTCAAAGGTCTTGCTTTGCGTGATTTGCTCGAAGCTGCTGGTGCCGAAGTCATTATGTCGCGTACGACCAACAATTCCGGTATCCGTGATATGGAATACTATCCTAACGCTACTCCCGAGGAGAAAGAGAAATTGCAGAATGGTGACGACCGTGACCTCTCTGCTATAGCCGAAGAAGCCAATGCCAACAATGTTGACCATTTCCTCTCTATCCACTCCAATGCTCTCAATAAGCAGACCAACTATCTGCTCATGCTTTATCGTGGCGAAACAGGCAAACCGCAGACAGCGCCGAGCGACCTCATGGCTGCTTCGTCAGGTAGTATTCAGATTCAGAACCCTCTGACTGTTTGGACTTCTCCTGCTCCCATTGTACGTGGTGACCTCACTTTCTATGGCGATGGTTGGGGCTTGGGCGTCTTGCGTCCTCTTATCGTGCCGGGCTTCTTGTCGGAAGGCAGTTTCCACGACTATGCCCCCGAAACGCACCGTCTTTGCAATGCCGACTATTGCAAGCTCGAAGCCGAACGTATGTTCCAACATATCCATAAGTTCTTCTCTCGCGACCTGCCCCAAACCGCTGTCATCTCCGGTTGGGTAAAGAGCAACAATGAGAAGGTCGATGTGCTCAACGAACCCAATTTCCTTTACGTACAGGGTAGCGACGACCAATGGTTGCCTCTCAATGGTGCTACCGTCAAACTCTTGGATGCTGAGGGCAATGTTCTCCAAACCACTGTTACCGACAACTGGTACAATGGTATCTTTGCTTTCTACGATCTCCAACCCGGTACCTACAAGGTCGAAGCTTCCAAAGATAAATATGCTACCCTCGTAACCGAAGTCACCGTTGCTGCCGAGCAGATTGCCGGAGTCAAGATGCGCTTGGATAATGTCCGTCTCGATATGGCAGACTATCCCGAACCCGTTCAGGACGAAGCCACTATGGCGCTCACTAACTACGAGTTCGAAACATTTAATTCCTCATTTAATTCCCCTGCAACGGCGGTCCGTACTGTCTATCGCCAAGGCAACATCTTCGCACTCACTTCCGAAGGAAAGCTTTTGCGTTACACTGCTCAAGGTGCAAAGCAGGCGGAAATAGCTCTTCCCGATGGTGTACAACTTGCTGATATTGCCTTCACGGCTGATAATTATCTCGTAGCCTTTTCTTGGCAGGGTACCGAACTCTCTGTATATACTTGGAATACGGA
The DNA here is from genome assembly GCA_022783865.1 of Bacteroidales bacterium. Classification (GTDB taxonomy): domain Bacteria; phylum Bacteroidota; class Bacteroidia; order Bacteroidales; family Paludibacteraceae; genus Colicola. Next base: position 65,859 of record JALFYY010000015.1, read on the forward strand.
ATACACTGCTCCCTCCTTGTTATATAAGAAAGACCTTGGTGCTGTCGGCACATTGTCTTCCTTTGCTGTGTCCGGACCGCGTTGGAGTTCCGAGTACTATTTCTTGGCAACCGATGGAGACAAGTCTTCCTTCATAGGGGTTGCATACAACGAAGACAAACCCGCCGAACTCTCTGTCAAAACGCTCACTACCGACCAAACCATTGCAGGTGCCGAATTAATGATAATGCCTTCCGGACAAATCTATGCTGATAGCAAAACCATTGTTCCTATGGCGTTCACCTTCGATTGGAAGGCAGCCGATAATGCGGCAATGCCTGTAGAGCACTTTGCAGCAGAAGGTTATACCGATAATGTGTTATCGGCAGGTGCCAATTTCTTCCGTTATGCCAAACATAGCTATATGGCAATGCCGGTTGTTCACTCCGATGCTACTCGGGTCAGCTTCTGCCTCTTCGATATTACCGATGGTTTCTCCAAAGCACAAATCGTCTCTGCTGAATATACGGCTGATAATTGTGGATCCGCAATCGATTTCTATACCGCGGCTATGGCTTATGTCGATGGTTACGATATGTATATTTACCTCTTGGTAGAAGGTCAATGCTGTCAATGTTTCAAATCCAAATCTTCTCCTGTGGCGAATATCTATGCCGGCGAAGTCGCTGTTTCTGAAGAACAAATCTCTTTCCGTCTCAACGAAGATGCCAATGCTGTCCTCATTACCATCGAGCGAGAAGGCGAAACCATCGATTCCTACAATGCAGGCGCAATGGAAAAAGGCTGGCACCAAATAGATAATCCTTTCAAAGATGTCTCCTTCGATGCACTTGGCATTACGGCTTCTGCCCGCACCGTGGCATATCCTGTCAAGATAAGCAACGACGACCCTGTCTTCCAGTTCTATGCAGCCCGTGGTGTCGCTGTCGATAAGTCGGAAAGTAGTCCCTATTTCGGCCGTATCTATGTGGCTGAATCTTTGGGTGGCGGTATTACCGAAGGTGCACCTGCCAATCCGCGTACTACCACTACCGGTATCTATGTCCTCAGTTCCGATTTCACGGATATTACCGGGCAAGGCAACAACGCTTGGACGGGCAATATCGAGTGGGGTGCCAACAATGGTGCTGCCAACTATCAATGTGCTGTTTCCAAACCGGCTGTTGCGCCTGATGGCGATGTCTTTGTTACAAGTTCCGCATTCTCTTCTGCCGGTGTCTATATCATGAATCCGGCTGAACCTTCTGCTGATTTCAAGCCTGTCTTCGAGGGACGTCGCAACAAAGATACGGGTGCTCTGAAGAATGGCACGCAAACCGTCACCAATCCCGTTATGGCTTGTATCGTTTTGGGTACGGGTGCCGACGAACGGCTCTATACCTACGACCGTGACAACTCTCTCGGTACTGCATACAGCAATATCAACCAATACAATATCGGTCAGCTCGAAACACTTCCTTGGACAACCGCTCCTTCCGCTGTCGTATTCAACGATTTGGAAAATGGCTCCCACATGCAGAACGGTAGCGGACAGCTTGCTTACGACCAGCGCGGTGGCTTCTTCATGAGTCAGTACCGCTACAATTCTACAGTGGCAGTGCCCGCACTCATTCACACCACCAATGGCGTGCTCGATTACAATATCGGTACCAAGGTTGACCCTGCTCACCAGGGCGGTATGGCTGTTTCTGCCGATGGCAGTCTCTTGGCGTTGGGAACCAAACTCGGACTTGTGCAGATCTTCGACGTAACCTACGACGCTGCCAATGTACCCACCCTCACTGAGAAATACACTATCGATTGGGGCAATGGCAAAGGCAATACCATCGGTATGGATTTCGATGCGGCAGGCAATCTCTATATCGTTTCCAACTCCAACGAGCGTCTGATGATATATGCTTTGCCCAAAACCGTCAATAGTTACACCACGCGTGTGGTCTTCAAGAACGAAACGGCGGTGGAGAATGTGCAGAAAACCGAACTTTCTGTTTATCCTAACCCTGCCATCAACGAGATTACCGTTCAGGGCGAAGGTTTGCAAACCTATACGGTTTTCGACCTCGCAGGTCACGCCATCCAAGCAGGTAGCCTTCTGACTTCCAACAAAGCCGATGTCTCTCGCTTGGGGGCAGGTATGTATCTCTTGCAGGTACAAACAGCCGATGGCAACACCCATACAACCTCGTTGATTAAGCAATAACTCTTTGTGGAATAGTGCATTGCCCTTTCTCAGGGCAATGTACTTCCTGCAAGAAAAACCGCAGAAAACATAAAAAATAAATTTAGAATATAGATAGAGTATATATAGCATACCTCCCCTTATCTGATAGCCTTCACTTAGCTGTCGTTATTGGGTGATTATTGGGTTGTTATTGGGTCGTTATTGGGTGATTACCGAAGGGATAAGCAAAGAGTAAGCAATCAATAAGCCCGCAAAGAGCAGAGTATAAGCTATATATCTCCTACAACTAACGAACAATCAACCTTATTATAAACAACCAACTAAATTCAACTACCATGAAAAAGTTATTCTTTTTTGCTGCAGCTGCCCTGTTTGCTATGGGCATCAATGCTGCCGAACTGAACATTTACGCTTCACAACTCAAATCCGGTGAGGTAACCGATGGCAAGGTCGAAATCAGCTACTTGCTCAATGCGCCTGCCACTGCACTTGAGTTGCAGATACTCAATGCGGACAACAGTGTGCTTTCCGCCATCCCTCTCACCGACGAAGCTTTGCTCACCAAGGGTGCACACACTGCAACCGTTGACCTCTCTCAGATTGCTGACGGTACCTACACTTGGGCAATCAAGGCTGTTGCTGCACCTACCGAAGCTGTTGTCGAAGTAACAGACAATGCTGCCGAAGAGTATTCCTTCTATCTTCCCCAAGGTCTTGAAGTGGACAAGAACCCCGAAAGTGCCTTCTTCGGTCAGATTTATGTAACGGAAAGTACCAATGGTGCTGCTGATGGCGGTACGGCTACCACCAAAGCCACAAAGCAAGGTATCTTTATCTACGATGCACTGCTTACCAAACTGAATGCTGATCGCTTGCAGGGTTATACCGGTAACGTAACTTTTGCAGAAAACCGTCAAGGTCCTAAGCGTCTTGCTGTTGCAGAGGATGGTATGGTTTTCGTATGCGACAATGGTGCTGAAACATCGGGTGTATGGATGATGGATCCTGCCAATCCTGCTGCTGATTTCAAACCGGTATTGGATTTGTCCAAACGGGGTACTGTCTTCACTACTGTTTCTTCTTTGGATGTTGTAGGTGCAGGCGAACAGCGTGTACTCTATACCATGGATGGTATCGGTGTTGACCTGGGTAATGCCTATGCCTATGCTGTCGGAACTGCAGAAACTCCTTTTGCAGGCGAACCGGTTTCTGTTTTCGATGTCAAGGTGATACCAATGGCAAGTACCGATAATTCTATCCGTTTCGATGGGCGTGACGGCTTCTGGATTGCACAACACCGTTGGGGAGATGATGCATATAAAGCATTGTCCCACATCAATGCCAAAGGCGAACGCGATTTCGCTTCTGACAAAACTTTGTTGCCTTTTACTGCCAATATTTCTTATCGTGGTATGATGAACCTGAACGCTGATAAGACCATGTTGGCAATAGGTTCTGATAAGAAAGGTGTCGTATTCTCTATCGCTTACGACGCTGAAACGGGGGCTCCTGCTTTGACCAAACTCTATGAGACGGCAGCTTTGGGTAACAATATCGATGGTCTCGCTTTCGACTATGCAGGCAATCTTTATGTGGCAAGTGCAAGTACGGAGCGTATGTACGCTTTCGCAACACCTAAAGCCGACAACTCTTGTGTTACGCCTGCCGCTAAGAAATATGCGCTTACCGTTTCCAATGGTACAACCGCTTTGTACAATCTCGATCAATGTGTTGCTATTACCCGCAATGCTGACAATATCGTAGTAAACGCTTCTGTTCAGGTAGCTGCTTGCGCTATCTACAACTTGGCTGGTCAATGTGTACAAACGCTTCAACCTGCTGCTAACGAATTTACTGTTAATGTTGCTGAACTCAATGCCGGTGTTTATATGATGCAGATCAACACCGTAGCAGGCAATAAGACCTACAAATTCATTAAATAACCTGTCTGATGCAAACTAACAAAACCAATCAATGGCGAGGCACATCTTCTTGTGCCTCACCATTTGCCTTTACCCTTACGCCACGACGGGGAGCAATACTGCTTTTGTTAGCGTTATGGCTGCCTTTGTCTGCTTGGGCTGATGTGGTGTCTGGTATAGTCAAAGATGCTGCCGGAGAGCCCCTTATCGGTGTTTCTGTTGTCTTGCAGGGTACTACCGAGGGTACAATCACCGATATCGACGGTAACTATTCTTTCGATGCTCCCAAAGACGGTACTTTGCTTTTCAGCTATATGGGCTATCAATCCCAGACCGTTAATATCGCTTCCCGCTCGGTTATCAATATCACGATGCTCGAAGATACCAAGTTCCTGGACGAAGTTGTCGTTGTCGGTTACGACACACAGCGTAAAGCCAACCTTACCGGTGCTGTGGCTTCCGTAAGCGTTTCCGACCAATTGGACGGACGTCCGCTTACCAATGTCGGTACGGCGCTGCAAGGTGCTACTCCGGGTCTCACGGTTACATCGCCTTCCGGCCGTTTGGGTTCTTCACCTAAACTCCGTATTCGTGGTGCGGTTGGTACATTGCTCAACGAAGACAACGATGCCAGTAACCCGCTTATCCTGGTGGACGGAGTGGAGATTTCCGACCTCTCGATGGTCAATCAAGACGATATTGCCGATATCTCTATTCTGAAAGATGCTGCTTCTTCCTCTATCTACGGAACGCGTGCCGCTTTCGGTGTCATACTTATTACGACCAAGAAAGGTACACAGGCAAGCAAGTTCAATGTCAACTACTCTAACAACTTCTCATGGGCAACGCCTACTGTCCTGCCCGAAATAGCCACATCCTATGTGGGTGCCGAAATGGCGCTCGAAGCACGCAATCGCCGTGTACCGGGTACAACGGTATTCAAGAATTCTTGTGGTCTGGTTTGGGATGCGAATAGCATTGAGTATATGAAAGAGTGGGAACGTATGTACGGTAATCAGAACCTGGGTCCCGAAATGGTATTGGGGCGCGACTTCGATATCATATCGGGTGATGCCTATTTCTATCGTTCCTTTAACCCTGCCGAAGAGTATGTCAAAGATTTCTCTTTCTCGCAGCAGCATAACCTTTCGGTAGGTGGCTCGTCCGGCAAAACCAACTACTATCTTGGCATTGGCTACAACGGACAGGACGGTGTGATAAAGGTGAACCCCGATAAATACAGCAAATACAGTGTGTCGTTCAATGTGGATACCGAGATATTCAAATGGCTGAAAGTACGTAGCAAATTGCTCTACACGCGTACTGACTTGGAAACGCCTTTCAACTTCAACTCCGCTTCCTACGATGCGCTCTACTATCTCTATCGTTGGCCTGCTATCATGCCTTACGGCACCTACGAAGGACATCCTTTCCGCAATGCCGTTACCGAAGTGGCTGCTGCCAATATGAATAGCGATATCAAAGATTACATGCGTGTTTCTTTGGGTGCGACCGTGCAGTTCTACGAGGATCTTTCTCTCGACCTTGATTATTCTTTCAACTTGGATAATCAGTCCATTACCCAACGTGGTGGCACTGTGGGAGGATGGGATTTCTGGAGCGGATCGCTCAACCTCACTGACAACTGGGCTGCTTCGGCACGCAATAAGGTGGATAAGTATCTCTACAATCGCAACTATCATGCCGGCAATGCTGTGCTTCGTTACAAGCACACTTGGAACAATGCGCACAAGTTCAATGCTTTTGTCGGTATGAACATCGAGTACAAAGAAATCGACTATGTCAATGCCGAAAAGCGTGACTTGCTGGATATGTCCAAACCCGAAATCTCATTGGCAACGGGCGATAACTTTATCTATGGTTCACACACAAGCTGGGCTATCATGGGTTTCTTCGCACGTGTCAACTATAGCTACAAAGACCGTTACCTCATCGAGTTAAACGGTCGTTTCGACGGTTCTTCCCGTTTCCCTCTTAATCAGCAATGGGGCTTCTTCCCATCCGGTTCTTTAGGTTGGGTTGCAAGCGAAGAGAACTTCTGGGAAGCCTTGCGTCCGTGGTGGAGTTTCGCTAAGTTGCGTGCCTCTTATGGTTCTATTGGTAACCAGAACATAGGTGACAACCGTTTCCGTGCGCTCTTGGCATCTGTCAACTCCGGTTGGATTGTCGGTGATAAGAACGAAATCAGCTTTAGTTTGCCTACGGCTATCTCCGAGGGCTTTACTTGGGAAACTATCAAAACCGTTGACGTCGGTCTCGACACACGTTTCTTCAACGATGACTTTGGCGTAAGTTTCGACTGGTATCGCCGTATCAACGATGGTATGGTGGTCGGTGGAACCGAAGTGCCTTCTACCTACGGAACTACCGCTCCTTATGAGAATGCTGCACAACTCACCACCAATGGCTGGGAACTCTCGCTCGATTATCATCACCGTTTCGCCAACGGACTGAAACTCAATCTGTCGGCTAACGTGTCCGATGCACTTACCATTGTTACCAAGCACCCTCGTAAAGCCACCTCTATCATCGACGGTAGCAACTACGAAGGTAAGATTTACGGTGAAATCTGGGGATTTGAAACCGACCGCTTGTTCCAAGAGTCCGATTTCGATGAGTCAGGCAACCTTTTGCCCGGCATACCTACCCAATCCTATTTCGAGAAGTCCAACGGCTACGGATATAAGTACGGTCCCGGTGATGTCAAGTACAAAGATTTGGATAACAATGGCGAAATCACATGGGGCGACAAAACAGTGGCTAACCATGGCGACTTGAAGCGGATTGGTAACACTACGCCTCGCTACGAGTACAATTTCCGTATCGGTGCCGAGTGGAAAGGAGTCGATTTGTCTCTCTTCTTCCAAGGCGTAGGCAGCCGTCAGTATTGGGCTACCGGTACGATGATGATACCCGGCTGGAACTTCTCCGAAGGTACCTACTATGCACATCAAACCGATTATTGGACGCCTGAGAACACCGGTGCCTACTATCCTCGTCTCACGGAAATGAACCAACCGGGGCAGTATGATGCCAAATCCTTTAACTTCCTCTGTCAGACAAGATATTTGCTCGATTTGAGCTACTTGCGTCTCAAAAACATCACCGTAGGCTACAACTTGCCCGAAGTGGCTTTGCGCAAAATGCACTTCTCCAAATTCCGTGTCTATATGAGTTTCGAGAACGTATGTGAGTTCGATCGTTTGGGCGACAGACCCATCGACCCTGAAACGGGTAATTCTACCGGTGACGGAGGGGCAATGGGCTGGGGACGTATCTATCCCTTCACGCGTCAAATCTCTTGTGGTCTTCAAATCTCCTTATAATCTAATATGCTGAATGATATGAAAAACTGTTTGAAATATATCAATCTTCTGTTCCTCTCTTGCCTCTTGATGGGTTGCGATAGTTTCCTCAATCAGGAGCCTTTCGACGACTTTACGGATGAGGAGTTCTGGAAGTCCGAAGACCAGGCACGTTCCTATATGTATTCGTTCTATCCTACCGTCTTTTCCGGTTATGGCACGGGTACTGCGCATGGTCCGTTCCTCATGGGGCAGACCCTCAACGATGATTTTGTGTCCGACAAGTCGCAGAATAACCTGCAACCCGAAGTAGTGCCCGTATCCGATGGGGCATGGAGTTTCTCTAATATCCGTAAAGCCAACTATGTCATTGCCAATGTTGATCGTCTTCCTCTCGAAACGGCAGGCAGAAACCACTGGCGGGGTGTGGCTCGTTTCTTCCGGGCTTGCTACTATTCCAACCTTGTCTTCACCTTTGGTGATGTGCCTTGGTTCGACCGTGTACCCGTTATTTCCGATAATAAGGCGGATATGGATTATCTCTACAAAGACCGCGATTCCCGTCTCTTTGTCGATTCCTGCATTATGGCGGACTTCCGCTATGCGATGGATAGTGTCCGTATTTCCGATGGTACGTTGCAGGTCAACCGTTATGTGGTGGCAGGTATGGCTTCGCGCTTCATGTTGCGTGAGGGTACTTTCCTCAAATATCACAACATCGATTTGCCTATGGCTCAGAAGTGTTTGCTGTTCGCTAAAGAGGCTGCCGAAATGGTAATGAATTCCGGAAAGTATAGTATTTCAGGTGACTATAACGCTCTCTTTACTTCCGACGACCTCGAGGGGAATCCCGAAATCCTTATCTATCGCAAGTATGTCGATGGCGTTTTGGCGCATTCCACCTTGGCGTATTCTTTCACTGAGGCACAAGCTGGAGTAAGCAAATCCTTGGCAGAGGCATTCCTCACCAAAGACGGTTTGCCCGTCTATGTGAAGAATGCTTTGTGGGTGGCTCGCACGCAGGAAGAGTTCTTTGCAGACCGCGATCCCCGTCTCTCGCTCTGTATCCGGCCGCATTACTATGTCAAGGGTACCAATTGCCAGCCTTTCTCCTATGCCTTGTCGGGCTATTCGTGGAATAAGTTCATGAACGACAAGTTGGCAACCTCCAAAGAGCCTACTTTCGCCCGTGAGAAGAATGTAACAGATGCCCCGTGTCTGCGTTATGCCGAAGTATTGCTCAACTATGCCGAGGCGGCTTACGAACTGAATATGCTCAATGCTTCTTATCCTTTCACGCAAGCCGATTTGGATAAGTCTGTCAATCTTATCCGTGCCCGTGCCGGTGTGGAGATGCCCAAATTGGAAATGGTGGGCGACCAACCTGCTGTCGGTGGCGTTACTTTCGACGACCCCATGCGTCTTACGTTGGAGAACTATGCCGATGGCGAAGTTACATCGCCCCTCTTGTGGGAGATTCGTCGTGAACGCCGTGTCGAACTCTGTATGGAGGGCTTCCGTCTCAACGACCTCAAGCGTTGGAAGAAACTCGATTACATCTGGAATGGTTGCAACCCTGACATCCGTTTCGGTGCCTATATAGAGCGATCAGACGAAAGATACAAAAAGATAGATGAGGAAATTGTTTTAACACAAGACTCAGTAGGATATATCTTGCGCAATACCGAAAAGCAGCGTGAGCGTCCTGTCGAGCGCAATTATATCAGCCCTGTGCCTTCCGGACAGATACAGTTGTACAAATCGCACGGATATACACTTACACAAACTAAACAATGGGACAATTAACATAATTTCGAATATGATATGAAACATCTGACTAAATGGTTTGCACTCTTTTGCAGTGCTATGCTTCTCGTCGTTTTTTCGGCTTGTTCACCCAAACCCGAAGAAGTTGATACGATTGAAGCGCTCATCAAAACTATCTCTATCAGCAATGGCGGACTCTCGGGTGGCGATTCCTACACCGGACAAGTGGACAATCAGAACTTCGTCGTTACTTTCAACGATGTGGCTGCCGAGTCCAATATCGCTGCCGTTAAGTTCAATGCCAAACTTTCTTTGGGTGCAAAGTTGGACGCAGAGTCCTATAACTTCTTCAACGAAGCCGATCCTGCTGCCACCGAACTTACCCAAACGCTTAAGGTAGTCAACGCTACCAAAGTGCAGGAATACAAGGTCATTATCAACCTCTCTGCTCCTTCCAAAGCGCCGTTGCTCGACAAGCTGGTTATGAAGGATGCCGCCGGCAACGAGTACCGTGCTTCCGTTATGGACAATCTTCTCCTCCTCGGTATGCCCGATGCCCCGACAGCGCAGATTGCCGAAATCGTTCTTACGCCTTTGCGTTCCACCTATGAGTTCACTACTATGGTCGATGGTGTTCTTTCGGCATCTGATCCGGGTATGTTCCGAATCGACTTCATGGGACTTACCACCGAGTACGAAGTCTCTTTCGCAACGTCGCCTACGCCGGGTGCTGACTTCACGCAAGCCGTTGTCCACGACTTCTCTGTGGCAACCGGCAATGTCTATCCCGACTATGCAGGCGAGATGACGCGCGGTGGCGATTTCGACGGGCAGTATGTCCTTGTGGCAAACCGCACTGCACCTAAGGTGTTCCGTGTCGAAGACTTGCTCACTGATAACGCTTCCAATCCTGTCATGCTCAATATGACGGGCGTTGATGTAGGTACGCACCCTGTTTCTGCAGGACGTCTCTCTCACGGACATGTTTATCTCTGCAACCTCAGTGTAGCTCTTTCTCCGCTCGAACCTTTGCGTGTTTATCACTATGCTACACCCAATGCCGAACCTGAAGTGGTGCTCTCGTGGTGCGGTAATATAGGCAACGATACGATCTACAAAGGCCGTTTGGGCGACAATATCTCCGTCAACCTCGATGAAAGCGGTAATGGCTATGTTTACTTTGCTAAACAGGAACCCGGCGATAAGATTTATCGCTTTACCGTAAGCAACTATACTCATTTCTCCGACCCGTTCGAGATTAGCTTGCAGACCGTTTCTTCTTACTATGGATACTATAATCAGGTTGCTGACAACCAGTATCTCTTCACGTCGTCCTATGTGCCGATGCTTTGGCTCAAAGATGCCGATGGCAACGACCTTACTTCCGTAGAATTCATGTCCACCGAAGGCGGTGCGCAACCTAAGCATGGTGTCGATCCCCGTATCATCACTTTCAACCGCAGTCGTTATCTGCTCTTCACGGTAGCCAACTCGCAGGGTATGCACTGGAACTTCGGTCCTGTACTCTATCTCTTCGATATTACCGATGGATTCGATATCCCGGCTGCTTTTGTCAAACTGCAGGATGCGATGATGCTCGAAACTTTCGAACCCACATGGGAATATATGTTTGATGCTTCCGGTGCAACGGTTGCTTCTGCTTGTACGGCACAAACCGCTGCTGCCGAAGTGGATGGCAAATTGGTTATCTTCACGGCTGCAGCTAATGCAGGCTTCGCCCTCATCGAAATCCCGAAGGTAAAATAATGATTACTCTCTGATAATCATAGTGTAAAAAATATGATTGTCCGATAATGCTAACCGACGACTGCAACTAAGGTGGTTACGCACCGGCGTTGTAAGGTGGTCATCAGAAAAAAACAGCATCAATCAGATGCTGTTTTTCTGTTTGCTGTTATTTTGTTGGATGTATCTGTCTATCTATCTATTATCCTTTCGACGTGATAGCTTTATCTCTTATACCTTGCCTAATTCTGCCGACCGACGACCGAGAGAAGACCGAGAGAACTCCGCATCAACTCCCCGCCCACAAAAAATGCTATTTGTTAAGATTGCCTGAAAAAGTTACTCAACTTTCCGAGAAAATGGACCTTACCGCTGTGAGTCTGCTCCGAGATGAAACATACGGTTTATATGCGGTTCATATTCACGAATCTTTCTTGAAAGCTCTTGATTCTTATCATTCGCCTCGTGCAACTGTTGTTTCAACACCTTCACTTCTTGTTGGTATTCATCCTTTAATGAATCCATCTGTTCTTGGTAATCAACAAGCTGCTGTTGTAACGCAGTATTCTTGCTATCAGCGCTCTCTATTGATTGTTGCTGAGCAGCCAAAACAACATTTTGATGATAGAGTTGCACACTTAGCCCTATTACGACCAACAAAATAAACAATAGTGCAATAATACTTCTTCTAATCCAAGGCGATGGCTTCGCTATGTGTTTTTTTATTGCCCCTACCGACAAATATCGCTTCTTGGGATTCGCCTGCATGCACTTTTTCGCAATTCGTTTCCACTCCTTTTGTTGACTTAATATTACGCCCAATGCAAAAATATCTACTTGCGGATTTATGATACCTTCTGCCAATTGTTCGGGAGCAATATATCCCGTGGTTCCCGCTGCACTTTTCAAAACAGTAAAATCCGCCTTATCAGCTAAACCAAAATCAATCAAGACCACACTGTTAGTTTCGTGTGTGACTAAGATGTTTTCAGGTTTTAAGTCGCGGTGCGTAATCCCTAAATGATGTATATAAATGAGTGCATCGCATAGTTGCTCCAATTGGATTGGCGTAATCGCTTGCAATGTATCGCCATCTATATATTCTTGCACAATGCACCAACCTAAACCCTCCACCTGCTCCATGCCTAATGTACGAACCACATTGGGGTGGTTGAGTGGGTAAGAAATGGTAAATTCTTTCTCCAGTAGCGTTTGATACATCGGATTGGCTTTGGCTTCTTGGGTCAAACATTTCAACACATGCCACCTGCCATAGCGCTTGGCTTTATAAATCTCAGAATAGCCGTTCGAGGAAGCATGCAGTAAACTTATCTCTGTGAAGTGCCCAGAGATATTGATGTTTTCCGCAGTGGTAAAACCCGAATTTACTTGAGAATCAAACATGGAATAGTTCTAATTTCGTTAAGCCCGATTGTGCGCCTGCGATATAGGTATCTTGTCCAATGTTTGGCTCTCGCACTGCTATATAGTCCATTGCGGTTAATGCTTGTCCTAACACAAACTGCGTGGCAGTAAACTGATCACCCACTTGCATTTTGGCATTTATAGCATGCAATACCACAAAACGATTATTACCCAAGTATTCAATCATGCATTCTCTATCGGGATTCCAAGCAAGTGTAATCTTTTGTCCGACGGCAAAGTCTTTGGTCATAATCTTTTTTGCAGCAACAAAATCGGACTCTGCATGGCTGTTCGTGAGATAGTCTTGCCAACCTTTATAGCCTACATAGCGCGCGATAATCGATAAGGTTGTTACTCTTGGCTCGGACGTTTGTGGAATATAGCCAAACAATCGTTTTAATGTTGTTGGACTTAGATACTCGCCTGTGACAACTTGTATTTGTTCACTCAAATACTCAAAATCGCGTGGAGATTCCAAACTACGTCCTAATTGGCGGCTAACTATTTCTTTCAGTTGTTCCATATTACTCCAAAGGTAATTCTTCAGATTCTGTATTTTCTATTGGACGTAGATAGTCCGATGCCTTTTCTGATGAGATAACGGTTCGCCCTAAACGCTTTTCGATAGTCTTACGAGCATCTCGAGCTACCTCACCACCTTCACGCGCAATGCGTTTGCTTTCTTCCATTGTTGTGGGATTAGACTGGCGTGAATATTCAGTAGTAGCTACTTCCGCCAATGTGTTGAGAGCCAGTTCCACATTAGTCATGTTATCTCGTAAATTCTCTTTTGTCAATCCTTTGTAGGATTTATATTGTCGGGTATTCATTCCACTCCATGCTTGCGTGAGTACATTGGTAAGAATCGCAAAGTCACGTTGCTCTGTTATGCCTGAACGTTTCCACTCATCGGTCAATTCTTTGCGCATTTCAATGGAACGCATGCGCTCATTAATCCACTTGTCGGAGTATCCCTGTCTGCGGTAGTCTTCTATTGCCATTTGGAAGGTCAGCTCTGGGTCAATCATTTGGTCAATACGCTGGCTGCCTAATTGTGCCAACCACTGCTTTACAGGCTCAACTTTTTTTGATGGAATAGATTGAATGATACGGAAAATTCCCTCTAAATCAGCAGCTTGAGTTTTACGGCGTTTGCCGTCAGGAGCCAACATTTCAACAGGGGTACAAATTGTACCCCACTTGATATTCAATTCGGGATCGCGCGCACGCATACGCTTGACATATTGTTTAATATCCGTACTGTCTGTTAATATCTGTACTACATCTATGACGGAAAAATAGTACTTCTCTTGCTCTTCATCCCAAACGAAACGGACTTTTTTCCCCTCGAAGAGTTGTATGCCAAAATTGTCTTCCATAGCTATTTATTTTCTGCTGTAAAAGTACACTGTTTCTTTGATATATGCAAATATTTCTAATAATTAGCCGCAAAAATACAGCTGATTTTGATTCACTATTGCATTTGGTACGAAAAGAATTTATTTGGCACGATTTGGCACAAAATAAATCCGTACCTTTACAGCCGAAAAGCAAAAGTGGTCTATATCATACAGCAAAATGATGAAAAATAGAACTTTTATTTGTAGAGTGAAATGTTTTTTGTACTTTTGCGGTGTCTCTTCGGAGACGGACATATTTTGAGACGTATCAGCGTATCGGCTTGGCAGGTAAATCTGGAAAATTCATCTGTAGTCAAGGAAGATAAGTTGAGTCAGTCCACCGTATGGTGTAGACTGCTTTTGCTTATTTGACTACAGGCCATTCCAGAGCCTACCTGCCAGTAAGTGAGAGCAGTCTTTTTATATATAACTTTATAAAATATTAGGGAATATGGCAACTGATGTGAAAAAACAGCCAATGGATGTAGAAAGCATCTTAAAAATTAACAGCCCTATTGAAAGGACAAAGGATGGTCCTATTGAACTCGTTTATCGAAACGAAAGCGAAGGTTGGGCAATTGTTTCGTTATATTGGGATAGTAATCCTACTCTTGGTATTCGCTGGTTTTGGGGAACCTACGGAACTCCCGTTTCCTATAATAATCCCCAATGGTTCATAATCCCAGAGGGACTACATCAAGCGATATTGAATCAATTGCCAATTTCTGTCAAAAAGAGACAAACTGTTGTTCAATTTCTCAGTCAAGATAAAATTGATAATTCGAAAGATTCGAAATCAGAAATAACAGAATAATAACCCTGAAAGTTTTACTACAATGAAAAGAATTATTTTTTTGAGTATTGTAACCTTGTTTGCAATCTCTAATTATGCCCAAATTGAAGGATTTAGTGAAGATGAAATTTCACTTCAGCAACAAGATATTCCTGAAGTAGAAGAAGTAGAATTTGATAAGTCAAAAATATTACCACCCTATAAAAATCAACTCTATGCTGGAGCCTGTGATAGTCGAAATCAAAAGTTATACAGCTTAGATTTCTATTATGAACACATAATACCAACTTCAGATCAGGATAATCCTCATTCTGTTAAGCCTAAAAAGTTTATTCTGTTTATGGATAGTACAAAAACGACTTTAGGACTAAAAGAATATAAAGCGGGAGAATACTATACAGTTGTTGATATTCTTTTCACAAAGGAAGAAGTCACACAATTACAAGAAGAAATGAGTTTATGTCAATTTATTGGAGATACCGTATATTATAAAGAGATGTCAAAAACAATCACTGATAAACCAAAAAAGTTTATTTCAATTGATGAAATAATCGAGGGAATCAGGGGAACCAATGGTAAACCAAAAAAGTTTACAATAACGAGAAAAGATTTAGGTTCTTATCCGTTCAAAGGAATAGAGTCGTTGGATTCTAAACAGTCATATATCAACAAAACTGAAATCATAGATCCTCGTGATGATTTCTATTATGTATTAAAAAAAGATAATGATAGTAAATATTATTATGTTAGGAATAATGTATGGAATTATGATGGTACCATAGTAAATAGGAAACCATCTTATCATTATGTATTAGGTGTATTTCCTACTATTGATAATTTTATTGCTGTAACTGGTTTTACACAAATGAAAGCAAAATATGAAGAAAAACTTTTATGTAAAAAAACAAAATATGGAGTTGATACAACTCAATTATTCATTTGTAAAAAAATAGCTCCAAAAGACGGTGTTCTACAAGGTTTATTTGAAAATATTTCCACAAAAGATAATACTTTTAGCACCATATCAGGTCATGCTTCTTTTGTGACAGAGAATTTAGACCATGATACTTTAAGCGTATTGTATACTGGACATGGAGGCTATTGTTTAAAACATGAAATAGATTCCATATTACATCGTAAAGAAGTATTACGCCAAGAAAAAGAACGAAAAGAAAAACTTGAAACACTAGCAGAACAAAAAAGAATTATAGAAACTTACGGCGAAACCTTTGGTAAATTGATTATTGATGGAAAAGTATGTGTAGGAATGACCAAAGCAATGTGTATAGAAGCATTAGGAAATCCTTGTCAAAAAAACTCATATACGGATAAGTATGACACAACGGAAGTTTGGACATACTATTGTTATTTCGTAGAAAATGGTTGGATGGATAATCTTATGTTTGTAACATTTATAGATGGAAAAGTCACATCTATTACCGAATAAACACACAACTATGACACAAGAATATTACGATAAACTGCTCGAAAGCGTTGTAAAATTCTATGAGAACATTGAAGAATACGACAACGAAACTCGTGCAATAAAAATGTATTTGGAAAGTATTATTGATGATATACGAGAAAATGAGTATTTTATCATTGATGAATTCGATACCGTCGAAGATTATTTTGATACTCTTGACGATCAACAAGAAGAAATTGATACTTATCACGATATTATGTATCCCAATCAAGACGATGATGATGAGTACGATAACTCGTATGATGAATCAAAATACCAACTTCACAGAAAAACATTAAACAATTTACGCAAATATTATCTAAAACAAATTGATTTATGAAAAAGTTTTTATTAGCAGGCATATCATGCCTTTTGATGATGTCATGTACATCTAGTCCTGAGGATTATCAACTTCAAATCAACGATGCTGTGAAATTCTATGTAGCTGCTTTGGACCTGTTCGTCCAGTATGATCAAGACGCCAAAGCTGAAGAATTTTACGACACAATGATTGAAGAATTTGCAACAACTACAGAAGATGAAGGATTCAAACAATTACTCACTCAAAAAGTAGCTGAGAATAACAAATACGCCAAGAAAGTGTATTACGGCTACGAAAATGCAAATATTCTCTTGTCGCCCTATACACTCGTTGGTGAAAATGTTTGGGAATTTGAAGAACTTGGTACAGAAGTACACTTTACTTTTAGTATCACCACCAAAGGTTCTACCGAATTTTGGGAGATTAAACCCAACGAGAAAGATATAGAGAAATATGTTTGGAAAAAAGCATTGGGCGAAGAAGGATTGCAAACAATACTTGATTTAGGCATGGATCTGG
Source organism: Bacteroidales bacterium (assembly GCA_022783865.1). Lineage (GTDB taxonomy): Bacteria > Bacteroidota > Bacteroidia > Bacteroidales > Paludibacteraceae > Colicola. The sequence continues at coordinate 82,726 of JALFYY010000015.1, forward strand.
ATAGTCTTTTTGATGCCACTATGAAAGAGTTAGAAATCGAAGCACAAATCGAAGAAGTTGTACATGGCGCATATGGTGGAACAATGGATGACAAAGAGGTTATGACCGATGCTTTCTACACAGAATTGCACAAGGCATTCAAGTATGATACTGACCTTGATAGTTGGGCAAGAAGTGGCTATTGGAAATTTCAAAATGGTTCACTTCACAATTATGAGATTGAGGAGTATGACCATAGCGACCCTAATTATACATTGGTATATATCACATTTGATGATAGAAAACCTAATGCATCTGATGATATTGTTCTGTATATGAAGAATATAAATGGTGCTTGGAAGATTTCGGACATCTGCGGTATTAAATGGGGAGAGATTTCCTATTCAGTTTGGGACTTTGCAACGGTGACTGTCGCAGAAAACGAAAGCGACCACGAGGGCAATTGTTAATAAACTCATTCTATATTTTTCATCCCCTGCTACATTCAATATAGCAGGGGGTGATTGTTTATATATTAAACTCAAACAAATCTTTCATTAGACAACTATTCACCGTGCGCTATAGATACAACTCTCATTGCTCACTTTTGGCATAACTTTCACCTCCAACTTTCGGCACAACCTTCGGCACGCGAAAACTTTTTTTCAAAAAACACACTCACGCTGGAAGCCCGGTAAATACTACACTTCCCGCGTGTTATATATACCATTTCACTCTCCAAATTCTCCAATCTTCGGCACAAAATTAGCACAATGCCGAAGATACGGTATTACTATATTAATAGAGGTACACAAAAAATCAGCGGCAGAAGTAGCGGCAATAGCAAAAAAATATTTTCATCAGTAACCATCGAACTTCAGAAGCCCTAAAACACAAATCAGCTGCAACATTATCTACATTTGCCGCTACTTTTTGCATCATTATTATAGAGGCACAAATATTTGAGACACTAAAGCCACAGAACGCCCATAGAAGTCCCACAGATCTTCTATCGTGGTCCCGAAACTTGTAGGTAATTTTCGGAAAAAACATAATCTGTCATAAAAATATTTGTCTATATCACAAAAAAGCATTACCTTTGTAGCATATTGTATATCTGTTCCATTCGTTGTGGGATTGTGCTTCATATACATGGCGTTGTTTTAACTGTCCGCTCGGAAGCAGGCGGCAATAAAATCTGTTTTAATCATGAAAAAGCTTAACGTATGGTCCGTCCTGAAATCGGGTACGGTAATCGGAATGAAGAATGCCCTTTCTGTCATCGGGGCAACTGTTCTCTACATCCTTACCATCTGGATTCCCTATATCAATGTGGGAACCACTATCGCCATGGCTGCTATCCCTGTGGAACTGAGCAAAGGCAAAGTCATTTCGCCGTTGTTCATCTTCAAAAGCGAATATCGTCGCCGTATGGGTGAGTTCTTTATTTTGGAGGCACTGACGCTTGTGGCAATGCTGATCGGCTTGTTGTTTGGCGTGATTCCTATGTATGTGATAGCTATTGCATGGTCGCTGTCGCTCTATCTGTTTATCGACAAAGATATGACTGCTTTGGAGGCTATGCGTGAGAGCAATCGTTTGACCTACGGCAACAAATGGAGAATCTTGGCTGTTGGATTGTTGTTCGGTATCGTTGTAGCCGTACTGTTGGCTGTCTTTACGGCTATTGCCAATGCTTGTGATAGTATGGCTTTGAGGATAATCTTCACCCTCATCATTATCGTGTGCGTTGCTCCTGTCGGTGTCGGTCTCGATGCTGTTATCTATAAGACCTTGACCACACCCGAAGAAGAACCGGCAACCGGAGAAACGGTAGTGGAAGAAGTGGTGGTTGAAATAGTGGAAGAGCCTGCTACGGAATCAACAGAAGAACAGGCAGCAGAATAATCGGCTCACCTGTATAGTCTCTCTCTTGCAGACCAATGTACCGCTATAACTCTTTCAGGGTTATAGCGGTATTTTCTTACTGTCCGTTCGCAAAATCAAAAATGGTAAATTGTAAATCGTCTGATTGTCAAATGTGATTGTCAGTGTGGGCGTCCCGCCGGCAAAATATAACCCTTGTATAATCCCTGTATAACCCTTGCGAGGGGTACGCGGATTTAACTTCCGTTACCTTAGGTTCTTCGTTAAAAGTAATCGGATACGGTGGTTTTGCGTATTGCGAAAACATACAAACTATCACTTGCTATAGCCAGCGTCCGCCTACGGTGCAAGAAGATGGTCTCGCAGATGTGCCTTACAGCACTATCGTCTATGTGCCTGCCGACTATTTAGATATCTATAAACAGCATGTTACTTGGGGTATCTACGATGTCCGTCCTATTGACGGTTCGGGAGTGGAGAATGTGATGCTGCAGGGCATGCGTGTGGAAGCCGGTATGCTGGTGTTCGGCGAACCGACCGAAGTATCGGTTTATACCGCTGCGGGCGTATGTGTGCATAGCGGTATGGCGGAACGTCTGCAGTTGCCTTCGGGCGTCTATACGGTGCGTTGCGGCAATGCGGCATGCAAGATACTGATACCGTAAACATTACTCCTCCGCCCTCGTGCGGAAACAATCATACAAGCAGGCAAGTCCGGTGAGAGGGCTTGCCTGCAATTGTTATATAAAGGGGAGAAACTAAACGGGGCAAAAATCTTAAAAACCGGCATTCTGTCCTGGCAAAGACTACATCTTTCTGCATCTTTCTGCCAAAGACCTGCAAAGACGCTCAACGTCCCTTCCGCTTGCCGTATCTTTGCAGTGGGAATGAAAAAATGCATTGCTAATCCGCAATAAACAGCAAAATATGCGCTAATCCGCAATAAACGGAAAGTGCTGTTTTTTCCTGCCGTATCTTTGCAATGCGCAATCGAAGTGTCGATGGCAATGCAAAACGGACATCAGCCTGTGTGCTGCTCATCCATCCGCTATGAAGCAGGTGCTTTCTTCGTAGAGATGTAACCTGCCGTCGGGAGACGGAGTAAAGCACGGTGTTCTTTGATAAGTCTGGAAAAACTTGGTGTGTAACGCACTTGTTCTTATTGCAATGTCAGATAGATGCCGCCCGGAAGGGCTTTGGCAATACCTCGGAACTCGAGTTGCAGTAGGGTAGAGGATACATCGCCGTAGGGCAATCCTGTCTCCATTACAATGAGATTGATGTGGATGCCTTCCGGCTCTCGGCGGAGTATTTGCAGTATCTTGTCTTCTTCTGCACTGAGGTCGTCAAAGAGGGCGGTCTGTATCGCTGTTTTGGCGGGGTTGGCATCCCATTGCATAGCGAGTATGAGGTCGTTGGCGTTCTCTATCAAGCCGGCTTTTTGCTCCTTGATGAGCTGGTTGCAGCCTGCCGACACTTCGTCTGTCGCCCTTCCGGGGAAAGCAAATACATCACGGCTGTACGAATTGGCCATTTCGGCAGTAATGAGCGAACCGCCTTTGGTTTTCGATTCGATGACTACCGTTGCATCTGCCAAGCCTGCAATAATGCGGTTGCGGGCAACGAAGTTCTGACGGTCCGGATTGGTGCCGCTTCTGTATTCGGTCAGTATGCCGCCGTTTTCGAGTGCCGCTACCGCCACATTGCGATGCACGGCAGGATAGATGCGGTCCAGGCCATGCCCTGGAATGATGAGGGTCGGAATACCGGCTTCCAATGCGGCACGGTGCGCCGTTACATCGATACCGTATGCCAAGCCGCTGACGATAGTCACTTTCGGGAGTCGGGCTGCAAGGTCTTTCACCAATTGCTGGCATGCGTCTTTGCCCCGTTCGGTCGGCATGCGGGTGCCTACAATCGAAACGATATGCCCGCTGTTGAAGTCTATATTGCCTTTGCCGTATAATACAATCGGTGCATCCGGGCATTCCCTAAGTCTGTACGGATAGTTCTCCGATTGGTAGAAACAGGTCTGAATCTGCCGGCTGTCGATGAACTTCAGTTCTTGTTCGGCTTCACGGAGTGCCTTGTCCCGACCGGCAAGAATGTTGCGGATAATGGAGAGCGATAGGTGTGGCAGTTGCTGGAAATCGTCAATCGTAGCATCGAATATGGCTTTGGCGCTGCCGCAATATGCTATCAGGTCTTTGCTCCGCTTGATACCGGCTTCGGGCAGGAGTGTCGAGGCTATTTCATAGAGGCGTTGGTCTTCCATTTTTGCAGGAGAATTATGGCAAAATAGCCGATGAGAACGCCGGTTATGTCAGCTGCCCAATCGCCCCATGTGCCTGTGCGAGGATAGAAAAACCACTCTTGCAGCAGTTCTATTGCACCGCCATACACCGAAGGTATCACGATAGCTGCCGCAGTGCGTAGTTTTGCCCTTTTCATCGGGGTTTTTAGCAGAGCGTAGGTAAAGCACAGACTCAATACCAAGTACATCAGCATATGTGCTGCTTTGTCGGAATGAGGGATTGCAGGCAACGAAAAACTCGGATTTCGTAGCAGAGATAAATACATGATTATTCCTGCTACAAAAACCGAGGGAAGATATTTCACTGCAACTCTCACGCTTCGTGAATCAAGTTGTGTCCTGTCATTTCTTTGGGTTGCTCAATGCCCAGAATGTGGCAAAGCGATGGGGCTACGTCGGCAAGAATACCGTTTTCCAATTCGACATGCTTGTTTTCGCTGATATAAACGAATGGTACAGGGTTCAGCGAGTGAGCCGTATTGGGCGTTCCGTCAGCGTTGATGGCGTTGTCGGCATTGCCGTGGTCGGCAATGATAATCACTTCGTAATCGTTCTTCCGTGCAGCTTCTACCACTTTGGCTACGCAAGTGTCGATAGTGCTGACGGCTTTCTGAATGGCTGCATATACACCGGTGTGGCCCACCATGTCGCCATTGGCAAAGTTCAGGGTGATATAGTCATATTTCTGTGTATTCAGGGCGTTTACGAGTGCCTCTGTCACTTCAGGAGCCGACATCTCTGGTTGCAAATCGTAGGTGGCTACTTTGGGAGAAGGAATCAGAATACGCTCTTCGCCCGGGAACTCGGCTTCGCGGCCGCCGGAGAAGAAAAACGTAACGTGCGCAAACTTTTCTGTCTCGGCAATACGGAGTTGTTTCAGTCCTGCTTTGCTGACAATCTCGCCCATCGTGTTGTTGACGTTCTCTTTTGGGAAGAGAATGTGCAAACCGGTAAACGATGAGTCGTAAGGCGTCATGCAGTAGTATTGCAGTCCGGAAATGGTGTGCATGCCTTGTTCGGGCATATCCTGTTGTGTAAGCACGATGGTGATTTCTTTTGCACGGTCGTTGCGGTAGTTGAAGAAGATGACCACATCGCCTTCTTCTATTGTGGCAACCGGTGTACCGTCAGCTTTGGTGGCAACAATGGGCTTGATGAACTCATCGGTAACGCCCTCGTCATAAGAGGCTTGCATGGCATCTATAAGGTTGGTGGCAGGTGTGCCTGTGCCGTTCACCAACAAGTCGTAGGCGAGTTTGATGCGCTCCCAGCGTTTGTCTCTGTCCATGGCATAATAGCGTCCGCAGATCGAAGCGATAGCGCCTGTAGTGGCTTGGCAATGCTTTTGCAGTTGCTCGATAAAACCGATGCCGCTTTTCGGGTCAGTGTCGCGTCCGTCCATAAAGCAGTGGGCATATACCTTTTGCAGTTCGTAGCTTTTGGCAATGTCAAACAGCTTGAAAAGGTGTTCCAGCGAACTGTGTACACCGCCGTCGGAAGTAAGACCCATGAAGTGGATTTGTTTGTTGTGCAGTTTGGCGTAGGAGAAAGCGGAAACTATCTCGGGGTTCTCGAATATACTGCCGTCTTGGCAGGCGCGGTTGATTTTGACGAGGTCTTGATATACAATCCGTCCGGCACCGATGTTGAGGTGCCCTACTTCGGAGTTGCCCATCTGTCCGTCAGGCAAACCTACGTTTTCGCCCGAAGCTTGCAATTGCGAGTGAGGATAGGTGGCAAGGATGTTGTCCCAGTTGGGAGTGGGTGTACTGTAAATGGCATTGGCTGTAGTGTGGTTTCCGATTCCCCAGCCGTCAAGAATCATTAATAATGCTTTTTTCATATCGTTCTATGTTTTACTTATTTCTTGATGGATTTCATGGCACGGTCTATACTGCGCCGGTCTTCTTTTTCTTTGAGTGTCTGGCGTTTGTCGTAACTGTGCTTGCCTTGGCAAAGGCCTATTTTCAGTTTTGCCAAACCTTTGTCGTTGATAAAGAGCGTGAGCGGAATGATGGTCTTGCCCGATTCCTTCGTGAGCCGTTGCAGTTTCTGTAGCTCCTTCTTCTGGAGCAATAGTTTGCGGTCGCGACGAGGGGTGTGATTGTTGTAAGTGCCGTATGTATATTCGGCAATGTGCATGTTTTTCACCCACAACTCGTTGTTGATGAAAGTACAATACGTATCTGCCAACGAGGCATGACTCTCGCGTATCGATTTGATTTCGGTGCCGTAGAGTTGTATTCCCGCAATAAAACTGTCAAGTATCTCATAATCAAACGATGCCCGACGGTTCTTGATGTTTATGTTGGCTTTGGCTCTCATTGTGCTTTGTCTGTGTTTTTGGCATACGGCACTCGCTTTCTGCGTCTCTTTTTGTGAAGAAAAACCTGCGGAACAGTGCCTTCTGTTTCAACTTGCAAAGATACAAAGATATAATGTAATGTACAAAATTCTGTTGCAAACAATCTGCAATATCCGTTTTTAGGGCATAAAACAGAGATGTTTCGCCTTTATGCTGGGGTTAAACCGTTAATTGTTTGCACGAAAGAAAAAAATGCACTATCTTTGCACCCTAATATGTGAAATTGTGAGACTATGCTGAAAAACATTCTTTCTATTACCGGTAAACCCGGCTTGTTCCGCTTGGTAAGCCGTGGCAACAACATGTTGATTGTGGAGTCGTTGCTTGATGGCAAGCGTATGCCTACTTATGCACGCGATAAAATTGTCAGTTTGGCGGATATATCTATGTTTACTTTGGATGAAGATATACCTTTGAACGAGGTTTTGGAGAGTCTGAAAGCCAAATCGAACGGTGAAAAGTGCAGTTTGGATATAAAGAAAGCGGATACTCCGGCTTTGCAAGCCTTCTTTGCAGAGGTGGTTCCTAATTTCGATAGAGACCGTGTCTATCCGTCGGATATCCGTAAGTTGGTGCAATGGTACAATCTGTTGATTGGTGCCGGCATCACCGATTTTTCTGTTGAGGAAACCGAAGAAGAAAACGCTCCGGTTGTAGAAGAAGCCAAACAAGAGAAGAAAGTGGCGCAAAAGACACAAGGCAAAGTGCAGAAATCTGCAACCGTAAAAAACAAAACCAACGTAGGGGCTAAAAAAGGATAACCTTTTGAAAGTTCAACAAGTAATTGATATCATAGAATCTGTATTCCCCTTGAGGAGGCAGGAGGCGTGGGATAATTCGGGGCTGCAGATTGGTAACAGGGAGGCAGATGTCGCCAAGGTATTGCTTTGTACCGATGTAACCGACAAAGTGATGCAAGAGGCAATCGACAAAAACTGCGGGCTGATTGTCTCTCATCATCCTTTGCTTTTCCATGGACTGAAGACTATCGAAGGCGCAACGCGCGAGCAGCGTTGTTCCATTCAAGCCGTTCGTCACGATATTGCTGTCTATTCGTCGCATACAGCTGCCGACTGCTGTTTGCATGGCATCAGTGGCAGGATGGCGGAAAAATTGGGGATTGATGACTACGATTTCTTGGTGCCTACGGGTGTGGATAGTGGTTTGGGCGTAATCGGCAATCTTTCTCAAGCAACCGGTTTCTTTGCTTTCTTGGACAAGGTCAAATCAGCCTTCAATGTGCCGGTGATTAAATATACGGCACCTGTTCATAATAAGGTACAGCGCATTGCCTTTTGTGGCGGAGCCGGAAGTGAGTTCATCGGACAAGCCATTGATGCTCATGCCGATGTCTATATCACCGCCGATGTCAAATACCACGAGTTTCAAGTTGCCGACTCCCGCATTGCCTTGTTGGATATCGGGCATTTCGAGAGCGAACAACATATCAAAGAATTGATGCAAAACCTCTTGCATACTGCCTTGCCTGCGTTGGAAGTTTTGCAAGCGGAAACCGACTGTAGTCCTGTACTTACTTATTGAATATTAACTAAATAAATATACATCATTATGTCAACACAAGAAAAAGAAATTACAACCGAAAGCAAACTGAAGGCTTTGTACGAACTTCAGTTGGTGGACACCAAAATCGATGAGTTGCGTGTTCTTCAGGGTGAACTCCCCGGCGAAGTAAAGGACATGGGCGATGAGGTGGAAGGTCTGAAAACCCGTTTGACCAATATCGAGAACGAGATTAAGGACATCGAAACCCAACTCAGTGAAAAGCGTGTGCAAATGCAGAACGCTGATGCGCAAATTGCCCGCTACAAAGAGCAGCAAAACAATGTGCGCAACAACCGTGAGTACGACAATCTGACCAAAGAAATCGAGTTCCAGCAATTGGAAATCGAATTGTGCCAAAAGAAAATCAAAGAGTTTGGTCTGGCTTTGGAAACACGTCAAGCCGATAAAGCCAAAACCATTACCGATATCGAAGAGCGTACTATCGATTTGAACCAGAAGAGAGCCGAACTCAACGATATTTTGGCTGAAACACGCGAACAGACCGAAGTGCTGATGGCTCGTGCACAAGAGGTGGAAGCTACCGTGCAAGACGACCGTTTGCTCACTGCTTTCAAGCGTATCCGCAAGAATGCACGCAACGGTTTGGCTGTCGTTTCTGTAGAGCGTGATGCCTGTGGCGGTTGCCATAACAAGATTCCTGCACAACGTCAGTTGGATATCCGCCAACGCAAAAAAGTGATTGTTTGCGAGTATTGCGGCCGTATTCTGATAGACCCCGAGATGGCGGCAGAAAACAAGATAGACTGATAACTAAGTATATTTTCCTTTTCCTGACCGGCTTTAATCTTGGGCATTAAGGTCGGTCAGGTTCATATGTATGAAAAGCACTTGGCATCATCGAACCCTTTGTTTCCTGTTGGTTTGCTTTGTTTCGTTGCAAGCCATGGGGCAGTTTGCCGACGATTTTTCGGATGGCGATTATACCCGTAATCCCGAGTGGGTAGGCGATTATTCTGTTTTTGCCGTCAACTCGTGGCAACAGTTGCAAACCAAAGCAACCGGGGCAGCCGAAAGTTTTCTTTCTACGCTCTGTCGGGTCAATCATGATGCTGTTTGGCGGTTCTGGTGCCGTATCACCACTTCTCCCACTGCCTACAACTATCTGCGTTTCTATCTGACGAGTACTACCGAAAATCCTCTGTTGGGTGAAGGTTGGTATGTGCAAATCGGAGGAACAAACAAAAATATCACGTTGCGGCGACAGACTTCCGGCAATCAGCAAGTCCTTATTGAGAACGGTTTGCGTAAAAAACTCCTGGTTTCATCGGACAATCGTATCGAAATCGAAGTGCAATTGTCATCAGAAAACGGATTCGTTTTGCGCTCTCGGGTAGAAGGGATTGACGATGATTTTGTAGAAGAAGGACGCATCAGGATAGGTCGGGTAGGCAAGAGCGGATATTGCGGCATTGTTGTCAACAATACAGCCCAAACAGGTGCATGCTACTATGTTGATAATATATCCGTTGCGGGTACTGTCAAAGAAGAAGATGATACTGAAGAACCTGAGCATGAAACTTTGTTGCTCAACGAAATTATGTTCGACCCTGCAGAAGGCGGGCAGGAATACATCGAAATCTACAACCCGACGGACCAAGAGCAAAGTTTGGCGTATGTCGGGATTACTACTTTGAATAATGAGGGTACATTTTCCAATGTGAATGTTTTTCCTCATACGGCTACTGTTCTTCCCTATGGTTATGCCGTCTTGTGCAAAGATGCCGCTAATCTCATTCTATATCATAATATCACCGGTTCATCGGATATTTTCTCTTGTGGTTGGGGCAAAAAGCTGAATAATTCGGGTGCAACGCTTTGCCTGATGAGCAACCGGTCCGGTGATTGGATTGTGCTTGATTCGGTGCATTATCTTCCTCAGTGGCATCATCCTTTGTTGCTTGATACCAAGGGCGTTGCCTTAGAGCGCATTCACCCGGATTTGCCTACTGCGGAGCAAACTACTTGGCATTCGGCAAGCAAGGAATCCGGTTATGCAACACCGGGTAGTCAAAACTCGCAATATCGCGATGTTTTTGCCGATGAAATGGAGAAATCCGACTATGTTTATCTCCAACAAAGCAGTTTCTCTCCCAATGGCGATGGCTTCGAAGACCAATGTCTGATTCACTACGAAATGCCAGCCAATGGCTTCGTGGCAAACATTCGTGTTTTTACGCCGACGGGCGTCTTGCTCTATGCTTTGCCTCAGAACGGCTTGTTGGAATTGTCCGGCACTTTGGTGTGGGATGGCAGAAACCTGCGGGGTAGTGTAGCCGATGTGGGTGTTTATGTATTGATGTGCGAGTTCACCAATGCTCTTACGGGACAAATCTTACTCAAGAAACTGCCCGTAGTTGTCTCCGCTCGTTAATGGCATTTTCTGCCTGCCTCTGTCATACCGTCTGCCTTTCAAGTAGTGTATGGTGCAAGGCTCATACAAGGGTTATACAAGGTTCATACAAGGGTTGTGTGAAAAAAATACAACAGACATCTCCTCATCTCTTCATCTCCTCAAAAAATCCCCCTGCCCCCGTTTCATCGGTATTTTTCTTCCTCTATATCACCGAGGATAGAGAGATAGCTCTCGAATCTGGAAGTGGCAATTCGTCCTTCTGCAACGGCTTGCACCACAGCGCAATCGGGTTCGCCCGTATGGGTGCAATTCGAAAAACGGCAATCTTTTGCCGCTTGGAAGATATCTTTGAAATAGTGCGATACCTCTTCTTTCTGCATATCCAAGGTGCCGAAACCTTTGATACCCGGAGTGTCAATAATGCGGATGGCTGTATTGCCTGCTGTTATCTCGTACATCTCAGAGAAAGTGGTGGTATGCATACCTTTGTTGTGGCTGGTGGAAATCTCACCCGTGCGGGCATATTCTTTGCCGGCAATAGCATTCAGGAAAGTTGATTTGCCGACACCCGAATTGCCGGATAGCAGCACTGATTTGTTGTGCATATAGTCCAATAACGCTTGATGCTTGTGCAATCCGTTTGCTGTGCTCATGTTTTTGGCGGAAATACTGAATGTGCGGTAGCCTATTTTTTCGTACAACGCTCTCACTTCTTGCAACCGGACGTTTTCTTCCTCGTTGAGCAAGTCTGTTTTGTTGAATATCAAACAGGCAGTCACGTTATAGGCTTCTGCAGTGGCAAGAAAACGGTCAATGAATACTAAACTCGTTTCAGGGTGATTGATGGTCACAATCAATGCTGCCAGATCAATGTTGGCAGCCAGGATATGCGATTGTTTGCTCAGGTTGGTCGAACGGCGGACAATATAGTTCTTCCTGTCCTCAATATCCACAATCCAGTTCGTGCCGTCGGCTTGTTGCTCTATCGTCACCCTGTCGCCCACTGCCACAGGATTGGTCGAACGGATACCTCGGATACGGAAGTTTCCTTTGATGTGGCAGTCTGCAATGCTGTTGTCGTCCAGACGGACGGAATACGAACTGCCTGTTGACCGTATAATCATTCCTTTTGTCATGCTAAAATGCTTCTTTTACAGTGAGATATGGAGACCAGCCTTCTTTCCATGATTTGGTCAGGTTGTTGCGGGCAAGGTCGAATCGGATATTCACCTTTGCCTTATTGATGGCTACACGCAAACCTATGCCATATCCCACTTTGGGGATGGTCCAATCCCAATGCTGGAAATTATACACATCGCCTACGCCTGCGAATACAGTACCGCGGATTACTTTATAAATGGGAAAGCGCAATTCTCCTTGCAAGGCAATCGACATGTCGTCTGCAAACATTCCTTGCCGTACACCTCTTACTAAATCTCTGCCGCCTACAAAACTGCGGAATTGTATGGGAATATCTTTGCCGAACATCATTTCGGTCTTCAGTTGGTAAGCGAAAATCAGTTCTTTGTAAATAGATACGTAATGTCGGAAATCAATCGAAAGTTTGTCCATGCGGTGTGCGGTGTTCAAAGGTGCTTCGTAATGCGTGTAAATGGCTTTCAGTAGCAATCCCTTTGAGGGATAATACACTTGGTTGCGTGTGTCAAATTGTCCGACGGCACCGAATCCCAACAATAGCAAATCTTCGTTCAATCCCGAAACGCGCTCTTGTCCGGTCACTTGTTGCAAACTGTCTGCCGGAATGTTGGTCAGTGCTCTGTCGTAATATGCTACCAAACTTGCACCTACGCTCCAATGCTTGTCAATATTATATTGCGGTTGCAGCGTTAAATAAGCGTTGTGACTGTTGTATCTGACGCGGTTCGGCAAAAGGTTTTCCGGGCGGTTGCCATGTCCGTAATAGTAATCGGGGAATTGGCGATATCCCACTCGTGTCCATATCTGCCAACGGTTGAGATAGAGTGTCGAGTTGATGTTCACATTCCATTGGTGATTAAGTGAATAGGCGGCATCAAAACCGATGTCACTCAGTTTGCTTTCTCCTTTCGCAGTAAAGTAGTAAGCTCCTGCCGCACCGAATGCCCAGTTGGTTTCCGGGCTGGTGGATATGGAGGGTACAATGAGAAAAGGCATATCGGAGAACCAATTCACCACTTGTTGCCATTTTGTTGGAGGGGTGGGAGTGAACTTGATGACAACATCTTCCGCAGAAATGTTGTCTGTTGGCAATGTTATCGCCGATTTGGTTGTTTCCTGACCAAACATTAAACCGCTCATGCCCGAAAAGAGCATGAGCAGCAGAATGTGTTTTCTATGTAAAAGATGATGTATCAAACGGTCATTATCTCTTTTTCCTTGACAGCCAGTAAGTCATCAATTTTCTTGATGTATTTGTCGTGTTCTTTCTGAACTGCCGTCTCGGCATCTTTCTCGTTGTCTTCCGAAAGACCTTCTTTGATGAGCTTTTTCAGATGGTCAATGGCATCTCTGCGGGCGTTTCTCACACTTACTTTCGCATTCTCGGCTTCGCCGCGGCATTGTTTTGCCAAGTCTTTACGGCGTTCCTCTGTCAATGGAGGAATAGTCAGACGGATTACTTCGCCGTTGTTCGATGGAGCGAGACCGAGACTGGAGTTGATGATGGCGCGCTCAATGTCCGACAATAACTTTTTCTCCCATGGCTGGATAGTGATGGTTCTTGCATCGGGCGTTGTGATGGTTGCCACGTTTGCCAATGGCGTCATCGAACCGTAATAATCTATTCTGATAGGGTCCAACAGACGGGTACTTGCTTTGCCCGCACGGATATGTGCCAATGCATCGTCAAGAAACATAACGGCTGCTTCCATCAATTCTGAAGCGTCGTTTTGGATTTGTTTAGGGTCAATCATAGTGGTAATGTGTTTATGGTTGATGTTCTTATGGTTTCACGAGGGTACCGATTCTCTCGCCGTTTATCACTTTTTGCAGGTTGCCCGCCGTATCCATGTCAAATACATAGATAGGCATTCCGTTCTCCTGGCAAAGCGTGGTGGCGGTCAGGTCCATAATCCGAAGATTGCGGTTGTAGATTTCGCTGTATGTGATTTCCGTAAACTTCGTGGCAGTCGGGTCTTTCTCGGGGTCAGCCGTATAAATGCCGTCCACACGGGTGCCTTTCAGCATGATGTCGGCTTCTATTTCAATGGCTCGCAATGCCGAACCTGTATCTGTGGTGAAATACGGATTGCCCGTGCCTCCGGCAATGATGACTACATTTCCTTTTTCCAATAGCCTCACAGCCTTTTCTTTCGAGTAAAACTCACCTACGGGCTCCATGCGAACCGAAGTCAGCACTCTCGCTTTCTGACCGATATGCTGCAATGCCGACGACAATGCCAACGAGTTGATAACGGTGGCGAGCATGCCCATCTGGTCGCCTTTTACACGGTCAAAACCTTTCTGCGAACCGCTCAGTCCGCGGAAGATATTGCCCCCGCCGATTACGATACCGATTTCCGTTCCCGTGTCGGCAATCTGTTTGATTTGCTCGGCATACTGGTTCAAACGCACAGGGTCGATGCCGTATTGCTGCGTACCCATCAGCGATTCACCCGACAATTTTAAGAGTATTCTTTTGTACATATGCTTCCTTATTTGGTGCAAAGATACAATTTTATCTTTATATGACAAATCCTTCCTTATTTATTTTCGTCTTTGTACCATGATGCGTACATGGCATAGTTGTGTGCAATCTTCCGGTTAATCTCGTTTGTTTGGGCGGGATCGGCTTTCTTGATAAACTTGGCAGGCACTCCTCCCCACACTTCGTACGGACCGATTTTTGTACCCGACAGCACCAGTGCTCCGGCGGCAACTATAGCACCTTCGCCTACCTCTGCATGGTCCAGTACGGTGCTGCCCATGCCGATCAATGCGTAGTCTCTGACCGTAGCTCCGTGAATAGTCACATTGTGTCCTATCGAAACGTAGTCACCTATCTCTATCACGCTTTTTTCGTATAGTGTATGCAATACAGAGCCGTCCTGTATATTCACATGATTGCCGATTTTGATAGTATTGACGTCACCTCGTAATACGGCATTGAACCATACAGAGCAACCTTCACCCATCGTCACGTCACCGACGATAGTGGCGTTTTCTGCCAAAAAGCAGTCTTTTCCTATCTGTGGAGTATATCCACGTACACTTTTTATGTAAGCCATAACTTCTTCTATTATCGTTAATGCTGCAAAGATACGAAATTATTTGGAAATAATAACCGTTAATCGCCAAATAGCTCATATGTCCTCTAAAAATCCGATAATGCGATATTAACTTTATTACCTATTGGCTATTTGCCCATTCCCCAAATATTCCTTATCTTTGCAACATTAATTCTGTCACCATGAAAAAGTCGCTATTGTCCTTTATGGCATTCCTTTTGATTGCCTTGTCTGCCCATGCTGCCGAAGTGCAGGTGGGGGCGGAACAAACTGCTGAATATCTTCCTTTTCTCACCGGCAAACGTGTCGCCCTCTTGTCGAACCACACGGGTATAGCGGGCGATAAGCATACCTTGGATTTGCTCATCGAAAAGGGTGTTAACGTAACCGCTCTTTTTGGTCCAGAGCATGGCTTTAGGGGTACTGCCGGAGCCGGTGACCATGTTTCCGATGCGGTGGACGAAAAGACAGGTATTCCCATTCTCTCGCTCTACAATGGTCGTAGCAACCGTCCGAGCAACGAAGCTATGGACCAATTCGATATCCTTATCGTTGATTTGCAGGATGTCGGATTGCGCTATTATACCTACTACATTACCATGTACCGCATGATGGATGCATGCACTGACGAGGGTAAAACAGTGATAGTGTTCGATCGCCCTAATCCCAATGGATATTATGTGGACGGACCTGTTTTGGATATGAAATACAAGTCGGGAGTCGGCTATCTGCCTATTCCTGTCGTACATGGCATGACCATGGGTGAATTGGCACTGATGATTAATGGCGAGCGATGGTTGCCCGATGGCAAACAATGTGCTTTGCGGGTTATTCCTTGTAAGAACTATACCCATCAAACGTATTATCGCCTTCCTGTGCCGCCCAGTCCTAATCTGCAAACAATGCTCTCTATCTACCTTTATCCGTCCACTTGCTATTTCGAAGGCACACCTGTTTCCTTGGGACGTGGAACCGATAAGCCGTTTCTTTGCTACGGGCATCCTGATTATAAGGGTAGTAACTATTCGTTTACCCCTCATTCTATGCCGTCTGCACCCAAACCGCCACAGCAAGACAAGCTCTGTTATGGCGTCGATTTGAGTAACATGACCGAATCCGAGGCAATGCAAAAACATCTTGATCTCTCCTGGTTGATTGATGCTTACCGTAATCTGAACATAGGCGAAGCCTTCTTTACGCCTTTCTTCGAGAAACTGATCGGCGTCAGTTATGTGCGTGAAATGATTTTGCAAGGCAAGTCTGCCGAAGAGATTCGTGCCTGCTGGACCGATGATGTCGAACGTTTCAAACAACAACGCAAGCCCTATCTGCTCTATGCGGAATAATCTTGATTGACAAATAACCGACTAATACACAATATACTATGTCACCACTCGTTATTCTTCTGACTATCTTGGTCTATTTCCTCTTCCTTTTCGGAGTGAGCTATCTGGCAGGTCGTAAAGCCGATAACGCAGGCTTCTTCTCGGGCAACAAATCCAGCAACTGGATATTGGTTGCCATGTCCACTATCGGAGCCGCTATTTCGGGTGTCACTTTCGTAAGTGTTCCGGGTATGGTAGCCACTTCCGCCTTCTCGTATATGCAGATGGTATTGGGCTTTACCGTAGGTCAACTCATTGTGGCATACGTGCTTATACCGCTTTACTATAAAATGAACCTCACCAGTGTCTATGAGTATCTCAATCGCCGTTTCGGCATTAGCAGTTACCAGACGGGAGCATGGTTCTTCTTTATTAGCAAGATGTTGGGGGCAAGCGTCCGTCTTTTCATAGTCAGCAGTGTATTGCAACTGTTGGTTTTCGGACCGCTTGGCTTACCTTTCTGGATGAATGCCGTTTTCACTGTCCTTATTGTCTATCTCTGTACTTTCAAGGGAGGTGTGAAGTCGCTTATATGGACTGATCTCCTGAAAACCGTTTGCCTGATTCTTTCCGTCGTACTCTGTATTGTCTATGTAATGCGCAGTGGTGTTACGTTTGAAGGGTGGCACGACTCTGAGATGACGCGTGTATTCTTCTTCGATGATGTCAACGATTCCCGTTTCTTCTGGAAGCAGTTCCTTGCCGGTATCTTCCTTGTTGTGGCAACTACGGGGCTTGACCAGGATATGATGCAACGCTCTATCTCTTGCAAGAACTATCGTGACAGTCAGAAGAACATTATCATTGCGGCAACCATGCAGATTGTGGTGATTTTCCTTTTCCTGGTGTTGGGTTATTTGCTCTATTCCTATGCTGATATCAACGGGATAAGTCTTGCCGGCAAAAAGGGTGATGATGTCTTTCCTTTCTTGGCAACAGGCAGTTTCTTCCCTGTGATTGTAGGTATTATTTTCGTTGTTGGCTTCATCGCTTCGGCATATTCTGCGGCAGGTAGTGCGCTCACTGCATTGACCACTTCGTTCACTGTTGATATCCTGCAGGCGGATAAGAAGCAGAACACCGACCAACGCCTCACTTCCATACGCAAATGGGTGCATATCGGTATGGCACTCCTGATGACGGTTTGTATTTATGTTATCTATGTATTGAACGATGATTCGGTTATACAGACGGTTTATACGGTGGCGTCTTATACCTACGGACCGTTGTTGGGAATGTTCTGTTTCGGTATCCTGACGCGTTTGCAGGTGCGTGACCGTTGGATACCTGTGGTAGCCATTCTTTCTCCGATACTATGTTATATCCTGGACGTCAATTCCGTAGAATGGTTCAACGGCTATGTATTCAGCCACGAACGCCTTATCCTCAATGCTCTCTTCACTTTCCTCGGCATGCTCTGTTTGTCCAAACGGGCAACCACAGCAGATTGATTCGGGAGTTATTTACCGATACAAAAGTGAGAGAATATGTTATTCAAAACATCTTGAGAGGTGATGGAGCCGGTGATTTCGCCAAGTGCATAGAGGCAGTCCTGTAAGTCCATGGAAAGGAACTCGCCACTGATGCCGCCGGTTATGCCGGAACGGACACGCTCTATAGCAACGTAAGCACGCTGCAAGGCTTCGAAATGACGGACATTACTGATAACCACATTCTGCTGTACGCCTTGCATATCGGGAACGGTTTGCAACAACCTGTTACGCAAAGCCTCTATATCGCCTTCTTTGGCAGAAAGGCAAAGCGGTTCGGACAGCCTGCATTCCGATGACAAGGCTGTCAGCAGGGTACTTGAAAGGAAGGCTGCAACAGCTTGTCCGATTTGACCGGCTTGCAGCAAGTCCGCCTTATTGAGAACGGGAATGACGGTCTTATTGTGCCAATCGGTATAGTCGAAAGACACTGATTGAGGATTGCGGATATCCGATACCAAGAGTATGATATCGGCTTTGCGAGCCGCTTCCAAAGAGCGGGAAATACCTATTTCTTCCACTTTGTTATCCGTGCGACGGATACCTGCCGTATCAATAAAACGGAACTGCAAACCATTGATATTGACTACGTCTTCTATCGTGTCGCGCGTGGTACCCTGCTCGTCACTCACAATAGCGCGTTCTTCACCTACCAAGCGGTTGAGAAGTGTGGATTTACCGACATTCGTAGGTCCTATAATTGCCACAGGGACACCGTTGCGGATAGCATTGCCTGTTCGGAAAGAAGACAACAACCGCCCTATATGAGCGGATATTTCATCAGCCAACCGAGACAACTCCGTGCGGTCGGCAAACTCCAGTTCTTCGTGGTCTGCGAAATCGAGTTCCAGTTCAATCAGTGAGGTAAAATGCAGCAAACGCTCCCGCAATGATGCCAGTTCGGTGGAGATACCTCCTTTGAGTTGACGGAGTGCCAAGTCGTGTGCGGCTTTGCTTTCTGACGCTATCAGATCAGCAACCGCTTCTGCTTCGCTCAGGTCCATTTTGCCATTGAGAAAGGCTCGTTGCGTAAACTCTCCGGGTGCTGCCATGGTGCATCCTGCTTCAATCAACCAACGCAAGAGTTCCTGCTGTATATAAAGGCTTCCGTGACATGCTATTTCCACTACATCTTCTCCTGTAAACGAATGCGGGGCACGGAAAACGGATACCAAAACCCGGTCGAGCACTTCGGCAGTCGTTTTTTTACGGATTTCGCCATATACGATAGTATAAGGGCGGGCATCCAACAAAGAGCGTTTACCCGAAAAAAGAGAATCTACAACAGGCAGGGCATCTGTGCCCGAAACTCTTATAACGGCGATACCGCCTGTACCGTAAGGGGTTGATATAGCTGCGATTGTACTCATATGCGGTTAGTTCTTGATCAAGTGCATCATTGCCCAATTGTCTTTTGTATGTACGGTATTGAGAGACAACCCGAGCGAGTCGGCTTTCGCTTGCAAAACGGGAACGTCTTCTTCGTAGAAACCACTCATCAGCAATTCTCCGCCTTGGGGCAGACAAGCGGCATAACGGGGCATATCCATAAGCAGGATATTGCGGTTGATATTTGCCAGTATGATATCGAAATGCTTATCTGTGAGTAGCTTAGCGTCACCCAAAAGGACGGAGATGTTGCCGATATGATTGAGGCGGATGTTCTCTAAGGCGTTTTCTGTACACCAGTTGTCAATATCGATGGCAGTTACAGGCGAAGCACCCCGCATAGATGCGAGTATTGCCAAAACGGCTGTTCCACAGCCCATATCCAAGAGAGACTTGTTCTGTAGTTCCATAGAAAGCAACTCATTCAATATCAAGGATGTGGTTTGGTGATGTCCGGTGCCGAACGCCATTTTTGGATCGATAATGATGTCGTAGCGGCAAGCAGGTATATCTTTGTGGAAACTGCTGTGTATGACGCAAGCAGGCTGAGCAGAATCTTTGCCTTGGATGATAATCGGCTCAAAGTAGTGTTTTTCCCATTCTGCGTTCCAGTCGATGTTGTCACAGAGCGAGAGTTCTTGCAAGGTTACGCCGGAATAGGGAAAGTCTTCGATGAGACGGCGGAGTGCGTTTTCATCGAGTTTTTCGGTCTGTACGTAGGCTACGAGCGTGTCAGTAGCAGGATTTTCGAAGGTTTCGAAATCCAATTCTGCGAGCATCGCTACCAATACGTCATTGACAAAGTCTCCGGCACTTGGTGATAAAGAGAAGGTGGCTTGACTATACTGCATAATATACTAATCTGTAATTGTGTGCAAAGATAGTGAATATTTATGAATTACACCCACACAAGAGGAAGAATAGTGAGTAATTAGCAGTTCATATTGCAATGCTGTTGTAAAGAGGGCGTATAGACAGCATACGGGTAGCGTATGGGTAGCTGAATCACCAAATAACAACCAAATAATCACCAAATAATCACCAAATAACGGTAGCTACAAAGTATAATCCTCTATGGGAGTGAGAGTCTTGGAGATGAAAATACCGATGGAATGGTCATGCTTAGTGGTAAAAATGTCGATAGAATGGTGACGCTGAGAAATGTTTTTCCCGATGGAATGGCGGATTTTGTCAGTGACTATGAGGCCTTGGCAACTTTGCTGTCTTTGCAATGACCGGCAAGGGGGCAATCGGGACAAGAAAGCGAAGAGGAGGAAGATTGGCAGCCGGACGGGCGTTGGCGGAACTGACGGAAATAACGACAAATGCGATAGACGGTATATGCGACTACCGCTATGAGAATGATACCTACTGCTATGATTTGCCACATAATTGCCGAGATGGATTGGTTATGAATGTTGTTTTCCTGTTTTATACAAAGAGCAAAGCTATATGGTAGAAGCCGAATGCGACCAACCATGCAAGAACGGTGCTATAGACCATACTGAAGAGCATCCATTTGGTACCGATTTCCTGCCGCATGATTATCAGTGTGGATATGCAGGGGAAATAGAGCAAGATAAAGAGGAGCATGGCATAAGCGGAGACAGGCGTATAAAGCGGTTCGCCCGCTTCATTGGTGATGGTCTGGAGCTTTTCCGGAAGAGATTCTTCGATTTCAGCCCCTTCGTCTTCAACGCCGTACAAGACCGCCATTGAGGATGCAATCACTTCCTTGGCGGCACAACCTGCGACAAGGCTCACTCCTGCTCTCCATTCGAGTCCCAACGGGCGGAAGACCGGCTCAATGAAACGCCCGACTTTGCCCATATACGATTGTTCCATCTGTTCTTTCTTGGTGCGTTCACCGTCAGACACAGGGAAATAGCCCAACGCCCAAATGATGACGGAAGCGAGGAGCACCAAAGTACTGACGCGCTTGAGCCATTCTTTGGCTTTGTCCCACATGTGAATGAGTCCGTTTCGCATGGTGGGAATACGATACGGGGGCAGTTCCATTACGAAAGGATTAGACTGCTTGGGAAAGGCTATCTTGCTAATAATGAGCGAAGTGATGATTGCAACAATCAATCCTACCATATAAAGACTGAGCAAGATGAGGGCCTGATGATGCGGAAAAAATGCCGCCACCAAAAGCAGATAGACCGGCAGTCGTGCGGAACAGGATATGAAGGGCACTGTAATAGCCGTGAGGATGCGGTCTCTCGGATTTTCCAATGTCCGCGCTGCCAAAATGGCAGGAACGGAGCAACCGAAACCGATGATATAAGGTATGAAGGATTTTCCATGCAATCCCATTTTGTGCATAAGTTTATCCATGATGAAGGCGGCACGCGCCATATAGCCCGTATCTTCGAGAATGGAAATAAAGAAGAAGAGGAGCATAATCTGCGGCACGAAAACAAGTACTGCACCGGCTCCCTGCAAAACACCATCGACCAATAAATCGGCAAACATACCGGCAGGAAGGACATTGCGCAACCAATTGCCCAAGGCACCCAAACCCATTTCTATCCATTCTTGCGGATAAGCCCCCAGTCCGAATGTGATTTGGAACATGAGAAAAAGGAAGACAAAAAGGATAGGGAAACCTAACCAACGATTGGTCAATACTTTATCGAGAGCATAGCCTAATTGCTTGCGTTCCTGTTGTTTGTTATGGGTATATGTTTCACTCAACGCACCTCTAATGAACCCGAATTTAAGGTCGGATATGACGGAGGAGATATTGTCGCCGGTCTGTTGTTCTATCTGTTTGCAAAGCCGTAGAGAGGCTGCGATAATATCCTGTCCATTAGGGAGTTTGGCGACTTCCTGCATGGTGGTTTGGTCTTGTTCTATGAGCTTGAGCGCCACATAGCGGGAGTGATAAACCGGTATGCAGTCGTTTTGCCGAATGAGGGCTTTAATCTCAGCGATAGCCGCCTCCATTTCTGTGCCGTAGTTGATGTGTATGTGCTTGGTTTCTTTTGCTTTACCTTCATAGACTTGGACTATGGCTTCCAAAACATTTTCGATACCCCATCCGGTACGGGAGATGACTGGTACGATAGGGAATCCCAACATGTGTGCGAGTGCTTCGTGGTCGAGTGTGTCGCCCGAGGATTGGAGTTCGTCGTACATATTGAGCGCCATTACCATAGGATTGTCACGGTCGATGAGCTGGGTCGTGAGGAAGAGGTTGCGTTCAAGATTGCCCGCATTGACTATATTGAGGACGATATCAGGAATTTGGTTATCCAAATAATCGCGGACATAGAGTTCTTCGGGCGAATATTCGGTAAGGGAATATGTGCCGGGCAGATCCACAAGGTTGATAGTGTAGCCCCGATGGTGGAAAGTACCGACTTTGGAATCGACAGTGACACCACTATAATTGCCCACTTTCTCACGCATTCCGGTAGTGAAGTTGAAGAAAGAGGTTTTCCCGCAATTAGGATTGCCGACGAGGGCAACACTGATGGTTTTGCTCAGTTGCTCCACTTCGGCACGCACGTGTTCTTCGATAGTGCCATGGAAATCAATGTCAGGATGGGCATCTTCGGAAAGGGATACAACATCAATCCGGCGTGCTTCCGCCCTGCGAAGACTGACGTGGCTGCCCATAATTTCGTACTCCACAGGATCCATGAGCGGAGCACTCTTGACGACAGTGACAATCTCGCCTTGCACGAACCCCAACTCCAATATACGGTGGCGGAAACCGCCGTGTCCGTGCACTTTGACGATCATACAACGATCGCCCATATTCATATCCGCCAATGTCAATTTGTTCTCTTCCATAGTTGTTAGCGTGCGATAGTTTCAGCGTAGGTTTAACGCCACAAAATTACTTATTGCCGGACAGTTTGTCAATCCCTATTTATGATGATTTTAACAGATGGCGTTCAGGTGCACATCGCGGAAGCCCAAGAAATAGAGAATGCCGTCGAGTCCAATGGTAGAAATAGACTGCTGGGCATTGGCTTTGACCGTCGGTTTGGCATGAAAAGCGATACCGAGACCGGCTTCGTTGAGCATGGGAAGGTCGTTAGCTCCGTCACCAACGGCAATAACCTGTTCCAATTCAATGTGTTCCATTTGTGCAATGAGTCCCAACAGTTCGGCTTTGCGCTTGCCGTCAACAATATCGCCTAGGTAGTTGCCTGTGAGTTTGCCATCGACGATTTCGAGATTGTTGGCATAGAGATAGTCGATACCAAAGCGGTCTTTGAGCGGTTTGCCTGCAAAAGTGAAGCCTCCGGAAAGTACGGCAATCTTGAACCCACAGCGTTTGAGCACTGTAAGCAATCGCTCGGCTCCATCTTGCAAAGGAATAGATTGTGCTATCTCGTCGAGTACGGAAGCATCCAAGCCTTTGAGGAGCGCGACACGGCGACGGAAACTCTCTTTGAAATCAATCTCACCACGCATAGCACTGAGTGTGATGGCCTTTACTTCTTCACCTACTCCGGCTCGTTCTGCCAATTCGTCGATACATTCGGATTTGGTGAGCGTAGAATCCATATCAAGACAGATGAGACGGCGGTTGCGACGATACATATCGTCTTTCTGGAAAGAAATATCGACACCTTCTTCGGCAGATATTTCCATAAAGCGGGCGGCGAGCTCGTGTTTGTCGCACAACTCACCCCGAACGGAGAATTCAACGCAAGAGCGAAGGGAATCGAGGTCGGAAGCGTCCAAGGCAGGACGTCCGGTGAGACGCTTGATAGAATCGATATTGAGATTGCGGTCGGCAAGGGCTTGGGTAACCAAAGAAACCTGCTTGGCAGTGATTTCTTTGCCTAAGAGCGTAATGACATAGCGGCTTTTACCTTGACGACTGACCCATGCGGAATAAGTGGAATCTTCTACCGGTGTGAAACCGACTTGTACACCCAATTCGGTACACTTGAACAGGATTTCTTTGAGCATATCGCCCGAATGCTCCACGTTATCGATTTTGAACATGATACCCAATGCCAAACGATGGTGGAGATTAGATTGCCCGATGTCCAGGATAATGGCATTGTATTTACCTAAGATACATGTGATAGAAGAAGTTACGCCAGGGCGATCGTCTCCGGAAATGGTAAGCAGAATGACTTCGTGTTGCATGACAAATAAACAATTAAGCCCCAAAGGAGTGATCCCGGTGGGATTCAAACCCACGACCTTCAGA
>JALFYY010000017.1 GCA_022783865.1 Bacteroidales bacterium
GGTGTGTTAAATTTCAATTTAGCTCTTGGTCTTCTGTTTATCTTATCCTGTATCTGTTTAATTTGCTCTTCTGTAAAGTCATCAAAATTCGCATTTTTGGGGATATATTGTCTGTACAATTTATTGGCATACTCCACCGCCCCTTTTTGCCACGAACTGTATGGGTCGGCAAAATAAACCTGTGTCTTTAAATGTCTTTCTATATACTTATAATCAGCAAATTCACTTCCATTGTCAGTCAAAATACTATACACTGCTTTTCTGTAAGGACGCAACATTTCCACTACCAAATCCGCTATATCCATCGCATTTTTGCCGTGCCTTGATTTGCGGATGAGCGACAGATTGGTATGCACTTCCGTCAATGTAACCATCGCTTCTCTGTTTTGCGGTCCGACTATCAAATCCAACTGCCAATGACCAAACTCTTTGTTTTTGGCTGCTTGCGGCAACTCACTAATGGGTTTGCGCTCTTTGATTTGAGGACTTTTGCCCACATGGCGCCTGCGTTTCTTGAGCTTGTGCCTACAATATTTCCACAAATCACCGCCTGACTCCTTATCCCTACGTATGTATTCATATATCAGAGATTTGTGTACCATATTATAACCCTGTCGCTCGCAATACCCAACAATCTGTTCCGGAGACCATTGTTCCCTTCTCAGATAGCGATCTATACGGTTTGTAACCTCTGGCGTCAGTTTACGCTTGCGTTTCAAACGCTCTTTGCGGATGTCTGCCAACTGCTGCGCTGTGGTGAGTACATACTGACCTTTCGAGTTCGCATTACGTTTTAACTCGCGGCTAATCACCGACTTGTCTTTGCCTATCGCTTCGGCAATAGAACTTCTGTTATAACCTTTTTGGTACATCACAAAAATTGTGTACCTTTGCGCTTTGGTAATTTGTCCCATCTCTGTAACTTTTTGGAAGGAGGTGCAAAGATAGCAAATTTTCCGTTTCAGCCGAAGGAGATGAGCACTTTTTTTGCTCTCTCTTTCGCTGAATAAAATCATTCGCTTCTTCACATCCTACAGCTTTCATTAAAGTTGCATTTACTAATGGAAATTTCGGTACATAGTATAACTGCGGAAAATCATACCCCGTATTCCATAACGTTGTACTTATATTCTCTTCATCTCAACATATTCTCATCACCTCATCTTCTCATCCCCTCATCTTTATCTTATGATCTAAATACCCGTAAGCCTGCCAGAGTGGGTGATTAGTGGGTGATTCAGCCGATATCAAGCCGACATCTGAAAAAGGAATACGATAGAAAGATGGAACAAAGACAAAGAATCAAAGACAAATTACTATTGTACAACTCCTCAACTACCCAACTACTCTTCTCCTCAACTACTCAAACAAATTCAGCCGTTTACCTTGTGGGTAAGCGGCTGAACAGCATCAGAACGATAATATCAAATCGTCTTATTTCTTTGCAATAGCGTCCTCTGCAACGGCTTTGGCTTTGCCAAACATAGCTTTGAGACGGATTTTGACGGGTGTCCAGTCGTAGTTGCGACGCAAGCCCTGAATAGTGGCATAGAGCATAATCACGGTAGAAACAACTGCCACAATGACGATAGCGGCAATGTACATGAAAATCTTGATAGCAAGGATTACTATATTGCCTGCATTGCCCTCTGTGCTGGTAGAACCGTCGGACCATTTGACAATCGTATCCGGCAAGAAATCCATAGCGAGTGCACCGCCTGCCAATCCTCCTGCAATGGCAAAAGCCCATTTCCGTATGCCGCCCAACACTTTGGCTTCGGTACGGTGACGGCTTTCCATCCAGCCATAAGGACGGTCGGCATAGATGTAGAGCGGAATAAGGAACATGAAGAAGAAAGTGAATCCCCACGCCCAACGTTTGGTGCTTTGGGCTTCGGAAAGTGATTCTTTGGCTTCACGCAGTGCGGTTTTCTTCAGTTGTTTGAACTTCATCTTGTTGTAATCGTTGAATTCATCAAGAGCCTGTTCCGCCTTTTTGTCATAATCTTTTGCCATAGATATCCACCTTTTTCTATTTTCTTTCACAGTGGCAGTATCGGCCATCGCACGAAAGCGTTCCGCCTCTTTCAGATTGTGCTTATGTGTACTCGCCAACCGACCACATCCATAAAGTTTGTAGTTATTGGCATTAGCATAGATTTGTTCCAAATTCATAGACGGATATTCTGTTTCACTGAGTACCAAGGTTGTATCCATAGCCGTCCAGTTCTTCACGATATCTACACGTCTTTCTTCTTTTGACAAATCAGAAGAACCTGTTGCCATATAAAAGAGGAAAACGACAAAGATAACAGCTCCCAGGATAATCATCCACGAGAAGTTCCAGTGGCGTTCTTTCGACCAACCGACAATATTGCGCAATTCATTGAGGCGGTCACGGAAGAACGGTTCATTAGGATTGCCTGCCCTTTTTTCCGCTTCATCGAGCAGACGATCCATTTCTTCGGTTTCTTCCGCCGAAACAGGATATACATCATCGATATCGACGGTACCTCCGTTGTCGAAATTGTGTTTGTCTTCGGCAGTGATATGCGAAGATGTGGTCATGGCTTGGTCGAGCAAGTCATAGGCGGCTGCGTTGGCAGGGTCTTTTCTGGCTTGTTCCTGCAAGTCTTCCGGCGTAAAGGATACATACCCTTGTTGATAGGCTTTCTTTCCTTTCGGGGCTTTCGATTTTTTAGTATCTTTTGCCATAATGTAATTGTTTTATTTGAGTAATTGATATTATTTCTGATACGAAGCAACAAGTTTGTTGAGCGCCTTGACGAACTCCTCTACATTACCGGTACGGGTGATGGAGAAGGTTTCGTTGTCTTGTGGTTTTTCGGCTTGATAGTACAAGATATTGGTACGTTTGTAAGGCGCCAACATGATTGTCTTTTCTTCACCGCCAACCATACGGATGAGAATACAGTCGTCCTGCTTCTTGACAGAGGTGATGTTCTTATAGAAGATGGATTCAGAGTCGCAATCGGAAACATAGTCGTATTGGGTTTCCCAATAGTTTTCGTAGATGGTCAGTTGGTCTTTCTCCGGAATGGCAATCACGTAGTAGATACGGTCAAGCACATCTTCGGGCTCAGCCGACGGCATATCGTTGGCGTCTTGCCAATCGAAATAATTGAGGAACAGCACTTTGCCTGCCACATCCTTTTCGTCCACACCGCTCTTGCGGAGTGCATCCGCCACCAAATCGCCTTTGCCGCCCACTCCGTCTTTGCCCATGAAGGCATGACAGAACCAGACATAGTCTTGAATGGTGGGCCGTGTTTCGAAATAGTTCAAGTCGGCTTCGTACTGTTCGCGCCGTGCTTTGTTTTGTTGGCTGATACTCTTGCGTTCACGGGAAATGGCACTGAACTGTACAATGGTCTTGATAAGCCAGATAATGAAAGGTATTAGGAGAAAGAGCAACGTGAGCAATGCTTTGTAACTTTTGTGAATACCTTCCGCTTTGTAAGGCAACGGGGTATTTTCGTCGGGTCTTCCGTAGTGATATTGTTTGTCCGCATCGTCGTACCCGATAATCCAATATTCATCAAAGAAAGCCTTTTCTTCTTCGGCGGCAGCAATACTGTCAGTTCTCAACTCTTCCATGAGTTCGTTGCGCTTGGCAGTACCGTAGTTTTTCTTGCCATAGAGTTCGCGGTATTCCTGCCGTACGGAAGTCTTTTCTTCAACACGCATTGCCTTTGTGGAATAGCCCACGGCTGCTTCTATTATAAAGAAGATAAATGTACAGAGCAGCATCACGGCAAACCGCCACAGGCGTTTGAATACGGGATAGGACGGTTTGGCAAAATCTTCAGGCTTTTTCGGCTCCCAAAGATTATGCAGGAAAGTCCAACGTTCCTGCGGGTCAATCAGGCGCAAGGCTCCCTTGTGTATATCCTCGGTGGCATAATAGTCACGGGGCGAGGGATAGCGGCATACCCAACTGTCCAATCGGGCAAACGGAGGACGGGGAAGTTGATTGCCGCAATCGGTACAATAGCACTGATTGTCAGTCTGTTCGTTTCCCCAAGACAAACTGTGTTTCCCGCAACAAGGACAGATGTAGCCGGATATATAGTAATTTTTGTAATAGATTCCCTCTTCGTCTTTTTCCTTCTGTTTTCCACCCTGCAATTGCTCGAAGAATTCCTGATTGGTCGGGTCCGTGAGCCGTACATGCGTACTGATTTCCACCATTTCGCCGCCATCCGGCACCATCTTGAGTGCCTCCGCTATCAATTTGTCGGGTTGCTCTTTGGCTTGGAGACCATTGCTCAGGAAAGCACCTTGTTCGATGAATGCCATCAGTGCCAGGTACTTACGCTTGCGCTGCATCTTGATGGCAGTGTTGAGCCACTCTTCGATGCGTTTGGCTTGTTCGTGGTCAAGGTTTTTGGGCGAACGCCCGCCTACCAACGAAAGTGCATAGTAGTAGTACATATCCGGCTCCAAGGGCGAAAGGTCAACCGCCTGCTTGAAGTTGCGCTGTGCCAGCTCGTAGTTCTGCAAGCGCAAATAGAAGAGTCCCATCGCAAACAAAGCGTTGGTATCTTTGGGGTTGTCTTCAGTCTTTTTCTGGTAGAAACCTATGTACTCATTGATTTTCTTCTGGTCCAGCACCAGTGGGTCGATAGTGGTTTTGATGAAGTTCTTTTCACCGCAACGGGGACACTTGTCCAATTGGTCGAGTCCGATGGGGAAACCACATCCGTGGCATTCTAATGTTTCGAGTTGAGCCATTGTATAGTATTATTTTAGGAGTTATTTCAAAGGGAAACCGCAAACAGGGCAATTGTTTGCATTGGCAGGAACAGATTGCCCGCAGACGGGACAACGTTTGGTTTCGTTTTCCATAAGAGTGATTATTTTCGGGTGGTGTTTTTGAGCATATCTATTTCGTCAACAGCGTCCAAGACAAAACTGTTCATCTTTTTGTTGACAGTTTCTATCTGGTCTTCTGTAGCTGCATCCGCTTCATTGATAATGGTTTTGCACTCCGCCAAGAGTTCTGCCAAGCGCCTTTGTGCCACTGGCGATTGCAGCACATTGGGCGTGAGGAACTGTATCTTGTTAACCAACTTGTCAAGTACTGAACTGTTGTTGGAATGCGTTTCGTAGCGGATGCCTTTTTCTTGACAGATACGTTGATATTTCTTGTTGAGCAAAGCAGCCTGTTGGGCGAAATTGATGATTTCTTCGTGTGTCTGTTTGAGTTTTTGCACCGATTCGGTATAAGCCACATCGGTACGCCACAGAATAGCGATGGTGATAATCCAAATCGCCGTCAACGCAATGAAAACAGAGAAATAGATGATGCTGCCCAACGACTCGTTTTCTTGGAAGATGGCAGCAATACCGTCAAATACACGGGCGTAGGGCAAATGCAGTTTGGGGAATGCCAGTTCGGTTGCCAAAGTCAAAACACCCGGTTCTACAAGAGCAAAATAGATGCCCATAGTGCAGATACTGAGCACTATATAGCACCCGATATAAGTCCAGGTAGCAATATAGAACGGCATCGAGAGTTGCCGGCTTTTGCCGAAAACGAACAAGCCTGAGAACAGCACTTCAAGCAAGAGACTGAAGGCGAAATTAAACCAATAGACTGCGCTCGGCTCTGCCGGGCGGAACAATACGAAAAGAGCGATAGTGGCAACCACCAGCGTACCGCCTATGATGCCGGAGACTTTTGCGTCCCGTTTTATGTCTGTGTTCATAGTGGGTTTCTTATTTAGTTTGACGTCCCAAAGGCAGTTTGCCTTTCCATAGGAAATGGATATAAAGTTCTGTTGCTGCCCCCGACTTGTTGGCTTCTGCCACAACGGCTTTGGCTTTGCTGTAGGAGAGTTTGCCGAGAGGAGCGATGTAGGGCGCATTGTCCACCGCCTCTTTGGCTTCCGCCAGCCCCATACGCGGATTGGCGTCTTTGATGAGTTTGACAATCGACAAAGGCGCAGGACCTCTGTCTTTGATAAGAATGTAAAACTGTTTGAAGAACAGGAAATATACGCCGTAGGCGATTGCGCCAAGCAAAATCAATCCAATCATAATAGTATGAATTTTATAGTTGAGTAGTTGGGTTATACAGTTGGAGGAGGTGGCGGTACGGGAGCAAAAAGTCCTTGCAACTCAGTACATTGCGATGCAGCTGCCCATTGCGGCATACCCTGTTTCCACACATATGTATTAGGTGTCAGTTCGCCCGTTTGCACTTTCTGTGCCAATGTGTTGAGGTCGAACGGACCTTGCTGCACATTGTTCACAAGGATATGAAACATCGCATTATTCACGGGTGGCGGTGGCGGCACGCTGCCTTGTGTTTGCGGCTGTGCATTCATCACGCCTGCCATGTTGCCCATCTGTGCACCGAAAGCGCCGCCTACACCGAAGCCCATACCTAATCCCATGCCGGCGCCCATCATCTGACCGGCACCGCCTTCGTTGCCTGCGGCCGTCTGCATTACGTCGAGTTGGCGTTCCTGTTGATAGGTATAACCCTCGCGCTGCCGTTTTCTTGCCAAAGCTGCCGATTCGAAATCCATGGCGGAAGCGGCGGTCTGTGCTTGCAGAATCTGTGCCACTTGCGGGTCTTCTTTGTCGAAATTGATGGATTCCACATCCAGGTTGGTAATGCGCAAGCCGTAGATGGCAAACTCCTCGTTGATAGCGTTCTTCACATAGTCGGACACCTCGTCCAGATACGACATGATTTGCACTACCGAGATTTGTTTCTGTGTGATGTATTTGCCGATGCAGCTACTCAGTTTGCGTACTACAAGCGACCTGAACTGGTCGATAATGTCCTCATTGGTGGTAAGATGCAGTGTCCCCACTATCTGTGTCATAAACGCCGACGAATCAGCAATCTGCAAACCGTACGTACCGAACGAGCGCACCGGAATGCTCACGCCGTAGAGCGGGTCGAGTACATCGATCGGACGAGGCGTACCGAAAGGAAGGTCACGTCTGACTGTCTTGCTTACATACCACACTTCTGCCGTAAAAGGCGTGTTGCCGCCGAAAGGCAGATTGATAATCTTTTGCAGGATAGGTATATTGTTCGCCGAAAGGGTGTGTGTGCCGGGTCCGAACACGTCGGCTACTGCACCGCCTTTGTAAAACAATGCCTCCTGACTCTGGTTTACAATCAGTTGTGCACCGATAGAAAGATTGTCATAAGGAAATTTCCAGACCAGTTCATCGGCTTCACCATTGTATTTGATGACATCGATAAAGCCTTTGCGCTCATCGCCTTGACCGTCATAGGTAACGCCGTCTATGCGTTGTTTGTTGAAGAACCCCATACATTGTATATTTTTAAGTTAGTAATACTTTTTCTGCAACTTGCGCCGAGGGGGCACCTGCACACATGCCCGCTCCTGACTGCCATCGCCGTCGGGGATAAGTAAATATACAACTGATATACAGGGGAATCAACTACATTACCGCAATGCCCCTGCATCACTTGCAGAGTCATTGGAATAATCAGCATCCGCCAAACATTCAATCACTTGTAAATTTACCAGATTTACCCAAGTTGATTTGGCTTCGTCAAACAAATTGTGTGTTCACATAATAACGTGGCAAAGTTAAAACAATATTTTTAATCTCACAATAGACAACACCAAAAATCTATTTACCTGCCACGTCAAATAGCGGGCAAAATTACGGTCTTTTCCGGAATCCGGATATAGACAAACATAGATTTCCACCCGTCAACACCGGAGAAAAGGATACTTTTCATGTTGAATATCCACCAACAAAGAAAGCAGTTGCCACATAGCTTTCATCTACCTGCCAAGTAAGGGTACATGCAGGGGTTATACAAGGGTCATACAAGGCTTATAGGATACTTTCGTATTACTCTGCCGGGATAAATCACGGCAACAGGAAACAACGGCTATAATTCTCCGAATACAATATATAAATGCCGGGTATAAGGCAGGATAACGGTTCTTCTGCAAAAGACAGCGTTTGCCGATTGGTGGCACATATCCGGTTGCCTTGCATATTGTAGATGGAAAACCAAACGCCTTGCGGATTGAAAATACCCTCTGAAGTAATCACCAATGGCAAAACCTCAGTTTGCGGAAGTGCGTCCAAGCCTTGCGGATAGGAAGTATAATTGATTGCCAGTGGCTCCAAATACTCGTCCACACGGAAAAGAATATTCTCCGAACCTGTCGGGATCGATGTATCTGCATGATACCAAAGGGAATCAATCGTTGCCAGATTAGTGCCGGTGATTGCGCGAAGAGAATAGGTTATATTATTATCATCGAAAAAGAATTGCACCGTATGGTTGGGCAAAACCGAATAACGCCACGTCGTATCACGCCGTTGCAAAATATGCCGTGACGGATTATAACCAATCGGGCGACCCGATGCAACATGGGTAACAGATGCAGTACTGTCATGCGGATCGAAATCTATATAATAGACTGCATTCTGCGGAATATCGCTACACCGGAAAGAATACAACTCACTATGCTCCAACAAAATAGGTTTTGTATGAAGACGCCCGTCAGCATTCACCGCCGAAGTGGCAATGCAAGAATACCGTGCATCCGCCATTGTGTAATAACCTGATTCGTGCAACGTATCTTGTATCAGATTTTCAGGGAGCGGGATACCATCGGCATAGACGGCATGCAAAACTGTGT
This sequence comes from Bacteroidales bacterium, assembly GCA_022783865.1. Taxonomy (GTDB): domain Bacteria; phylum Bacteroidota; class Bacteroidia; order Bacteroidales; family Paludibacteraceae; genus Colicola. Next base: position 8,679 of record JALFYY010000017.1, read on the forward strand.
TTTCATCGGGAAAATACTTTGTGCCGGACAGAAGAAGCGAAGTCACAGATTCCGTTTCTTCCACAAGCGGATCTACCCTCCACCCGACAAAATGCCAGACATCATCAGTATAATCGAAATCCCTCAATACGACTCCTGCACCGGGAAATTCTTCTGTTAATGACGATAATACAGTATCGGTATGCGTACGGAAATCAATAGTAAACGATTGAATCGGGAGTTCCTTATATTCAATTGTATAAGATTGTATGTACAACGAATTGACAGTTGCTGCAATGGTAATAGAAAGCGGTTGGGCAGACGGAACGGTATAGGGTTCTGGCAAAGTACAAGTAATCGTTGTCCAATCGGTTGTGTACCGTCCTGCCCATTCTTCGTCAGAGAAAGCTGCCGGTGATATTTTCCACAAAACATCCTCTCCCGCTCTTACTTCAAGCGAGCCGGCTCCTGCACTTTTGTTAGAGCGCATCACAAGGGTAATCCGACAGAGCCGCAAGTCCTGAAAACCATTCAGAATGAGCGAGGTAAGATTGCCGGTTGTCATCTGTCCGCGTTGCCCTGTCGTACCTGTTTGGGAATACTCTGCAAAACTCCCGACCGGTTCATCGCCATCAGCCAGCACCGTGGTTTTGGAGGTGACGGTATATGTCACCGTTTTGGCTGAAAGCGAGAAACACAGAATCGCTTGCAAACAGCATATGACAAGGCGGTGCAGATTCATAGTTCTTCGTCTTGCTCAGATGACAATGCCTGCCAAAGTCTATCGTTTGGTACAGGCGCCACAATGCGTATAAATTCCTTGCTGACAGGATGTTGAAATGCTATCGATCGGGCATGCAGAGAGATACCGCCATCCGGATTGCTTCGTTTGGCACCATATTTCAAATCGCCTTTGATAGGACAGCCGACAGCAGAAAGCTGACAACGAATCTGATGGTGCCGCCCTGTTTCCAAATGCACTTCCACCAAATAATAGCGGTCGGAATGTCCCAAAGTGCGGTAGGTGAGTTTTGCCAGTTTGGCATTCTGTGTACCCTCTTGCACCACATACGATTTATTCTGTAGCTCCTTTCTCAAGAGATAGTGTTCCAATCGTCCTTCCAGCGGAACGGGTGCATGTTCGGTAATTGCCCAATAGGTCTTTTGTATCCTCTCATGCGAACGGAACATTTCATTCAGTCGGGTAAGTGCCTTGCTTGTACGGGCAAAAAGCACTACACCCGAAGTAGGGCGGTCCAAACGGTGCGGTACACCGAGAAACACCTCACCGGGCTTCTGATATTTCTCTTTGAGATAGGCTTTCACCATATCCGAAAGAGGCATATCGCCCGTACGGTCGCCTTGCACAATCTCGTTGCAAGTTTTGTTGACCGCAATGATATGGTTATCTTCGTAGAGAACAGTCATAAAAAGGAAGTGTTAGATACCACGCTGACGCACTGTTTCGTAAATCATTACACCTGCTGCTACCGACACATTGAGCGATTCTATCGTTCCCGTCATCGGAATACGCACCTGATGGGTACAGAGGCGCAGATTGTCGGGATAAATACCCGTATCTTCCGAGCCCAAAACGATTGCCAAAGGTTTCGTCAGATCGGTTGCCGTATAATCGGCAGTTGCATGCTCAGTTGCCGCAACTACCACACAGCCAGACTTTTGCAGAAAATCGAGTGCGACTTGCATATTCTCCACTTTGCATACAGGTAGACTGTGCAATGCCCCGGCAGAAGTCTTCATCGCATCACCGTTAATCGCCACTGAGCCACGTGCAGGAATGACGATAGCATCAACTCCTGCACAAGCACATGTGCGGGCTATTGCACCAAAATTACGCATATCCGTAATGCCGTCGAGCACCACCAAGAAAGGTACTTTGCCCTGCTCGTAAATACTTGGCAACAAATCTTCTATATTATAAAACTCAATGGGCGAAATAAATGCAATCACGCCTTGGTGATTCTTGTCGGTAAACTGATTGAGTTTCTCTACCGGCACTTTCTGTATCGGTGTTGTCAGTCCTTGCAGTTTGACGAGCAGTTCTTTCGCCAATGAAGACGACATATCCCGACGGAGCAGAATCTTGTCTAACGGCTTGCCCGCATCAATCGCTTCAATAACGGCACGAATGCCGAAAATCATCTCTTTCTCACGGGGACGACGCGTCTTATAGGATTGTTTGTCAGCTTGATGTGAAGCCAGTGTTTTGTAGTTCATATCTTTAGTTTATTGAATTAGCCAATTGAGGAAATCCTCTACGTTTTCGTTGTAAGCATACGACCCGCTGACAGGTTTACCGTCTGCATCCAATTGAATATAATACGGTTGCGCATTCGCCTTGAACTCTGTACGTTGCAAATAACTCCATTTGTCGCCTACCGTCTTGAGCACTTTCTCTTTGCCGTTTTCGGTGACCATGAGAGGCGATTCGAGTAGCGTTTTGTCGTCCACATAGAGCGTAACAACTACATAGTTTTGCAATCGCTTCGCTACCCTTTCGTCAGACAACACTTTGGCTTCCATCTTGCGGCAATTGACACAGCCATAGCCCGAGAAATCCAGAAGCACTGATTTGTTTTCTCTCTTGGCTTGCAGCAAAGCCTCTTCGTAAGACGAAAGCGTATGGCTTTGCTGTTCCCCTTGACGGAGTATAAAATCTTGTGTCGTAAGTGGAGGTGCAAAAGCGGAAATGGCTTTCAGCGGTGCACCCCAAAGTCCTGGAACCATATATACGGCAAATGCCAAAGATATGATTGCCAACATCAAACGGGTGACAGATGTATGGCTCTTTTCTCCATCATGCTTGAAGCGGATACCACCTAACAAATACACACCCAAAAGTGCGAAAATCACAATCCAGAGTGCCAAAAATACTTCCCTGTCCATCAAATGCCAGCCATACGCCAAGTCCGCCACAGAGAAGAATTTGAGCGACAATGCCAATTCCAGAAATGCGAGCGTCACTTTGAACGTATTCATCCAACCGCCCGACTTGGGCATACGGTGTAGCCATTGCGGAAAGAGAGCAAAAATACTAAAGGGCAATGCCAATGCTATCGCAAAACCCGACATACCCACGGCAGGCGCCAAAAGAGAACGTCCTGCCGCTTCAACAAGCAAAGTGCCGATAATTGGTCCGGTGCAGGAAAACGAAACTATCACCAGAGTAAAAGCCATGAGCAAAATGCTCAAAAAGCCTGTCGTTTTCGAGGCTTTGGCGTCCAAACGGGTACTCCATGACGCCGGCAAAGTAAGTTCGAATGCCCCGAAGAAAGAAATAGCAAACACCACCAACAGAGCAAAGAACAGCAAATTTACCACCGCATTGGTGGACAAACTGTTGAGTGCGCTCGCCCCGGAAATAAGCGTTATCAAGAGTCCTAATCCTACATAGATAATGATGATGGCCAAACCATAGAGCATCGCATCTTTCCAACCCGACTTCGTCTTGTCTCTTTTCAGAAAGAAACTGACTGTCATCGGAATAATGGGCCATACACAGGGGGTGAAAATAGCCAGGAAACCACCCAGCAATCCCATCAGGAATATCATCCACAAACCCGGTTGAGCCGTTCCGTTCACAGGTGAAACATCTTCATTCTGCGACGACAACGACGCATTCTCAAAAAAAGTATAGGTAGTAGGCGGCAGACATTGCATATCGTTGCAAGCCATATACTCCACTGCCACCGACAATGCTTTATCCGGTTCAGGCAACAGACGCAGACTGAAATCCACCTGCTTTTCGAAATACGAGAGCATCATGCCGAAATTCTCGTCGTACGCCATTTGCGGCATTTGGCTCGGCACCAGTTCCAAAACAGTAGCACCATCTACAATGAAAGTCGTTGCCTTGGGTCCGCCATCGGGCAATTCGGTGGAATAGAGGTGCCAATCCTTATCAATGGTCGCAGTCAGTTGCAGTTCGACCAAGCTGTCAGTCACTTGCAACTCTCCCGCTGTCCAATGAATAGGTTCCAATATTTGTGCTTGTGCAAAAAGCGTCAGCAAGCAGAAAACAGATAAGATATATTTCTTCATAACCAATTAAAATTCAAAAGCGTCACTCGGCATACGCCAATCGCCGCGCGGCGAAAGCGAAACGGATACCACCTTCGGTCCGTCGGGCATACACGAGCGCTTGAACTGTTGCGTAAAGAAGCGGTGCATAAAGACAGAAAGCCAATGGTCTATTTCGTCCGCCATATACTCGTCGTCGAAAGCGGTTTGCGCCATATAGGCAATCTTTTCACGGGTAAAACCATAGCGCAAAAGATAGTAGATAAAGAAATCGTGCAACTCGTAAGGCCCTACTTTGTCTTCGGTTTTCTGCGCAATATTGCCCTCTTCGTCGGTAGGCAGCAATTCCGGCGAAACAGGAGTATCCAGCACATCCCGCAAGAGTTCACTGATATCGTCGGTATCGTTGTATTGTGCCTCATAGTCCACCAAACAGCGTACCAGAGTTTTGGGAACACCGGCATTCACACCATACATCGACATCTGGTCGGCATTGTAGGTTGCCCAACCTAATGCCAACTCCGACAAATCGCCTGTTCCTACCACCAAACCGTTGTACTGATTAGCCATATCCATCAGTATCTGCGTGCGCTCACGGGCTTGCGCATTCTCGTAGGTCGCATCCTTGTTTTCGGGATTATGCCCAATATCGCGGAAATGTTGCAATACGGCATCGCGGATAGGAATTTCGTGCATTGATATACCCAATGTTTCCATCAAACGAAGGGCATTCTGATACGTACGGTCCGAAGTACCGAAACCGGGCATAGTCACACCGATAATCTGTTTCCTGCTATAACCCAGCAAATCTGCCGCATGCACACATACCAGCAATGCCAAAGTAGAATCCAAGCCACCGGAAATGCCGATAATCAGTGTTTGGGCATGCGTATGTTCCCAACGGCGTGCCAAACCGCACGTCTGTATGTTCAGTACATCCCGGCAATAGTCTTCCCTGTGTGCACGGTCCGGTACGAAAGGCAGTTTATGGAAACGGCGGTGCAAAGGAGCAATCTCAACAAAACCGTCGTCCACCGGCGCTACATATATCTTCCGGTAGTTGCCCACATGGTCGGCAGTGAAATTGGTATTGCGTTGACGGTCGGTGCGAAGCCGCTCGACATCTATCTCGGAGATATCCATTCGTGAGTATGTGACAAAACGCTCGCCTTCCACCAACATAGTGCCGTTCTCGGCTATATACGTACTGCCGGAGAATACCACATCGGTCGTACTTTCGCCCACTCCGGACGAAGTATAGACGTAGCCGCAATGCACACGGGCCGATTGTTGCGTAATCATCTGACGGCGGAAATCGGGCTTGCCCATCACATCGTTTGACGATGAAAGGTTGAAAATGACTTCCGCCCCCTGGATTGCCAATTGTGTCGATGGAGGAAGAGGAGACCAAAGGTCTTCACAAAGTTCGATACCAAAGCAATAGTTCTTCGTCATGAAAAGCAAGTCGGCACCAAAAGGCACATCACCGCTCCACAATTCAATTCTGGGAATGGAAGTGCGACCGGGAGTAAACCAGCGTTTCTCGTAGAACTCCGACGTATTGGGCAAATTCACTTTGGGCACTACACCCACCACTTCGCCATCGGTCATCACAAAAGCGCAGTTATACAAGTTGTTATCCACTTTGAGCGGACCGCCCACAATCGCCACAATCGGCTTGCCTTGCGTATAGGCACAGATGTTCTCCAACGCAGTAAGCGCATTTTGCTGCAACTGTTGCAAAAAGAACAGATCGGCACAAGTATAACCCGTTACAGCCAATTCGGGGAAACAGATGATTTGCACACCCTCTTCAACGGCTTCATCGATTTGCAGTTTGATTTGTTCCGCATTATAATCGCAATTAGCCACCTCAATCCTTGGTACGGCTGCAGCCACACGCACAAATCCGAAATTACTATCCATAGTACGTCATAGTTGTTTAGTTGGCAAAGATAGTAATAATTTGCGACATAGCACAACCTTTCTGCACATTTCGGCAAAAATCATCCCGCTCAGCAGTACGGTAGCGGTTCCCTAGCACTCCGGTAGCAGTCGGGTAGTAGTCAAGTAGCACTCAAGTAATGGTCAGATAATGGTAGGGTAAACACACCGGCAAACATTGCGGGCGGAACGCCGAAATCCCGATAGTAACCCTATTAAAAAGAAATCCACCTTAACGAGTGGATTCCTAAATTGAAACAACATTCATGATTAACGAATAATTATACTCTCTTGTCATATTTCTGATTCTGCATAAATCTATAATCCGCACAATTTCAAATGCCAAAAACACCGAGAATAACAACAAAACGTTAGTAAATGCCTCTTCAAGATGTCTCTGCCGGAATTTCTATCCGCATAGGAAATCATTCCCACAGTGTAAACCCGCACTCTTTTGCACGAAGCATTCCGAGTGCCGATTCATGCGCAAAGGTACAACAATTATTCGAACAAGCAAAACTTTATCACCTATACACATACAAGAATACACCCATCCCTATACCGGATGGTATAGGGATGGGTGTTATAAGTTTTGCTTATGAGCCGACAGCAACTACAAAAGTGCCGCTTGCTCTTGTAGCAGGTTTCTTATTTGAAAAAGTCTTTCACATTATCGTTGTGAACAATCTCCTCTTGGAAGATGTATGCACCGGTTTTAGGTGATTTCACCATCTTGATACATTTGCTGTATGTACGACCGGAATTACCAGTTTGCAGGGTTGCAACCGCTTTCTTTGCCATAGTTATTACTTAATTTCTTTGTGAATAGTATAACGCTTCAGAATTGGATTGTACTTTTTCAACTCCAAGCGCTCGGGAGTATTCTTGCGGTTTTTAGTGGTAATGTAACGAGACGTACCGGGCAGACCGCTGGCCTTTTGCTCTGTGCACTCAAGGATTACTTGACAACGTGCTTCTTTTGATTTCTTTGCCATTGTAGTTTCCTCCTTAATTATTCATATAAATACCCTTTTTCGGCAGCACGCTTCAAAGCAGCGTCCAATCCGATTTTGTTAATTGTACGTAGGCCGGCCGCACTCACATTGAGGCTGATCCAGCAATCCTGTTCTACCCAGTAGAACTTCTTGTGGAAGAGGTTCACATCAAACGTCCGTTTTGTATGACGTTTGGAGTGAGACACATTGCATCCACTCATGGCTTTTTTGCCTGTAATTTGACAAATCTTTGACATTGTATTATAAATTTTAATTATTTCAGTATACTGTTCCGCCCCGTTTTCTGCTCCCACACTCCATTTTCATCCCAATTCTTCCCCTATTGGCTTATCCTCTTTGCAACGGTATTTTCACATAACTATTTGCTACACAATACCTATCGATATACTACCCCTCAGTTTATGCCAAATTGCGTGCAAAGGTACAACAATTATTTGGAACTCACAATAGAAAGGGTAAGATTTTTTTCAGTTAATTATCTATATGGCATCGTCGGTCAAACCGTTTTTTACTTATCATAATATAACGTGAGTTCGACGAACTCACGTTAATCAGTTTTTGCTTCTTCGTCTTTACTCTGTGTTCCGACCGTATTCCTTTTTCAGATGCCGGCTTGATATCGGCTGAATCACCTACTAATAACCCACTAATCACCCACTAATCACCCACTCATGCAGGCTTGCGGGTATTTGAATCATAAGATGAGAAGATGAATAGATGAGGAGATGGGGAGAATAATAAGTAGAACGTTATGGAATACAGGGCATCATCTTCCGCTGTCGGACCGCTAACGTGAATTCAATAAATTATTTATACCTGACTCACGTTAAATATGCCGGCACAAGGAAGTTTGGCGTGATTTTTGTATTTGTTTATAAATACAAACTAAGGTACTCTATGAAACATATATCGGGACACACATCGAAATATACAAAATATACATTCTTCTATATCTTACTCTTTGCCGGCTTGACAGGGATAACAGCTTGCAGCGGAAAGAAAAAGCCTGCCGCAACTGACGCAGCATTGCCGGTGGAAATATATGTAGTAGAACCGACGACAAGTCAGGCACAAAACAACTATGTGGGCGAAGTAGAGGCACTGAGCACTACTCCGCTGAGTTTCCCGTTGGGCGGACAACTGACCCGTATCTACTGCAAAAGCCATCAGTATGTGCACCAAGGGGACACTATTGCCAAAGTGGATAATACGCAAGCCATCAGCGCATTGCAATCAGCAGAGGCACTTCTCCGTCAAGCACAAGACGGATACAACCGCCTCAAGCAAGTGTACGACAAAGGCGGTGTGGCGGAAGTACAATGGATAGAGATACAGACCCAGTTACAGAAAGCACAAAGTATGGCAGATATCGCCCGAAAAGAGGTAGCCAACTGCTCGCTGCTTGCTCCTACAGACGGCGTATTGGGAGAATGCAACGTACAAACAGGACAACAATTAGCACCGGGACAAAGAGTGGTGAACCTGATGGATATCAACCAAGTCAATATCTGTTTTGCAGTACCGGAGAACGAGATTGCTTCTATCCGCACAGGGCAAACCGGACAGATAGAGATACCGGCTGTCAGCCATACACCGCTCACCGGCAAGATTACCGAAAAAGGCATCAACGGCAACCGTCTGTCGCACAGTTACGAAGTGAAGATGACGCTGAACAACAAGGATAATCTCCTTATGCCCGGCATGGTATGCAAAGTATCGATTCCCAAAGAAACGATGAGCGGCTATGTAATTCCCGCCCATTGCGTTCAGACGAGAAAAGAAGGACTCAGCGTATGGGTGGTCCGCAACGGCAAAGCCGAAAGACAGGCTATCCGCTCGCAAGCCTTCGTGCAAGACGGCGTATTGGCAAGCGAAGGCTTGACGGCAGGCGACAGCATTATTACAAGCGGTTACCAGAAACTATATACGGGCTGTAAGATAGTTAATAATTAATAGTTAATATTGCATTATCGGGGAAGAAGACAGTTTACAAGCAATAACAAGTAGAAGATGAAGAAAAGGAATTCGATAGAGGCGGCTATGCGCAACCACGGGATAGTGTTTTTCGTGGTGGGTGCTTTGCTATTGTTCGGCATTTGGAGCCTGCCCCATCTGAACAAAGACGAGTTCCCGCAATTCACCATCCGGCAAGGCGTTGTGGCAGCCATCTATCCAGGAGCAACTGCACAAGAAATAGAAGAACAAGTGACCAAGCCGTTGGAACGCTTTCTGTTTACCTATCCGGAAATCAACAAAGCTACCACGTATTCCGTGACGGAAGACGGGATAGTATATGTGTTTGCCGAGCTCAGATTAGAGGTGGAGCGCAAAGACGAGGTATGGAGCAAGATACGGGCTGGATTGGACTTGTTCAAAAAGACCTCTTTGCCACAAGGCGTATTGCAAATTGTGGTGATTGACGATTTCGGCAACACATCCTCCATGCTGCTGGCAGTAGAAAGCCCGGAGCGCACTCCCCGTGAGTTGGAAGAATACTCGCTCATGCTTTGTGACAGGCTACGCACTATCCCCGAAATGGGCAACCTGCGCATATTAGGGCAACAAAAAGAAGAAATCCATATCGAAACAGATGCCGAAAAGCTTTCCACCTACGGCATCAACCAAACGACCTTGCTCGCCCAATTGGCGACACAAGGTTTCCGCACTGTCAACGGCAGTATAGAAAACGGCAAGGAACGCACCATGCTCCAAGTGGATATTCCTTATCGTTCAGAATATGAGTTAGGGCAACAGATTGTGTATTACAACCCTCAGGACGGACATGCCGTCCGATTGAGCGATGTTGCCCGTATCAACCGCCGATACGAAAAGGCGGACAACTATGTGGAATACTACGAGAAGGGGCTACGCGCCTCGTCGCTCATCATTTCGATAGAGATGTATCCGGGCAACAACATTGTTGCTTTCGGCGACAAAGTGGAGAAGATATTGGAAGAAGCACGGCAGGATTTCCCTCCAGATTTGGCATTGCACCGCATTACCGACCAGCCGAAAGTGGTCAGCAGTTCGGTCAATTCGTTTTTGAGAGACCTACTGCTCAGTATCGTAGTAGTGATTGCCGTGATGATGATGTTGTTCCCGTTCCACACGGCGTTGGTAGCATCCACCGGTATTCCGGTATGTACCGCCATTGCATTGGGTTTCATGTACTTGTTCGGCATAGAACTGAACACAGTAACGCTGGCGGCACTGATAGTAGTGCTGGGTATGATTGTGGATGATTCGGTGATAGTGATTGACGGTTATGTGGACAGGTTGGAAAAAGGCTATAGCCGATGGAACGCCGCAAGTGTCAGTACGCAACAACTCTTTATCCCGATGACGCTTGCCACTTGTGCCATATCAGGCATGATGTTCCCCACTACGAAAATCATTACCGGTCCGTTGGGAGAGTTTGTGCAAAGTTTCCCGTGGTCGATTGCCTTTGCACTGACTGCCAGTATCTTCTATGCCGTATGGGTGATACCCTATCTGAGTGTACAGTTTATCGGCAAACGGAAAAACGAGCGTCTCAATTGGTTTGAAAAAGGGCAAAACCGCTTCTTCGATAGCCTGCAAAGAGGCTACAAGTATCTATTAGACAGGTGCTTCCGCCGTCCGTGGTTAGTGATACTGACAGCATTGTGTTTAGTAGGACTGGGCATAGGTATCTTCTTCCGTCTGAACGTACAGATGATGCAGAAAGCAGAACGGGAGTGCTTTGCGGTAGAGATACACATGGCAGAAGGATCGAGTTTGGAAGAAACCGCCCAAGTGGCTGACAGTATGGCAAGGATACTGGTGCAAGACCCGCTCGTACGGAACATCACCTCTTTCGTCGGGCAAGCCTCACCCCGCTTCCACGCCACATATACTCCGCAAATGAGCAAACCGAGTTATGCGCAATTCATCGTGAACACCACCTCATCGGCTGCCACCCTACGAGTACTGAACCAATACACCCCACTCTACGAAAACGCATTCCCGAACGCCTATATAAGGTTCAAGCAATTAGACTATCAGGCAGTGCGCAATCCGATAGAAGTACGCCTGCAAGGCGCAGATACAGACACTATGGAGCCATGGGCGGACTCGATAAAGCGACTGATGGCAGAAGTGCCGGAACTGACTTGGATACACTCGGATTACGATGAGACGGTGCAGTCGATGCAGATTGCGCTCCGTGCAGAAGAGGCAAGCCGGTTGGGCATATCGCAAAGCATGCTGTCGGTGTATCTGTCGTCGGCATTAGGCGGACAAGGACTGACCAGTATATGGGAAGGCGATTACCGTATTCCGGTGAGACTATATATAGAAGGAACAGATACCATCAACTACGACGAAATCCGGAATATGCTTATACCAACGGCTATGCCCGGTGTTTGGGTGCCTTTGCGACAAGTAGCGGAACTGACTCCCGAATGGCATCATTCGTCTATCACAAGGCGCAACAGTATCCCTACGATTACCATCGGAGCCGACATGCGCGGCAAGGCTTCTTCAACGAAAGGGCAAAGGGATGTCGCCAAACTCATTGACGCACAGCTATTGCCCCATCTGCCAAGCGATATCGAAATCACCTACGGCGGACTGAGTGCCGTAAACAAAGAGGTTATACCGGAATTGGTATGGTCTATCTTAGCGGCATTGCTCGTAATGTTCGCCCTAATGATTTACCATTTCGGCAAGATATCCATCTCAGTGCTATCTATCTGCATGAGTCTGCTGTGTATCTTCGGAACATGCTTCGGGCTCTATCTGTTCAGGCTTGACTTCAGCATTACAGCCGTATTAGGCATGGTAAGTCTGATTGGTATCATTGTGCGCAACGCCATTATCATGTACGAATACGCAGAGATGTTGCGCAGAGAAAAGGGCATGGATGCCAAGCAAGCCGCCTTTGAAGCCGGCTTGAGACGAATGCGTCCTATCTTCCTCACCTCGACAACGACAGCGTTGGGCGTCATTCCGATGATAGTAGCACATACGAGTCTGTGGATGCCGATGGGCGTAGTGATTTGTTTCGGTACGGTGATGACTTTGCCTTTGGTGGTGACCGTTTTGCCGGTAGTATATTGGAAAGTTTATGCGAGAAAATGAAAGGGAAGAAGATATACATATTGTCCTTATTGATAACCGTCGGTTCGGCTATTGCGGCAAAAGCCGAGCCATTAAGTCTGGATTCGTGTCTGCAACTTGCCCGTGAGAACAACGTAGAACTGAAGAATGCGCAATTAGAGATAAAGAAAGCGGAGGAAACAAAGAAACAGGCACTGACCAAATACTTTCCTAACGTGTCGGGCATCGCATTGGGTTACCACTCGCTCCATCCTATGGTGGAGATAGGTATGGAGGACATCGTGCACAATAATGCAGTATTAGACTTACTCAATCTTTTGTATGAGCAATATGGTGCTCTCTTGGGGCTTAACAATACGATATCGCTTTTCCAACACGGCGTGACGGCCGGCGTAACGGCAGTGCAACCCGTATTTGCCGGCGGCAGAATAGTCAACGGCAACCGATTGGCGAAAATCGGTATAGAAGCGGCTACCCTGCAGAACGAAATAAAGGAAAGAGAACTGCTCCAAACGGTGGAAGAGAGCTATTGGTTGGTAGTGGGGCTGCAAGAAAAAAGAGCCACACTGGAAGCAGTGCAGACGCTCTTGGATACGATAGAGCAGAATGTAGAGACCGCTATCAGTGCCGGTTTGGCTATCCCCAACGACAGACTGCGCGTGCTTATCAAGCAGAACGAGGTACGCAGCAAAGCCCTTCAGTTGGAGAACGGACTCAGTTTGGCACGGCAAGCACTATGTATGGCAATAGGCTTGCCCTACTCCGACAGCCTTATGATAATGGACTCGATAACTGTTACGGATTTGCAACTGATGAGCAAAGACGAACGGAAATATGCCGTACTCGACCGTCCGGAAAGCCGTTTGCTGGATTTGCAGATACGTGCGGAGCAGCTGCAAAAGAAAATGGATATCGGTACGGCACTTCCACAAGCCGCTTTCGGTTTGGCGTATTCATACAATGATATGCTGTTCGACAAGCCTGCGCACAACGGTACGGCATTCTTCACGGTCAGTGTACCACTGACCGACTGGTGGGAGACGGCTCATAAGATACGGCAACGCAACTACTCGATTGAGCAAGCACGTAATACACAGCAAGATATGGAAGCGAAGATGGTACTGCAAACCGAACAGGCTTACCATGCGACGGAAGAGGCTCTGCGCCATCTGGATATTATCCGCACAACACTTGCACATTCAGAGGAAAATCTGCGCCTATCGCAACTCAATTATCAAGCAGGATTAGCACCATTGTCAGACCTATTGGAGGCACAATCGCTCTTACTGCAAGCCCGAAACGATTATACCGATGCGACGATCAGTTACCGTGTGAATCTCAGGCGGTACGAACAACTGACGCAATAAGGCAGTATCGGCAGGGCAAAGTCAGGCGAACATTATATGCAAAGCCCATACAAGTCCCATATAAAGCCCATAAAAGTCCCATAATGCTACGGGGTGTGATAGCACTCTGTATGCTTACGAGTAGCGTAAGGGTAGCTGAACAACCAAATAATAACCAAATAATAACCAAATAATAACCAAATAACGGTAGCACAGAGACAGGCAGCTATATCGAACAAAAAAAGAGGGAGCACGATACGTCTCTACTGATAATAACAAACGGTTATAATTCGACTACCGTGATACCGGCACCGCCGTTATCAGGATGTGCATCGTGGAAAGACTGCACCTTCGCTACATTCTGCAAATAGCCCCTTACCACCTGACGGAGCGCACCCGTACCCGTGCCGTGCAAGATACGTACCTCCTCCGCTCCAACCATAACGGCATCATCGATATAGTTCATCACTTCGGTCAAAGCCTCGTCTGCCCGTTTGCCCCGGAGATCAAGCTCCTTAGCGAAATTGAGTTTGCGCCGGCGCATCTCGTTGCTGACACTGAGCGGTTGGGTATTGACAGCAATACCTTTCTTCGCCTGACGGGCAGAGACGTACTCCAATTCTTTCGGGCTGACCTGCGACTGAAGATTGCCAAACGCCACCAAAGCTTTTTTATCGGTGAGTTCCAGCACTTCGCCTATCATATTCTTTCCCCGTATCCGGACTTTGCAACCGACCGTGACAGCAGGCTTTTCCTGCAGCGTTACAGCCGGTTTGGCGGAACGATGTTTTTTGCCTGTTTTTGCGGGCGGGGACGCCCACACCCCGACAGCAGTATCGGCAGACGGCTGATTGACTTTGCTTTTGAACTGCTCCAACTGCTGACGCGCTTGTTTGGTCCGTTCCTTGTCGGCAGCCGCCTCTTTGATAGTACGAATCGTGTTTTCGATAATGGCATTGCTCCCTTCGAGCAACTCGGCAGCCTCACGTTGCGCCGCAGCCAGCATCTCACGTTTTTTCTCTTTGAGATGTGCAATCTCGTCTTCGTAGTACGCCAAGCGCTCTTCGAGCCGCTTTTCCTTTTGGCGTATCTGTTGACGCTTGTTCTCCCAATACCGCTTGTCACGGGCGATATCCTGCAAATGCTTGTCATAATCGATATGCTCTTCGCCCACGAGAGCAACGGTTTGCGCAATAATATCCTCGGGCAAACCTATCTGACGTGCAATCTCAATGGCGAAAGAGCTACCGGGTTGCCCAATAGACAATTGGAACAAAGGACGGAGTTGCCCACGGTCGTAGAGCATGGCCCCATTGACAACACCATCGGTATCCTCGGCAAAATGCTTGAGATTGGAATAGTGCGTGGTGATGACCCCATAGGAGCGGTTATCGTTGAGTTTCGCCAACACTGACTCGGCTATCGCGCCACCGATCTGCGGCTCTGTACCACCGCCGAACTCATCTATGAGCAACAACGACTCTTCACCGCTGTTACGCACGAAGTACTTCATATTGCGCAAATGTGACGAGTAGGTTGAAAGGTCGTCTTCGATGGATTGCTGGTCGCCGATATCGATGAAGATGTCGCGAAAGAAGCCCATGACGGAATCTTCTCTCATCGGAACAAGCAAACCGCATTGCATCATGTATTGCAGAAGCGCTACCGTCTTGAGACAAACCGATTTTCCGCCTGCATTCGGACCGGAAATAACCAATATACGGCTATGTTCATCAAGGGCAATATCCAAAGGAACCACCTGCTTGCCCGAACGGCGGAAAGTGAGCATAAGCAAGGGATGACGGGCTTCACGCCAACGGAGCATCGGGCGATTCTCCACAATGGGCGCAATAGCACCCAACTCACGCCCCAACAGCGCTTTGGCACGCAGGAAATCAACCTTACCCAAGAACGACTGCGACTGCAAGATATCGGGCAGATACGGTCGGCAATACGACGCAAAAGCAGTCAGTATGCGTGCTCTTTC
Organism: Bacteroidales bacterium; assembly: GCA_022783865.1. GTDB lineage: Bacteria > Bacteroidota > Bacteroidia > Bacteroidales > Paludibacteraceae > Colicola. The sequence goes on from JALFYY010000017.1 coordinate 24,071, forward strand.
CCGACGCTCGTCTCCTTCTAATTCACGGATACGGTTGTTGGCTTCCACCACTTGCTGAGGTTCGATATAGACGGTCTTGCCAGTTGCCGACTCATCGTGCACTATGCCCCCGAACTTGCGTTTGTACATAGGCGGCACCGGTATGACCAACCGCCCTTCACGCAAAGTGGGCGCCACATCTTTATCGATGAGTCCGTCGGCTTGCGCCTTGTGGAGAATGGAGTTTAACGCCCGAGACACAGAGCCTTGTGCCTTCTGCAGTTCATGCCGGATTTCTGCCAATTGAGGGGAAGCATTATCACGGAGCTGCCCGTATTTATCCAAAATACGGTCGATGGCAGTGAGAAGCGGCGAGAGGCTGCTAACGCCCGTTTCGGTATCCGTCAGCGTGGAAAGGACAGGGAAACGCTCTGCATCGAGCGAAGCAAAGAAATGAGCATACTGCACAACGGCATCCAGAGCCTTGCGCAAGCGGAAGAGTTCCTGTTCCTCAAGAAAAAGCCCGTCGATACGGATGCGTGAGAGACTTTCGCGCATGTCGTGCATTTCGCATTGTGGAAAATCGAGGGATGCGTCAGATAACACAGAGAGCATTTCGCGCGTCTGGTCAAGTAGCTTGACTACCAGATTGTAGTCGGAGACAAACGTCAGCGCATCGGCATGCTCCTTTCCGATAGGAAATGTGCAATAGTCACTTAGCAGGCTACGCACTGCCGCAAAGTCGGTTCTATGTTCAAAATCAAGAGGATAAATCATTGCTTCATGTTGTAATTAGCCTAACAGACGGATATCGGATATAACTTCTGCACCTACATAGTCGTTGAGTTTCTTGACCAGCTGAAACCGTGCCAAGAACAGTTCCTGCCGCAAGGCAGAGGACGTGATATGCACGTAAAGGACACCGTTTTTGATTTCTATCTTACCAGTATAACGCGCCACCATATTGCCCAAGACATGCGGCCATGCCTCCACTAATTTGTGTTCTAGGAAAGGTTTCTCGAGCCCTGTTTCACGCAAGAATTGCGTAATGACCGCCCCTACGGTTTCTGTATTGCTGCGTTTCATCGGAGTCGGAGTTCTTGATTGACCATTACGTCTTGCCCTTTAGGAATACCGTTGAGTTTGTAGATAGTGTTAAGGCGCATACCTTTGTCTTGGGCAATCTGCCAAATGTTCTCGCCCCGTTTCACCCGATAGCGTGCAAACTGCTTGGCGGCTTTGCGGTGTTTCAGTTGCAGATACACCTTATCGCCCGGCTGCAATTGGTAACGCTGATTGACAATATCGTTGTAGCGATAGAGCGAGGAGAGGTAAATATTGAACTCGTATGCTATACTTTCGAAGGTATCACCCTCTTCGGCAATCACATACCGAGCACCATTGTTCCGATAAACAGGGTGTTCGACAACGAGTTCCACCTCGTTCCATGCAGACGATTGCAACGATGCTTTGCCTTTGGATTCGGGTTCGGCTTCGACGGTTTCTTTTTCAATATCCGTTTCTTGGAGAACGGGTTTCTTTGCAGACTGCGACCGGGAATCGAGGTCATACTGCGTGAGGTTATAAGTCTCGATGATACGAATCAGTTTGTCGGCATAGCCAGGGTCGGTAGCATAACCGCATTGTTTCAAGCCACGCGCCCAACCTTTGTAATCGGTAATCGGCAGGGCGAACAAAGATTGGTAGCGGTCGCGAAGAAGAAACTTGGAGTGGTCCTCGTAGGACTCCTCTACCCGCTTATACTTACGGAAACATTCGTCCTTACGATCGTCGTCTTTAGTCATAGACGTCCCCTTCCATTCGCCTCCGCACTTGATACCGAAGTGGTTGTTTGCCTTCATTGCCAATTCACTGCGACCGGCAGACGATTCCAACAACCCTTGTGCCAAAGTGATACTGGCAGGAATATGGTGCGCCTGCTGTTGCTTCTGTGCCAACTGATGATAGGTTTCGATATATGCCAAGTAATATTGGTTCTGCGTTTGCGCCTGCAACAATACAGCACAAAGCAGCACAAAGCACAGTAGGGATAATCGTTTCATAGTTACTCAAGTTATATGTTGCAAAGATAGTCAAATATTTCCATACAAAAAAGAGATACAGCACGGTACGTATCTCTTTTTATCGTATTTTACGGATATATCAAACCAACGCACGGATATTCTGCTCTACATCGCCCGGCAAAAGACAGACAGGCGGAATCTCTATCATGGTATATGCCCCGGGTTGAAGACGAACTGCTGCACGGGCGCACGACACCATAACTTGCCCCGTGAGAGCCGGATTATTGATTGACATACGGAACGCCAGTTGTTGGTTGTGCGTCGTACCACTCACACCGTTGCGGACAATATTGACACTATGCGCTACGTTATTCAATTCGGCAACGGAACCAACTTGTTGCACATGGGTCTCATCGTGCCGGAAATAGTCATCCTGCAGAATCTGTTCCCGAACAGCCTCGAAATCGTAGCCCTGTTTTAATTGCACATATACCATACGGCGATGAAGCCCCGTACCCAAAGGTATGGTCAATGACAAAGCATCTTCCACTCCTTCGATAGCACGCACCGCCACTGTATGCCCCATACTACGCCCCGGACCGAAATCGGTGTAGGTAATACCTGAGGGCGTCAAAGCGTTCATCAAGCAACGTACTACCGAATCAGAACCCGGATCCCAACCGGCAGAAACAATACTCACTGCACCATGCTCGCAGGCAATAGACATCAACTCATTACGCAAACTGCAAATGCCGGTATGGATATCGTAGCTATCAACCGTGGAGATACCTTTCTCCAACAAAGCTGCAGCCTGACGAGGCACTTCACGCGTCGGTACACACAACAATGCCACATCAACATCAGACAAGGCATCGATACTGCCGACCACATTGCAGTTCTTCAGTTCGTGAGGAATATGCTGTACATTGCGGCGGACAATGCCCACCAACTCCATATCGCTTGACGACAGGACAGCCTGCATAGCCGCCTGCCCCACATTGCCATATCCAACAATTGCAACTCTAATCTTCTTCATTGTAATATGCTTATTCGAACGCTCCCATTTTCAACATTGCTACCTCCTTAGGAGTAAGGAAACGGTATTTGCCACGCGGAACGTTCTTTTTGGTGAGTCCGGCAAAAGAAACACGATCCAATTGCATCACTTTGTAACCCACCTTCTCGAAGATACGGCGCACTACACGGTTCTGACCCGAGTGAATCTCCAAACCAATATGGCGACGATCGTCTTCACGAGTGAACTCCAAAGCGTCGGGTACTATGAGTTCATCATCAAGCATCACACCTGCCATGATTTCTGCGTAGCTCTCTTCGGTCAGTTCTTTATCAAGCGTAGCGGCATATATCTTCTTCTTACCGAATTTAGGATGAGTGAGTTTGGCAGCCAAATCGCCATCGTTGGTGAGAAGAAGAACACCTGTGGTATTACGGTCCAAACGACCCACCGGATAGATACGTTCTGCACATGCATTCTTGACTATATCAAGAACTGTCTTGCGCTCTTGCGGATCGTCCATGGTGGTGATACAATCTTTGGGTTTATTGAGCAAGAGATAAATCTTACGTTCACGACGGATAGTCTGGTCATGAAACATTACTTTATCGGTAGGAAGCACTTTTGCGCCTAATGTAGTAACTATTTCTCCATTTACCGTGATGACACCTGCCTGAATGAAATCATCCGCTTCACGACGCGAACAGATACCCGCATTGGCAAGGAACTTATTCAGACGCATCGGTTCATCAGGACGCTCTATACGCTCATGATATTCTATGCGTTTGCGACGAGAATACACATTGCCTTCCGAACGATTGGTGTTCTCTGTACTGAAGCGCGACGTACGGCGCTCGAAACTACGGTCTTCAGATTGGAAACGAGGACGAGAACCTGCCTCTTGGTTGTAATTACGGTTCTGACGATAGTTGCCGGAAGAACCATCAGTATAGTTGTTGCCCTGGCGTGTACGAGGCGTGAATTGCACACGCTCTACCCGCGTATTGCTTTCACCATTCTGACGGAAACGCGGACGTTGCCCCGAACGGCGCTGTTGTCCTTCTGCTTGCGTAAACTCGCTGAAACGAGGACGATACGAAGTGTTTTCGTTAACTGTAAAACGTTCACGACTATGATAATCACCACCATCACGGTGAACATTATCGTACTGCTTTCTGCTTTGAGGACGCTGAGTTCCTCTTTCGTTGTTTGCGGCTCCTCTTCCTCTCGAAGCGGAATGCCACTTTTCGTTGTTGTATTCCATGTAATTATATATATTTATAGTCTTTTGCTTTAATGAGAAACAAGGCAAGCTCCAAGTCGCTGACTCAGAGCCTAACACCAAATTCTCTCACATGGCTATCGTTATGCTTCAGCTTGTTCGATAGCAAGTTTACCGCGATAGTAACCACATTCTCCACAAACTGTGTGATAAATGTAGGTTGCGCCACAGTTAGGGCAAATTGCCAATGTCGGCAATACTGCTACATCATGTGTACGACGCTTAGCGGTTCTGGTGTGCGATTGTCTTCGTTTAGGATGTGCCATATTATTGTTACTTTTATAGTTTTATATTATTTTGTTATGCCTCCTGACTTCGGTTTCATTCGGCAACATCTTCTTCAGTACAAAGATGAGTTTGGAGAAGTTCCTCCATCTGAGGATTACACTCACCCGCATGGTGACGATGTACTATCGGAAGATTTATCGTTATCAGTTCATAAAACAACCAACCCAAATCCAACTCTCCGTCTTGCGGATCAACGCAAACATCCTCATCATTAGTTGCAGCAGCCGAAAACTTTACTTGCAAATTCTCCTCCGCGCTGACATGTTCTTCCATCGGGTCCAAACACCTGTCGCAAATAACCGTTACAATTCCTTCTACTGCCAAATGCAATGCTCCACCCCACTTATTCAAACTCAATTGTGCCTTTGCATTGAGAGTTCCCCCTTGTACTTCAGTGGTTTCTTGGACAGCGAAAAAAGCATCGTCCAAATGGAACTCGTACTCATAAGTACCTTCTTTCAAGGCATTTATGTCTATTATCCAATCGTTTTGCTTCATATCGCTTTCCTTTGGGCAAATCGGCTGCAAAGATACAAAATAAAATAGACATGGCAAATACTCTTTGCGTTTTTTTTATCACATATTGTATGCTTTGTCTCAGATTTCTTTTTCTATGAGGTAGTTGTTGCGCTCCTGAGAGTTGCGTATAATGAGTTCTGCCAAGAATCCTGCCAAAAAAAGCATAGCGCCCAATATCATTGCCAAAATAGACAAATAGAAATACGGACTATCGGTTACCAATATAGCCGGCACATGGTTTGCCAATGCTACCAACTTGTGGATTCCGACTACCAATATCGCCACCAAGCCCAGAAGGAACACCAACGAGCCTATCAAACCAAAGAAATGCATGGGTTGTTTGCCAAACTTGGTAAGAAACCAAAGCGTCATCAAATCAAGATAACCATTGACGAAGCGGTTCAAACCGAACTTGCTTACGCCGAATTCGCGTTTGCGGTGTTGCACCACTTTCTCGCCGATACGCGTAAAACCTGCCATCTTTGCCAAATACGGAATATAGCGGTGCATCTCGCCAAAGACCTCGATATTCTTCACCACATCCTGCCGATAGGCTTTCAGTCCGCAATTCATATCGTGGAGGCGAAGCCCCGTAACACGGCGTGCTGTGGCATTAAAGAGTTTGGAAGGCAGGTTCTTGGTGATGGCATTGTCGTAGCGTTTCTTCTTCCAGCCGCTTACCAAGTCATATTTATCTTCGGTAATCATCTTATACAACTCCGGTATTTCATCGGGAGAATCCTGCAGATCGGCATCCATAGTAATCACCACATCGCCCTTTGCTGCACGGAAACCGCAATAGAGCGCCGCCGATTTGCCATAGTTATGACGGAACTTGATGCCATGTACATTCGGATTCTCCTCTGACAAGGTTTCGATAACCTGCCAACTATGGTCGGTAGAACCATCGTTGACAAAAATGATTTCGTAAGTAAAATTATGTTCCTGCATAACACGAACAATCCATTCGTGCAACTTGGGCAACGATTCCTCCTCGTTGAAAAGCGGTACTATAATTGAGACATCCATATTATTTCTTTTTCAATATTAAACCATAAAACAATCCGAGAAACAATCCCAAAAAGCAATCGCCCATTATCGCCTGAAAGACATAGTTAATAGGCGTCATCATTGACTGCAAGAGATCAATCTGCTCCGAAGAAAACTCTATTTGCATCTGTTCGAGCAAGAGCAACGACTGCGAAAGCGTTTCGCCCAAATAGCCGGGTGCGATATATTGCAAATAGAAGAATTTGATAATACCTCCCACCAAAGCGGCAAAGAAGAAAAGCAGCAACACATAGGACCAAGCCTGCATGAAGCGCATTGTACCACCGCATTCTGTTTCGCGATAATTACGTGTAAAAAGCCAAACAAGATACAATGTGGAAATCTGTATCAACCAAGAGAGTACCCCCAATCCCGTAATACCGATAGCAGACAAGATAAAAGCCACACCAAAGCATACTCCCAAAACAAGTCCGTATTTCATACTATGCGTGAACGGATTCGGCATAACAGGCAATTGTTGTTCGTCCATAAGATATATAATTTTATCAATTTGCAAAGTTACATTATCTGAGCGGAATAAGCAAATCCTACAAGGCTATTATGCTTTGCCGGTAGCAATCTTCTTGATTTCGCTCAAGCGGTTAAGGGCTTCCAACGGAGTAAGGTTGTTGACGTCGATATTGCATATCTCGCTGCGTATCTGCTCCAAAACAGGGTCTTCCAATTGGAAGAAACTCAGTTGCATACCCTCACGGCTCTGACTTATCTGTTGTGTCGGTTTGGCAATAGAACCTTGTCGGTTTTCCGACTCCAATTGCACAAGTATCTTCCCGGCACGCTGCACAATAGAGGGCGGCATACCTGCCAATTTAGCCACATGAATACCAAAGCTATGCTCCGAACCGCCACGAACCAGTTTACGCAAGAAGATAACTTTCTTATTGACTTCTTTGACCGACACATTGTAGTTGCGAATGCGTGAGAAAGCCGTCTCCATATCGTTGAGTTCGTGGTAATGGGTGGCAAACAGGGTTTTGGCATGCCCCGGATTTTCGTGGATATACTCGACGATGGCCCATGCGATACTGATACCGTCGTAAGTGGAAGTGCCTCGTCCCAATTCATCGAAAAGTACCAAACTGCGCTCCGAAAGATTGTTCAAGATAGAGGCAGCTTCGCTCATTTCAACCATAAAGGTAGATTCTCCCAAAGAAATGTTGTCACTTGCGCCCACACGGGTAAAGATTTTATCCACATAACCGATAACTGCACTTTCCGCCGGAACAAAACTGCCTATTTGCGCCATCAGCACAATGAGAGCTGTTTGCCGCAAAAGAGCTGATTTACCTGCCATATTAGGTCCGGTAAGGATAATGATTTGCTGCGAGTTATTGTCGAGCAAGACATCGTTTGCCACATACTTTTCGCCGATAGGCAATTGCTGTTCGATAACAGGATGACGACCACCGTGAATATCAATCACAAGACCGTCGTTTACTTCAGGACAGACATATTTGTTTTGTTGTGCTACATCGGCAAACGAAAGCAAGCAATCGAGTTCTGCTACAGCATGGGCATCTTGCAGCATTTGCGGTACAAAAGCAGCCATATCTTGCAAAAGTTGCTGATAGATACGGGCTTCAATGATAGCCATCTTCTCCTCTGCACCCAATATTTTCTCCTCATAAATCTTCAGTTCTTCGGTGATATACCGTTCGGCTTGCGCAAGTGTCTGCTTGCGAATCCACGTATCAGGAACTTGGTCTTTATTGCTATTGCGCACCTCCAAATAGTAACCGAATACATTGTTGAAACCAATCTTCAGCGAAGATATGCCCGTTTGGGCGGCTTCCCGCTGTCGAAGTTCCAGAAGATATTGATTGCCATTGGCATGCAGACCTCGCAACTCGTCCAATTCTGGGTCCACACCATTGCGTATATAGCCTTGTTTGCTCACCAAAGCAGGCGCGTCAGGTGCAATCTCACGGATAATGCGGTCACGTATTTCTTCGCAAAGCAAAATACGCTCACCTATTTGTTGCAAATACGGCAGGTCGCTCTCTACACAGACTTGACGAATGGGTTGCAGCAGATTGAGCGCCACAGCCAACTGCCCCACTTCACGCGGATTGATGCGCGATGTAGATACTTTGGTGACCAATCGCTCCATATCGCCTATGCCTGCAACGGCATCTTTGAGTTGTTGGCGACAATCAGGGTTCTTGAAGCAATACTCTACCGCCGACTGACGGTTGCGTATCTGTTTGATATCCTTCAAAGGCAATGCCAACCAGCGTCGCAACAGACGTGCACCCATGGGTGATTGGGTTTTGTCCAACACATCAAGCAATGTTTTTGCCCCTTCGTATTGCGAGCCGTAAATCTCGAGATTGCGCACCGTGAAACGGTCCATCCACACATAGTTGTCTTCCTCTATACGGCTCAATCCGCGGATATGTCCCGTTTGCAAATGCTGTGTCTGGTCGAGATAGTGCAAAATACCGCCGGCCGCCACAATGGCATTCGGAAGGCGGTCAACACCGAATCCTTTCAGGTTTTGCGTCTCGAACTGCCGTGTAAGCCTGTCGATGGCAGCCTCGTAGGTCATCATCCAATCTTCCAACTCGAAGATAAAGTAATGCCCGCCGAACAAAGAATCAAACTCCGCCCGCTTACCCCGCTCTATCAATACTTCTTTGGGTTGGAGATTGCTCAGGAGTTTATCTATATAATCAGCTTTGCCTTCTGCCACCAAGAACTCGCCCGTGGAGATATCCAACAAAGACAGACCGATGATATTCTTCTGCAAATTGACGCAAGCCACAAAGGTGTTTTCTTTGTTATTCAACGTAGTATCCGAATACGACACTCCGGGTGTAACCAATTCGGTAACACCTCGTTTGACTAACTTTTTTGTTAGTTTTGGGTCTTCCAACTGGTCGCAAATGGCAACACGCATACCGGCACGCACCAATTTGGGCAAATAAGTCTCCAAGGCATGATACGGAAAACCTGCCATAGCAGTAGTGACAGTATCTTCGCTTTTTGACTTATTGCTCCTGTGTGTGAGCGTTATATTAAGGATTTGCGATGCACGAACGGCATCGTCTTGATAGGTTTCGTAGAAATCCCCGCAACGGAAAAGCAACATCGCATCGGGATATTGCTGTTTGATTTTGCGGAATTGCTGCATCATAGGGGTATCTTCGGTCTTTGTCATGATAGTATTATTTAAGTTCTACACCTATTTTTAGATTATACATTCTGCCAGTCAGGTAGTTAGGCGAATTGTATTGCTCGCCCATATAGGTACTGACCCAGAAATACGAGTTCACATTGTTCCAGTTAATCAGATTGAGTACCTCAAACTGCACCCACCAACTCTCCACATGCTTCGAGCGCATCCATTTGTCGGTTTTGGCAGAAAAAGTGCGTGAAGCACCGATATCTATCCGTTTGTATCCGGGCATGGTGTGCGAAGCACGCGTTTCGAGATTACGGGGCGAACCGTAGGGCAAGCCCGTATTGAATATCATACGCAAATGGAACTTGTATTGCGGGAATTTGGGTATATAGTCCTGAAAAAGCATAGAGAAACTGACTGCCTGATTCTGTGGTGCATTGATCCATCCACGATTGTCGTAGAGCAGGTTTTCACGGGCACGCATAAACGACAGACTGATCCACGAGTCTGCACCCGGCACCAACTCCCCAAAAAGCTTTAGATCGAGCCCCGTGGTATAGGCAATGGCATCGTTTTCACCGGAATAGCGCACCCGTACATTGTCAACCGTATAGCTGATAACACGGTCCATATACTTATAATAAGCTTCGGCGGTCAACTTAAAAGGCCGTCCCCATGCCCGGAAATAATAATCTCCACCCAATACCACATGTACAGAACGTTGTGCCCGTATGTTTTTGTTAAGTTCAATACGGGTGACGCCCGTGACATCGGTCAGCGTATCACGCAACTCTTTGTAGAAAGGTGCTTGGTAATACATGCCTGTGGCAAAACGGAATGCAAAGTCACGTTTCCAGCCCGGAAACCACGAAACAGAAGCACGCGGACTGACAAGCACTTCGTTGTTCCAACTCCACCATTGCATACGCAATCCGCCCGTGAGCAATACATTGCCATGCGGAGTATTCCATTTGTACGTATCCTGGGCATAAGCCTGAATACGGGCAGTTCGCATCGAAGTTTGCCCGCGCATGGCATAATAGAGCTCCAAATCTTCGGCACCGGAAGGAACAGAATAGCCCACCGAATCTCGCCACTCCCATTCGGAAATACAGTCAGTTATCATTTCCGCTTGGGCGGATACACCCCACGAGAGACGGTTGGCATCACGCCGCCATTCTCCCCGATGGGCAAAAGTGGCGACACCAGCTTGCAACTGATTGCGCGCATGTTCGTGATAGATACCCGTACCAAGCACATCAACCGACTCTTCTTCGTCTGACGCAGAAGTATCTTCTCCGTTCATAGGTTTGTCGGTGAGCAGATACTCACAAGTAATGTCGTAGTTCTCCTGCTCATTGGTATAGAACCCGGAAAGCGTGAAATCGAAATGCAGGTCGCGGTTCGCCTTATAAGTCAGTCCCAAAGCCGCAAAAGCCGTGCGGAACATATCTTTTTCCTGCCCCGTATAGAAGCAACGGAGATTGCGCGCCTGGGCATAAGTGCCGAATGCCTGACTCAGCGAATCAGGCCGGAAAGCGTAGGAGTTTTGAGAGAAATTGCCCAAAAAACTCATCTCCCAACGGGATTGCTCTTTGCGTTTAGGATCCAGCTTCCAAGTGATATAAGTCTGATAATCTACAAAGTTGGGTTGATAACTGCCTTTGGTAGGCATGGCACCGAGCATATAGCGGTTGGTTTTGTAGCGCAAGCCGTGCATCATGGAATAGTTCTGATTGCCCGTTCCCACATAGGCACTTGCACCCAACAAACTCACGTTGAGAATCGACTGAGTACGGTCGGGCTTCTTGTAGGTGATATCCAGTACCGACGACATCTTGTCGCCATACTGTGCATCGAAGCCGCCCGCAGAGAACTGCAGATTATCCACCATATCGGGATTGGCAAACGAAAGTCCTTCTTGTTGACCGGCACGGAGCAACAACGGACGATAAATTTCTATGCCATTGACATAGACAGAGTTTTCATCGAAATTGCCGCCACGGACGTTATACTGGGAACTGAGTTCGTTGTTCTGATTGACACCCGCAAAAGTGATGAGAATACTCTCGATTCCCCCTCCTGTGGCATCGGGCATCACGCGCAAAGTCTGAATATCGGTTTGGTCCATCATATCCGTTTGTCGGCGAAGCCCGCGTACTTCTATTTCTTCCAATGCCTCCGTGTTGGTAGGCAATACCACATTGATTTGCATGATATCACGACCGGGATACACCGCCTGTCGGATAGTTTCGTAGCCTAACATCGAATAAACCAACGTGACGGTATCCTGCAATTCGAAATGCAGGTCGTAATAGCCGTTGCGATTGGTGGTTGTGCCAACCGAAGTGTCGTCGATAAAAGCATTGGCGAACTCTATTCCGCGATTGTCGGAATCGAGTACATAGCCGTAGATGCGAACGGTACGCGCCTGCAAACTGAATGGTAAGAATATGGTTAGCAACAGCATAAGCCAACCAAAGCGCCCAAGACGACGCCCGAATGAAGCCTGTATGTTATGCCCAAAAGCCATATTCCGCATGATAGATATAAAACAAACAAAGGTAGCACTTTTTTGGAACATACGCAAGAGGGAAATGTTATTCACAACTACTATCCATTTCCTTTGTCCTTTCCATGCTCTCTCCATTACCATACTCCCCTTTTACCATACTCCCTTCTCTTACTTTCTCATATATTTTTATCCGATAAAACATGCCATAAGTATAGAGACGCGATTTATCGCGTCTAAAATGCCCAACAATGCAACACAAACTATTTAATAGGTAACGGAGGACTAACTATCTCCCAAGTAGCATCAAGCCACCATGAGTGGGTGATTAGTGGGTGATTAGTGGGTGATTAATGGGTGATTGATGGGTGATTCAGCCACTATCAAGCCAAGATCTGAACAACGAACACGGTAGAAACACAAACTACAACGAACCAATAATAAAGCCATTAACTATACTTATCTCAGAGAACAGAGAACAGAGAACAGAGAACAGACAATAAACAACAAACAATAGATAATAGAAAACAGAAATAGCAGACTAAAAAAAAAAAAACGCTCCGATGGTTTATTCCATCGGAGCGCCAAGATAGGATAACAAGTAAAGACTTAGAACATAATCTTCACCCATTTGTCTTTGCGTTTCACTCTATCCGTGACAGAATATTTAATAACATATATATTGCCCCGAATGAACTTAGAAGTCGGCAAGACTACACAGTTTTGCATTGCCGGGACATCAATAGTTGTCACAAGATGACCATACACATCGTAGATATACAAAGAATGATTGCTATCTGCTACAGGAACATATACAAGATGCGCTGCGGGATCATAGTGCAAACTATCGATACCGAAAGTCAAGAAACGGTTATCTGCCGCTTGTCCTGCCAAAGTTCTTACACTTTTTACTTCGGAAAGAGCAGAAAGATTCTCGCTACAACCTTTTGCTTCGCCGCAACGAATTTGATAGAAATATTCGGTATCGGGCGTCAGATTATCAAAATAGCAATAAGCATTCTCCACAGAGGGCTTGCCTTCTTGGTTCATAACTGCGGGAATAGTGCGGTCACGTCCCGAGAAGATATAGTTGATTTTTCCTGAACATACAGCTTTGAAGGCATCAAAGGCGATGCCTGCTCCTCCTGTTTCCGTAAAGGAAAGCGCAAAGCGGATATAATTATCCTTCTCGTCGAAAGTATACGATTTTACAACGCGTTTCATATTACTGCGAATTGCAATTACTTCTACCTGCTTCCAATCTTTGCCATCAAAAGCCCACAACAACAGCGTTCCTACTTCTTCTACATCTGTGGTCATTGCATTGAGCCAGAAAGAAAGTTTTGTAACGGGTTGAGCATAGGTTTCAGAAGCAATAGAATCGCCCGTATCGCGGAACCAGAGCGACCGAGAGCCATCCGACGAAACCGAAGAAGTGGTCCGAAGGAAGGTAGCATACCACTCTTGCATCAGTATATCGGTTTCCGACAAGAAGCTTTCGAAGCTCTGCATATATTCAGAATTACCTTCTTCTTTGGTATAGAGTGTAAGATAATAGTCTTCGGCATCTTCCTGTGGAGTCCAACTAACCGTAAAGGAATAGGGTGATACATTGGTCGGCTCATTGGTTTGCGGCACCTCAATATATACAGGACGAGGCGATGTGCCTTGCAGCGTCTTGAGTACCTGAGTTGTTGATGTTATTACACTAAAACTGCCGGCTGTATTGCTGCAAACCGTCTTCCCTGGATTGTAACGCAAATATAGTTTCTCAGACAGTGTACTATCTGCTTCGGGGAAAACACTATACGACGTTTGCCAACGTGCCGAATCAGTTGACAACTGGAAATTAGAACGCGTACTGAAAGTGACCTGATCGAGCGGATCCAAACTATTGCCAGTAATCAAAAGTGTTTGTACCTCATAAGTAGCCTTGCCGGTAAACTGATCATAGGTAGAAACGAATGGTTCAAATTCAGCAGGGAAAAAAGCAAACTTGGTATCGCCATCGCCTTTGAAAATGAACGTAATATCCTCACCTACTTGTTCGATACTCAAGAGAGGCATCGAGAGTGAGGTACCGTTATGCAACACAGGATTGAACTGCATAACCCCCATCGTACCGGGGAAAGGCTCCGAAGGCAAAGATGAAGTTTGTGAACGCCCATGCGCAGGCTCTACATGGCAACGCAAAGGAGTACCATTGTTTGGAGAATTATTGTACCAAGCGGCAGCATTGTAATCTATATGCCAAACAAGCATACCCGTTCCGGGTAAAGAAGTAGAGGGAGCATCCCAACCTATATGCTGACGGTTCTCCAAAAGGAAATATTCAGCATTAGCTGTCGGATTCATACCAAACGTATTGTCAGCAATCAGATATGCCTGATTAGCCGAAAGCAAAGGCTGCAACTGATAGTGCCCTGCCGCTTCAAGTTGCACAGGCTTGAGCCATCCCAACGAGAAGCGTTCGAAAGCCGTATAAGAAGGAGGAGTCTTGCCATATCCGTTGTACGAACCGGAACACATGATATCCCACTCACCAATAGTATAGCGACCTGATTTTTGCGTATCATACAAATCTGCCAGTCCGAGTACATGTCCAAACTCATGGCAGAACGTACCAATACCGCACATCGAACTACCTGAGCTTCCTCTGAGTTCCGAAGTACAAGCATAATCGTAGATGCGCACTCCACTCACAATAGCAGAGTTGTTGTTCACAATAGAACGATGCGGCCAAATGGTATTAGCACTTGCCCCTTCGGCTTCGTTGTGACCGGCATAGTAGATGAACACATTATCAATTGTGCCATCATCGTCGGTATCATAATCTTTGAAATTGATTCCTGCCGCTTCTGCTAAGAAGCAAGCTTCCATAACCATCTCATCGGCACGCGGAGAATTATTATTTCCTGAATTACCACCATAATACGCCATATCATGCGACAGCGTATAGGGTCCTACCACATCAAAGATAGGTTGGAAAACGCTATCGGAAGAAGCTATAAAATAGTCGCGGGCAGAACCCACACCATTGTTTTCGGCATAACCCGACTCATTGAGCAAACGAGTAAAAGCCTCTTTTGGATTAGGTACTACAAAACTCTCATCTTTGAAATTGACCAAAATAGCAACAGAACGAGGAGAACCTTTTAGAGGAAAAGTAGATGATAACTGCGTAGCTGCTGCCACTTTACGCTTTTTGCGTTGCGCTTCAAGCACAGGCAACTTCTGATCAAGCTCTTTCAGGAATGAAAGTTCGTCTGCATCCCGCATATCAACATTATGGGCTAAAACATTCGTCAACCGAGGAGTTGCATTCGATTCAAAAACAATGTATTTGTAACTATTGTCAGTATCTTTTGCCACTGCCCTGCCATCAATAGTAGAGATATAGCCTCCATACTCATCACCCATCATGCGAACCTGCAAAAGAGAACCATCTGCCTGCTCTACAAAGAAAGGTTCGGGCGACGCAGGCACAGCATAAACATGAAGAAACAAAGGCAAGAAAAACAAAATTAAGTATAGTCTTTTCATTGTGTACATAGTAAAGTTATCCAATATAATTTTAGCGTGGCAAAGATACTACAAAAATATGGAATATACAAAAAGGCAGCCGAGAAATTTCGGCTGCCTTCTATGAGTTATCAATAACGAATTATCGATTAGTGTTTTTTGTAGCGACTCAATACTTCTGCATTTGCAGCCTTGTTGATGATGTGAATGTCAGGTTTGCCCGGCTCAATCAGCGTATGAGTTTGCTGTTTGCGTGCCACTGCTGTAGATTCGGTACTTACATTAGAATAGGTTTCGGTAGCAGTTACCAAACGAGATTCTGTTGTAAGAGCACCTTCTTCGTCGATTTCTACGCCCCAGAAAGCAAGTTCAGGTTCTTCACCTTCAGGAGTATCAAATTCGGTACCGATGAACCATGTCAGTTTCAAATCTTTATACAAAACACCATCAGTCGTCAACTCTTCACCGCCAATAAGACCTGCAGTAGCATAAGCATAGATAGGATAATAGAAGCCTCCGGCAAAGTGCATCAACATAGCACCCTCCTCATTGAAAGCAGCATCATATGGAGCGAAATCAACATCATCGCCTTCCGGAGTATTGAGAAGAGAAATAACCGCCTTGATATAGTCTTCTTCAGAAGTAAGACTACCCGGTATGATAGTCCAGAAATCTGCTTCATCGGTTATTTCATAAGCACTTGAGCCAACATAATAGCCTTTGTTAGGTCCTTCATCTACGATAACAGGAACAATAGCTGTTGCAACCAACATGTCTCCCACACCTTGGAGACCGGCACCTTCGGCATAAGCGATACCATCGCCCCAAGCATACATACCGACAGTTGCCATTTTGCAATTCACAGTTGCGCCACTTTGCAGTTCAACAGGTCGTACCTCAGAATCTTCAATCATAGTAAGTTTACCAAAGCCTACACCATAGCCGGAGAGTTTGAAGTTCTTGAAAGGAGAATCCACTGTAACAGCACAAGAAGCTGTAAGACCCTCAGGAGTAGCAGCCGTAATAACGGTAGAGCCATTACCGACAGCCGTAATCAAACCACCTGTTGCTACGGTTGCCACTGCTTCATCAGCAGAAGTCCATGTGATGGTAGGCATAGTAGCACCTTCAGGTTGGCAGAACACAGACACACGATGTTGTTGTCCTGCAGAGAGAGCCAAAGTTGTCTCACTAAGAGAAATAGATGTCACTTTAACTACTGGTTGTTCTTGAGGGGTACATGCTACAAAAGAAGTAAGCAATGCCAATCCTAAACCGATTAACAAACAATTCTTTTTCATAATCTTAAATATTTAATTGATTAATAGTTTTATAGTTTTATTGTTTATGCTTCAACTCGCGTGGAGGTGTAGTAGACGACCAATAGGGGTTGTAGCGAGATTCTGATGTAGGTGGTTCGAATGAGAAACGATAATCTGAAGGAGAGATAGTTCTATCCGAGTTCGGACGCAAGTGATTATCGCCCAAAGAAACCTGTTTGCCAAAACGACGGAAAGTCTGCAAGCCATAGCCTTCACCCCAAAGTTCAACACGCCAATTGAGACGTATAGCTTCTGTCAACTCATCTGCTTTACCTTGTATCTGCGATTTGTAGTTATCATATTCAGTAACAGCAGCAGCCGTTGTATCTACACGTTGTGCAAGGATAGCATCCAAGCAAATGAATGCACTATCAAGGTCAGGAGTTGTTTTTTTCAAAGCAGCTTCAGCAGCAGTCAGATAAGCCGACTCTACACGCATAAACACTTGATCGTTGAGCCAATCACGGTCAATCTTGCCAGCTGCCAATGTATTTCCTGAAGAAACATTGTAGAACTTGCGAGAAGGTGCATACATATACTTCTCATTCTTTGATTCAAACCATTGTTTGCGCAAATCCCACGAAGGTATATCTTTATAGAGGTTAGCATCAATACCTTTCACGTCGCCTGCCCAAGCATAGGAATAGGTGTGAATATCCACTTGACCAAAGAACGATCCTAAAGCAGTAGAGTTTTCAATGGTGACAGGTTCGCCCCACATCCACGAAGCCTCAGTGATATCACCGAAACCGGAGGTAAGTACACGCGATTGCGGAAGAATAGTATAGCGTCCACCTTTGATTACTTCGGTAGCATAACGAAAAGCACGATCGTAATCAGCTGTAGTAGCTCCTATTTTATTCAGATAAGCATATGCCAAAATATTGCGTGCCACATCGGCATCGATTTGCATTTTGTTCGAGCGGTCTACCAACTCGCGCGTAGCATCCAAGTAAGCAATAGCTTGCGTAAGGTCTTCTTCGATACGCAGATAGACGTCAGCAGGCGTTACACGCGGTGCACCAAATACACTCAAATCGCTTGTAATGTTTTCGGTATAGAGCGGGATAACCGGTGTACTATTGTAGTCTGTTTCTTCGTCAGAATAGAGACGAATCAGTTCTGCATAAGCGTATCCACGCAATGCCAAACATTGTCCGTACCAATACATGTTCGATAGTTCCTCATCGGTTTCTTCGCCCGTAAGCGGGAGAGCCGGAACGCGATCGGCTGCATCGCCGGCTTGCTCATCCAAGCTATTGATAGCCAGGTTGCAAAGACGAATAGTTTTGTAGTATTGATACCAGATATAAGCTGTACGATAAGCACGCGTCATCATACGCTCGTCAGTTTCGAACCAGCCATAAGTTGCCGACTTCATTGCCATATCACCGCAAAGAATATCGGTGTACATATCGATAGAACGCTTTCCGAACTCATCGTGACCGCTATACTCGTACATCCATGTATAAGTACCACGCATCATGGCACCAATCACCTCTTCAACAGACGGCAATTGCTCTTGATTAAGATAAGAACCATCCAAATCAGGGTCAAGATAGCGATCTGAGCAAGAAGTAAAGCCAAACGCTACCGTGAGCAATGCTAAATAAATATATTTCAGATTTTTCATAATGTTATACCTCCTTATTTTTAGAATGTGAATTTAATACCTCCCATAATAGAAGAGAGCGGAGTATACTGGTGCGTATCGGAAGTTCCGTCAGCCGAAACTGTAGGATTATAACCACGGCGTGCACTCACCAGTGCCAAGTTCTCACCCGAAACAAAGATGCTGAGTGATTGGAACTTGATTTTCTCCATCCACTTCTTGGGGAAGTTATAGCCAAGACGCACACTATTGAGCGAGAGATAACTATTCGATGTCAGGAAGCGGTCAGAAGAAGCATTTGCATAAGCGTCTGCGCCATTGGAGAGACGAGGTACAATGCCGTTGCTTACAATCACTTCGCCCTCTTTTGTTCCTGCAGCCTGTGCCGGCGTCCATGCAGCGCGCATATCGGTATGCCAGTTGTATTGTCCTAATTCGTCGGAGTGCATCAAGAATGCATAAGTATTGTCGTAGCCATAACCTCCGAGACGATAGGAGAACATGGCAGAAAGCGTAACACCATATACTTCCAAATCCAATCCGAAGCCACCATCCAAAGCTGGGATAGCCGATTTGCCTACATAGTACGAAGTAGCACGCACATGATCGGTTGTAGAGTATGTTTCAATTTTTGCATTCGGATTTTGCTGGAGATAGTCGTAGAGACTCGAAATATAGTTATCACCACTTTCGATATTAGCAGCATTATCAGTACCAAAACCACCCTTGTTAGCATCATAATAAGCAGTGTAAACAGCCTTACCGGTAAACATATCGACACCTTCATAGTGCTTCATGTACCAGTCGTACATTGAGTGTCCTTTCGACATACCACCCGACATTACCATACGGTGCTCCGTACCATCGGCATCCACATAGTCGATAGGCATCTCTATCATTTTGTTGGTATAGTGTCCACCATTCAGACGGATATCCAACTTGACGTTACGTGTATCCACAGCATGAATATTCAGTTGGAACTCAACACCTTGGTTAGACATCTTAGCATCGTTAACATAGTAACCTGCATAGCCGTTAGAAGGCGCAACATTACGCGTAAAGAGCATGTTGTCGGTGAGTTTGTAGTAGTAGTCGAGTTCTGCATCCAAATACTTTCCGATAGAGAATTCCAGACCGACATCAGCCGTTTGTGTACGTTCCCACGTCAAGTTCGGATTGGCACGATAAGTTTCGTAGATTGCCAATTCGTCGTTGAGGTTGTTGACCTTATAGTGGCTGGTATAAAGGAAGACACCTGTATCCTGATTACCCAACACACCCCACGAAGCACGCAGTTTGAAGTACT
This sequence comes from Bacteroidales bacterium, assembly GCA_022783865.1. Classification (GTDB taxonomy): domain Bacteria; phylum Bacteroidota; class Bacteroidia; order Bacteroidales; family Paludibacteraceae; genus Colicola. The sequence goes on from JALFYY010000017.1 coordinate 43,647, forward strand.
TCAGTATATCCTGGTCTGCCATAAACGACTCATTGCTCATTACCCAAGCAGCACCCACTGAACCAAAGTGTCCCCAACGGTGTCCTTTTGCAAAACGTGAAGAACCATCGGCACGATAGTTAGCATTGAGGAAATAGCGCTCTGCATAGTTGTAACTTACAGAAGCCAAGTAACTCTCCAAGGCTTGAGAAGATGAAGCAGAAGTAATACCATCTTGTTGCAGTACATTACCGAGTTCCAAAGTATTAGGCAACACAAGATAGTTTTTATGTCCATACATCATTGCTTCTTTTACAAAAGCAGTCTCATGACCGAGCAAAACACGTATGTTGTGGTCTGCAAAAGAGTTATTGTACTCTAACAACTGGTTAGCTGTGAGAGCAAATATATCACCTTTCTCTTTTGTCAAACGGCCTACACCGGCAGCATCGCCATAGAACATATTGGTCAGCTGCGAAGCGGTATAGCCATAGTATTGCATACCTACATTGGCAGTCAAGGTAAGACCTTTGTAGAGCGTAGCCTTGAGGAAAGTAGAAGCATTGACGTTGTGGGTTGTAGTCAACTCTTTATCAAGTTGCAACGAGCCGGCAGGGTTGATACCCGAACCAAAGCCACGACCACCACCGGCAAACATACCATAGTCGTAAGTCTTTTTCCCTGTCTGAGGATCAATAGGAATAGAGCCATCTTCGTTACGTTGGAAAACAGGATAGATAGCAGGAACTGCATTCACAAAGAAGAAACCGTTGTTCATAGCACCGTCACCATCTTGGTTAGGATTGTTCATCTCTGTATATGCATATTGTATGTTCATGCCACCTTTCAACCATTTCTTTGCCTGATGCTCGATATTCGAACGTACAGAGAAACGCGAAAAGTCGGACGACTGATAATAACCTTCATCTTTCAAATAGCCGAACGAAGTATAGTAGGTAGTCTTCTCGCTACCACCATGAATCTTGACAGTAGCTTCAGCTTTTTGTCCTACACGGAAGATTTCTTTATACCAAGAATCAAGCGGTTGGTCTTTTACACCAAAACCAGGTTTACGCTCAACACCTTCAGCAATGCTCGGCTTGATATTACCTTGCGCATCGTAGGCATTGACCAACAAATTGCCTTTTTGATTCCAAATATTATAGGCACTATATATACCTTTATCAGAAAACAAAGTAGAATTGGCAACACTAATACTACCCGAGTTATTATAGATACCTTGCCAGCCCATGAGGATGTATTCTTCAGGAGAAGTAACAACATCGTACATTGGCAAGAGGTGCATATTGGCACCATATTTCAAATCCACATCTATTTTGCCTTCTTCACCCGAAGTACCCTTCTTGGTAGTAATCACAATTACACCGTTAGCACCACGCGAACCATACAAAGAAGTAGCCGTAGCGTCTTTCAGAATAGTAGTAGAAGCAATGTCACCCGGATCGATAGCCGATACATCGCCTTCGTAAGGAATACCATCCACTACATACAAAGGTGCAGTAGAAGAATTGATAGAACCGATACCACGAATACGAATAGAAGCATTCGTACCCGGCTGACCGGAAGTATTTACTACTTGCACACCGGCAACCTCACCGGCTAAAGCCTTAGAAATCTCAGAAGGGCTTTTCTTTTCAATGCTTTCTGCATTCACAGCTTGTGCAGAACCGGCAAAACTACCCTTCGACACATTGCCGTAAGCCACAGCAATCACCTCATCGACCATCACGGACGATTCGTGCAACACAACTTTAAGGTTATCTTTCACCGGCACTTCCTGCGTTTCCATTCCGACAAAAGAAATAATCAACGTTTTCGCGGAAACGGGAACAGAAATCGTGAACAAACCATCATAATCAGTAATCGTACCGATGTTTGTACCCGCTACTAAAACAGAAGCACCTATCACAGGTTCCCCTGTTGCATCCACGACAACACCGCTAATCGTCTTTTCCTGTGCAAACAGACTAACAAAGCACAGGCTCATCAGCGTAAAAAATGTTAAAAATCGCTTCATAATTAATTTATTTGTTTTTATTACGTTATTTCAATATTGCTTTATCTTCAGAACAGTCTTGTACCTTATATAATATTCAAAAACAGACTTTCATCGGAACACCGGTTTATTCTACGGCAATAATCGTGGCAAAATTACAGCATTTATTTCATTCTACAAAACATTTTGACACAAAAAACAATAAAATAGTGCGTTTTTGCCATAAAAACGGTGTTTTTTGTAATAAAATAGCATTTTTATGCCATATTTTCTGTTTTGGCACACTTTGTGATAAAGGCAAAATTTCTCCGACGATGTCACATTGTCTCTACAATTACTCAACCACTCAGCTACTCAATTACTCAGTTCCTCAACTACACAACTATTCAACTATTCAACTACTCAATCCCTCAGTTCCTCACCGATACAACAGCGTCGATATCTTATCCTCGCCAAACACCTCATTGGCGACATTGTGCAAATCATCAGGCGTCAGACAGGCAATTCTTTCGTAGGTTTCCTGCCAAGTGGGTGCTTCGTTGTAATACAACATCTGTTTCGCCATTGCCAACGCTTCGTTTTCAGGGTTTTCCGCTGTAATCGCCATTTGTCCGCGCAATTGACAAAGATACTTGCGGAAAGCAGTAGGCGAAAGCGGTTTTTCACGCAAGAAACCGAGTTGCTTATATATAAGGTCCAAGCACTGCCCGGTATGTTGTTCTTCCGCAGCGAAATAAACAGCCCAATAACCTGTATCGGAAAGCGGTGTGTAGTTCGATTCTATCGTATAAACCAATCCACGCCGTTCACGGAGCGACAGATTCAGGAGCGAATTCATACCCGAGCCACCCAGGATATTGTTCAACAGGTAGAGTGCCAACTGCTTTTCATGTCCCAAAGGATAAGCCCTTGCCCCGAGCATCACATGCGTTTGGTGGGTATGTTTATGGAATTCAGCCGTTTGAGGCGTATATTCCGCAGGTGTTTCGCGATGATAATCCCTGGTATGATAGGGCGCATCCGTCAGATACTTCTCGGCATAGCGCACCACCTTGTCGAAAGGCAAATCGGAATACGAGAAAAATACAATTTGATCAGTATTGTAGGTGCGTTGCATAAAATCAAGCGCTTTCTTCCTGTTGAGGTATCGCAAAGTGCGGGATGTACCCAAAATAGGCATTTGCAATGTATTGCCGCTGAAAATCAGGTTCTCGAAGTCGTCGTAGATAAGTTCCGACGGCGAGTCGTTGTACGACTCTATTTCCTCACGGATAACGTCCAACTCCTTTCGTAACTCTTTCTCAGGGAAAGCCGGACGGAATACCATATCCGCCAAAAGTTCCAGCGTACGGGCAAAATAAGTGGACAGAATAGCAGCATAGAAGGTGGTTTCTTCTTTGGTTGTATAAGCGTTGATGTCACCGCCTATATTCTCTATCCGATTGATTATCTGCATAGCACTACGTTTCTGCGTACCTTTGAAAACAGTATGTTCGATATAGTGCGCCAATCCGTTGTCTTTGGGCATTTCGTCGCGTGTGCCGGCTCCTATAGTAATGCCGATATAGGCAACGGGAGACGCAGTTTGACGATGGACAATGCGTATGCCGTTGCTGAGTGTATGATAAAAAGTAGAGTTCTGTTGCATGTTTTTCCGCTTTTATTTGCACAAGTTCGACAATTGTTGTACTTTTGCAACGCAATTTGCGGCATTGGCGTAATTGGTAGCCGCGCCAGACTTAGGATCTGGTGACGCAAGTCGTGTAGGTTCGAGTCCTATATGCCGCACAACTTTGCCGTTCGGGCGTGCAAAGATACAAACAAATAGCGAACCCGGCAAGCGAAGTGCCATTCGCGTCGTAAAACACAATATTGATATCTAAACATTTCTTCTTATGAAAAAAGCCATTTATCTGTTCAGCATATTCTTCTTTGCCACCTGTATGACCGGTTGTTTGGATTGGGCACAATCGCACTACACACCGCAAGTGGGCTGGAGTCAGTTCATCAAGAACACTACTGACACATTGGGTATCAGTATTGATTCTGAAACCGGCTCTCCCAAATTGGATACCATCGCCGTAGGTGATGAAGTGAAGTTCGTCGTAGCATTTAACGCCTTTGCAAACAACCTTTTAGGTGCAAAAATCAATACTGACACCACCATTCTGAGCATGACCTACGGTCCGTTGGATGACATCGCCTCTGCTATGCTCCCTGAATCAGACCCGGCAAACGGACAGTTCTTTTTTGCAGACGGTTATATGGGTGTAAGGATACCTGTCACGTTTGTTGCAAAAAAAGCAGGCTCTTACAAATTGGAGTTCATTGCTACCAGCGATTCGAAATACTCACCTGCAACCTCTCGCATTACAGGCAATGTGAAATAAGCATTCGCCATGCTACCGTTATTTGGTGATTATTTGGTGATTATTTGGTTGTTATTTGGTGATTCAGCACCCCTCGTGCACTCCTTGGACACCCCTTGTGTTTCCGCTTGGCTTACCGGCAGTCGGTAGTTTTGGCTTCCTGCCATATCGCTTCCATTTCAGCAAGCGTCATATCGGTGAGGGCTTTGCCCTGTTCTTTGGCTTTCTGCTCCAAGTAGTTGAACCGGTGAATGAATTTCCGGTTGGTGCGCTCCAATGCGTTATCGGGATTGATATGATAGAGTCGGGCTGCATTGATCAGACTGAATAATACATCGCCCAATTCGGCTTCCATCTTGTCGGCATCCATATGGTTGACTTCATCTTGGAACTCCTGTATCTCTTCCTTTACTTTGTCCCACACTTGTTCCCGTTCGTCCCAATCGAAACCGGCATTGCGGGCTTTGTCCTGGATACGATAGGCTTTCACCAATGCAGGCAGTGCTTCGGGCACACCGGCAAGAACAGTTTTGTTTCCGCCTTTCTCTTTGAGTTTGATTTGTTCCCAAGTCTGTTCCACACCCTCTGCATCAGTTATTTTCTGTTCGCCATAGACATGCGGATGACGGAAAACCAACTTATCGCACAGACGGTTGCACACATCGGCAATATCGAAATCGCCTGTCTCACTTCCTATCTGTGCATAGAAAACAACGTGCAGCAGCACATCTCCTGTTTCTTTGCAAATCTCCGCCATATCATGTTTGATGATAGCGGAAGCCAGTTCGTAGGTTTCTTCTATCGTATTGGTACGCAACGACTCAAAGGTCTGTTTGTGGTCCCAAGGGCATTTTTCCCTCAACTCCTGCATAATGGTCAGCAGACGATCGAATGCCGCTAATTGTTCTTGACGTGTGTGCATAGGTCTAATCCGTGTTCATTAAGGTGAGCATGCCGTTTTCGTCGAGTGCGGCATAGGTCCAGAGGCGGAATGTATCACCCAGAATAACTACTCTTGCGCCCGTTGCCAATGCCAGATCGAGTTCTATATGGCGATGCCCGAATATATAATAATCAAAATGTTCCGTGTATTCTGTCTGCTTTGCGAAACGAATCAGTTCTTCGCTGTTTTCCCCTTGGTAAGCAATAGGATTGGCAAGTTCCTTCAGACGGCTGTGCTTCGCCCATTTGTATCCCAAGGCATTGCCCCACGAAGGCGGCAACAGACGAAAGAGAAACTGGGCGGCAGGATTGCGGAAGAAGCGCCTGAGGAGCAGGAAATGCCTGTTGTCGGAACCAAGTCCGTCGCCATGCGCCAAAAAGCAGCGTTTGCCGCTGAGTGTGACAATCTGCGGTTCACGATGCACTGTCACACCGGTACGTTGCTCCAGATAGCCGAACGTCCAAATATCGTGATTACCGATAAAATAGTGTATCTCTATACCTTTGTCGGTCAATGTTCGCAAAGTATCGAGGAAGAGGTCGTATCCCTTCGGATTGCCCCAATAATACTCAAACCAGAAATCGAAGATATCGCCCAACAGATAGATGGCGGTAGCATCGTTGCCCATTTGACGGAGCAAATCCGCTACCCTCTTTTGGTGTTCTTCCGGATTGGCAATTGCCAAAGAACCCAAATGTGCGTCACTGAGGAAATATATCATAGCAGATTCAGTTCGAGTTTGGCTTCTTCCGACATCATGTCTTTGGTCCATTCAGGTTCAAAAACGAGGTTGATATTCACGGTTTTGACCTCGTCCATCGAAAGCAGCTTCATGCGGATGTCTTCCATCAGAAAATCGGCTGCAGGACACGACGGCGCCGTAAGCGTCATATCTAGATTGAGCACACCGTCGTCTTGCAAATCAATCTTATAGATAAGACCCAAGTCGTAGATATTGACGGGTATTTCGGGGTCAAAGACAGTACGCAGAAGTTCCACTATCTTCTCTTCTTTCTGCAAAAACTCGTTCATATGGTTATTCGGTTTTAGTATCAACAGATTCTTCTATTTCTTTCACAACGCCGTCCTCCACAAGGAAAACTTTGCTCGTTTCGTGCAGGGGCAGCAACAAGTCCACCAAATGCTGCCGGTCGGTATCGGTAATGAAGATTTGCCCAAAGGCATCGGAGTTGACTAATTTTACAATATTCTCCACACGAAGGGCATCCAGTTTGTCGAAGATATCGTCCAGCAACATAATCGGTTTTACAGCCTTTTCCAGTCTCCCGGCAAGAAAAACTGCCTGCGCCAGTTTCAGTGCGACAAGGTAGGTCTTTTGTTGTCCCTGGCTTCCCACCTGTTTCAAAGGATATCCGGCTTGCCGCATCTCAAGGTCGTCTTTGTGGGTACCCTGCGAAGTCCATCCCAATACCAAATCACGTTGGCGCGTCCGGCGCATAGCTTCCTGCATATCACGGTCTTGCAACTGGGAGATATAGCGTAAACCGACCTGCTCACGGTTCTGTGCTATCCTGCCATATATATCCTGAAAGACAGGGATAAACACTTCTACAAAACGGGTACGCTGCCCGTATATATACTCTGCATGACGCACCATCTGCATTTCCAGCACATCGAAAAGCGTATCCGTATCCTGGTTGGCAACAGCCCCGCCGGCATTTTGCTCCTCTATCTGTTTCAAGAGCGAATTGCGCTGCTTGAGCAAGGCGTTATATTCGAGCAAATGCTGCAAATAAGGCTTGTCGTACTGCGAAATCACCACATCCATAAAACGACGGCGTTCATCACTTCCTTCCACAATCAACTCCGTATCTTGGGGCGATATCATCACCAACGGGATAAGACCTATGTGATCGATCAGACGGGTATAGTTTTTCTTTCCCAAACGGAACTGTTTCTTTCTGCCACGCTTGATACCACACGTCACTACATCGGTGTTTTCCCCATCGGACGGCATGCCGGAAGGCAAATCGTATTCGCCTTGTATCATACAGAAATCAGCGGTATGACAGATGTTCTGCGAATCGATATTGTTGAACGCCGATTTGCAGAAGCTCAGATAGTAAACGGCATCCAGCACATTGGTCTTACCCATACCGTTGTTGCCCACCAAGCAATTGATTTTCGGTGAGAAACAGAGGTCCGCCTCTTGGATATTCTTGTAATTCAATATGTGGAGTTGACGTAGATACACGGCATACTTTCTTGTTTGTAGCGGTTCACACCCGTTACACAAACGAGCGCGTATTCAGTTGTCAGTTCCACACTGTTGTCTTGTGTGCGAGCCAGTATATAGGCAGGATTGTCAAAGGATGGTTCTACTCCGGCAGGGAAAGCATAAACCACATAATAGGCGGTCTGTTGTCCTGCTTTTCCGCCCGCATCGTCCCACTGCAGCAGGTTGCCTTCGAGACGAAGGTTCTGCGGTTGCAAAGCCGGTTCTGACACGATATTGCGGTTCACCGGTTGCAAAGCAGGATAACGGTAATAGCAGGTTCTGATACTATCGCAAAATCCTTGTTTGTTTGCCAGCAGTCCTTTGTTGGAGAAATAGATAGAGCCGTCTATTTCGGGAATGGTGCGGTTGAGCGCAATCTGACGGCAGAGTTCATTCGGAATCCGCCATGCCTCGGCACCTTTCTGATTGCCCAATGCACTGACATACTGACCGATATAGAGGTTTTTGCCATAACTGTTCTCCGCCCACCAATGTGCCAGAACTTCGTAGTCCGCCACTTTCTTGCCTATTTCCCAATAGAGTTGGGGCGTTACGTAGTCAATCCAGCCCTTTTCCAACCAAAGCAGGATATCGGCATAGAGATCGTCGTAGTTACGGCAACCTGCCTGCGTCTTACTGCCCCGCACGTCATCGGCTTCGTTGCGCCATACGCCGAAAGGAGAAATACCGAATTCCACCCATGGTTTGCGGCTTTTGATGGTGCGTTGCAACTCCTCAATCACCATATTGACGTTGTTGCGACGCCAATCCTCTTTATCGGTGAAACCGCGCGGATGGGCGGCAAACGAAGCGTCATCCGGGAAGTCTTCTCCTTTTATCTTATAAGGATAGAAATAGTCGTCGAAGTGAATGGCATCAATATCGTAGCGTTCCACTATATCTGCCACCACACGGTTGAGCCACTCGCGTGTACCGTCCAATCCGGGATCGAAATACCATTGTTTGCCATATTTGACGAACAATTCGGGGTGCTGCTTATATATATGGCTGTCAGCCAAGCTGTTCAAGTCGAAGCCATTGGTCACACGATAGGGGTTGAGCCATACATGTACATCGATACAACGCCGGTGTGCTTCGCGCACTACAAAATCCAAAGGGTCGTACAACGGCTCGGGAGCAACACCCTGCTTACCCGTCAACCAATTGGACCAAGGCTCCAAAGCGGATAGATAGAGTGCATCGGCAGTAGGACGCACTTGAAAGATGATAGTATTGATGCGGAGTGCTTGCAGACTGTCCAAGATACCTGTCATTTCTTCCTGTTGCAATCGGGCATCGGTTTGTGCAGCCCGAGAGGGCCAATCGATATTGGCTACAGTGGCTATCCACGAAGCACGCATTTCCCGTTTGGGTTGGGCATTCATGCCCGTCACAAACAAGAGAGAGGCGAGCAACAAAGCAGTTGGTAATGGTTTCATCATAGACAATATTGGTTTTAGTAAGGCAGTGCAAAGATACGAAAAAGAGTTGATATGGCGAAATGACGGATAGCAGCTATATACCAGGTGACGGTTCATGCAAGGTTCATGCAAGGTTTATACAAGGTTTATACAAGGGTCATACCGATGTATTGTCCGCAGGCTATCCCTAAAGCATCCCTAAAGTATCCCTAAAGGG
>JALFYY010000005.1 GCA_022783865.1 Bacteroidales bacterium
GTCGGTTATTTGCATATGCGGTGGGTTTTGGTGTTTTTTTCTATTTTTTTTTGTTTATACTACAAAGATACAAAATTCACCGCATATTTGCAAGACTTATTACATTTATTTTCAATAAATTGCTTATTTCGAACTCACGTTAAACAAACATCATTGACGCCATGATTTCTATTCCTTATCGGCAACTCATCGAGTTGCAAAAAATGCTGAATGTATCATTGTCTATCGTCAACCAACTCCTACAATTCTATCAACAAGCCTCGGGGATGTTCTCATGACAGGCAGTAAGTAAATCTGAATTGGCAACCTTGGTTGGAGTTTCGTTGCGCACTTTTGCCGGTTGGCTACGTGATTGTCAGAGCGGACTTGTGCTGTCGGCTTGTGAGACGGGACGAGATAACGAGCGAGGGTGTGTTCGGTTTGCAGCAGGCTTTGTAATGATAGACTACAAATTTCTATATCTTTCTACCAAAGACTGACAAAGACAATCAGTAGCCCTTTCTGTTGCTGTATCTTTGCAATGGATAAAAAATACACTGCTAATCCGCAACAATAGCATTAATCCGCAATTAAACGGAAAGTACCCTTTTCCGTCACCGTATCTTTGCATTGTGTATGGAGCGTGTAACAGGAAGAAACCTGAAGGAAACTGAAGAAAACTGAAATATCAGGAAAAATCCCGAAGGAAACTGAAGGAAACGACAGAAAACTGAAGATGCCGTTTTCTCTTGCCGTATCTTTGTACCGGAAATGGAAAAAAATGCAATCAAATTCGGCAAATGTCGGCAAAAACCCTCAAAGTCGGCATAAAAACGGAAAGTACCGTTTCCTGTTGCCGTATCTTTGCAGTGGGAAATGGGCAATGCAAAAACGAACAAAAAGCGAACAGTTGTTCTTGGAAATTGCTCTGTTTCCGCCGTATATTTGCAATGCGAAACCGAAGTGTCGGTTTCGATAGTGCAGATAGCGCCCCTGTGGTGGCGTATTATAATTGATAAAATGCAAGGCGCTGAGAGTGAGTGTGATAGGAGTTTACTGATGTAAATGACTGAACACGAATCTCGAAAACAACAAAGCAGTTTCTCAATTGGAATAGCCGCCCTTTCTGCAAGTTAGTGCTTCTTGGCAGGAATCAGCCCCCTACCGTCGTGAGACGGGAGAAAAAGCACGATGATCTTTGATAAGTCTGGCAACGCCCTACGTAGCGGAACGCTACCGCTAAGGCGTTTTAGTTGTTCTCCCGTTCGCTTGCTCCACCGCATAGGAGTTATGCGGTGCGTTCACTATCGGAAGCCCATCCGAGGGCTTCCTTCACGGGTTTGCTGCGTTTTTTGAAAGGTAAACGCCGCACTGGTTTTGCCTTTCGAATGCCATGCGGCTGGGTGTACGCCTGACGGCGTATGCGGGCAGGCGTACACACTCCGGCAGCATATTACTCCACAGGAAAAACGCCCTCTTGCGGTTTTCAGTAATTTTATGTACTTTTGCAAGTTGAATATTGCGGTTTGTTTCCGTATGGGGAAACAAGCGTGGAAATACGATAAACAGCTACATTATGAAAACCAAACTACCAGAGAATGCCAACCGCCCTTTGCAAAAAGGAGAGAAATACGAACCTATCCTGCCCGGCAACCGGACTTTCCCGGAAGTGACGCCCTACTCGGTGACGATGGGCGTGGTGATGGCAATCATCTTTTCGGCAGCCGCTGCTTATTTGGGACTGAAAGTGGGACAAGTGTTCGAAGCCGCTATCCCTATCGCCATTATTGCCGTCGGGCTTTCTTCTGCTACCAAGCGCAAGAATGCCTTGGGTGAAAATGTGATTATCCAAAGTATCGGTGCCTCGTCGGGCGTGATTGTGGCAGGCGCAATCTTTACATTGCCCGCCCTCTATATCCTGCAAGCCAAGTATCCGGAGATAACGGTCAACTTTATGCAAGTGTTCCTCTCCAGTCTGCTCGGAGGCTGTTTGGGTATCCTGTTCCTCATACCGTTCCGCAAATACTTTGTGAGCGATATGCACGGACAGTATCCTTTCCCTGAAGCTACTGCCACAACGCAAGTATTGGTGTCGGGCGAACAAGGCGGCTCGCAAGCTAAACCGCTTATTTGGGCAGCCGGCATAGGCGGACTCTACGATTTCCTGGTTTCCACTTTCGGACTATGGACCGAGAGCCTCAGCACCCGCATGACCGGTTGGGGAGAGATGCTGGCACAGAAGTGGAAACTCACTTTCTCGCTCAACACGAGTGCCGCTGTATTGGGTTTGGGCTATATTGTGGGACTGAAATATGCGGCTATCATCTGCGCCGGCAGTTTGTTCGTATGGTGGTTCCTGATTCCGCTGCTGGGTATGACTACCGTTGACAGCGTGATGCTGAGCGAAGCCGACCCGCAATGGATATTCAGCAACTATGCCCGCTATATCGGTATCGGTGCCATTGCAATGGCAGGCGTTATCGGTATCGTGAAGAGTTGGAGCGTGATAAAGAGTGCTGTCGGATTGGCAGGCAAGGAACTAAAAGGCAAGGGCAAACAAGTGGCACAACAGACCTTGCGCACCGAGAAAGACCTGAGTATGCGTTTTCTTGTGATTGCCATTGTGGCAGCTTTGATATTGGTGTTCGTGTTCTTCCTTGTGGGCGTTATCCACAATTTCTTCCAGGCGCTGATAGCCTGGGTGGTAGTGACGCTTATCGCTTTTCTCTTTACTACGGTGGCAGCCAATGCCATTGCCATTGTGGGTAGCAACCCCGTGAGCGGTATGACACTGATGACGCTCATCATTGCTTCCGTTGTGTTGGTTGCCGTGGGGTTGAAAGGGACAAGCGGTATGGTAGCCAGTATGGTTATCGGCGGTGTGGTCTGTACGGCACTCAGTATGGCAGGCGGCTTCATTACCGACCTGAAGATAGGTTACTGGATTGGTACAACACCGCAGAAGCAGGAGACGTGGAAGTTCTTGGGCACTTTGGTGAGTGCGGCTACGGTGGGCGGCGTAATCATCATTCTGAACAAGACCTACGGTTTCTCGGGCGAGAATGCTCTGGTAGCACCGCAAGCCAATGCCATGGCGGCTGTGATAGAGCCGTTGATGATGGGGCAGGGTGCACCCTGGTTGCTGTATGGCGCAGGTGCTATGCTGGCATTGCTGCTCAATATGTTGGGCGTGCCCGTATTGGCATTCGCTTTGGGTATGTTCATTCCGTTGGAACTGAATACACCGCTTGTAGTAGGCGGATTTATTTCGTGGCTGATGACGCGCACCAAAGATACTGACTTGGCACAACGCCGGCAGGAGAAAGGTACACTTATTGCAAGTGGCTTCATTGCCGGTGGCGCCTTGATGGGTGTGGTAAGTGCCGCTATCCGTTTTGCCGGAGCCGATTGGTATCTCACAGATTGGGCACAATCGGCAGGTGCCGAATGGCTCGGCGTAGGGGCATACGCGGCATTGATAGCCTACTTTGTCATAGCAAGCCGGAGAGTGAAATAGTTGATATCTGATATTTGATATAGCATGTACAACGCATTATACACAACCAACTTCCTGAGTACGCTCAACGACAACTATCAGAAGATGATAGGTATGTTGGTCGTAACAGGTTGGGTGTCGTCGGAGTGGAAACCGATGGTCATCAGTGTGGCGGGGGCAGCCCTGGTGTTGCCCTATATCTTCTGTTCCCCTTTGGCGAACAGAGCCGCACAGGTGTTCGGCAAACAGAAAGTGGTGCGCGTGTGCAAGTTGCTGGAATTGCCCATAGTGCTGCTGTCGGTTATCGGCTTTTTGCTCAAAGACCCGACGCTCTTCCCGCAGAAGGATTTCTATACCCCTTTGTCGGTATGTCTGGTCATCTTGGCTATCTTCCTGATTGGTATTCAGAGTGCGATGTACTCACCTGCCAAATACGGACTGATACGCGATATAGGCGGCATAGAGAATGTGAGCAAAGGTATGGGCGGAATGGAGAGCATCAGTTTCTTGGGTATGCTGCTCGGTACGGCTTTGGCGGCATTGGCAGTGGAGAAGTTCTCGCCGATAGGATACAGCAGTCTGTTGCTCATATTTGCCGCTTTGGGGTATGTGGCAAGTTTGTTTATCCGTGCTGACGAAATCAATGTGGGGCAACGCGAGAGCCTCAATCCGTTTGCTTATATGAAGAGTGCGCACCGCATAGCAGGACAATACAAGGGACTGAACAGCATTATTTATATACTGAGCATCTTCTGGTGGTTTGCTACAACCATTCAGTTGGGTCTGATTGTCTATTGCCAGGAAGTGATGGGTATGCAGGGCGGTGCGCCCGGTGTGATTATGTGTGTGGCGGCTGTAGGTATCAGTTTGGGATGCGTAGTGAGCGGCAGAGTGGGCAACAAGCATTATGGCGAGATAGCCCGGACTCCTATCTACGGAACTGTTATGGTAATCGGACTGATGGTTTTGTTCTTCCTGCCGCCTGCCGGGTACACGGCTTTCACTGTTGTGCTGTTCCTGCTCTCGTTTGCCGGCGGCTTCTTCAAAGTGCCGATGGACGCTGTGATACAACGGACGGTGAAACCCGAAGAGTTGGACGGTATGCTGGCATATTTCAACCAGGTGTCGTTCCTCTTTATGCTGGGTGCCAGCGTGACATACTACTTGCTCACGCTCATCCTTCCGCTACGATATGTGTTCCTCATGATGGCAATTGTTCTGCTGGCGGCATCAGTGAGTGTGATAATTTGCTATCCGCCGGTGAAGCAATATTGGAAGAAACGATGCGGTAAGTGCAAACGATAGTGCAACTATATACAAACAAACCTAATATATAACAATTACAACTATGGTTAATTACAAAGAATTGGGCCTGGTGAACACACGTGATATGTTCGCAAAGGCAATCAAGGGAGGTTATGCCATTCCTGCTTTCAATTTCAACAACATGGAGCAATTGCAAGCCATCATCAAGGCTTCTGCAGAAACCAAGTCTCCGGTTATCCTGCAAGTGTCGAAAGGCGCACGCAACTATGCCAACCAAACATTGCTCCGCTACATGGCACAAGGTGCCGTAGAGTATGCAAAAGAGTTGGGTTGGGAGCACCCTCAAATCGTGCTTCACTTGGACCACGGTGACAGCTTCGAACTCTGCAAATCGTGCATCGACATGGGTTTCTCGTCGGTAATGATCGACGGTTCGAGCCTTCCTTATGACGAGAACGTGGCTTTGACCCGCAAAGTGGTGGAATATGCTCATCAGTTCGACGTAACGGTTGAAGGCGAACTTGGTGTATTGGCAGGTGTTGAAGACGAAGTACAAGCCGAAGAAAGCCACTATACCAAACCGGAAGAAGTAATCGACTTTACTTCCAAAACAGGTGTTGACTCCTTGGCTATCTCTATCGGAACAAGCCATGGTGCTTACAAGTTCAAACCCGAACAATGCACACGTGACCCCAAGACCGGCAAACTCGTTCCTCCTCCATTGGCATTCGATGTATTGGACGCTATTATGGACAAATTGCCCGGTTTCCCCATCGTATTGCACGGCTCGAGTAGTGTACCGCAAGAGTACGTTGACATTATCAATGCCAACGGTGGTAAATTGCCCGATGCGGTAGGTATCCCTGAGGAGCAACTCCGCAAGGCTTCGAAGAGCGCTGTTTGCAAAATCAATATCGACTCCGATTCCCGTCTGGCATTTACGGCTGCTATCCGCCGTGTGTTCAACGAGAAACCCGGTGAGTTCGACCCGCGCAAATACTGCGGTCCTGCACGCGACGAGATGGAGAAGCTCTACAAGCACAAAATCATCAATGTGCTCGGTTCCGACGGCAAAGCATAATCCGCTCTTGTTGACAGACAAGCATTGTCAAAACAAAGGAATGTGCCGGACATTGTGTCCGGCACATTCTCTTTTGATGTCAGTTGGAAAGCAAAACGGGGTCTGTACGAAACAATTAGGGCTCTGCCGCTCCGTTGTTCAGTTTCTCACCTCCTCAACTTCTCACCTCTTCAAATCTTCACCTTCTCAGCTTCTCAACTCCTCAACTCTTCACCTCCTCAGTCCCTCTCCTTCACCGTTATCGCAAAGCCGCCGCCTGATGCCATACGGATGGAGAGAGGCAATGAGATATTGCCATTTGTCAGTTCTGCTTTGCCTCTCTTGATGCGCAACTGGAAATCGGTGATATCAAGGGCATAAGGATTGTTTTGCCATTCAGCATCTGCTGCATCTTGCCAGAGGGTTACGTCATATGTGCCGCTGGGTAGAAACGACCAGTCGATAGTGACTTCTCGTGCCGTTTCGTCGTTCACTGCACCGATGTACCAGTTTGTAGTGTTGCGGTCTTGCCGTGCCATAATGATATAATCGCCTATAGCACCGTCTAACAGGCGCGATTGCTCCCAGTCGCAGGGCACTTCGGTGACGAAGCGGAAAGCATCAGGATAGAGCAGGTAGTTCTCGGGCAGGTCGCAAGCCATCTGCAAGGGCGAATACATTACGACGAAGAGTCCCAGCTGGTTAGCCAACGTGGCATGTACACGGGTGCCGGGCTGTATAGGATTGGCGAAATTGAATACGCCAGGGGTGTAGTCAGCCGGTCCTGCCAACATACGGGTGAAGGGTAGTACGGTGACGTGCTCGGCAGGGCTGCCGCCGTCTTGCGACCAAGCGTTCCATTCTTGTCCGCGAATACCTTCTTGCGTCATCAGGTTGGGATAGGTGCGTTGCAAACCGGTGGGCATTACGGGCTCGTGGTTGTCGATAGCCACATGGTGACGGGCAGCCGTTTCTATCACTTTCCGATAGTGGCGTATGCCCACTTGCGAACGGTTGTATTGCTTGCCTTCGGCATAGTTGATATAGGGGGCAACGTAGCCGGTTTTGACAGCGTGCATGCCGTATTGTTCGATGTAGCAGTAGGCAGTATCCAACTGGTTCTCGTAGTTGGCAGCATCGCCGCCTGTCTCGTGGTGGAAGATGATTTGTACGCCCCGTTGATGAGCGTAATCTGCCAGATAGTCGATATCGTAGTCGCTATAGGGTGTGACAAACGAGAACTGCTCTTCGGGGTGCGGTCCGTCCCATGAGCCCCAGCCTACGTTCCATCCTTCTGCCAGCACACCGCCAAAGCCGTTGTCGGCGGCAAAGTCGATGTAGCGCTTCATGGTTTCGGTGGTAGCACCGTGCTTAGGTCCGTTCCACCACGTCATTTGTTTGAGGTGCATACCCCACCAGATACCGATGAACTTCATGGGCTTTATCCACGAGGTGTCTGCGATTTTGCATGGCTCATTGAGATTGAGCATAATGCGCGAAGCCATCAAGCCTTGCAGGTCGTCGGTGAGCGTAAGGAAGCGCCAAGGTGTTTGCCAAGGAGCCGTTTTGTAAGCCGCTACGCCGTTGCTCCAAGGGGTGAGGAAGGTGCGGATAGTATCGCCGCTATAGTAGAAGTTCTCAGCCGGATAGTCCACTAACGCTGCTTCGTGGAGGAAAGCGTACATGCCGTTTTGGAGTTCCAAAGTGATAGGGCTGCAAGTGGTGTCTTTCTCACAGATAGGGGCTTTCTGCCACAAGGCTTCGTAGTATTCGGTCCGCCACGGAATCGACCATGCCTCGGGCGTTTGGGCAAAGACGTATTCGGTCAGTTCTTTGCGGACTATCATGGTGTCTGCCTGATTGTCGGGGAAGATATAGCGGAAAGCAAAGCCGTCGTTGAACAAGCGGAACTCGATATCCATACGTGTGCCGGAAGAGTGCTTCAGTTGAACAGTCAGTTGCTTATGATAGTTGCGGATATATCTCTCCTCGCCCCATGTGGTTTCCCATGTCTCATCGTGCGCAGCGGTTTGGCAATCGAGCCATTGGAAGCCTGTAGAGAGGTCGGTTGTTTCGGTTTGCAAGCCCATAGCGGAAGGCAACAGAATGGTTTTGCCCGCTTTGGCAAGGCTGTATTGCGGTGCGCCGTCGTCGGAAAGGGTAAAATGCAGTTGCAAAGTATTGTCGGGCGATGAAATATAGATACTATTACCCGTATTGTGGCATCCGACAAGAAGGAGCAATAGTGCGGTAGCAAAGCAATTGATGATAAGTCGATGTGTATTCATATTGAGATGATGGGTTATGAGTTAGTTTATAAGCTTTTTCCCTTTGGCGGAAACGGCGATGCCATGGTAGTCTGCTGGAATAGGGAATCCCAGTAGATTGTACCATACTATGTTTTCTTCGGGCGCATTGGGCAAATCAATGGCTGATGACTGCCCGCAAGTCTCGTCGATGATAAGCGTTGGCATATGAGCGGTCTGCTCACCTTTCCCGCAATTGGAGATATTGAGGTTACAATATGCCACATTGCCGTTGGCGCCTTGATAGTAGATACCGTATTGGGGTGCACCATCGATGGTGACATTGCGCAGTGTGATGTTCTGCAACTGTTTGCCGTTGCCGGCTATCATGTGGACGGCATTGTTGCGTGAATCGGTGACGGTGATGTTGTCAAAGACGATGTTCTGCACATTGTAGTAGTTGGTGCCGCCTATATTGAGTGCACCTTGCTGATTGCCCCAAAAATCGCCTGCCTCGCCTTTCTTGCCGAAACTGCAACCGCAATGCTGAATGGTGATATCGTGGATATAGATAGAGTCGGTATCACCAAAGCCTTTGCCTGAGAAGTCGGCATTGACGCGTGCACCGCATTCCAGTCCGTCGAAGATAGCAAGGTGGTGGGCACGGTGGGCTGTACCTCCAAAGAAGCCCAACGACGATGCGCGCCAGTTGTTTTCGGCAGTGCAGTAGGCAAACTCCACACTTGTACAACGGCGACTCGTGGTCCAACTTGCCATATCGTCGTCGCCATTGTTGCGGAAAGAGCAGTTGCGCACGATATGCCCTGTAGAAGCCTGACTGCAATTGATACCGTCTGCATAGTTGTTGCGGAAACGACAGTCTTCTACCAGCAGGTCTTCGCAGGGGGTACCGCTATAATCGGCTATCCAGGCACCGCACTCAAAGTGCTCTGCCCAACAGTTGCGGATCACGGAATTGCGTCCCCAACTGCCCATAAAGGCTTTGCCCACTTGATAGCGGGAGTCCTCCTGGTAGTAGCGACGGTTGTTGGCGGTATTCAGATACAAGCCTTCTACCCGCAGGTTGCTGCGGTCGGCTTCGATGCCACGGTGCGAATAGGTGGAGGCGTTGTCGGACGGCGCAGCGAAGTAGATTTCGGTGTACCACATACCGGCTCCTATGAGGGCAGTGTTGTCTTTGTTGCGAAGATAGATGCGCTTTTGGGTTTCCCATCGTCCTTCGGGGATATAGATGGTCTGTCCCACATGGGCATGTATGAAGTCGGCTATATCGCCATTGCCGTCAAAAGTCACGATGTTGTCGGCTTGTATGTCGCTTGCCAAGACGGGTGCAGGAACAGGCTCCAACTCCACAAAGTCGATGGTATAGGGATGGCTGTCGTCCGTTACACGTTCGATGCGCAAGGTCTCTCCTGATTGCACAGGACGACTGAGGCGAATGTGCTGTTCGTCGAAGCGCATACGGATGAGTCCGTTGGCGTTAGGTGTGTTGCCTGGATAGTTGTCGGAGCAATATTGCCATGCCCAATAACTGTTGAGCTCCATAGTGGCAAGTTGTTCTTCGCCGGCATAGATGGCGATAGTGCCCCTTGTGCCTGTTCCCTCATCGTTGTCAGGAAGAGAGAAGCGCAGTGTGAGTCCGTCGCCGGGTCGGTTGACCATCCACTGAACATAGTCGCTGCTATGCAGAAGTTGCACGGCTTGTTGGTGGGAGGCTTCGGATTGCAAATCGGTTTGCCGGTCGGAGGGAGCGAGGAACTGACCAGTGGTATTACAAAGCCCTTCTTCGGCTTCGTAGCGTTCGTAAGGACGAGTGATATAGCCTTGTCCGAGAGCGTCGGTAGGGAAGGTATATACCTGTGCGCTGAGTCCTAACGAAACGGATAGGAGTGCGATGAAACAGAAACGGTGTTGCATACTGATAGTCTGTTATCTAAGATTAAATATCCGGGTATCCTTCGGATTGCTGTATATTATGGTTACGCTCCAACTCGAGTTGCGGAATGGGCTGTACGTAGCTCTCGTCGCCTTTCCAGGTGATCGGTCCGTGCGAAGTCTGCTCATAGTAAGTGGCTTCTTCGGAACCTATATGGTAGCGGCGTACATCGAGCCACCATTGTCCTTCGGCAAAGAGTTCTGCCCAGCGCTCATAACGCAGCGGATTGGTTGCCAACGGGTCGTCGTCGAAATAGGCTTTCGTACGGTCGGTGAGAGACGTATAATCGTATGGCGATGGCGTATCGGGCGACTCGCCATAGGCACGGCGGTGCACTTTGTTGACGTACTCCAAGGCTGTTGCCTGGTCGGTGTCGGCAAGGAGTTCGGCATAGAGCAGATAGATGTCGGCAAGACGGATGATATAGTAGTTGCAGTTGGACGACTGGTTCAAGCCATAGGGCGGAACGCCTTTCTCTACGCCACGTGTGTTGGTGTATTTGCGGTGTTGCCATGCCAAACGGTCGGGACGGTTGTTGCTCTCGGAAGAACGGTCGTAAACGGAAGTACGTCCTTTGGCGTCGATATATTCATCTACGTAAGGTTGTCCGGCAAACAAGCGAAGACGGGGATCGACTTTGCTCTTGTCGTTCTTCAGGGCGATAGCGTCTGCCCGATAGTTGGGCGTGTGGATCATATAGGGATAGTTGTCCAAAGAGCGGGGAGCATCGAAATCGTAGGCAGGGTTGAAAGTCAGACGTGGTACTGTGTCCCCGTAGAAGTTCCAGAAACCGAAACGGGCAATATTGCGGTCGTGCACAAAGTTGTTGCCCCATTCCGATGATTTGGTGGATATGATGACATCGTTTTCCAAAGTGAGCGGGTCGATCTTGTCTTCACGTCCTTTGCGGAAACGGATATCCAAATCGACAAACCAAGGGGCATATACCATCGGCATACCCGAACCTGTGGTATAGTCTTCCCAAGGTCCGTTCTGGTTAGGATTGGAGGTCATGGTGAGTTCGTAGAGCGACTCGATATTGTGCTCATTGGCTTCGTTGCCGAAGAACATATCGGAGTAGATGTCGTAGGAAACAAGTGCTTTGCCACTGTTGTTGATAATATCTTCCATCAGCGTCTTGGCTTTATCTTTGTTCTCGGGGAAGATATAGAGCGACTGCATATATACTTTGGCGAGCAAGCCTTTAGCCGCCCACTCGGTAGCGCGGAAAGTATCGTCGTTGTAACCGGTGAGCAGAGGAATGGCATGGTTGAGGTCGTCGATGATGAATTGCCAGGTAGCGCGAACGGTAGCACGCGGGAGTTTGAGTCCTTCGACATCGGAAATGACATGGTCGATGATAGGAAATCCCCACGCATCGGGTTTTATCTCGAAGAAAATCTGTGCGTGCCAATATGCCAAAGCCCGATTGAAGTAACACTCGCCTGCGGCATAATCAAGAGCCGCTTGTTCTTGTGCGGTACTGTAGTTTTTGCGATAGAACTCAATTCCTTCGAGTCCGGTAGTAGCCAGGCGCATCCACTTGCATAGATCGGTGTAGGTAGTAGTGATATAGCGCGAATCGATGGCTGTGTAGTTGTCCTGACTGGTAGCGCGTTCGTCGTAGGAACCATAGATGTCGGTGGTGTGGTCGTAGAGCCAAACACCCATCGGGAACCAGTAGAAAGCATACATACCGATACTATGACTTTGTGCATAGGCGGCAGTAACCAACTGGTCAACCTGGTCCATCGTAGCAGGGAAGTTGTCTTGCGAGAGCGTTTGCGGATTGGAGATGTTGAAGAAATCTTTGCAACCGGTGAGAAGAATGCTCAACACGAGAATATATATTGTCTTTTGGTACTTCATAGTCTGTAGATATTATATGATGTTAAGTACTCGGTTTGTTATTAGAAGGTTATATCCAAGCCAAAAGCGTAGAGCCGTGAGGGCAAGTAGCGGTTCTGGTGGTCGATATTGTACATAAGGCTGTTGCCACCGATTTCGGGGTCGATACCTGAATAGGAGGTAATGGTGAAGAGGTTTTGCGCAGTGAAATAGATACGCAGTTTCTCCATCTTGGCTTTGACACTGTATTTGTGTGGCAAGGTATATCCGATTGACAAGTTCTTGAGCTTGAGATAGTCGCCTCGCTCTACCAGATAGCCTGAAACGGTAGAGTAGTTGCGGTTGGCAGCGCCATCGCCGATAACAGAACCGCTTTCGTTGAGATAGCCTACACGGGGATGTTCGGTAACGGTCTGGTTGTCTTTACCGAAGCAGGAGGTTTTGAAGATATCGGCAGTGGTGTTGTCGGACATGAACATATGGGTATAGGGTTTTACCAAGTTCATAATGTCGAAACCGAAAGCGCCGGAGAATACGAGAGAGAGGTCGATGCCTTTGTAAGCGAACGAAGCGTTGATACCGAGCTCCATCTTGGGCCATGGCGAACCTATGTATTTGCGGCTGGCGGCAGATACCCGTCCGAGTCCGTTGTCATCGAAAATCAAATCACCTACACCGGTGTTCTGGTTCTGATAGTAGATACCTATTTCTTTGCCTTCGGCATTGAGCGGTTGTCCGTTGTCGGCAAAGCCATACGGGTGGTTAGGATTGTTGCGTCGCCAAGCGTCCAAAGCATATTGGTTGTATTCGTCCACTTGGGCTTGGTTTTGGAAGATGCCGAGTACTTCGTAGCCGTAGTACATCGACATAGCGTAGCCGTCTTCGGTACGGGCGAGAAGCGGCCAAGCGTTGTCTAAACCTTTGTCGATGGTGGTAGCACCGGGCTGATCGCCCACTTGCTTTACTTTGTTCTGATTGAACGACATATTGACACCGATGGAGTAGGTAAAGTCGCGTTTGGTGTCTTGCCATGCGATAGCGAGTTCGTGTCCCTGGTTCTCTACCAAACCGGCATTGAAATAGACGGGAACGGTGTTGGCAGGGTCGTTGGAATTGAAGTAGTAGCTCATACCGCCGGTAAGACAAAGTGCGCCTTGGTAGAGCATGTCGCGGGTTTGGCGGTTGTAGTAGTCGTAGGTAAGCGTGAGCCGGTTGTTGAAGAAACCAAGGTCGAGACCGACATCGGTTTGGTTGACTTCTTCCCATTTGAGGTTCTCGTTGCCGAGAATAGCAATCCAAGCACCTGTCTTGCCGACCGTACCGTTGTCGAAAGCGTGGCTCAAACCACTGAGTGCGTAGGTGGACTGGTACATATATTGCGGGATATTGTCGTTACCGAGCAAGCCCCACGAAGCACGAATCTTGAGGTTGGAGAGCCATTCGCCTGCATTGTCTTTGAGCCAAGATTCTTCGCTCATACGCCATCCGATATTCACTGATGGGAAGAAGCCCCAACGATACTTCTTTACAAAGCGGTCGGAAGCATCGGCACGGAAGTTGGCGGCAAGGAGATATTTGCCTTTGTAGTCGTAGTTGATACGGGCAAAGACAGAACCGCGCCGTTCTTGTGGAACCGCATCGGTAGCATCTTTGGTGGCTCCGGCAGAAGCAAGGGCAATAGACTGAGCAACAGGAATGGAGAAACCATAGCTATGAACGGAAAGGTCGTAGCCGTCGGATTTCCACCATTCGGTACCTACCATGGCACGGAAACCATGGTCACCCCAACGGTGGTCGTAGGTGAGAACAGAGTTGAACATCAGTTTGAGGTTGGTACCCGCATAGGAATCCAGTTGTCCGCCATCGACACCTACCTGGATAGGTCCGAAGTCGCGATACTCAGTGAAAAAGCGACTGGAGTACGCATTGAGTGCAGCAGAACCGGTAGTACGCCATGTGAGTCCCTTGATGAATTCAACGTTGAGGTATGCTTGTGCGTTGATATAATAGTTTTTGTCTTGTATGTCGTGGTAAGCGTCTTCGAGTCCGGCAAAGTTGGGACCGGAAGCTACAGAGACGGGTGTTTTTGCATAGTTGCCGTCTTCGTCGAACACTTCCGATACGGGAACGGTACGGAAGGGAATAGTGTGGTTGTAGATAGACGAAGAGGTGGCAGGGTTGGATGATGTCATTGCTCCATAGAGCGACTCACCGATAGTAACATGTTTTCCGATAGTATGGTCGAGGTTGGTACGGAAAGAGAAGCGTTGTGCACGCGTATCAAGATAGGTTCCTTTTTCATCGAGATAACCAAAGGAAAGGAACATTTTGGTTTTGTCGCCTCCTCCGCTGACGGATACGTTGTATTCCTGTTCGAGTCCTGTACCGAACATAACGTCCATCCAGTCGGTATTAGGCAGTTCGTCAGCACTGCTTACGCCCAAAACATCAAGTGTGCTGCCTGTACCCCAAGCATCGCGGGCACGCAACCAGTTTTCGGTATCAAGCAGTTTGATTTTAGAGGATACTTCTCTCCAACCCACTCTGGCATTGAGGTCAACTTGTGTACGCTCGGACTTACCTTTCTTGGTGGTAATAAGGATAACACCACCTGCGGCTTGTGAACCATAGATAGCGGCAGAACCTGCGTCTTTGAGGACTTCGATAGACTCTACGTCACGCATATTGAAGTTGAAGCCTGCGGGTTGTGCCACACCGTCAACGACATAGAGAGGAGCCATACCGTTGAGCGAGCCGGCACCACGTATGAGAATATCGGCTGCTTCGCCGGGAGCACCACTGCCTTTGGTAACCGAAACGCCGGCTGCGAGACCTTGTAAGGATTCGGCAAGTGACTTGGAAGAAAAGTCGGCTATCTCTTTGGATGAAACAGACGAAATAGAGCCGGTTACGTCGCTACGGCGTTGTGTACCATATCCGATGACTACTACATCGTTGAGCGTTTCGACATCTTCTTGGAGAATGATGATGTAGTTGGTCTGTTTGGCGGTGATGGCAACTGTCTGAGAGCGGTAGCCGACAGAAGAAACGACGATATTGCTGCCGTTTTCAACATCCAAGGAGAAAGCACCGTCGAAATCGGTGACCGTACCGTTGGTGGTATTCTGCACAAGAATGTTGGCTCCGATAATGGTTTCTCCGGTGGCATCTTTGACGATACCGGTGATAGGCTTAGCGTAGAGAACGTGTGTGGCAATGAGCAAACACAAGCACAAGAGTGTTCGGGATATCCTCATGGTTTAGTAGTTAGAGAGTGATTATAATCAGGACAATTATAATAATAAGGTAGGAGATAATTACACCAATTGGGGCGGTAGGTACCGTCCCAATTGGGTAAGAACAAGGTGTATGAATTATTTTACTTCAGCACCCAATACGTTGTAGGTCTTGCCGTTGTGCAAAATGTAGAGTTGGCCGTTCTTGATGAACTTGTTGCTTTGTTGAGCACTTTCTGTACGAGTGTTCTCCAAAGCAGTAGCCAAAACGCAAGGAGCAGCATAGCCTTTTTCGCCGAAACCGTAGATGCCTTCGCCTAATTCTTCGTCGTCACCAAAGAACTCGGGAGATGTCTTGGTACCTGTGTAAGGCATAAATGCGAAGAGGAATCCGTCGGAACCAGGAGCGGCAGTAGTGTTGATTCCGTTGCCTTCCCACATCCACCAGATTGCACCTGGTTCGGTAGCTGTGTATTCGAAACCGAAGATTTGTCCATTAACCATCAAGATGGAGTCTTTTTGCAATACGTCCTTGGTAAGCACATCTTGGTCAACAAAGATTTGAGCGTAGTTAACAGTCATACCCCAGATATTACCGTTGATTTGTTTCATACGGTTGGTTGCACCGTTTACATCGCCATAGTTAGTCCATTTATTGATAGCAATACCACGTGAGCCACCTTCTGTAGTAGGAGCACCTTTGAGGAAGTCTTCCAACCATGTACCGGTAACATCAACAGCGAAGGTGAAAGTTTCGTCAGTTTCCATGTTGTTGGAAGCCGCGAATTTACCATTTTCACAATCATACTTAACAATGTAACGACCATCAGCACCAATAGGGTTGTTGAGGGTGTACTGAGCAGCAGCACTCAAGCTAACTAAAGCAGCTGCAAGAATCATGTAGAACTTTTTCATAATTAGATAGAATTAGTTGGTTAAATAAAATAAGTTATTTATCAAATTCCAAGATTTGATGTTGCAAAGATAGGACAGATATTTTGAACAGACGAATAGTATAGTAAAAATATAAATGCCTTTCGATGATGATAAGTTGATAATATATTTATTTTCAGTGTGATATATGTGTGTTAGCGCAAAAAGAAATATAGATGATATATTTCTGAAAATCAGGCAGTATAAGGCTATGATAACGTCTGGATATGAGAGGACTATGCACATAGGGTATACTTGTGGTTTGACGAGGAAAGAACGGCGGAATGCAAGGAATGGACAGATGGGTTTTGACATGTCGCTGAAAATAGATATCTTTGCAGGGTAAAGATATATTAATTTGTGTGATAATCAAAACATGGTAGTGTATGGAAATTGGAAAAAACCGATATGTGCGGCGTATTATTATGACAGCCGGGAGTAGTTGGCGCAATGGATTGATGATGGTTTTGGTATGTCTGCCACTCAGTGTGCAGGCAGTCAGTGTACAGGATTTGGAATTGTTGGACCGTGCTTTGCAAATGCGAAATGAATATGAGGCACAAAAGCGGGAAAGCATTCGCAGTATTATGGATGCGGATATGGCAACTTACGACAGATATTTGGCGTTGACAGAGGAATATCAGTCGTATTCGTATGACACAGCTACGCTATATGTGGAAAAAATGGCGGACGAAGCCACAACCCAGGAAGATGAACAAAAGATAACGGCTGCCAATATCAAACGGGCCTTTTTGTTTTTGAGTTCGGGTTTGTTCAAAGAGAGCGCCGATGTGTTTGAGGATATGGATATTTCCGGTTTAACCCCTGATTTGAGAGCGGAATATCATATTCATTATGCCCGTTTGTTATATGATATGGCGGACTATGTACATGGTCAGATCAGTGCAGAATATCTGACGATGGGACATTGCCAGAGTGAGCAAGCATTGTCGTATATCCCTCACAATGATACGGTCAGATACTGGTCAACGGCTGCACTGTATGCCAGCAAACAAGATGACTATCGGTTGGCTGTCGAACGCTTTGAGAGAGCCTTGGAATGCTCAACCATTACAGAGCACGAACGGGCTATTGCCTATTCGTCGATGGGTTTTGCCTACGACTGTGAAGGAAAGCAAGATTTGGCAGACCATTACTGGATTTTAGCAGCCGTAGCCGACTTGAAGAGTTGTACGAAAGAGACGATGGCGATGAGCATTGTGGCACAACGCATGTACCAATACGGCGACATAGAACATGCGACCCGTTATATCCAACAGGCATTGGCAGATGCGCAATTTTACAATGCCAGACACAGACAATTGCACGTGAGCAAGATATTGCCCATCATCGAGCAGCATCAGTTGCTGACACAACAGAAACAGAACAGGCGGATCAGAGTGTTGAACGTGTGTCTGTATGCTATGATTGCCGCTATGCTCGTAATGCTGTTTTTCCTTTATAACCGCATCAAACGGACGATTGCCGCAGAGCGGAGAATGGAAGAAATGAACAGGCGGCTGAGAGAAGCGAACTATATCAAGGAGGAGTGCATTGCGACTTTTCTTTATAACGAGAGTTCGGTGTATAGCAAATTGGAACGCTACCAACGCTACGTGAAGAAGAGAGCGCAAGAAAAACGCTGGGAGGAACTGCTGCAGATACCATCGTATGCCGATGTGAGGACACTCAGAAACGATTTTTACAAGCGTTTTGACAGTATGTTTTTACACATTTTTCCGAACTTTATTGCGCAGTTTAATGCCCTACTCGATGATGACAAACAAATCAGATTACGAGTGGGGGAACTGTTGAATACGGAGTTGCGTATATTTGCCTTGATACGATTGGGAATCAACGACAATCAACAGATTGCCACGCTTTTGGACTATTCTATCAATACGATTTATACCTATAAGACCAAGGTGAAAAGCTATTCTCAATTGAGCTCAGAAGAGTTTTATCAACGACTGATGCAGATAGCGGGTTGAGTGCCTCAGTCAAACAATGTTTCCAAAACCTGGAGCGATTTGGGTTGCCGGAAATCAGCAATGTGGAGTTCGTAGTATTGGCAGAGTTTATGCAACAGTGCTTGTCGCAATGTGCGTGAGACAAGTATTTCTTCGGTAGTTTCCAAAGATTTGAGCAGTGCGGTTTCTTCTTCTGTGAAATATTGGCCGTGTTTGGGACGGATGGGTGTCAGTTCGCCGTCCTGCATATCGAGCCATGGTTCATCGCCTGACAAATCGGGCGAGATGCCGATATATTGCATAAAGTTGAGGAGAAACTGCAAATGCAGGTTTTCAGGATTAGGAGTGCAGTCTAATTGGTAGATAAGATTTGTCAGATACTGAAAAAGCAGTGGATCGGAAAGCGGATAACGGAGTGTACGATAGAGTATTTCAGCGATGAACATCGATACGGTGCGGCGATTCATATCGGTGCGTATCTGGCGCGGAACATATTTCAAATGCGCTGTTTTGAGGGTTTGAATCGTGCGGTTAGGCTGCAGATTTGCCTCTATTTCGATGTGCATCAAGGGCTCGAGGATACCTGCCGTAAGTTTCCCTGTCTTGCTGTGTAGCCCGTGTACCATGAGTGCAAGACGACCCTGGTCCATGGTGTAGAGATGGAGAATGGAAGCTTTGTCGGAGTACTTAGCCAAGTGGAGCACTATTGCTTCGGTCAGGATTTGCACAGTATCTGATTATTATTGCGTTATCTGATTATTCAGACGGGGCACGCCCCGTCTCTACAGGGTGGAATATGCTTGTAGACACTACAGAGTCCCTATACGAAATTTTATATAGGGACTCTGTGTGCCGATATTCAGACATACGCTGATAATTATATAGTGTGGTGCCTGAGTTGAAGGTTACTTATACTCTTCCCATTTCGTGTTGAGCATATTGCCCGATTTGGCGAACTCGCGGTGCATGGCGGTAGCCAGCGCCAGGTTGTGCGGCGTATGGGCTTTGACGGACAATTCCAAGTACTCGCGCAACAACGGCTTGTACTCCGGTGCAACGCAGTTGTCGATAATGCAATGGGCGCGTTGTATCGGACTCTTGCCGCGCAGGTCGGCAATACCTTGTTCCGTAATGATTACCTTCACGGAGTGTTCCGAGTGGTCAAGGTGCGACACCATCGGTACGAACGACGAGATTGCCCCACCCTTGGCGGTGCTCGGTGTGGTGAAGATACTGATATAAGCGTTGCGGGTGAAATCGCCGCTACCGCCGATACCGTTCATCATCTTCGTACCGAGTACGTGGGTAGAATTGATATTGCCATAAATGTCGGCTTCCAAAGCGGTGTTGATGGTAATCAAACCGAGACGGCGTGCCACTTCGGGATTGTTCGAAATCTCTTGCGGACGGAGCACAATCTTGTCGTGGAAGAAATCCATGTGGTCGATAATGTCTTGCAACTTGTCTGCACCTACGGTAAGTGAGCAGCCGGAAGCGAATTTCACATGCCCTTCTTTCATCAGTCCTACCACTGCGTCCTGTATCACTTCGGTGTACATTTCAAATGCGGGAATGTGCGGGTTTTCTCCCAATGCGCCCAATACGGCATTGGCGATGTTGCCTACACCCGATTGAATAGGAAGGAACGTCTTCGGTATGCGTCCTGCTTTTATTTCCGTTTCAAGGAACAAAGCCACGTTGGCACCTATCTTTGCAGTGGTCTCGTCCAATGCGGCGAACTTGCCTACTTCGTTCGGACGGTTGGTGCGTACGATGGCAACGATTTTGGCAGGATCCACTTTGATGCAGTCGGTGCCGATACGGTCGCTTACGTGATAAATCGGTATCTCTCGGCGGAGAGGCGGATCAAGCGGTTCGTAGATGTCGTGCATACCGCGCATGCAGGCGGGCATGGCTTCGTTCAGTTCTACTATGATGTGGTCGGCAAGACGGCAGATGGTCGGCATAATGCCTACACCGGCGGTCGGTACTATTTCGCCTTCGTCAGTCACTTCGCAAGCTTCCACAATGGCAAACTTGGGCTTCGGAAGAAAACCGTAGCGCAACTCTTGTGCCAGATGCGAAAGGTGCATGTCGAAATAATGGGCGTCTTGGTTGTTCAGTTCCGTACGCAGGTCTTTGTTTGACTGGTAAGGAGTACGGAACAGAATGGCATGGGCACGGGCAAGCATACCGTCGCAACTGTCGCCGGTACTGGCACCTGTGTACATACCTATTTTGAATTCTTCACCGCGGGCGTGAAACGCTTCCGCACGATGGGCGATAGCGGTAGGTACCTCTTTCGGGGCACCGGCGGGAGTGAAACCGCCGAATCCGATAACATCGCCGTTTTGGATAAACTCCGCTGCTTCAGCGGCAGTCATATACTTGTACATATTGCAATAAATTATAAGTTTATACGTGATTTAAGGGATTGCAAAGTTACGGCTTTTTCTGCAAACAAGCAAATATGGGGGGAATTGCGGAGTTGAATAGTTGAGGAGATGAGGAGTTGAGTAGTTGAAGAATTGAGGACCTGAATCTTAGCAGTATATTAAAATTATTAACGCTGTTTTTTCTCATAAACCTTGTATGACCCTTGTATAACCCTTGCGAGGGGTGCGTGATGGTTGCTGACTTTGTTTGTTTAGTTGTGGAGTTGTAAAGATGTGGAGATGTATGGATGATTAGTAGTGTTGTGCAAGTGCCGCATGGGTAGCGTATGAGTGGCGCATGAGCAGCCAAATGAAATATATGTGCAATTGTGCTGCAAAGATAGTGAGAAAAAGCCATATTCTATTCCCGAAAGTTTGGGAATGAAACAGGACAAAAATGTATTATCTTTGCAGCGTGCAAAGGTAGAACAAAGTTTTGATTTGCCATTCCCAAAAGTTTGGGAATGAAATCGGCAGAAAATGTATTATCTTTGCAAACGCAATGCAATAGGTTGGGGCAAATGGCGAAAACATACTGTAAAACATAAATTCAGCTATTTGTTTGTTTACTTGTTTATTGTATATTTGCAAACAAAAAATATCTTTCAAAAAGAAGGCAGGTTATAAATCGTATTAATTTCTATATGCTATGAAAAAACTTCTTCTCTTTGGAGCGATGCTGTTCTTTGCATGGCTTCCGATGATGGCACAAAACAGCCAAGCACAAACGATACAGCAGTTGCAAGAGCAACTCAATAGTTTAACCCGTTAAGGAAAGTATAATCATGAAAGCAAAGATGTTTCTTTTACTCAGTTTGTGTTTAGGCCTTGCGGCTTGTAACGAGTCACAGGAAGTTAAAAATACTCCTTATATGCCTTATGAATGGGGTAATGGAGAAGTGTACGTCCTTCAATTTAAGAAACCTGAATACAAAGAGTACATTATGGCATATCATCCACCCTATGATAATACCTGCCTATACACTAATTATGTTTCTCAACCTATATATCCTACTTTACCTATAGAAGTATTAGATGTTTATCATCAATCTCCTTATATAGATTTAGTGGATAATTATGTCTTATTAGATTGGAAAAATTATCATTTTATTACCCAAACGTATCAGTCTGGGTACAAAAATAGAATGGTCATTATAAGAAACAAATGGGATGAATATGATGATGCCGGACAGCAATGGCCTTTAGAAAATTTGTATGTTACGGACCCATGTGAAAAACTATGTAATTTTAAAGTAGATACTCTTTGCTTTTATAATAATGGATTAGAATATCCTTGTTTACCTAAATTTATTCTAGGTGGTATTGACAAGAGAGACTGGGAGGAAAAATACGAATATAATAGTAGGAGACAAGAAGAACTTGAGCAAGAAATTGTAGAGGCAGACAATGCTTTTGCAGAATACAAAGAGATTCTTATCAAAATGATTAACGAAGGTGTGTTAGAACACTATGCCAATTATGAAGTACACTATGTAAATTATGAAGGGAAATGAAGACAAAGAAATATATTATAATACTATGCTTGCTTCTGATTAGTGGAGTTGGTATGAGTTATGCCCAACATATCAGCATCAACAAAGCTATTGATATCGGAGTACGTTTTTTTGAGCAAGAAGCAGTAAACTCCAATTCTCCAAGGCATGTATCTGCGATGGGCGGAAATCTGATGGCAACGGCAAGCGGAAAAAATATATTAACAGACATTTGTGAAACTATAATTATCTACGCAATATGAAAAAAATCATCAATTTGTTATTTATGGGTTTAGTAATGTTATTCGTTAGTTGCAATAAACCTTTTGAAGAAACAGAATGTATTGTGGAAGGAGTCTTGACTATAGGAGCAAATCCATGTATGTCAGACCCTTGTTTACCGGGAGTGGGATTGTGGATTGTGACAGAGAGTAAATCGTATGTGGTTAATAACTATTGGATAGACTCTTCTGAGGAGATATGCGTTGGGGGAATTACTGCACATTGTGGTGATTCCATAAGGGCATATGGTATATCAAGATCTTATTATGACCATAATGGTGATGTGTTTTTTGAAATATCTATTGATTCATTAGTATTATTGTCACCTTTAATAGAAACGAAAGATTCAATATATACTACGATAACCGGCTCTTTCTTAATTGCTCCAAACACAGAAGAATGTTGGATTGATTATGTTCGTGTTTCTACTAACTGCGATACACCAAATGAAGATTAGAGTTGTGTGACAATCTGCAATACGGAAATATGTGGTATGTATTTAGATGATAAGCGCATTTTAGTAGAGGCATAAGGATTAACTTATCCGATATTTGATTCCATACGTGGGAAAAAGAGAAATGAGATATTAATTGATAATATTTAATCTGTCGCTAAATAGCCGCGAGATTGACGGTTGGATTATTGACACCAAAGGTGATGTGTATTTCATTAGTAAGAGTCCACCTGATTGATAAAGATAGTTTGCTAAAAACAGAATCTTAATAGGTAAGCGGTTTGCATTGTAGTAGATATAGATACAATATTTGTCTATATCCAATATCTTTTGTATCTTTGCAACAAAGAATTATTGCAAAAATAGAGAGTATGACAGATAAAGATTTTATGCGGCAGGCGATTGCCCTCTCAGTGGAGAATGTACGGAATGGCGGTGGCCCGTTTGGGGCTGTAATCGTGAAAGACGGCGAAGTGATTGCCACAGGTGTGAACCGTGTGACAGCCAATTGTGATCCAACGGCTCATGCCGAAGTGTCGGCTATTCGTGCGGCTTGCCAAAAAATGGGTACATTCGATTTGTCGGGCTGCACCATCTACACTTCGTGCGAGCCGTGTCCGATGTGTTTGGGCGCGATTTATTGGGCGCATCTGGACCGTATGTTCTATGGCAACAATCAAGTGGATGCCGCCCGTATCGGTTTCGACGACAAATTTATCTACGATGAGATAGATCTGAAGATTGAAGACCGCCGGTTGAAATCGGTTCAACTCTTGCCCGAAGAAGCGATAAAAGCTTTTGAGGCTTGGGAACTCAATACGGACAAAGTAGAATACTGATTCTATACCTACCTGCCTGAGATACAGATTGCTGAGGCTGTTTGTGTTGCAGGGCAAAGAATGCTGTTGCACTATGGGGCAATGGCAATTAGGCATTTGTAGAACTTAAAATCGGAATAAGGATGGAACAACTGAATGTGTTTGATTACTCTAACACATTGATTGCTTGCTATTTCACCGACAACAAGCATTGTGTACACGCGAACAAAGACCATACGCTGATGTATATTTGTTCGGGCGAGTTGGAAATCGAAGAAAACGGGCGGAACACCTTGTTGCGCCCGGGCGATTGTGCTTTTATGCGAAGAGACAACCGGCTGATAATGAACAAACATGCAGATGAGCAACATCCGTATAAGTCGATAATGCTGAAATTTTCAAGGTCTTTCCTCAGAGAGTTCTATCGGGCTATTGCCAAAGACGATTTGCCTGCACAATCGAAACGGGCGAAAGACAGTTTGGTGGTGTTACCGAATAACCGTCCGGATATCAGAGGTTTGTTCAACTCGGTTATTCCTTATTTTGATGCCGGTACGAAGCCGTCGGAGGAGATACTGAAACTGAAAATGACCGAAGGACTATATGTGCTGCTCAATACCGACGAGAATCTGTATGCCTCGTTGTTTGATTTTGTGGACCCGTGGAAGATAGATATAATCGACTACTTGGAGCAGAACTATATGAACGAACTCTCGATACAGCAGATTGCTTATTACACGGGAAGAAGTCTGTCAACTTTCAAACGCGACTTTGCCAAAGTGAGTAATCTGACGCCTGAGAAATGGATTATCCGCAGAAGGCTCGAAGCAGCGCACGAACTCATACAGCAAGGCAAACGCAGAGTGACTGACGTGTGTTTTGATGTGGGATTCAAGAACTTGTCGCACTTTTCGAAACTCTATAAAGAGACTTACGGCTATGCACCGAGTGCGGCATAGCAGAATAGGGTAATTACAATTTGAACTTACAGACAAAGTAATTTGAGCTTCACAGCAAAAGTCTTGTGGAGCATATGCCGTATCTTTGCAGCGGAATTAACACTAAATCCTATTTGATATGAAACACATTACCTATATCTGTTGCCTTTTGTTGACCGGGACAATGATGTTTACTTCTTGCAAAACTGATAATCAACAACAAACGAATATGGAAACATTGCAATTGACACATGAATGGGACAAAACTTTCCCGCAAAGCGACAAGGTGGAACATGCAAAAGTGACGTTCCACAACCGATATGGCATTACTTTGGCGGCAGATTTGTATAAGCCGCTGAACAGCAAAGGACGATTGGCGGCAATAGCCGTAAGCGGTCCTTATGGAGCAGTAAAGGAACAAGTATCAGGACGTTATGCGCAAACTTTGGCAGAACGGGGCTTTCTGACGATTGCTTTCGACCCTTCGTTCTACGGAGAGAGTAGTGGTGAACCGCGTTATCTGACTTCACCTGAAATCAGTACGGACGATTTCAGTGCGGCTGTGGATTATCTGTTGACACGTCAGGACGTAGATGCAGAGCGTATCGGTATTCTCGGAATCTGCGGTTGGGGAGGTTTTGCTTTGAATGCGGCTGCCGTTGATACACGTATCAAAGCAACGGTTACTTCCACCATGTACGATATGAGCAGAGTGCTTGCAAACGGATATTTTGATGTCGGTGCTGTGGAAAGCTACTTCTCCCAATACTTTTGCCGGAATATGGAACTATACACACCCCATAGTGCAACTGAAAATTGCCTATTGTATGCATACCTCCTCAACGATGCGTACATACTTGCATATGTATTACGAACCGCAATATCTTTATTATAACAACCAACCGGCACATACACAATATCTGCGCCATACAATAGGTATTGGGTGTACATTTCGCTTGAATGGATTCAAATAAGCATAGTTGTATAACTAATTGTACTTTGCCGACAACAGATTGGCAAACTTTTGCAATATGATAAAAAAAGAAACGGAGAAATGAAATAGATGATTTGTATATGAAAAATCTTTTGTATCTTTGCACCAGTAAAAATACTATAATAAGAATTGCTCCTTTGCCCTTGTTACAGGGGGGCGTGAGGCTTAAACAAACAAAATGTTATGAATAAAAAATGGATGTGTAGCGTGTGCGGTTATGTACACGAAGGACCAACTCCTCCGGAGTTCTGTCCGCAATGTCATCAACCTGCTTCTAAGTTCGTAGAAGTAAAGAGTGACAAACTCGAGTTCGCTTGCGAACACGTAATTGGTGTTGCTAAAGGTTGTGACGAAGAAATGATCAACGACCTCAATGCTCATTTTATGGGTGAAGCTACTGAGGTGGGTATGTATCTGGCAATGAGCCGTCAAGCTGACCGTGAGGGTTATCCAGAGATTGCAGAAGCTTTCAAGCGTTATGCTTTCGAAGAAGCTGAACACTGCGCTAAGTTTGCCGAATTGCTCGGTGATGTAGTTTGGGATACCAAGACGAACCTTGAGAAACGTATGATGGCAGAGAACGGTGCTTGTGAAGATAAGTTCCGTATCGCCAAGCGTGCTAAAGCGCTTGATTTGGACGCTATTCACGATACTGTTCACGAAATGGCTAAAGACGAAGCTCGTCACGGACGTGGTTTCGAAGGATTGTATAACCGCTATTTCAAGAAATAATATCGCTCACCGGTAATGCCCGAGTGTAGTGCTTGGGCAAAATAAAAAGAATGTGTATCATAGGGTACACATTCTTTTTATCTGTCGTGTCACTATCTTTGTGCTACCTGTTACATACCTTCTGCATACCGATTGAGGGTTGCTGCAAGGGTTATACAAGGGTTATGCAAGGGTTATACGGAGAGTGAAGGAAATGCACCTGTATTGTCAGTAGCGCAACCATTTCCATAGTTCTGCCCACGTGGGTTTCTTGCCGTACATCAGAATGCCGGTACGGTAGATTTTTCCTGCCATCCATGTACTGCCCGCAAAAGATGCAATCAGTATTCCTATCGACAAAGCAATCTCCCACCATGCCACATCAAACGGTAAACGCACCAACATGACAATCGGTGAAGTAAACGGAATCATCGAGCACCAGAAAGCCAACGGACCGTCGGGATTCTGTGCACTGTAGATGGCAGCATACATGGCAAAAAGGATAGGAATAATAAGTACCAACGAGAACTGTTGCGTATCTGTTTCGTTGTCAACAGCCGACCCGAAGGCGGCAAAAAACGAAGAATAGAGCAGATAACCACCCAGGAAATATACCACAAACAACACCAATAACTGAGCCATATTCACCGATTGCAGTGCATTGGCTATCTCCATTGCCATGCCGCTTTCTTGCGCCATAGCGGCAGAAGCATCGCCTCCCGGAAGCAATGGCAACAGTGTTCCGGCACATACCCATATCAGTGCTACCCACAAGAAGAACTGTGTCAGTCCTACCAGAGCAATACCTATTATTTTTCCCATCATCAGTTGGAACGGACGCACTGAGGAAACCATCACTTCCATAATGCGGTTTGACTTCTCTTGCACTACGCCTGACATTACTTGCGCACCGTACAGCACGATAAACATATAAATAAGGAAAGCTGCGAACATTCCCACCAGTGTTGCAACTTCTGCCGAACCGATAGTTTCTTCTCCGTCTTCGCTCCATTTCACTGTGGTTATCTGTATATGGGTTTGTGTGTCTTTGATAATCTGCTGTAAATCAGGAATATTATATGCCGCAATCTTCTGTTGCTCCACAAAGCGGCTCAATATGCTGTTCAGATAGGCAACCGTCTCCGTATTCGCCTGTTTCTCGGAATAATAAGTGGCTTTATTCTCTTCTTGTGCCAAATTGCCTGCTATACAGAGGAAACCTGTTGCATCGGGATGTTCCTGGCGGGCTTCGGACAAACCGGAGTCGGTATAGAAGAAACGATAGCCCTCACTGTCGCTAAACACCGGTTGATACAAGCCTGAGGCGTCAACTATAACAATACTTCTCACCGTGTCGCTTTTGGCTTGAGAAAGCAACAACGGTACTGCCACTATTCCTACCAGCAAGAGCGGCATAAGGAAAGTAAGCAGAATAAACGATTTCTTGCAGACACGCGTTTTGTATTCGCGTCCGATGATAAGAGCTATTTTTGATTGCATACGGTCTGAATAAAAATGTCGTTCATGCGGGGCAAAATTTCTTCGAAAGAGACCAATTCGGTTTGTGTAGCCAGCTGCTGAATAAGTTGGCTGTTGCTCTGTGACGGTTCTTTCTGAATTGTATATTCGTATAAGTTTTTCCGTTCAGAGACAGGTGTGTAATCTGATAAAGGCGTGCGCGTCAGTACACGGAAAAGATTGGTTTTATGGGCCTCACGGATAGTTTCCACTTCGCCTTGCAGCACTATCTTTCCATGGTTGATGAGCGATATCTCACGGCATAACATTTCTACCGACTCCATATTGTGCGTGCTCAGGATAACGGTGGTGCCTTCGCTGTTCAGACGCAGTACTTCCTGTCTGATTTGCTCTGCATTTACAGGGTCGAAACCCGAAAAGGGTTCGTCCAAAATAAGTAACGAAGGGTGATGAATCACCGTGGCGATAAATTGTACTTTCTGCGCCATGCCTTTCGATAGTTCTTCGATTTTCTTGTCGCGCCAGCCACCTATGTCAAAGCGTTCGAACCATAGCTTCATCTCCGTCTCCGCATCGTGCAAACTCATTCCTTTCAGACGCGCCAAATAGAGTACTTGTTCGCCGACTTTCATCTTTTTGTAAAGCCCGCGCTCTTCCGGCAGATAGCCTATATGGGTACTGTCTTGCAATGTGATACGGTGTCCGTTGAGCAAGGCATTGCCTGTGTCAGGTGCTGTAATGCCGTTGATAATGCGTATCAGTGTGGTTTTGCCGGCTCCGTTCGGTCCGAGCAAACCGTACACTGTTCCTTGTTCTACCGTAAGTGAAACATCGTCTAATGCCCGTTGTGTACCAAACGATTTGCAGACATGCTCTATCTGTAACATACAATCTGTTTTATTATAACGGGTGCAAAGGTAGCGTTTATTTATTGTATATGCAAGTGCAAGGGGACGGTATGGTTTGCGATACGGAATATTATAGAGACAGACAGTTTATTTCTTTCTGTAGTTTGTCCAGAAAACGGGCGGCATGTGCACCGTCCATCTGTGTATGGTGGAACTGGAAAGAAACGGTGAGTGTTGTTTTCAGCCAATGACGTCTGTACTTGCCCCAAATGAGAAAGGGGTTGTTGAAGATTCCGCTGTACATGCCGACGGCTCCGTCGATGTCGTATTGTGCCAATGCGGAAGTGCCGATGACCATGCTGTCCGGTAGGTCGTGATTGGTGCAGTTTTCACTCGCTGATTTTGTCAGTTGGAGATAGTCTTTGCTGAATATCTGCAGATT
The DNA here is from genome assembly GCA_022783865.1 of Bacteroidales bacterium. GTDB lineage: Bacteria > Bacteroidota > Bacteroidia > Bacteroidales > Paludibacteraceae > Colicola. The sequence goes on from JALFYY010000005.1 coordinate 28,886, forward strand.
GTCGGAAAACGGTATGTCACATGAGTTGATTTCCCCGTTTCTGTTGGCAACGATGGTGTTTACGGCAAGATTGTCGTACAGCATCAATTTCCCGTTGACGGGTAGCATGTAGAATTCTTTTACGGCGGTTGCCGCTTTGCCGATGCAATAGCACATGAGCATATTGAATTTCAAGTCCTTTTGTCTGTGACTGATTTTTGTCAGGCGTGTCACATCCAGCGTCTTGAAAAACGTAACCATCGGCATGGGAGCTTTCATCCATGTCTCGAATGCGTACGCGCGTGTTGTTTGTTTTGGATTAACTTCCTGCATGGCAGATACTATATGCTGTGTTTGACTTTGAATAATAGACAACGACAAAAAAGGCTGTCAGTACTGACAGCCCTTTGTTCTATATGAAGGGTCGAGACCTACGCCAATTTGTTCACGTAGATAGCCAACTTCGATTTCAAGTTAGCTGCTTTGTTCTTGTGAATGATGTTGCGCTTTGCCAATTTATCCAACATCTTGCTTACGCTGGGCAACATTGCTGCAGCTTCTGCTTTATCTGTTGTAGCACGTACTTTGCGAACTGCATTGCGGGCAGTCTTGGCATAGTAGTGATTGTGTAATTTGCGTGTTGCGGTCTGACGTATTCTCTTCAAAGATGATTTGTGGTTTGCCATCTTGCTATTAGTTATAAGTTATAAGTTTCTTTTATTTGTAGTCCATAGCAGAATCGAACTGCTCTTTCAAGAATGAAAATCTTGCGTCCTAACCGATAGACGAATGGACCAATCTCCGTCGCCGTTTGGCTGTGTGCTTTGTTGTGGCGGAAATCGGCTGCAAAAGTACTACAAGTTTTTGAATTACACAAGAGTTTTGCCGAAAAAAATGGCTTTTCTTGCAAAAATAGTGCGAAAAGCCTTTGTTTATTAGGTGTTTGATGGTGAAAAAAAATGTAAAGTGAGTGTGATAAGAACTTTTTGGCGGTATTTGGACATAATATCTATAGTCTATCCCTTCGGTATCCCTAAAGTATCCTTAAGGCGGAGTATGCGAGAGGAAACCTGCATTCCGGTGAGCTCGCATATGTATGCCTGCATATCTGTATAAAAAGAGACCCTCCCGAAGGAGAGCCTCACCAAACAATATAATTAGAATGAAAAATGAGAGAAATGTCTTACTCTCTTAGAGATAGCTTTTCAGTAGTTTCTCGCAATGCTGGTTGCGCTGCAAACGATGAATAGCTTTCTCTTTGATTTGGCGAACACGCTCACGTGTCAGTTTCATTTCGATACCAATCTCTTCCAAAGTCATCTCCGGTACGCCGATACCGAAGAACTTACGGATGATGTCCGCCTCACGGTCGGTCAAGGTTGCCAAAGCACGGTCAATCTCTTTTGAGAGCGATTCGTTAATCAAACCATGGTCAGCATTAGGCGAGTCCTCGTTGATCATGACGTCAATCAGACTGTTGTCTTCTCCCTCTACGAAAGGAGCATCAACGCTGACATGACGCCCTGACATCTTGATTGTTTCTGCCACTTTGTCAACAGGCATATCCAACTCTGCCGCTAATTCTTCTGCGGAAGGACGACGCTCATGTTCTTGCTCAAATCGAGCGAGCGCTTTGTTGATTTTGTTGAGTGAACCTACCTGATTCAAGGGCAAACGAACAATACGCGATTGCTCTGCCAAGGCTTGAAGAATGGCTTGGCGAATCCACCATACGGCATACGAAATGAACTTAAAACCACGTGTCTCGTCGAACTTCTCGGCGGCTTTGATCAGACCTAAATTGCCTTCGTTGATAAGGTCGGGCAAACTCAATCCTTGGTTCTGATACTGCTTGGCCACAGAAACTACAAAACGGAGATTGGCGCGCGTCAGTTTTTCCAATGCTGCACGGTCTCCATTGCGGATACGTCCGGCGAGTTCCACCTCTTCTTCTACCGAAATAAGTTCCTCGCGACCGATCTCCTGAAGATACTTGTCGAGCGATGCACTCTCGCGGTTAGTGATTGATTTAGTGATTTTTAGTTGTCTCATAGGATTCCTCCATTTTTAACTTGGGCGTACAAAACAGCACATATCCTGACGGATAAGTGCCGTAATGAGCGTGCAAAGATACTACTTTTTCTTGAGTGTACCAAATTTTGCACGATATTTATTTTTATACTATGTTTTATTCGTTCAGATTGATAGCATAATATTCCACTCTGCCACGTTGGTTGACACCGGCAATAAAGAGCACTTTGTCTTTGTCTGAAGCCTGCAAAGCTGCATCCACTACCTCTTGCAAATCATCTTCGGTGCGAATGGTGCGGTTGTTGACTTTCAATACGATAAAGCCCTTTTCGATACCTGCTTTCTGGAACTTTCCGTTCTTGACGGAAGTCACTTGCAAGCCGCTTTCAAGACCGAGTTTTTGCTTGGTGGCTTGGTTGATTTCCGTAAATTCTGCACCTAAGACAACTATTCCTTCCGAGCGTTTTACGATGCCGGTATCGCCATGTTTATTGGTCAGTTCGGCGGTCAAATTCAGCGGTTTGTTGTTGCGCAGCACGGTGATTGTTATCTTGTCGCCCGGACGATGGCGGGCAACCAATTCCTGCAAGTCGGTGGCGGAACTGATGACGGCATTGTCAATAGCAGTCACTACGTCGCCTGTTTTCATGCCGGCTTTTTCGGCAGCACCATCCTTAATAACGTTGGCTATATAGGCACCCTTCAAAGTGGGGATATTCTTCTCTTTTTGCAGTTCGGCGGTAATTTCCTGAATCTGCACACCGAGGATAGCGCGTTGCACAACGCCGTAGGTGCGAATGTCGCTCACCACTTTTTGCACGATACTGGTCGGTACAGCGAAAGAGTATCCCGTATAACTGCCTGTCTGTGAGGCAATAGCCGTATTGATACCAATCAGTTCGCCACGTGTATTGACCAAGGCGCCACCCGAGTTACCGGGATTGACGGCTGCATCGGTTTGTATGAACGACTCAATCTTCATATCCGTATCCAAGATGTTGATATTGCGTGCTTTGGCGCTTACAATACCGGCTGTGACGGTAGAAGTCAAGTTGAACGGATTACCCACTGCCAATACCCATTCGCCCACACGGATATCGTCGGAATTACCCATTACGATAACGGGCAAATCGGTTGCCTCAATCTTCAGAAGTGCGATATCGGTATTAGGGTCAGTACCAACGAGTTGCGCCGTGAAAGAACGTTTGTCGTTGAGCACTACTTCAATCTCGTCGGCTTTGTTGATGACGTGATTGTTTGTTACGATGTAACCGTCAGGAGAGATAATCACACCCGAGCCGGAAGCACGTTGTTGAGGTGCTTCGCGCCCTTGTTGCGGACGGCCGAAGAAGAACTCGAAGAACGGGTCGGCACTATATTGTTGGCGTTGTGATGTGTAGGTGGTTTTCACGTGTACTACAGCATTGACCGACAGTTCGGCAGCCACCGTGAAATCGGTTTCGCCCGCTTGTGGCAACGAAGCAAACTTGGCGTAGGCTTGCGGAAGAACGTATTGTGTGGAGTCGCCGGTCATCACAACAGCGGCAGGTTGTTGGAAATGTTTGACAGCCAACCATGCGCTGCCGAAACTCAATCCGCAAACAATCAGTGCAACAAATAGATAATTAAAGAACTTTTTCATAGTTGTATGGGTATAAATGTTAATCAAAAGCAAAGAGGCAGATTCTCATTGTGGATTGCAACTGTAAATGAATCTCTGTTTAGGTTTAATCGGCAACGATTGTTTTCCGTGACTACGGCTGCACTCACTGTTTTTCCTCATCATTAGCTGCACCGTATTTCGGGATGTTGCGCAGGCACAATCCGAATCTTGTCCTCTTTGCAGATGTATTTGCAAAGTCTGTGCCAAAGTAGAAAAGTGCTGTTGTCTATGTCCTTTTGGCATGAAACTCGACAGCGGATAGGCTGATGCTTTCATCTAAATAACCATGAGCCTGCATGAGTGGGTTATTAGTGGGTGATTCGGCTGTTGTCAAGCCATGCTCTGAAAGACAATGACTAAACCTTGTCTGTTAGCCTTGCTCCATTGTCAAATTTTCCGTACCTTTGTCGTTGGAAAATTGAACCCCGTGATATATAATAGTACTATCATGAAAAAGTCATTCTTTATTATCTTCTTTGCGCTGGCTTTTGGTGTCGTTGGTATGGCGCAACAAGCCAAGTATATCTTCTATTTTATCGGTGACGGTATGGGCCCCAACGAGGTCCTTTTGGCAGAAATGTACCTTGCCGAACTTGATGGCAGAATCGGACGCAAGCGGCTCTGTATGACGCAGTTCCCCTATTCCGGACAAGCGGCTACTTTCTCTGCTTCCAATAGTATTACCGATTCATCGGCTGCCGGCACTTGTCTTGCTTCCGGCAAGAAAACCAACAACGGCACACTCGGTCTGACGCCCGACGGAAAGCCCGTCAGCACTGTCGCAGAACAACTCAAAGCCGATGGTTGGGGCATTGGCATCACCACTTCGGTCAGTATCGACCATGCCACACCGGGTGCTTTCTATGCCCATGTGCTTTCACGTGGCGACTACTATACTATCGGTACGCAACTTGTTGACAGTGATTTCGATTTCTTTGCAGGTGCCACTTTCTATAAGCCTTTGGATCCGAACAATCCCGATGCGCCTTCGCTCTATAAGCAGGCCGCTGACAAAGGATATACTTGGGCGCACGGCTATACGGACTATCAGAATCTCAAAGCCGATGCACAGAAGATGATTCTCATTCAGACGCACGAAGGGTTGACCGATGATTATGCCGGACAAGGTATGATTCCGTATGCTATCGACAAAAAGTCTGACGATCTCACCTTGCCGCAAATCACCGAGGCGGCTATTGAGTTCCTTTCGCGCAACGACCGCTTCTTCCTAATGGTGGAAGGTGGCGCTATTGATTGGGCTTGCCATGGCAACGATGCCGCTACTGTCATTGGTGAAGTCGTGGAGTTCGACCAAGCCGTTCATACTGCTTTTGAGTTCTATTTGCAACATCCCGACGAGACGCTTATCGTTGTTTCGGCTGATCACGAAACCGGCGGTTTGGCACTTGGTAATGACCACTATACGCTTGATTTGCAACTTCTTCAGAACCAGAAATTGTCAGTGGGTGTACTCTCCGACCAACTCAAAGCACTCCACCGGCAATATGGCAAAAAGCTCTGTTGGACACAAGTAAAAGCCCTTTTGCAGGACCGACTCGGTTTCTATACGAAGGTGGAAATCACTGCTGAAGAGGATGCCATGTTGCAGCAACAGTTCAAACATTCGATGAGCGGGAAAGCCAAGGATGTAAAGACTTTGTATAAGGAACTTTCAGGACTTTCCGATGTTGCTGTACGTTTATTGAACAAGAAAGCCAAACTCGGTTGGACCACTGGTTCGCACTCCGCTGCAGCAGTTCCTGTGTTTGCTGTAGGAGTTGGGGCTGAGCATTTCTCGGGGTGGCACGACAACTCCGAATTGGCTCCGATGATTCTTCGTATAGCAGGCAAATAATCCGTTTAGCAAAGATTCGTTTTGCGCAGAGCAGCTTCAATTTCCGGGTATTCGAATCCTCGTGAATAGGCAAAGCGCAATAGTTTCTGTCGCAACGTATCGCCCGTTTCCTTTTTCAGGGAGCGGGCTTTCTTCTGCAGAATATCAGTCAGCACACTGCTATATACCTCCTCTTCTATATCTTCTAAGGCAATAGCAATCTGCTCGCCGGGTAATCCCTTTTGACGGAGCATCTGGCGCATTTTCTGTCGTCCCCAACCTTGATACAGCAGTTTGTCGTGTACGAATGCCTTGCAATACCGCTCTGCTGACAGGTATTCGTTCTGGGTCAGGTACTCCACAAGGGCATCTTGGCAATCGGTTTCCGTCATACCCCAAGCAGTGATTTTGTCTCTTACATCCTGCTCGCAATGTTCTGCTACGGAGCAGTACGCCGCCGCTTTTTGCAGTATTTCACTCTCTGTATATTCTTTTGCTCTCATTGCCTAAGCCTGAATAAAATTTGCTCGGTCAATCGTAATTCGTAAATATGGCTCCGCTCGGTGAATCGTCCAATTGTCAAATATAAATGTCCTTCGTCATAAAATAGCTCTTACCATCCGTTCGTTACCCTCTGTGTCTTTCCTGAGTTCCACTGCAGTATATCCTTCTGCCTGTAGCATCTCTGTCACTTCCTTGCCATACGCCTGATTGATTTCAAAGTACAACTTTTGTGCTCGCTTTTGCTTTGCCAAACCGCGATAGAAGCGTAGCACATCATCGTCCGGTACAAATAGTGCCTCGGAAGGCTCATATTTGAGCACATTTTCTTCCATATCCATACGCTCCTTTTCGGCAATATATGGCGGATTGGAAACGATGATATCCACCTGTAAATTCTCAGGCAAAGTCAGCATGTTCCCTTGTAGCAACTGTATCTCCGTTTGCTGCCGGATGGCATTTTCTCTGGCAATAGCCAAAGCGTCAGTAGAGTAGTCCAATGCCGTAATATCCCAATTGGGTCGCTCCCGCTTGAGGGCAATGGCAATACAGCCGCTTCCTGTGCCGGCGTCTAATAGCGAAAGACTATGGCAGTCATTCTCCTCTAATATCCAATTTACCAATTCTGCCGTCTCAGGACGGGGAATTAGCACTCCCTTTTCCACTCTCAAGTCCATTCCTCGCCAAAGTGTATGGGAGAAGATATATTGCAGAGGTTCGTGTTGTTCGATTCGCTCCGCTACCATTTCCATATCTCGAAGATTTATCGTACCTTTGCCGCAGAGAATTTCCGTACGGCTCAGTCCTGTCAGTTCCTCGGCTATCCATTGGGCGGTAGCGCGTAGTTCGCTGTCGGGTACTACGTCCCGTAAACGGTTCTCTATGATAGTAAGGATATTCATACCGTTTGCAAAGATACGTAAATTATGCCGAATCAGGAAATCCAATATATGCGTCGGTGCCTTCAGTTGGCGAAGAATGGCGAATACTATGTAGCTCCCAACCCGATGGTGGGAGCTGTTATCGTTCTGAATGATAACATTATAGCTGAAGGTTGGCATCAGCGTTTCGGCGGTCCGCATGCCGAAGTGAATGCGTTCAGTCAGGTGCCTGAGACTACCGATTTGTCTCAAGCCACACTCTATGTCTCACTGGAACCATGCAGTCACTATGGCAAAACACCTCCTTGTGTCGAATTGATACTCCGTCGTGGTGTAAAGCATGTGGTGGTAGGTTGTCTCGATCCCAATCCGCAAGTGGCTGGCAAAGGGGTGCGTATGCTCCGCGAGGCGGGTGTGGAAGTGGAAACAGGTGTGTTGGAAGCCGAGTGCAGGACACTCAATAAACGCTTTCTCTGTCTGCATGAACAGCACCGTCCTTATGTCATTCTCAAATGGGCGCAGACGGCAGACGGTTATATAGGTTTCTCTCCCGAAAAAATCAATGGCAGAGGTGACCGTTTGCGCATTTCCAATGCTGTCAGCAAACAGATAGTACATAAGATGCGGGCGGAAAACATGGCAATCATGGTGGGTACCAATACGGCAGTACAGGACAACCCCAAACTGCTTACCACCCATTGGTCGGGGCGTAACCCCATACGCATTACACTCGACCGGCACAACCGCATTCCCTCCGATTCTGCTATCTTCTCTACGGATGCGGAAACCATTGTCTATCGTGACCATACCGAATGGACTTATATTTTGTCCGATTTGGCAAAACGCAACATCCACTCTCTGTTAGTGGAAGGCGGTGCCACATTGCTCAATACTATTCTCCAAACGGGCGTTTACGACGAGATACACGTGGAAGTAGCACCCGTTTATGCCGGCGAAGGCGTCAGAGCACCGCAGGTTCAGCTCCCTGCCGTTCCCGCTATGGAAATAGACGGCAATCTGCTTTATACTATATACCGCTATGACTAAAGTCGGTTTCCTTTCTCCCGAAGAAGTGAGCGATGCAGTTCTCCGTTATGTTGTCATCGTTGCATACCATGGTGGCAAGTATGTATTCTGCCGGCACAGAGCGCGCAGTACGTGGGAGATTCCGGGCGGCAAACGGGAAAAAGGTGAAACGCCGGAGACGGCAGCCCGACGCGAATTGCACGAAGAGACGGGAGCTCTGCGGTTCACGCTTTTGCCTGTCTGTGTATATGCCGTATATACCGACAATCTTCCGCCCTCCTATGGCATGCTCTATACGGCAACACTCTTCGATATGGAAAACTCACTCCGCGCGTACCAAACGACTGCTCCACCTTGTCAGGAACGGCATCGGTATTGAAATAGCAGTTGACGGTTTTGCTGCAATAGAACGAATCGGCTTCTACATACGCAACACGCGTCGCCATGGCAGCAAAGCCCGCATTGGTCATGGTGCTTTCCGTATCGCTTTGCCCGAGGGGCAATTACGACATGACTTCACGTGGCGTTCGCACAGAGGGCGATTGCGAGTTCTGTTTTGCTTGTATTCAGAACTGTCCGCAGAAAGCTATTAGGTTCAATCCTGCATCCGGTCAGCCTTTCCTGGCTAATGGAGAGAAGAATCCCAACGCCCGTTTCCGCAACGAGCATATCTCCTTGATGGATATCAAGCGCGCCAACAATCAAAAGTAATATTCTCACAAAACCTGATAATACCTTGTAGAGACGGTATATTACTTTTGTCGCTGGTAGTTATTGTTCCCTTTGCTTTGGGTGCTGTTATAGCGACCACTCAAAGCCGTCTTTCGTATCTTTGATAGTGAACCCTAACGCGGTAAGTTCGTTGCGGATACGGTCAGAGGTTGCCCAATCTTTGTTCCGTTTGGCGTCAAGCCGCATATTGAGGAGCAAATCTACAGCGCCTTTGTACGCCTCACTCGATTGCTGCTCTTCGCCCATACGCAAACCCAACAAGTCGATAACAAAGAGTTGCCATACCGACTGTAACTCCTTCAAATCTTCTTCACATATACTTGCCTTGCCGTCGAAAACGCTATTGATAGCCTTGGCGGAATCGAACAGGTGGGAGATAACGATAGGTGTGTTCAAATCGTCGGACATGGCTTCTTCGCAACGCTCGCGCAAGCCTTGTACATCTACTGTAGAGGTGGCTGCGGGTTGGAGTTTTTGTAATCGTTCGTATGCTTCGGTAAGTCGTGCCAATCCCTTTTCTGCTGCCTGCAATGCCTCGTTGGAGAAATCCACGGTGGAGCGATAGTGTGCCATGAGGATAAAGAAGCGGATGGTCATGGGTGAGAACGGTTGCGAGAGCAAGGGATGTTTGCCCTCAAAGAATTGCTCTAATGTAATGAAATTGCCGTATGATTTACCCATTTTCTTGCCGGCTATGGTTATCATGTTGTTGTGCATCCAATAGTGTACACTTTCGTGTCCTAAAGCAGCGCACGACTGTGCTATCTCGCATTCGTGGTGCGGGAACATCAGGTCCATTCCTCCGCCATGGATATCGAAGGTCTCGCCCAGATACTTCGTGCCCATAGTAGAGCATTCAAGATGCCAGCCAGGGAAACCTTCCGACCAGGGAGAGGGCCAATGCATAATATGTTCAGGTGATGCTTTCTTCCATAAGGCAAAGTCCAACGAACGGCGTTTTTCCGACTGCCCGTCAAGTTCGCGTGTGGTTTCGTACAAGTCTTCGATATTCCTTCCTGAGAGTTTGCCGTAGTGGAAATCCTTGTTGTATTTCTCCACATCGAAATAGACGCTTCCGTTCGATATGTAGGCGTAGCCGGCATCGAGTATCTTCTGCACAAATGCGATTTGTTCGATGATATGCCCCGAAGCATGCGGCTCAATAGAAGGCGGTAATACATTGAGGGCTTCCATATCGTGGTGATAGCGGTTCAGATAGTATTGCACCACCTCCATGGGCTCCAACTGCTCCAAGCGGGCTTTCTTTGCTATCTTGTCTTCTCCTTCGTCGGCATCGTGCTCCAAGTGACCCACATCAGTGATATTGCGTACATAACGTACCTTGTAACCCAGGTGCTGCAAATAGCGGTAGAGCAAATCGAAAGTGATGGCGGGGCGTGCGTGTCCCAAGTGGGCATCGCCGTAAACGGTAGGTCCGCATACATACATGCCGACATGAGGAGCGTTCAACGGACGGAACTCCTCTTTTTGCCGTGTAAGGGTATTGTAAATTAGCATAGTCTTAATGTTGTCTGTCAAATATAATGTATCTTTATTTCAAATTACGTTGCTTCTTGATGGTTTCATATGCTTCGTTGATGGCACGGAACTTCTCGGTGGCTTTCTGTCGGATATCCTCACCGGCGGAAGCAACCTTGTCAGGATGGTACTTCATTGCCATACGGCGATAGGCTTTTTTCAGTTCCTCATCGGTGGCTGTGGGGGCTATTTCCAATGCCTTGTATGCCCAATCGGGGTCTTGCTGCTTTCCGTAGAGCGACAATATAGAGCGGTAGTCGGTATCTGCAATGCCCATATTCGCTGCAATCTGCTCAATCACCCGACGCTCCTGATCTGCATATTCGCCATCGGTATGCGACAAGTCCAAAAGGAAATGCAGAATGGTGAGGCGCACCGAATAGTTGACATACACCTTGATTTGTTGTGCCACAGCCCGATAGTCGATGTCCTGTTGCAGTATCTCTTTCAGGAATTGTAGGGCGCGCTTGCCTTCTGCTTCTCCGTAGTTTTTCAGTAGAAACTGCTTCACCAATTCGAGTTCCGTTTTTCGTACATGCCCGTCTGCCTTCATCACAGCGGCGATAAGTACGAGAATACTGACTTTGATATCGCCTTCCGAAGGACGGCGATAAGAATAGGAGCGCCCTGATTGTGGGGCAGTCGGTTCTTCGTCGGAGGGCAATGCCAATTTGCTGTTGCCTGACAGCAAACCTATCGCTGCTCCGATGATTGCACCGATAGGTCCTGCCAATACGAAGCCTAATCCGCCATATAAGATGCCCTTGCCTATTCCCATTGATTATAACAAAGTATCCGGATTGAGGTTGTTCTTCTCGATGTCCAAGAAGTATTTGTATGTACCAACGGTCAGTTCTGCACAAGCCGATTCATCGCATACGATGATGCCGTGTTGGTGCATTTGCAAAGCGGAGATGGTCCACATGTGGTTAATAGGTTCTTCTACCGCATGTTTTAATGCACGTGCTTTGTTGTGCCCGTTCACCATGATAAGTACCTCTTTGGCAGCCAATACGGTACCTACACCAACCGTCAATGCCGTCTTGGGCACTTTGTTGATATCGTTGTCGAAGAAGCGTGAATTGGCAATGATAGTGTCGGTGGTCAAAGTCTTTTGTCGTGTGCGGGACGACAACGACGAAGCCGGTTCATTGAAAGCAATATGGCCGTCAGGACCAATGCCGCCCAAGAACAAATCTATACCGCCGCAAGCGGCAATACGTGCTTCGTAAGCGGCACATTCGGCGTCCAAATCAACCGCATTGCCATTGAGGATATTCACGTTCTCTTTCTTGATATTGATATGCGAGAAGAAGTTGTTCCACATGAACGAGTGATAACTCTCGGGGTGCTCTTCGGGCAAGCCCACATATTCGTCCATATTGAAAGTGATAACGTTTTCAAACGACACTTTGCCTGCTTTGTAGAGTTCTATCAAGTGGCGGTACATGCCGAGTGGCGATGAGCCGGTGGGCAAGCCCAATTTGAAAGGTTTCTGAGCCGTAGGCTGTGCCTCGTTGATACGTTTGGCTACATAGTTGGCAGCCCACTCGGAGAGGGCTTGATAAGTTGGTTCAATGATTAGTCTCATAATATTATATTTAATAGGTTTAATCTTCTTTTTCCAATACCACGGCTGAACGGGCAGGCAGGTAGAGTTTCAGCCATCCTTTGCCGTCTTTCTCGTAGAGCGGGTCTGCTTGGGTGAAATGCCGTACATTGTCATCGGCAATGCCGAATCCTGCAAACTCTGTGGCATCGGTATTGAGCACTACACGATAACTTCCGGCTGGTGCCAAGAAACCGTAATCGGCAAATGAGCGCTGTCCGTTCCAGTTGAAGGCAAATACGTATTTGCCACGGCTGAAAGCCACCACTTGGTCGCCCTCTTTGTCCCATAGGTTCACAACGGGCAAGTTGTTGAAGCCCTCTATACTGCGCAAAAGGTGCACCATGGCTTCATCGAAAAGGTTCAGTTCGTGATAGTAGAAATCCGTGTTGTCCACCAAACTCCATTGGCGACGGGCATATTTGTAACTCCATCCGTTGCCCTCGCGTGGGAAATCAATCCATTCGGGGTGTCCGAACTCATTGCCCATGAAGTTCAGATAGCCCCCGTTCATGGTGGAAGCTACTATGAGGCGGATCATTTTGTGGAGTGCAATACCGCGGTCCACCATGTAGGTATTCGAGCCGTGTTGCATATGCCAATACATCTCGGCATCAATCAGGCGGAAGATGATGGTCTTGTCGCCCACCAATGCCTGGTCGTGACTCTCGGCGTAGGAAATGGTCTTTTCGTCGGCACGGCGGTTGGTCATCTCGTAAAGGATATGTCCGGCTTTCCAGTCTTCGTCTTTCACTTCTTTTATCATCTTGATCCAGAAATCCGGAATGCCCATGGCTAACCGATAGTCGAAACCTATACCGCCGTCTTTCACGGGATAAGCCATACCCGGCATGCCCGACATCTCTTCGGCAATGGTGATAGCGTGCTTGTTCACTTCGTGAATCAGTTTGTTCGCCAAAGTGAGATAGCAGATAGCGTCGCCGTCTTCGTTCAGATTGTAATAGTCGGCATACGACGAGAAACTTTCGCCCAAGCCGTGCGAACGGTAAATCATGCTCGTTACACCGTCGAAGCGGAAACCGTCGAACTTATACTCTTCCAACCAGAACTTGCAGTTGCTTAGCAGAAAGTGTATTACTTCGGGTTTACCGTAGTTGAAGCAATAACTGTCCCATGCCGGATGCTCGCGACGGGCTCCGTCGTGGAAATACTGATAGGGTGTACCGTCGAAGTTGCCCAATCCTTCTTGCTCGTTCTTTACGGCATGCGAGTGTACCAGGTCCATGATGACGGCTATACCGCGTTGGTGGGCATCATCAATCAGATGTTTCAGTTCTTCGGGCGTTCCGAAACGCGACGAAGCAGCAAAGAAATTCGATACATGATAACCGAAAGAGCCATAGTAGGGATGCTCCTGAATAGCCATTATCTGAATGCAGTTGTAGCCTAATTTCTCTACACGGGGCAATACATGCTGCCGGAACTCCTCGTAACTCGATACTTTCTCTTCTTCTCCTGCCATACCGATATGACACTCATAAATAAACAAAGGAGATGTAGTCGGTTTGAAGCGCTTTTTCTTGAATTGGTAAGGCTCTGCCGGATTCCATACCTGTGCCGAAAATATTTTGGTCTGTTCGTCTTGCACCACACGTGTCGCATACGAAGGGATACGTTCGCCCGACCCACCTTGCCATTCCACTAATAGTTTGTAGAGTTGTCCGTGGTGCAAAGCCTCGGAAGGCAGATAGCATTCGAAGTTGCCGTTGCCGATAGGCTGTACCCGATAGGCTTCCTGCTTTTGCCATCCGTTGAAATCACCGGTAAGATACATCGCTGTGGCATTGGGCGCCCATTCGCGGAATACCCAACCGTTGGTAGTACGGTGCAAACCGAAATACAGATAGCCCGTAGCGAAATCCGACAGCTTGCCGCCGGTGGTCAAGCGCTGCTCTGTATCTGCCGCATAGCGGTAACGTCCCTCGATAGCGTCCTTAAACGGCATCAGGTAAGGGTCAGACTGCAAAAGTTTTAGCTTTTTCATACTAAATTGTTTTTCTGCTCCGTTAGTGGTGTTTTTATTTATTCTCTATTAATATCCATTAATTTGACCATAATCTGTCGTGGTGAACGGGGGCTACATAGAACTCTGTTCGTATGGGATGTCAGTTGGGCGTCTCGCCCGCATACGCCAAAGGCGTACTTTTCTAAGATAATGCTATCCATTGCCCTTTCGCCCTATAAATATTAACTATCATAATGAGCAGTGCGCAATAATGCAATATTAATTATTAACTATTAACTATCAAATATTTAGTTCCTTGTGTCTTTTATCTTCACAATGATTTTGCGGTACGATTTGCCTTCGGCTATTCCGGGTTGGTGTGCGTCTTCGGGGAAGAACACTGCGAACTGGCCTGCCTGCACATTGAGCATGGCTGTAGCTTTGTCGCCATAGAACTCCACGTCTTTCTGTTCGTTGTATTCCGTTGTCACTTCGCGGCAGTCGGCTGCCGATTTCCATCCCATTGTCTCGTCCGCATTCATCGGAATCTGAATGTCAATATATTCTTTGTGGGCTTCCATACGGCAATTTTGTTCTGCTTTGCCTGCAAAATCCACAATGTTGACAATCAGTTCGTCGCCTGCCAGACGCAGTTTGCATGCCGGCATGTTCAGGAGATCGTTTTCGTTGAAGAACTTCATGAATTGTTCGAACTGGGGAACACATTCAAAGTACGCACTGGCGTTTTCTAAATTGTCGAGTATCATAAGCGTATATTATATAAACGTCTGCAAAGATACGAAATAATTTGCATATCCGCTAATATCCGCGAAAAAAGAACTACTATGGCTCTTTTGTTGCTTTTTGCGAATACTTTCTTTAGGCAGGTATCCAATTGATGGAACCGGTCTTTATTATATAGTAATGCATTTCAGTCTGCAAAGATAATACATTTTCTGCCGGTTTCCTTCCCAAACTTTTGGGAATGGCTTTTCAAAACATTGTTCTACCTTTGCAACCGCTTATATATGGTTATGTTTGCAACAATATGTCAACTATGTATCATTTAGGCACTCATGCAGGGTTCATACGGGGCTCATACGGCACTTCTGAAACGATACAATTACCCCGTCATGTTGTTTAACGTAAGTTCAACGAATTCACGCTAACAATCTGACAGCAGAAGATGATGTCTCATCTCTTCAACTTCTTATTTCTTCATCTCCTCAACTTCTCAATAACTCATTGGCAGAATTAGATACGCACTGAACTAATTCTGCCAACGGGTTAGTGGATTGTTAACTGCTTACAACTCTTTGAATATCTTTCGGTTGGCTTTTGCTTCAATTACGTTGACAATATAGTCGCCCAAGCGCTCAAGCATACGGATAACGTCGTGGAAATAGACGTTTTGCTCGTAGTTGAACTCGCCTTCTCTTGTGAGTTCGAGGTCGGTGTCTTTCATTACCTCATTGCGCAGTTCGTTGATTTGCAACTCCAAGTTCTTCACTTGTTCTATTGCTTCTGCAGAAAGTGTTTCGAGCGAAAGGCCGGCAGTCATATTGTCGAGTGCCTGACTGACGAGCGCAATCATCTTATCCACTTGCGGCCAATCTTCTTTCGAAAGCTCAATCATCCTTTCCTGGTTGTTCTTGGCGATACAAGCAATCTTATAGCATGCGTCTGCCATACTTTCCAATTCGGAGATAACCCGCAAGACAAGTTGTGTCTGGTGTTTGCCTTCGGGGCTCAACCGTCCGTTCGTAACCGAATATACATACTTGGCAATCTCCACCTCAATCTTGTCGCTACGGTCCTCCCAGTTCTTGAGCCGTTCGTATTTCTTGGCAAACGCCTCAGGGTCTTTCTCCTGCAAGATATCAGGTACAAAAGTGTACATGTGTTTGATACGCTCGGCATAGAGTTGTACCTCTTTTTCGGCTTGCAGAATCGATAGTTCCGAAGTGGAGAGCAAACCGGTGGAAATATATGCCACTTTGAAACTGTCGTCCTCGTCGGTGGTGGTTTGTTGCTGATGATGCGGACGGATAATTTTTTCTACCAGCATGATAATATATTTGCTGAACCATACGAGAATCAGGGTGTTGCAAACATTGAACATGGTGTGGAAGATGGAGAGTGCAAAGGTGGATGCTTCTACAGGGGTACCATGGATAGCCACCATTTCGGGCGAAATTTCAGGTACAATCCAGTAAATCACTTTCATCAACGGATAGAAGAAAATCAATGCCAATATGACGCCCACCATATTGAAAACAAAGTGAGAGAATGCGGCTTGCTTGGCTGCCCAACTGGCAGGCAAAGCGGCAAGGTTGGCAGTGATGGTAGTACCGATGTTCTGTCCCAACACCATTGCTACCGCTAACTCAAACGGAATCCAACCTTGTGCGCACATTACCAAGGTGATAGCCATCATGGCAGACGACGATTGCACAATAACGGTCAGCAATGTTCCCACCAACATAAAAAGCAAAATAGATCCATAGCCCCATCCCGTGAAATGTTGCAAGAATTCCAATATTCCGGGATTGTTTTGGATATCCGGTACCGACGTATTCAAGAGCCCGATACCCATAAACAAAAGGGCAAAGCCCAAAATCATTTCACCTATATATCGTCGTGTATTGTTTTTGGAAAACAATAGTGGAAGCGTAAAAGCGATGATTGGCACGGCAAAAGCGGAGATATCCACTTTGAAACCGAAAATAGAGATAAGCCAAGCCGTAACGGTGGTACCGATATTGGCACCCATAATCACACTGAAAGCTTGGGTGAGATTGAGTAAACCGGCATTCACAAAACTCACTACCATAACGGTAGTTGCCGACGAACTTTGAATAATGGCGGTTACCAGAATACCGGTCAGAATACCTATAAATTTGTTTTTGGTCATCGTTGCCAATATGCCGCGCAAGCGTTGTCCTGCCACCTTTTGCAAGGCTTCACTCATGAGCTTCATACCATACAAGAAAATGCCCAAAGCTCCGATAAGGGTCAGAAAGTCAATAATTCCGTAATTCATACAGGGTTAATTATAATGTTAATTCATAAAAAAACTTCCGTATGCCAACAGCGGGCTTACGAAAGTTCATCATCTTTATATATTGTTTGTTTATCTGTGTTCTCCGGGAATAGTATGCAGTCATAATGCCACACATTGTATAGGCAGAATCACTACGAAAAGCGTTTCGCAAGTGAGGGTGTTGCATAGGTGTTATTTGTGACAATAGGTGCATGAAATATTCATCGGAATAAATCTGTGCAAAGGTACGAAAAATATCATATACCTGCAATAGGGAATTACGATTGCAAGTCAGAAATAATCGTGCGGGCTGCATTGTCGTTGGCTATAGCATTCCCCAAACGATTGGCTATCATGCAGTAGTCGGCTTCCATCTGTTGGCGATACCGGTTATCGGTAAGCAGCCGGTGTGTTTCTTTTTCCACTTCATCGACAGTAAAGAGATAGGCGATTTTCTCCTGTATCACCTCTTTGCCGGCTATAATGTTGACCAAAGTGAAATGCGGTATCTTGAAGAGCAAGTCTCTGAACAATCCCACTAAACGCCCCATAGCAATATGATAGACAGCCACTTGAGGACAACCTAACAAAGCTGTTTCCAATGTTGCCGTGCCGGAATTGACAATTGCTGCACGCGCCTGAGCCACCACATCATAGGTTTGACCAAAAAGAATGGTTTCGCCTCGCAAGAACTGATGATAGAAATTAGGATGTACGCCCGGAGCCCCCAATACTACAATACGTAAATCGGGCATATCCGCCTGAATACGGCGGGCTGCCGTGAGCATTTTGGGCAAACATTTTTCTATCTCGTGCTTGCGCGACCCGGGCAAGACAGCAAGAGTATTTGACGATTGTGAGTTTCCATTAATTGCCGTTAATTGACTATTCATATCTGTAGCACACTCCTTTTTCCATTCACGGATGGCATCCATTGTCGGATTGCCCATATATTCGGCTTTGTAACCATAACGGGCATAGAATGCCGGTTCGAAAGGAAAGATAGCCAACACTTTATCCGTATAGCGGGTAATGCGATGTACACGCCACGATTTCCATGCCCACACTTTGGGCGGGATATAATAATATATCTTGGTCCGAGGCAGGTGCCGGCGACAGAACTTGGCTATCTTCAGATTGAAAGTGGGATAGTCAATCAGAATCAGTGCATCGGGTTGTTCGTGTAGTAAGGTTTGCTTTGCGATTGCAAAGTTCCGGCGTACTGCAGAGAGGTTTTTCAGTACTGCTACCACGCCCATAAAAGCCATATTCTCATAGTTTTGTACCAAACAGCACCCCTCTTGCTGCATGAGCATTCCTCCCATTCCAACAAACTGTGCCGAAGCGTCCGTTTGCCGTAACGAACGGATAAGACGGGCAGCATGCATATCACCCGATGCCTCGCCTGCTATGAGAAAATACTTCATTATGGTAAGGTATAATAACATCCGTCCGATTGAACCAACGATTCAACCGGACGGATGAGCATACTTATTCAGCAGGTAACATCACTACTTCGAACATGTTGCCGGCTTCCACCACTTGGCGCAAGGTGTTTTGTACTGTTTCTGCTGTGATAGCACGAACGGCATCTTCGTAATCGGTGATATAATTCACGCCGTAGATATACCAATTGTACAAAGCATTGTCCCACCAACTGTTCTTCTCCAAGTCTTCCTGATAGTCTTTGAGCATTGACTCTTTCTCTTTTTGCAAGTCAGAAGCCAACGGTCCGTTGTCCACAATGGTTTGCACTTCTTCGTGGATAATCGCCATCAAGCGTTCCTGCTTGTCAAGGTCGGTATCGAACTGCATAATAAGGCGTGCTTGTTCTACCGGTTTACGGTCTAATGTACCATAGCAACCGACACCATACGAACCGCCTTCACGCTCACGAATGCTCTCCAGATAGCGTGTGGAAAGAATACGTCCGATCATCTCCATATTGAGGTCGTTAGCCAGTGACCATTCCATCGGAGCCGTGTATTGAATACGGTTGGAGGCGGTATGAATTTGCATCTGACGGTCGAAATAGTTTTTCACAACTCCCTTGGGAACACGCACACCACGGTCTTGCCAATGCTCAGTATAGCGAGCACTTTTCTTGGTCTTCAGTCCGCCTAACCATTGGCAAATAAGTTGTTGGGTTTGAGCATCTGCAGGGTCGATATTGCCCGTAAAGAAGAATACGAAGTCGGCAGGATTAGCAAAGCGTTCACAATAGATCTGGTAGGCTTTGTCTTGTGACACATTCGCCAAAGTCTCTTTGTTCCAAAGGATGGTACGGGGCGAGTAGTCGGTTGCCATGAGTGAGATAGAATCACGGAAAATGGCTTTGTGGTTGGTTTCTTTATTCTCCAACTGAGTTTGCATCAACCCCATTAAGGTAGCAAATGATGCGGCATCTTTGCGAGGTGCGGTGAAATAGAGATAAGTGAGTTGAAGCAAAGTTTCGAAATCACGCACATTGGAACTGCCGTCCATAGTTTCCGAATAGTTATTGACAGAGGGCGAGATGCTGATATGCTTGCCCGTTAAAGCTTTTTGCAACTGTGTGAGTGTAAAGTCACCCAATCCGGCAAACTCTACGATATCGGTTGCCATAGAAGCAGAGGGCAAGTCGGCAGGATTACTGATGAGTGATGTACCGCCTTCCGACCATGCTGTCATCAATATCTCGTCTTGTTTGAATGTCGTTGGTTTGATAATCACACGAATGCCGTTGCGCAATGTCCATTCGGTAGTACCCAATGTTTCGTTGTAAGCCGTCTTGGCAATCTTGCCCGGTTTGGGTGCTTTTTTGACCAAAGTATTGTCGAATACCTCTTCTGCAGGTGCTTCAATCTGCAAGTCTTTCATTCCGGTAAACAGTGTGCGTACTTCTTCTTCGGAAGGGATGTTCACACCTTCTTTGTCAGGAGCAGAAAAACTGATGATCACATTCTCATTAGTGATATAGGCTTCTGCCAATTGGTTGAGTTGCTCCACTGCAATCTGTGGAACGATTTGTTGCAGGATAGTATATTCCCATTCGATTCCCGGAATGGCTTCTCCGTCCAAGAAGTTGCGGATATACTCTTGTGTGTATTGACGATTGCGAACAGAGTTGCGTTCGTTGTATGCTTTTTCATAAGAAGTAAGCAATTCGGTTTTGGCACGTTCCAATTCGGCATTGGTAAAACCATAGCGGCGCATTTTCTCCAATTGCACAAGCAAATCTTTATACGCTTGTGTTTCTTGTCCGTTTTTCGCTACATAAATACTTATGAAAGCATCTTTGGCTTTCACGATGTCGCTATAGAAACCGGCTGCACCGACAAACGAAGCATCGGGTTGTTGCACCAATTCCTGGAAACGGTTGTTGAGCATGGTGCAAATCAAGTTATTGAAGATGTCTTGCATATATGCTACATTGGTACTCTTCAGGTTTTCAGGCATTTGGTTCTTTTTGAAATCGATGCGGATACGGGTATATTGAGCTTCGGCATCTTTTACGATTGCCACAATCGGTTCTTTGTTGTCGTCCACCGAGTAGATAGGGCGTTCTCCACGATTTTCACGTGCCGGAACATCCGCCCACAAGGCTTTGATTTTTGCTTCAATGGCATCCACATCCACATCGCCCACTACTACAATAGCTTGCAAATCAGGACCATACCACTTGTGGTAGTAGTCGCGTAAGGCTTGGTAGGAGAAGTTGTTAATCACGGCAGTGTCGCCAATTACATCGCGTTTGGCGTATTGGCTGCCCGGGAACATCTTCGGATTGAGTTCTTTCCACATACGACGTTCGGCTGTGGCACCAGTACGCCATTCTTCGCGAATCACACCCCGTTCAGCATCAATTTCTTCACCCAAAAGGAGCAAATCGCATGACCAATCGTGCATCACCAAAAGTGCGGAGTCGATGATTCCTTCGCGAACGGTAGGAACATCCGAAAGGCGATAGACGGTTTCGTCGAGTGAAGTGTAAGCATTGATATTGCCACCGAAATTGACACCTATCGACTCGAAATAGTTGATGATACCTTTGCCTTCGAAATGCTTTGTTCCATTGAATGCCATGTGTTCGAGGAAGTGTGCCAAACCGTTTTGGTGATCCTCTTCGAGGATAGCGCCTACGGCTTGAGCGATATGGAATTCGGCACGCTGCTTGGGCAGTTCGTTGTGACGGATATAATAGGTGAGTCCGTTGTCCAAATGACCAATGCGCACTGCACTATCAATAGGCAGGGGCTCGATTTGTTGCGCCGACACAGTCAATGCGGACATTGCCAGCACCAAGGTAAAGAGTTTTGCTTTCATTTTATTAGTGATTCTTGTTATTGTCTTGATTTTCTTCCTCTTGGGAAGGGGTTGTTTCTTGGGGAGCAGGTGTTTCTGTCTGTTGAGGAGCAGTTTGTTCTTCGGCTTGTTTTGCTTTGGCTTGCTCTTCTTCGCGTTTGCGCAAGAGTTCTTCTGCTTTCAGACGGGCATTTTCCTCGATGATTTCGTCTTGACGCGAACGCCATGGACGAGGACCTAAAATATGCTCTACATCTTCTGCCGTGATGACCTCTTTTTCAATCAAGAGTTGTGCAATACGGTGATGTCCTTCGGCATTCTGTTCCAGAATTTCTTTTGCCCGTTGCATTTGCTCTGCAATGATGCGGCTCACTTCGTGGTCGATGGTTTCTGCTGTCCTTTCTGAATAGGGTTTGGTGAAACCGTAGTCGGATTTGCCTGTTGAATCGTAGTATGACAAGTTGGGCAACTCCTGACTCATGCCATAGAAAGCTACCATGGCATACGCCTGCTTTGTTACACGTTCCAAATCGTTGAGTGCACCGGTACTGGTTTGTTGCAAGAATGTTTCTTCGGCAGCACGACCACCCAAGGTGGCACACATTTCGTCCAAGAGATGTTCACGATTGGTAAGTTGCCGTTCTTCAGGCATATACCATGCTGCGCCCAATGCTACACCACGAGGAACAATGGTTACTTTCACCAACGGATTAGCCCAATGCAACATCCAAGAGACGGTGGCGTGACCGGCTTCGTGGAAAGCAATAGAGCGTTTCTCTTCGTCGGTCATGATTTTGGTCTTGCGCTCCAAACCACCTATAATACGGTCAACCGCGTCCATAAAATCCTGTTTGTCAACCTCTTTTTTGTCCTTTCGTGCAGCAATCAGTGCCGCTTCGTTACATACGTTGGCGATGTCGGCACCCGAGAAACCGGGCGTTTGTTTTGCCAAGAAGTTGACATCTACGTTGGCTGCCAATTTGATAGGACGGAGGTGTACACCGAATATCTCTTTACGTTCCTGCACATCGGGTAATTCCACATGAATCTGCCGGTCGAAACGACCAGCACGGAGCAAAGCCGAATCCAATACATCGGCACGGTTGGTGGCCGCCAGGATGATAACGCCGGAGTTTGTTCCGAAACCGTCCATCTCTGTAAGTAATTGGTTCAGTGTGGATTCGCGTTCGTCGTTGCCACCACCCAAACCAACATTCTTACCACGGGCACGACCTACGGCATCAATTTCATCAATGAAGATGATGGCAGGTGCTTTTTCTTTGGCTTGGCGGAACAAATCACGCACCCGGCTGGCACCTACACCGACAAACATTTCCACAAAATCAGAACCCGACATCGAGAAGAATGGTACATTGGCTTCGCCTGCTACTGCTTTGGCAAGCAATGTCTTACCCGTTCCCGGAGGACCTACCAAGAGAGCTCCTTTGGGGATTTTGCCGCCCAAGACGGTATATTTCTTCGGGTTCTTCAGGAAGGCAACTATTTCTTCCACTTCCTGTTTGGCTCCTGCCAAGCCGGCTACATCTTTGAATGTGACTTTTTGGCTGTTGTCTTTGTCGAAAACCTGTGCACGGGCTTTTCCTACATTGAAAATACCGCCACCGGCGCCACCCGCCATGCCGCGTCCCATCCAAACGAAGAACAGGATAAACAGCAGGAAAGGCAGTACGTTGAGCACTATCAACCAAAAATCGTTGCCTTTTTCGAAGACCAAGTCAATCGGCTTTTTGCCTTCGGCACTGCGATTATCGTTGATTTGCGTCATGTATTTATTGAACTCTTCGATGGTCGGAATCATCACGGAGAGCATATTTCCGGTCTTGGGGTCTTTTTGCTCGCCAAATACCACAACCGCCGATTCGGGACGTACATAGGCTTCTACGACTTTTTTGTCGGAGACTACAATCTTTTCGATGACATCGTTCTCGATGTACGATTGCAATTGTGTATAAGACACCTCTTTGTTGTTCGCCGAACCGCTGAAGAAGTAACTTGCCATCAGAATGAGAATAATAGCCATATAGAGCCACGAAAGACCAATCCCTCGTTTTTTAGGGTCTTTCGGCTTATTTTCCTTATTGGGTGCGGGTTTGTTTTGTTCCATAGCAAATCAGGTTTACAGGTCTTCTATCTCAGTGATTCCGGCATCCGCCCAAAGGTGTTCGATGTCGTAGAAATCTCGTGCTTCGCGTTGGAAGATATGTACCATGGCATCGCCATAGTCGAGGGCAATCCATTCGGCATTGTCCTGACCTATTGTGCCTATTGGTTTTTCTTTTGTTTCTTTGCGTACAAAATCTTCCACTTCGTCAGCTATAGCTAATACTTGCGTATTGGAATTGCCTTCCGCTACCACGAAAAAGGCGCAGGGTGCTACTTCCAAATCACGCATGTCGAGTACGACAATACGGTGTCCTTTTTTGTTTTGAATACCTTCTACAATCTTCTGTATAAGGGCAGGTGCCGGTTTTGCTGTTTTTTTCATATTGTTATTTGTCATTCACTTTTGTAGTATTGTTATTCAATATTAGTACAAATATAGTACCAAAGTTGCCCTCTGTCAGAACGGCATACTTTGCTACTTGCAAAGGTACGAAAATTTTAATAATCAGGCAAGAGGCTTTTTTATACACTACCAAATCAATTGCAAGGCAATGTCAAGGAACAAACACTTTTTGTTGTCCGTGAATGTAAATTCCGCTTTGGGTGGGTGGTGCGGTAAGGCGTCTGCCCAAGATATCGTACCAAACCTTGTCTGTTTTATCCGTTTCCGCAGGCGAAAGACAATCTGTGGTATGTCTTTGTGAAACAGGCAATAACAGGCGTATATAGAGGTCGTCGGTTTGGTTGGCAAATTCAGTGTCGTAGTAAGTAATATCGTTCAACATGCTGGTAAGCAACGCATCCATCTGTGGTTTGAAAAGGTTCATGATGGCTTTGATACGGATTTGGCGTTCGTAAGGTTCGTATTGTTCCTCCATCATTTTGTCGAGCATTTGTTCCATGCCGGTTTGTACAAGTGCCGGAATGGTGTCGGTTTGTTTGAGATGTTCGTTGGCTTCGTTGTGGGTAAGTAAAGCGAGTGAGATAGGTTCACCCAGATACTGACAGACCATAGCGGCAGTTATATTCCGGTCGGCAGGAAGCCACCCGAAAAGTTGATAAAAGATATCTTTGATAGTGCTACTGCTCTGACATATTTCATCGATACGGTTGAGCATGGTAAAAGTCAGACTGCGGGTTATTTGCGGTATATGACGAGTCATTTCTTCCCTGCCATATCGCATGAAATCGGGGATAGTGTCCAACGACCGGATATAGCGTGTTTGCACATCTATTTCGTCGCCCCATGCGCTCAGACGCAACAGACGATAAGGACAGGGATAGGCAATGGCAGATCCTGTGGTTATTTCTACGATGCTGTCGGTGAGGGCTTCGTTGTAGTAGGTGGTAATGTCAGAAGTATGCATATGCCCTGTCAGCACGAGGTGTATGCCATGTTGCATAAAGATGCGGCTAATGCTGTCGCCTTGTGTAATGGCGGCACTCGGCATCAATTGTTCCTGCATATAAATGTGTTGCAACAACTGGTGGTGCATCATAGCAATGACAGTCTTGCCGTCAGCCTGCGCCAAATCGGCTTGTTGAAGAATCCATTGTAAGGTTTCTTCACGGATTTGTCCATCCGCTACCGTTTTGTTTGCGGCATCACCATGTTGTATGCTCAGATTATCGTACCAGCGTGTGGCATCGATTCCAAGTACACAAATGCCCGGAAACGGTTCGGCGAGGTAAGAGAGCGAATTCGGATCACGTTGCACATTATCGCCATAACCATAGTCATGATAGAGACCTGCAAATTCATCGGCAAGGATGTCTCGCGCCGGATAGGTGGCATCACCATCGTAGTAGCGTGCATTGGGGTTTTTGATATCGTGATTCCCCGGAATAACCAATGTAGGAATGCCCGCTTCTTTGAGTTGTTGCAAGTGAGAGAGAACCAATTCGTGGCTGAGATATTCGCCGTCTTTGGTAAGGTCACCGGCAATTAGTACGAGGTCAGGGCGATACGAAAGGATACTATCGGTCAATGCATTGAGAACATCTGCACTATGTGCCAACATCTTGCGGTCGGAGTTCAAAAGTCCGGTGTAGGCAGTACCTTGATTTTTCACCAAGTCCGGGTGCATAACATGGATGTCGGTGAGCAGGCAGATATTCCATGTTTTGCGTTGCAACGGATGGTCGGTGACAGTAAAAAAGGCAGAATCAAGTGCGATATTGTTCTGTTCACATCTGATTTTGTAATGCCCCGGTTCCAAAGTGCTTTCTGTCAGAAAACTGCCATTGCCCGATTCTGTTACATTGTAGATAGTCCTCAAAGGCAGCAACGCTTCATCTTTGTAAAGACAGAGCAAAGCGTTCTGCGGAAGTCCGGTATAAGTAACACTAACCGTCTTTCCCTGTTCAGTAACAACAGGTGAAGGAACAATAGTTTGCGCTTTCGTTCCTATAGCAAGGAGCAAAAGCAGAAAAAAGAGATATATTGACTGACGCATATATATACTATGAAATAGTGTAAATAATTGGTGCAAAGGTATTAAAATTTTAGGAATTCGGCAAGAGTGCATTACGGAATTTGCTTATGACCCTTGTATAACCCTTGTATGAACCCTTACTCGGAAAGTAATAGACAGAGGGGTGAAGGCAAAGACAGCCGGTTTTCGCGAACAGAAAAGGTATAAAAGCGACAAAACGGGAAGAATTGGGCATTATCGGGAACAAACGGGAAGAATCGGGAATTATCGGGACAATGCAGTTTTCTGATGTAGTAACTTTGCTGACTGAAACATGTTTCAAGGCAAACAAACCCAATAATTGACAAACGAATTGATTATGAGTAAAATCATCCCTATCGATTTTCTGTGCAGTTTGCACGGAAAACTCAACAAAGACAGTGAGTATTATTTCCAAGAACGGTATGGTGTAACATTCACCGGACAGAGAAAAAAGCCGCGTAATCTCGAAACCCACCCGTACACTGCAGCAGAATTGGTGACACAACAGAAATTCCGCCGTACCAAGAAAGCCATACAAGGATTAAGCGATGCGGAAAAAGAAGCCTATCGGGAGGCATACGGGCAACAGAGTGCATACAAATCGCTGCAAGGATATATTTTTGCCCGGGAATATGCCAAACTGCAGAGACAACGCCAGAAGCAGGACGATGGTGTCAGAACGAGAAATAGATGGTAGCCAATACGTATGGCATGGCACCAATGAGGATACCTTTGGCGAACCGCCATGTATTGAGCTGGTAGAATACAAAGATAAACGCCAAATCGGGGAAGATGCTCACCAACAACAGTTTGTTGAGCACCGCCCCCATTTGGAATTGAAATGTCTGCAGGGCATACCACAGGTTCATTTGGTCGATATAGAGCAAACCAAAAGTTGCGGGCAAGAGCAGTCCGAAAAGTATGCCGAGCCAATATTTGTCGATTCTATCTAACAAGGTTTAATTAACAATTAATAGTTAATATTGCATTATCATTGGGTAATATTGCCCTGCCCACACCGCGACAAACGCTATCGGGTCTATCAGGCGGGACTTGTCAGAATTACCGTGTTTCTACAATGCATTGTTTTCTACTGCAGTGCGCAAGGCGGCATTCTGCAATTGCTGATGACAGGTAGTATCCAAAGCGCAAGGCGTGACGGATATGTATCCGTGCGCCATAGCCCATTCGTCGGTATCCTCGGCATCTGGTTCGTGGTTGACGAAGTTGCCCGTGAGAATATAGAATGTCTCACCATTGGGATATTGATAGGGTTTCAACTCTTTTTCCCAGTGCCCCTGACATTGCCGCGTGAAACGCACCCCGCGAATCTCTCCTTGCGGCGCATTGATATTATAACATACGCCATGAGGGAAAGGATGCTGCAAAAGCTTCTCGGTAAGCGGCAGGATGTAGGGCTTCATCTGCGAGAAATCGGCATCGCTATGGTGATCGTTGAGAGAGAAACCAATGGCAGGAATATCGTGTTCCGCAGCCACAAAGCATGCACCAATGGTACCGGAATAGATAACATTCACCGCTGCATTAGAGCCGTGATTGATGCCTGAAACGACCAAGTCAACCGGTTGGTCTTTCAGCACCACTTCCAATGCGAGTTTGATACAATCGGACGGCGTTCCGGAAGTGGTGTAAACAGCCAAATTCTCCGCTTTTTCTACCAGACGGAGCGTAATGGGCTGCATTACGGTAATGGCATTGGACTTTCCGCTTTGCGGTGTTTCAGGCGCAATGACCGTGACATTGCCGATTTGCTGCATGAGTTTCACCAATTCATGGATTCCTTTTGCACTCCAACTATCGTCATTAACAACAAGAATGTTCATACGTTATTTTGCCAAGCGGTTTACATCGTTGATAATACGTTGTGCCAATTCGTCAGCCTGCTCCATCGTAGCGGCTTCGGAATAGACACGGATGATAGGTTCTGTATTGGATTTGCGCAAGTGTACCCAGCCTTCGGCGAAGTCGATTTTGACACCGTCTTTGTCGTTGATACGCTCGTTGCGGTATTGTTCTTTGACAGCGGCAAGGAGGTTATCGACATTGATTTGCGGGGTGAGGTCGATACGGTTTTTGGAGATGAAATAGTTGGGGAACTCCCGGCGCAAGCAGGATACCTTGATACCTTTGTGCGCCAAGTTGCTCAAGAAGAGGGCGATACCGACGAGGGCATCACGACCATAGTGACTGGCAGGATAGATGACACCGCCATTGCCTTCGCCACCGATAACGGCATGGTTGCGCTTCATCTCGGTAACAACATTGACTTCGCCCACTGCGCTGGCAGTATATTCGCCTCCGTGACGGCGTGTAACATCGCTCAAAGCACGCGTACTGCTCATATTGCTGACAGTATTGCCCGGCGTATGTTGCAGCACGTAGTCGGCAACGGAAACAAGCGTATATTCTTCGCCGAACATATCGCCGTTCTCGCAGATAATAGCCAAGCGGTCAACATCGGGGTCAACTACGAAACCGACATCGGCTTTGCCGGAGCGCAAGAGATCGGATATTTGGGTAAGGTGCTGCGGAAGCGGTTCGGGGTTATGCGGGAAATGTCCGTCGGGTGTGCAATTGAGTTCGATAATGTTTTTCACACCCAAGGCACGCAATACTGCAGGGATAGCGATACCGCCGATAGAATTGACGCAATCGACAGCCACAGTGAAATCCGCTTTTTCGATAGCGGCTTTGTCAACCAGTTTGAGACCGAGTACGTTGTCGATATGGTATTGCAGATAGTCTTTCTGTGTGAGTTTGCCCAAGTTGTCTACTTCTGCAAACAGGAAATCTTCTTTTTCAGCGATAGCGAGTACTTCTTTACCTTCGGCATCGTTGAGGAACTCCCCTTTTTCGTTGAGCAGTTTGAGAGCGTTCCACTGTTTGGGATTATGCGACGCCGTAAGGATGATACCGCCGGCAGCATGTTCGCCTGTAACAGCGAGTTCGGTAGTCGGCGTGGTAGCCATGCCGATATTGACTACATTGTAGCCCATACCGAGCAATGTGCCGGTTACCAAGAGGTCAACCATTTCGCCCGAGATACGGGCATCACGACCTACAACAATCGTGTTGTTGTCAGGAAGATTATGACGGCGCTGGGTAGCATAAGCAGCCGTAAAGCGAACGATATCAACGGGATTGAGCCCGTCTCCTACAGGTCCTCCGATCGTTCCGCGGATACCTGAGATTGACTTAACTAAAGACATTGTGTATTAGATTTTTATTGATTGGTACGAATTTGCAATTTAAGGTCGTAGCCGTAGGGCGTGACCGTAAGTTGGTCTTCGCCCAGTTTGCTGGGTACGATAACCGTTGCTTCAGAACCGGTGTATTTCATATAGCCGATAGCCAAATTCCATGCGGTACAAACGGAAGAATTGGATACTCCATACTGGAATTCAACAGGGAAAGGAGCGTCGTTGGGTGTCCAATAGCTTGTAGTGTCAGCATAGGCATTGAGGGTATATTTGCGATAGCGCAGATTGATTTCGTCACGGTATTTGACAGGGTCGCTTGCCGTGTCGCCCAACTGCGAGATGTGGAGATAGAGATTGTCGTCGATTTCCAAGAAATCCTTTTCACCCCAAGCACCATCGGGAAGAGTATCGATGATGTTGATATTCTGCCGTTTGATAAAGTCCTTGATGAGCTTTTTCTCCGCCTCCAATTCTTTGGCGTAGGTATTACTGCCATTGCAAGCGGTGAATGCCATTGCGCATAACAGCAAGCCGACAAATACAACTAATGATTTCTTCATACTTAATAATTATGTTTTACTTCTATTTTGATTTTTACGTTTTCGTAGGGCGGTATTTCTCCGGTTCCCGTTTGTCCGTAGGCACAATACCAAGGTACCAACAAAACAGCCGATTCGTCCATGCGCATTTCAGGCAAAAAGCTGTCCACAGCCTTGACGGTTTGTCTTTTTTCCACCTCAATGCTCTCTTGCGTATCAAGCAACAAAGTATCCTGCAAGGTATATACTTTCATGCAGAGTGCCACCTGTTGCCCTTTTTGCAAATGCGGCTGCTCTGTCCGATGTGTTATCCGATACCAAAAGCCGGTATTGTGGAGCGTATAAGGCTGCCCGGCGGTCTGAACTGTCTGTGCTAAAGAACGGTCGGCTTCTTCTGCCATACGCTGATAAAAGAATACCATTGCGAGTTGTGCAGAATCGGATGTACCTGTCCGGTTAGCCGGTGCCTGCGGTTTGGTGCGCTGACATGCAACACATAACAAACATCCTGCCAAAGTCAATATGTAAATCAGTTTGCGCATTTATTTACCGATGCTTTTCTTATATTCGGTCGGTGTCATTCCATAGACGGCTTTGAAGCACTTGGAGAAGTAACGACTGTCGTTCATGCCGACCATATAGGTAACTTCCGTAATATTGTACGATCCCACTTCGAGGAGTTGTGCCGCCCGTTTGATACGCACTTCACGGATAAACTCCACAGGTGAGAGACCTGTAAGCGATTTGAGTTTGTTAAGAAGACGGTACGTCCCAATGCCATTTCGTTGACCAAATCTTCGACCACAAGACCATTGTTGTCCATGTTCTTTTCCATAAAGTCCATGAGTTTGGCAATAAACTTCTCGTTTGGCGTCTTGCCCTGTATCTGTTGCGGTGTAAGGTTGAGCAATTCGGTACGATAACGCTCTTGCAGTTTCTCACGTGACTTGAGGATATTATCCACTCTTGCTTGCAAATATTCAGGCGAGAAAGGTTTGGTGATATAGTCGTCGGCACCGTCGTTCATACTTTCCAGTTTGCTTTCAATAGCGTTTTTGGCTGTGAGCAAGATGATAGGAATGTGGTCGGTCTGGTTTGCAGACTTGAGTTGTTTGAGCAATTCCAAGCCGTCCATATTCGGCATCATAAGGTCGGAAATGATGATTTCAGGTACCAATGTTTTGGCTTTTTCCAATCCGTCGATTCCGTCAACCGCCGTTTCTACTTTGAACTGCTTGCTGAAGATATTCACCAGGAAAGAGCGCATATCGTCGTTGTCCTCGACCACGAGCATTACTTTGCCCGATGCCGGCTCCAAATCGTGCGTTGCAGCGTTGTTTGCCGCATCTTTGAACGTCAACGGATCTTTGTCGTTAACTACCAAATCGACTTCGTTGCCGAAATGGTCTTTGCCTTTCTTGAACATCACGGTGAACGTGGTTCCTTTGTTCACTTCGCTCTCGACTTCGATATAGCCTTTGTGGAGATCGACCAACTCTTTGACCAAGTTCATGCCGATACCGCTACCCGGTCGGCTGCTCAGGTTCTTGATTTCGTTCTGCGAAGAGAAGCGTTCGAACAGGATAGAGCGTTTTTCCAGAGGTATGCCCACTCCTTCGTCTTTGACTTTTACCAAGAGGAAATCGTTTTTTTCGCTTACGCTGACAGTGATGCTCTTGCCCGAAGGCGTGAATTTGAATGCGTTGGAAAGAAGGTTATAGACAATGACATCCACTTTGTCTTTATCCACATACGCCACGGCATCGGGCGCATTGTTTTCCACTTGGAAATTGATGTGCTTATCGTATGCCTCTTTGGTGAAATTGGCACAGATATCTTTAATCAGACTGGCAAAAGGCACAGCCTGTATTTTGAGCCGCAGTTTCCGGCTCTGCAGTTTCCGGAAGTCCAATATCTCGTTGATGAGCCGGAGCATACGGTTGCTGTTGCTTTGTACAATCTCGAGTTGTGTCCGGACGGAAGGCGATATCTTTTCGGTTTTGAGAATGTTTTCTACCGGACCGGAGATGAGCGTAAGCGGTGTGCGCAGTTCGTGGGATATATTGGTAAAGAAACGGAGTTTCACATCGGTAATTTTCTGTTCCATTTGTACTTCCTGCCGCACTTTATTATATGAAAATACAATGCGGTAGATAATATAGATGATGAGAACCGCAATGAGTATATACAGCAGGAAAGCCCAAACGGTTTGCCAGAAACTGGGTTGCAGTTTGATAGTCAGACTACGGGTATTATCGACCCATACGCCATCGGCATTGGTGGAGCGCACCAGGAAACGATAGGTACCGGAAGGGAGATTGGTATAAGTGGCTTTGCGTTGGGAGTGTACATAGTTCCAATCGTCTTCGAAACCTTCGAGCATATAGGCATATTGTATCCGGTCGGCTCCTGCAAAATCGATAGCTGCATATTCGATACTGAATACGGATTGCTTATGAGAGAGTGTCAGGCAGTCCACATAGTCGATATTCTCTTTGAGCACAGAGCCTTTGGCACCCACTTGGACATCGTTGTTTGATATCTGGAAATTGGTGAGTTGCAAAGGCGGTACTTCGTCGGAAGGGAGAATCTGTTCGGGAGAGAAATTGCAATAGCCGTTGGTGTAACCGAAGAATATCTGTCCGGAATGGGTATGCAATGCTTTTGCTTCGGTGAAATAGGCGTCTTTTTCTCCGATAAGCGCCTTGAAGTATTGGAAATGCTGTTTGTGATAGTCGTAGCGCGTGATGGCATTTTCGGAAGTGAACCATAGTTTGCCGTTGGTATCTTCAGAAATACTGAGTACGATATCGCTCTGCAAGCCACTTGCCACATTGAAGTTCTGCAAACCGAGTTCAGGTTCTGCAGAAAGGAGTTTGTTCAGTCCTCCACCGAAAGTACCAATCCAGATGTTGCCATCGGAATCTTTGTGCAAGCAACGCACATCGTGGAGTGAGACAAAGCGTGTGGTACGGTCTTTCATGGAGATTTGCAACAGACCGGCGGTAGTAGCGGCATAGAGATAATCGCCATCGATAAGCAAATCGCGCACCATAGAGCATTGTTCTTTAGGATAACCGATCCAGTCGTTGGAGGAATTGAAGAACCTGCCGTCGGCATAGATGTTGACTCCACCGCCGTAAGTGCCGATATAGAGCCGTCCGAGGGCATCTTCGGTGATGGCATAGATATTATCGTTAGAAAGGCTATAAGGCTGCCCGTCAGCTCTGAAGTGAGTGATTTGCAATGTTTTTGGTGAAGAGCCAGTGGCTTTGTACAAACCGCCACGGCGCGTGCCGAACCAGATATTGCCGGCATGGTCTTCGTACATGCAGTACACCAAGTCGGTGATGGGCAATACGGCTTTTTCGCGCATGTTGCCATCGTACCAGGTTACTTTGCCGTTTTTGCTTGCGAGCAGTATGTCTCCGTGCCGCAGTTGCAACATGGCACGTACTTCGCCCGATTGCTTTTTGTTGGCCCTGACATCGTTGAGGCGGAACTGCTGCCGGAAGATATCAACGCGGTCGATACCTTTGTCGTAGGTACTGATCCAGATAGAGCCTTGCCGGTCGGAATAAGCGGTATGAATAATATTAGTAATACCTTCGACAGGCGCTTCGAAAGCATCAGTATCGTAGTTGTAGCAAGCAAAACCACCTCCGTAGGGGTTTACCCAAAGTTTATGGTTTTCATCCTCAAAGAGCACAAGGTTCTGTGCCTGTTGCTGTGCGAAACGTTCGTCAACCACCGATTGCAGGTGCTTGAGGGAGTTGTCGGCAAAACGGAAACGGAAGATACCCGGTTGCTTATTTTCCAGCCATGCTATCCCATGGTTATCTATTGTGACAGAGAGGAAGGAGTTGGAACGCAAGGCAGGTGTATTGTCCATTGCGTATTGGCGCAAGTTCTCTGCGCAACGGTCGTAAACAAAGAAACCGGCATCTGCAGTGGTCATCACAACCGTTTTGTTGTCCTCGTAAGTGGCAATATCCGTAATGGCAATGTCTTTGCCAAGTGTCGAATGCTCAAAGTGCAGGCTTTGCAACTGGCAACTCCAGAAATCGCCACAGTCGGTTCCCAACCATATATAATGGGGAGTAACACAAGCGCAAACGAAGCGTACATTATCCGTTGCTTGCGTATAAGGATAGAGGTGCTGTACATCGGTGCCGTCGACAGATACACGGCATATCCCTGTATTGGTGTTATACCATACAGCTCCCTGTAAATCGGTCAGCAAGAACTCCACTTTGTCGCCGGTAGAGAAAGAGGTGATTTGTATAGGTTTTGCTGCGTCGGTTTCATCGATGAGAAAGACTTCGTTTTCGGCAGCCACCCATATTATGCCAGGAACAGGTTCTATGAAAGTATTGCAATGGTATTGGGAGAGTTTCTGTACCTGAATGTCCAAAGCAGTGAAAGTTTCGGTACGCTTATCGAAACGGTAGAGTTTGTTATCGTAGGTCTGAATCCAGATATACTCCAACGAGTCTTGATAGATAAAGTCAATACGGTTGCTATGTGCATGTGCATCGTTCACCAATTCGGATTGGTAACTGACAAACTCATAGCCGTTGAAGCGGCTCAAGCCATTCCATGTACCCAACCAAAGATCCCCGCTTTTGTCTTGCAGGATAGACATAACGGTATTCTGTATCAGTCCGTCTTCGACAGAATAGTGACGGATATTATACCGGTTTTCATCGCTTGCGGGTTGTGCCGGAAGAAGTGCAACAGAACAGAGCGACAAGAGTAGTGCGAGTAGATGTTTTCTCATAAGCGGTTAGTATGAGTAGTTGAGTAGTTGAGGAGTTGTGGAGTTGAGAAGTTGTTTATCCCAAATCCAAGAGGTACTGACCATATTTGGTTTTGCTTAGTTCTTGTCCGATTGCATGCAGCTGTTCCGTAGTTATCCATCCGTTACGCCATGCTATCTCCTCAATGCAACTGACATAGAAGCCTTGCCGGTTCTGTATGGTAGCAATGAAGTTGCCGGCGTCAAGGAGACTGTCGCAGTTGCCCGTGTCGAGCCAAGCGAAACCGCGTCCGAAGAGTTCGACTTGCAAAGCTCCTTCTTCCAAATAGAGTTTGTTGAGGTCGGTAATCTCGTATTCCCCTCTTTTTGACGGGCGTAGCGAAGCGGCTTTGTCGCATACGGTATTGTCGTAGAAATAGAGTCCCGGTACTGCGAAATGACTCTTCGGATGTTCGGGTTTTTCTTCGAGCGAGAGCACCTTACCCGATTCATCGAACTCGACTACGCCATAGGCACGGGGATCTTTCACGTAGTAGCCGAAAACACAAGCACCATGCTCCAACGAAGCAGCCTTACGGAGCATTTTGGTGAAGCCTTGCCCGTAGAACATGTTATCGCCCAAGATAAGGCAGCCTGCATCACCGTTCAAGAATTCTCTGCCCAAGACAAAGGCTTGCGCCAAGCCGTTGGGCACTTCCTGTACCTTATACTGCAATTGCATACCCAGTTTGGAACCGTCACCCAACAGGTCGCGGAACATTGGAAGGTCGCGAGGTGTAGAGATAACCAATACTTCGCGAATGCCTGCCAACATGAGTGTGGAAAGCGGATAATATATCATGGGTTTGTCGTAAACCGGCATGATCTGTTTGCTGATAGCGGTAGAAAGCGGATACAATCGCGTGGCGCTACCTCCTGCCAAGATGATTCCTTTCATGGTTGTATGCTGTTTAATTGGTTTGTTATAAGCATGTTGTGCTATGCGTTTCAGTTGCGTTGCCGCCACAAAAGCATAGTAGTGCAAGTAAGTGCTACAAAGGTAATACAATTCTGCGACAATACCAAATGCTAATAGTTAATAGTTAATATTGCATTATTGGACAAAGGAACAAAGAGTGTAGGCTTCGCATCCTAATCTTTTTTTGTTATCTGCTTCGTTATCTGCTTTGTTATCTGCTTCGCGATCCGCTGAGGGCGGTGGAGTAAAAAAGCAGTTATTCGATGATTTTAGCACAGAAACAGCAAGATAAGTGCTTGATAACAAAGCGATAGTATATGAATCACCCAGTAATCACCCAGTTATCACCCAGTAATCACCCAGTTATCACCCAGTTTTGGAAGCAAGCTGACGGCTTGAGAAAAGCATCAATGCAGCATGATAACTACTTGAAAACATACTGATTATATATGAATCACCCGATCACCACCCGATAATCACCCGATGAAGACAGGCGGACGATATTTGAGAGACCGGGAGAAGACAGGTAGGTGGCAGGTGAGTATGAGTTATGTGCCGGATAGGCGGAAGTCAGTGGATGGGTGGGTAAGACTTATGCGTCAGGTCGGTATGAGTTGCGTGTCAGGGCGGTGAGATGTGCGTGTCGGGGTGATACGGATATCGAAGCCGGAAGGCGTATTTTCTTCGATTTAAGGCAGTGTAGGTAATGCGGAACAAAATGCGGCTTTTCCGTTATCGCCGGAAATGCGGTTTATTTGCGTTCTGAGGCACGAACGCAAAATTTGCATTGCTTACCTATTGCCTATTCCAATAAAAGTCAGTATCTTTGCACGTTAATTACCCATTTACGGGAAAACCATACGAAAACCAAGTAAACCTAATAAGATATATGGAAGAAAAAGAACAATACGGCGCTGAGTCGATTCAAGTGCTGGAAGGTTTGGAGGCGGTACGTAAACGCCCTGCGATGTACATTGGCGACATTTCGATAAAGGGATTGCACCACTTAGTATATGAGGTAGTGGATAACTCTATCGACGAAGCATTGGCAGGTTTTTGCAACCACATAGAGGTATCTATCAACGAAGACAATTCAATTACCGTGCAAGACAACGGCCGCGGTATTCCCGTGGATATGCACCCGAAAGAGCACCGTTCCGCTTTGGAGGTGGTAATGACGGTGCTGCACGCCGGCGGTAAATTCAACAAAGATTCGTATAAAGTGAGCGGCGGTTTGCACGGTGTGGGTGTAAGTTGTGTGAACGCCCTTTCAACGAAACTGCATGTAGAAGTAAAGCGTGACGGCAAACTCTATATGCAGGAATATGCGAAAGGCAAACCGACCTGTCCCGTACACGAAACCGGTACGGCAGAGGGCACCGGTACGCAAGTTACTTTCTGGCCTGACGGCAGTATTTTCACCGAAACGGTTTACCAATACGAGATATTGGCAAAACGTATGCGGGAGTTGGCTTATCTGAATGCCGGTGTGGCTATCACGCTGACAGACAAGCGTGAAAAGAAAGAGGACGGCTCATTCAAGGGTGAGCGTTTCTATTCGGAGAAAGGCTTGCCGGAGTTTGTACGCTATTTGGAAGGCACCCGCAGTCCTCTGATTTCGGATGTGATATGTCTGAATACGGACAAGTATGGCACACCGGTTGAGGTGGCTATGATTTATAACACGGATTTCAACGAGAATGTACACTCTTACGTCAACAATATCAACACGATAGAAGGCGGTACGCATGTTGCCGGTTTCCGTGCGGCATTGACGCGTGTGATGAACAAATATGCGGAAGACAGCAAGTTGCTCGAAAAAGCGAAGTTGAAAGACAAAGAGGGTAAATCGGTGATTGACCCGAACGATTTCCGTGAAGGATTGACTGCCATCATCTCCGTGAAAGTGGCTGAACCTCAATTTGAAGGACAGACCAAGACGAAGTTAGGCAACTCGGAAGTGGCAGGTATGGTATCGCAAGCTGTTGCCGAAGCATTGACCAACTATCTGGAAGAGCATCCGGACGACGCCAAGAAGATAGTGGAAAAGGTTATCTTGGCGGCTCAGGCACGTATTGCAGCCCGCAACGCCCGCTTGAACGTGCAACGCAAGAATCCTCTCTCGGGCGGAGGTTTGCCCGGCAAACTGGCAGACTGCGAATCGAAAGACCCTGCCGAATGCGAATTGTTCCTCGTGGAGGGAGATTCAGCCGGCGGTACAGCCAAGACAGGACGCGACCGTTTCCATCAAGCGATTTTGCCATTGCGCGGTAAGATATTGAATGTGGAGAAGGCAATGACGCACAAAGTGTTTGAATCGGAGGAAATCCGCAATATCTTTACAGCTCTTGGCGTTACGATAGGTACGGAAGATGACCCTAAGGCGTTGAACCTGACAAAGATACGTTATCACAAAGTGATTATCATGGCGGATGCCGATGTGGACGGTGCGCACATTGCCACTTTGGTGATGACTTTCTTCTTCAGACACATGAAAGAGTTGATTGAACAAGGTTACCTTTATATAGCCATGGCACCGCTCTACCAATGCTCGAAGGGCAGTCATTCGGAGTATTGCTGGAACGACCAACAGCGTCAGGCTTTCATAGAGAAATACGGCGGAGGAGACGAGAAGCAGATTAAGACACAGCGCTACAAAGGTTTGGGTGAGATGAACGACCACCAATTGTTCGAAACCACCATGAATCCGGAAACCCGCACGCTCAAACAGGTGACTATAGAGAATGCGGCAGAGGCAGACCGCACCATATCGATGCTGATGGGTGAGGATGTAGCTCCCCGTCGTGAGTTTATCGAACAGAACGCCACTTACGCCAAAATCGACGCTTGATGACTATCTGTGTGTATTGTTCCGCCAAAGATACGATTCCTGCCGTCTATAAGGAGACAGGAGTGGCATTGGGCAAATGGATAGCCGAACATGGGCACAATCTGCTCTTCGGCGGCGCTACGGGCGGCTTGATGACAGCGGTATCGGAAGCGGCACGGGAAGCTGGCGGCAACGTAGTGGGCGTAGTGCCGGAGCGTATCATACGGTCGGGACGATTGTCGGCAGTCTGCACAGAACTGATCCGTGTGGAGAACATGAGCGTTAGGAAACAGACGATGCGCGACAGAGCCGATGTATTTGTTTGCCTGCCGGGCAGTTTCGGAACCCTTGACGAAATGTT
Source organism: Bacteroidales bacterium (assembly GCA_022783865.1). Classification (GTDB taxonomy): domain Bacteria; phylum Bacteroidota; class Bacteroidia; order Bacteroidales; family Paludibacteraceae; genus Colicola. Next base: position 67,222 of record JALFYY010000005.1, read on the forward strand.
CGACGTGATAGCTTCCGGCACAGTAGGCGAACACAAGAAACCGCTGTTTATCCTCAATCAGGAGGGTTTTTATGACGGGTTGCAACAAGAAATCGCCCACATGAAATCGCTGGGATTTATCCCTCAGGAGGAATCGTATAAGCCCCGTTTTGCGGATACAATAGAGGAACTGACCGAACAAATAACAGCATTGGCATAACTTTTAATACATAATTGTATGAATCTTTTCTTCAAAAAACTGACAGGCGCCCTTCTGACGACCGAAAAAGTAGAAGCACGCATTGCACAAATGCAAGCAAACATTGCACGTTACAGACAAATCGAAACGTCGGAGGAGTTGGCGGAATACAAGCGGCTGCTTGCCATTGTCAATGCCAAAGAGTTCCAGGCAAAGAAACAACATCTGACCCAAACCAAATATAAAGAGACCGCTCCTTATAAGACGCTGGCGGAATTGCGCCGATTGGAGAAAAACAAGGCGCTGCAACTGTATTTCTTCGTAGGAGAGAGTGCGTTGCTGGCTGAATATCTGGCATTCCGCGAGTCGGAAGACTATGTGAAACTGGCAGACAAGAAAGAGGTGAGCAAGTCGCCCGACCTGAAGCGTTTGCAGAAATTCGAGAAGTCGAAAGCCTACCGGACATGGCTCGCCTACAAGAACTCCAATGAACTCGAACGTTATCTGGCATTGAAAGAAGAAACCGCTACCGAAGCATTTCAAAAGGAGAATATCTTTTGGGCAAATCCGCGCCGTTGGCTGACCACTGAAGAGTATAAACAGGAGAGCCGTTTGGCGGAACTCTCGGCATCGGACAATATAGTGTTCTATCTGTCGCAAGACTTGAAGCAGATAGAGGAAATGGAGTCGTGGAAGACCGTTTTTGCCGACGGTTTCGATTGGCGCAAGATGGCAGATTCGGCATGGAAACCTGGTTTTGCCTATTGTTGCGACGCTTTGAAGAAAGAACATTCGTTTACTAACGAACACCAAGCCAACAACGGTGGCAAGAACACCGGTACCATCAACGGCAATCTGACTATTCTGACACAAAAAGAAGCCGTTACGGCTCCTGCTTGGGACGAGAAGAAGGGTTTTGTTATGAAGGATTTCGATTACACGTCCGACGTTATTCAAACGGCAGACCGGTTCCGTCAGCAGGAAGGCTTGTTCTTGGCAAAAATCCGTTGCTCGGGCAAAGTGCATCATGCTTTCTGGCTCGGTACGGACAAGAAGACACCATTGGTTCATCTGTTCAACTTCAACGGAAAGAAACTCTTTGTGGGTAACACGACCAATAGCGGCTTTAACGGCACAACGATAAACGGTATTTCCCTCGGGCAATACTATGTTTACGCCTTGCGTTGGACGAAGAATGAGATGATTTGGTACGTGAACAACATTGAGGTATTCCGCACTACGCGCGATCTTCCGAAAGAACCTCTGTATTTGGGTGTATCCTCGTTCTTGCCCCTATCAGACCGTCCTGCAGAAGGCAAGATGGAAGTGGATTGGGTGAGAGTGTATGCTACCGTTGCTACTAAATGAGAATAGTCTTTACTATAAAGTCTATTAACTTAGCCGGTGGTTCCGAGCGCTCTACCGTAACGATAGCCAACGCTTTGGTAAAGCGAGGACACGATGTGTCAATCGTAAGTTATACGGGCAGCGGCACACCGCCTTTTTTCAGCATTGATGCACCTATCCGTCGTTACTATCTAGCTCCGCAGCACGACCGCTATCCCGTATTGATACGGGAAGTGCGGCGTATTGTGCGCTTGCGCAAACTATATGCACAATTGCGACCCGATGTAATTGTGGTAATCGGTACCACCCGTGCTTTCGTCAATGTTCCCGCTACGAAAGGTTATCCTGTCATTGCGAAGGAGTATTTTACGGTTGATCACCGTTCTCAACTGACTTCTGCACTCTCTCGTCGCTGGACAGCCCGCCATGCGCAAGCTATTCTGACATTATCCGACTACGATGCTGAAATCTACCGTCAGTGTTATGGAGCAAAAAAAGCCGTGGTGATTCCCAACCCGCTTTCGCTCTCCGCTCCGCAGCCTTCTTCTTTGCAAAACAAAGTGGTATTGGGTTTGGGACGAATGAGTTACGTAAAGGGCTTCGACCTATTACTAAAAGCTTGGCAGCAAGTGCAGCATACCGATTGGGAATTGCATTTGGTAGGCGATGGCAATTGGCGACCGGAACTGCAACAGATGGTTGCCAATCTTCATCTCCGGAATGTACGTTTCTATCCCGCTACAGCCGATGTAGAGTTACATTATCGCAATGCTTCTCTGTTTGTCTTACCCTCTCGTTCGGAGGCGTTTGGCAATGTGCTGTTGGAAGCTATGTCTGTTGGTTTGCCGGTGGTGGCATTCGATTGCGGTGCCGGACCGAAAGCCATTATCCAAGACAAAGAAACGGGCATTATTGTTCCGGCAGAAGACACTGCGGCAATGGCACATGCCTTGGACGAACTGATGGACAATCCTGTCCGTTGTAAAGAGATGAGCGAGGCGGCATTATTGCGCATGAAGCAATACGACATTGATACCATCATGGCACAATGGGAAACGTTGTTGACAGAAGTTACGAGCTAATAATTTATGGATGCGGTTATTACATACGTTGATGGTTTAGACCCTGTTTGGCAACGGCAATATGCTGAAGCCACACATCGTCCCGCTTTGTCGAAACGCTATCGTGATTGGGGCTTGCTGCCGTATCTGCTACGCGGAATCGAACAATTTATGCCCTTCGTGGAGCGGGTTTTCTTGGTGGTGTCCACCAAAAGCCAAGTGCCGTCATGGGTGAACGAAGAACAACTGAAGATTGTTTATCACCATGATATTATTCCGTCGCAATTTCTTCCCACTTTCAACAGTACAACAATAGAATTGTTTTTGCATCGTATTCCGGACTTGAGCAATGAGTTTATCTATTTCAACGATGATTGTTTTCCGGTAGCACCTTTGCAGCCGACCAATTTTTTCACGGACGGCAAAATCGTTATGCACTTCTCACGGCATTACTTGGCGTTAAATATGTATAAGAAACAAACCCGGCAATCCGACCATATGGCACGCATAGGAGCCAATCTAAAACCTGCTTGCTCTTTCATCCGCCCGCAACACACTTGCACGCCGATGTTGCGCACCGAAAGTGAAGCACTCTATCAAAAGATAGGTACTTTGCTGGAGCAAAATTGCTCTGTGTTGCGCACCAAACTAAACGCCAACCAATATGTTTTTACCGATTATCTTTATTATTCCCGGAAAACAATCAACGAGCGTATCCCTACCAAGCATTGCTCGATGGCGGTCTATTCGCCGGAACGGATTGCCAATCATATCCTGCATCCTACCCGACCACTCATTTGTATCAACGATGTGTCGATGAACAAACAAAAGCAAGAGCAAATGCGGCTTAAACTACATCAGGCGTTTGCGACCCGTTTGCCTGCAAAGTCTCGCTTTGAGAAGTAAAGAAAATGATGGCCAAGCTATAAAGCAGTGGCGAGAAGAAAGAATCGAACATCGATTGTATGCAGAAGCAACCGATTATCAATAGCATATAAATCCTGTTCTCTTTGGGGTACATCGTGAGAGGAAAGAGGAAAATGCAGAATAGCAAACAAAGCCCCACTATACCGAATTCTCCCCAAGCTTCAAGGAATGCGTTGTGAGGCTGTATTTTGTTTTGATTGCCGTTGTAAACGGTATTGATTCGGTTGCGATACCATCGTTGTAATTCGCCGTCTCCGACAATGGCTTTCTCAATTAGCAATTCTTTGGCATCGCATACGCCATGGCCTATCACTGGCTTTTCCATGATAATATCAATATTGGCATTCCATATCATCCAACGGGGTTCGTGCTCTATTTTGCTGGCAGTGAAACGCTGGTGTTGTGCGATGATTCCGGTACACAGCACTGCATAACCTATGAGAATCGGTACAAACCATTTCAAGCCTCGTTTGTAAGAATAAATCAGAATGAATGAAGCACCCAACATAAGTCCCGTAATAATGCCCACCCGTCCTTCGGTGAGGCAAAGCAGATAGAAAAACCAAAGACATGCCAAGACTACTAACACACGTATTGCACGACTGATTTTCTCCCTTGTGAGCAGATAAAAAGCAAAAATCAATGTGGTATTAAGGTACAAGTTGTACATCATATGCGAATTAACCCATTGGATACGTGACTGCGTGAAGAGAAGCGACTGTTTCATGGGTGATTGCAAAAAGAAACAACCATCGCAATGGTAAATGATATAAAGCGAAGTAACAACGGCACTCACAATCATCACATAGCAGATATGCTTGAGCTTTACATCCTTATTGAGCCCCATTATTCCAATCATCCCACACAATACAAAAGGCAAACGTTCTTCCAATACAAAAGAGAACCTCGACGTATGAGTATGACTTCCGATATGCCAGATAAAGATGCATAGATAATAGACTATCATAATGACATACAGCCATTTGTCTTTTGTCCATTTCCAACCGATCCAGCGCTTGTTCACTCCGTAATCAATAAAATACAGCACCCCGGCAACAATCATTGCCCAACGGGGAATCACACCCATACGGAACGGAAGCAATGCAACCAAGATCCAAAGCGAAAGGACCTGCAGATAAGAAATTATTTGGCGGAAATCAGTAAGATGGGTTGCCTGTATCAGTTTCATTACGTTGTCAATATTAAGGAGTGCAAAGGTACTACTAAATTTTGACAATACAAAGAAAAACCGTACCTTTGCAATTGCTTTATGTCAAAAAGAGTATCCATAGTACGTTTGAGTGTGGGACATTTCTTCTCGAAATGGCTTCTTTACCCTTTGTGCTACTACCTGATTCGTTATCGCCGTAAGGTGGTTAGAGAGAATCTGCTGATGGCGTTTCCTGAAAAAAGCCCGAAGGAGATTTGCCGTATCGAAAAAGATTTCTATCTTGCTTTTTCCGATATGATTGCAGAAATATTGACGGGGCGGCATTTCTCCGAAGAAGATATGCAACAGTTCTTTGTGCTGAACAATAGTGAGATAGCTGCCGAAAGTGCCAAGCATTACGGGGGTGCATTCGTCATGTTGGGACATTTTATGAACTGGGAATGGATGACCGGCTTTGCAACTCGGCTTGCTGCGTTAGATGTAGATAGCGGTATTGTTTATAAGCGCTTGAGCAATAAGTTTTTCGATCATTTGATGCTCCGCTTGCGCGGACAAAATGGTGGACAAGTAATTGAGATGAACCAATTGCTCCGTGTGATGGTAAAGCAAAAGAAACAATCGGATGCCCAACCTATGCTCTACGCCATGCTTTCCGACCAGCGTCCACGGCGTAGTGCCACACAATATCAGACCGTTTTTCTTCACAGGAATGTCGGTTTTCTGACAGGTACAGAGCAATTGGCACAACGGTTTCGCTATCCCGTGTTCTACACCCGCTACCGTTGTTTAGGACGTGGGCACTACGAGATGACTTTTGTACGACTCTACGACCCGGACACAGAACCGGATTTGCCTTTGGGTACGATAACGGAGCGTTATGCCCGTTTGTTGGAAGAAGATATCCGGCAGTATCCATCTCAATGGCTTTGGTCGCACCGCCGTTTTGCAGGAAGCACACCTGTTGACAGCATATCCGCCGACAAACGATGAGAACTTTCGCTGTCATATTGTTCATGACGCTGGCAACCTCACTCGGGGCTGTCACAATGGCGGATGCTGACACGCTCAGAGTACGGGCGGAGCGCGAATTGGAGGCGGGGAAGATGGACAGGGCGCACACGCTCTTTCTGCAGGCGGCGGATACCTACGGGCGTTTCCCCGATACCGAACGCCAGCAGTCACTCTGTCTGTATTACATTGCCATAGCTTATCACAATCAGCAGGATACAACCGGTTTGCTTGAGGTGTTGGGCAAGATGGAACAACTGTGCCGGAAGGTTCCCGACAATCCGTATGTGCAATACGATTACCACTCCGTTATGTCAAGTTGCTATGGAATCCGTTTCGAGCAAACGCAAGATACGCTCTGGCGCGACAGGATGATGCAGGAGAGCAAAGAGGCGGTACATTGGCAGGAACAACTTTCGTTCAGCGAAAGGCTGAAAGCGTTTATTAATCCGGTATGGATGTACTACAATGTCGCCGTGCAATACGACCTCTACTATTCTGCCGACTATCGCGATTCAGTCCGCTTGTGGCTCGACAAGGCACGAAAAGCAAATAATTATCAAGGCAGAGATACGGTGGACCGCCTCGAAAGTGATGTCTCCATCCGTGATTTGCAGGCATGGCTTTATTATTACGACGGAGAAACAACGCTTGCCCGGCAGGAGATGGAGCAGGTACTGCTCCTTATCGATACTTTGGACAGAATGCGTCCCAACTTGGTCCTTACCGAGAAGGGCGAAGCCTATAAATTCTTTGTCATGCTCTACGAAGAGCAACAACGCTACGATGAAGCACTTCACTACCAGAAACTCTTGGACGACAACAACCGCAAACGCTTTTCACTGGAGCAGAACCGTGCCCTCCACGAAGTTGAAGCCAGATACGAACGGGCTTTGCAGGAAGAGCGTATCAGCAAACTGCGCCACTCCGTTTTCTTCTTGATAGGTTTGTTTGTTCTGACATCCTTCGGTGTTTCACTTGTGCTGATTATCAAACGCTTGCGTAAGAAGAACAAAGAGCAGACGCAGTACGAGGAAGCCTTGGAGGCTGATTTGCAGATGCAGGCGTCACACACTACTTTGCAGGCGGTGCACGAAATGCTGATGAACGATTTCCCCTCAGCAAAGGACCAGCTGTCGGCTGTTAATCTTGCATTGGCATCAGAGATTATGGCGCAAAGCCTTTCGCCGCTTTCCATCGTTGATAAACGCTATCTGCTCTGTTTCTTGGCAGGATTGCGCCCGCAGGAGATTGCCGCTCTGTTCCATGTCGAACCGGCATCGGTATATACTGTCCGTTATCGTCTTCGCAAGAAGTTCCCTAAAGACTATTCCTTGCCGCTTTGACAGATTCCCGGCAATATATTTAACATGAGTTCGGCATCAGCCATATCTTGAAAATAAGTGCTGTCGGTGTGTGGGTATATCTCGCCTGCAACTTGATTTCATGTAACTTTCATCTCATGTGCATTCCTTTAGGGATACTTTAGGGATACTTTAGGGATAGCGAAGAAATAGCGAAGCGTTTTTTCAATATTGCAGTACGCAACTGATAGGGTAGTGGTCGGAGTAATCCACTTTGTCGATGCGGAAATCCGTAGGATAGAACTGCGGTGAACAGAGAATGTAATCGATGCGCACGCCCAATCCTTTTTTATATAAGGTGTGTCCTGTTTGCCATGAGGTGGATTCAAGGAAACTGTCTTTGAGTCCTTTGCTCAGGGTGCGATATACGTAGCTCACCGGTACATCGTTCATGTCGCCGCACACTATTACCGGATAGGGTGATGCGCATATCTCTTGCCGGATATATTGCGCTTGGTCAGCACGATATCGGTAGGCGTCAATGAGCTTGTGACCGATGGTATTAGCCGTTTGTTTGAGCTCTGTTGATAACTCTTCCGTACCGGAAACCGAGAGTGAAAGGTCTTGTTGCGTGAGGCGGTTCGATTGCAGATGGTTGTTGAACAGACGGAAAGTGTCGGTTCCGACTACCACATCGCATCGGTCGGAGATGTTCGTCTGCGATTCGTAATGAAGCGTCTGTTTGTTGAGGAGCGGATATTTCGAAAACACTGCCAAACCGTATTGCCGTTTTTTCTTGTAAATCTTGTAATCGATATACGAATACGGATAGTGGGTAAGATATTGTTTTACTTCCGGTAAGGTAATGAATTGCGGATTCTTGTTGGTCTCGAACTCTTGCAGACAAACGATGTCGGCATCCTGTTCCTGAATATATTGCAGCACCTTGTTCTTCCCGGGCTTTTGGCAATAGTCAAGCCGTTGCGTGTTATACGAAACTATGCGCAATTGTTTTCCGGTGCCTGTCGCTTCTTTCCTGCTGAAACCAATAGTATGACTGATGGGGATCCACGAGAGCAACAGGGCGGTCAGAGAAATCAACGTCCTGCTTTTCCGTTCGGTGAAGAGCCAGAGCAAGGCACAGATGATGTTACATGCCACTATCCATTCGTAACCGATACCGAAGAGCGATGGTAAAGAGAGCAATGTGGGTCGGATAAACTGCCCAAGGTTTGCCAATAGCAGGCATATAACCGCAGCTATGTTGATAATCAGGAGTAGTAGGCGCAATATGTGCCGTGTCAGTTTCATTGTTGCTCAAAGAGTTTGCGCTTTTCTTCTGCTGTCAGACTGTCGTAACCCGACAACTTGATTTTATCTAATATGCGGTCAATCTCTTTCTTGATTTCTGCTTCTTTCCGGCTCTTTTCTTCTTGGGTATGTTCGTCGCGAACAGGCTCTTGATAGTGATAGTCGGAGTAATGCGGCTTTTTTTCTTCGCGTTGCTTCCGTTTCCTTTGCTGCCACCATTGCTGCAATCTCGACGTCTCGCCGTTTGACTCCGACGACATGCTGCTTACACCTTTGTGCTTCCACCACAGAATCAGACCCAAACCGAAAATCATACCTCCCAAATGGGCGAAGTGGGCGATGTTGTCTGCACTGGCAATGCCTTCAAACAATTCTACTACGGCATAGATGATGACCAATATACGGGCACGGATGGGTATCGGAAGCGGGAAGATGAAGATACGTACATCGGGGAAGAGCCAGCCGAAAGCCAACAGAATGCTGAACACGGCACCGCTGGCACCTATCACTACTGCTGCCGCAGGCACTGTGCCGTACATAAAGAACCATACCAGTTCCTGAATCAATCCTGCCCCTACGCCTGTTATCAGGTAATAGGTCAGATACCGTTTGCTGCCCCAGCGTTGCTCCAACGGTGCACCGAACATCCATACGGCAAACATATTGAAGAATATGTGACTGAAATTGGCGTGCATGAACATATAGGTGAACGGCTGCCAGATACTGAAGCCGTTGAATATATAGTGCAATCCCAAGATGTTGCTCAGGTGAATGCCTGCAGTACGTTCCAATGTGGCATCCGTCAACCACACGACGAGGTTGATAAGAAGGAGATTTTTTGTGACAGGAGGAATACCCGGCAAAAAGGGATTGCGTTCTGTTGTCATATCTGTTGTTTGCTTTAGGTGTGTTTTACTTGTTCTTGTGAAAAGTCCTTGTTTATTCTTACACAAAAGTACTGTTTTCTATCCAAATACCTCCACAAAAACCGTGCAATAAATGTTTTTCTGCATATTATTGCAGAAAAATGCATTTTTATACCCTTAACTCTTGCATATTTGAAAAATGATAAGTATATTTGCAGCGATTAAGTTATCCGATAACTTTAATCGAATATTAAACGTTTAATAATTTCTTATTACTATGAACAAAGTTGAATTAGTTGCTGCTGTTGCAGCAGAAGCAGGTTTGACAAAAGTCGTTGCTCAAGCAGCTGTCGAAGCTACTGTTAATGCCATCAAAGACGCATTGGCAAAAGGTGAAAATGTACAACTCGTAGGTTTCGGTACATTTGCTGTTACCGAGCGTGCAGAGCGTAACGGTGTAAATCCTGCTACCGGAAAGGCTATCAAAATTGCTGCTAAGAAAGTTGTTAAGTTCAAAGCAGGTAAAGCTTTGGCTGAGACTCTTTAACAATAGAGAATCCCTTTTCTTGGAGCCGACTACTGCGTAGCCGGTTCTTTTTTTTATCCTCGGGTATTGTTATATCGGTTTTTCTTTGTACCTTTGTCACGCATAGCAGACAGGTCTGCTTTACGAAAAGAGAATATTTACCAATAAATCAAATTACACTATGGCTAACATTCCATCTAATCTTCATTACACCAACGAACACGAATGGATTCGTGTGGAGGGTGATACCGCTTATGTAGGTATTACTGATTTTGCGCAATCCGAGTTGGGAGAAATTGTTTTTGTTGATATTGATACGGTAGGTGAGCACCTGCAACAAGGCGAAGTATTCGGTTCTGTTGAAGCGGTAAAGACCGTTTCCGACCTCAATATGCCAGTATCGGGTGAGGTGCTCGAAATCAATGAGACGCTCAACGACCAACCCGAATTGGTCAATACCGATCCTTATGGCGAAGGTTGGATGATTAAAATATCGGTTGACGACGCTGCAGAACTCGCATCGCTCTTGGATGCTGCCGCTTACGAAGCAATCATCTGATTGCTGCCGGATCGATATATCACAGAACCGGCTATCCTTTCCGAAGAGAGGATAGCCGGTTTCTTGTTGCTCAGGTGTTCCGCTGGGGAACGATTCTGTTGCCGGCAAATTATTTGCCTTGTGTCAGTGCTTCTGTATCGGAAGCAATCATATATTCCTCATCGGTAGGAATGACGCATACTTTCACTTTGCTCTCCGGTGTAGAAAGCAAGGCTTCTTTGCCGCGGGTTTGTGCATTGAGCGCCTCATCGAATGTGATACCCAAATAACTCAGTCCTTTGATGATTTCGCCACGGATATAAGCATCGTTCTCGCCGATTCCGCCGGTAAAGACAATAGTATCCACACCGTTCATGGCAGCCACATAAGCACCGATGTATTTGATTACGCGATAGATAAACATCTTGCGGGCAAGGTATGCACGATGATTGCCTGCTTTAACGGCAGCATCAATATCGCGTGCGTCGGAGCTGACGCCAGAAACACCTAACAAGCCCGATTTCTTGTTGACAAGGTTGGAAAACTCAGCTGTATTCAAGCCCTCTTTGTCCATAATGTACATGGCAGCACCGAGGTCCAAATCGCCTGCACGTGTGCCCATCACGAGCCCTTCTACCGGTGTCAATCCCATACTGGTATCGACGGATTGTCCGTTCAGTACGGCAGTGATACTGCCACCGTTACCGATGTGTGCCGTAATCACTTTCTGCTGTTTGGGGTCTGTACCCAGGAACTCGCAAACACGGGCGGAAACATAGCGGTGGGAAGTACCGTGGAAACCATAGCGGCGGATGGCATATTTCTCGTAGAGTTCATACGGGATAGCATACATATAAGCGTGTTCCGGCATTGTCTGATGGAAAGCCGTGTCGAACACAGCCACTTGCGGAACTTGAGGCAATATTGTGCTGATAGCGTCGATACCTTTCAAGTTGGCAGGGTTGTGCAAAGGAGCCAGGTCGGAGCACTCTACAATGCTCTGACGCACTTCGGGAGTAATCAATACCGATTGGTTGAATCGTTCTCCGCCATGCACTACACGGTGACCCACAGCGTCAATCTCTTCCAAACGCTTGATACAGCCAATCTTCTCATCTGTGAGAGTGGAAAGAATCAGTTCGATACCGACAGTGTGTTCGGGCATTTCTCGGTTGATTTGCACTTTTTCTCCGTTGGGCAACTTTACCAAAAGGAATGAGTCGGGCAGACCTATTTTTTCTACACCGCCTTGTGCGATTACTTCTTTGTTCTCCATCTCGAAGAGTTTGTATTTGATGGAGGAACTTCCGCAGTTTAATACAAGTATTTTCATAATGATTATAATGAAACTATGGTAAGTACTTATGCTTTAGCCATTGCCTGGTTGGCTGTGATGATAACCATTTGCACGATATCGTCGGTTTTGCAACCGCGGCTCAAATCGTTTACCGGAGCGGCAATGCCTTGGAGAATAGGACCAATGGCATTAGCACCCGAGAAACGCTCAACCAATTTGTAACCGATATTGCCTGCTTGCAAATCGGGGAATACCAATACGTTGGCTTTGCCGGCTACTGTGCTTTCCGGTGCTTTCAGTTTGCCAACTGACTCAATAAGTGCCGCATCCGCCTGGAGTTCACCATCCAACATAAGGTCGGGAGCCAACTCTTTGGCAATGCGGGTTGCTTCTGTCACTTTGTCGATGAGTTCGTGCTTTGCACTGCCTTTCGTGGAGAACGAAAGCATAGCTACACGCGGTTCGATACCAGCCAAGGTGCGAGCCGTTTCTGCTGTAGATACGGCTATTTGTGCCAACTCTTGTGCATTGGGACATGGGTTGACAGCGCAGTCTGCAAATACCAAGAAACCGTTTTCGCCCAATTGTGCAGCAGGAGTGAACATCAGGAAAGCGCCGGATACGATTCCCACACCGGGTTTGGTCTTCAAGATTTGGAAAGCGGGACGGATAGTATCGGCTGTTGTACCGCGTGCACCGGCAATTTCGCCGTCAGCGTCGCCGTTCTTTATCATCAGGCAACCCAAATACAGAGGGTCTTTGGCTTTTTTGCGTGCTTCTTCGATAGTCATCCCTTTGGCTTTGCGCAATTCGAAGAGCAGATTGGCATATACTTCGGTAGCCGCATCGTCAGCAGGGTCGAACAGGGTGGCTTCTTCGATGTGGGTGTAACCTTGCTCTGCAGCCATCTGACGGATGGTGGCAGGATTGCCGATAAGTGTAAGTTTGGCTACTTTGTCACGGAGCAGGATTTCTGCTGCGGCTAATGTACGAGGCTCATCGCCTTCAGGAAGAACGATGCGTTGCGGGTTGGCTATTGCCCGTTGGCGCATTTGTTGTAGAATATCCATATTATATTGATTATTTTAGGTTATACGCGGTATTTTGGTTCCCGTTGCTATGGCAACGCCATAATCGGTGCAAAGTTAGTGTATTTTTGGGTGACAGGCAAGTTTCAACTGCCGCAATATGTGGTAATTTTTGACGAAAAAACATTCTCCGCTTTTATTTGTGCTGTTCTGACGGACAATTTCGTATCAGTATTTGTCTGTTTCGCATCAGCACTGCGTCCGCTCTCTGTTAGATATCTATTCTAATGATATTTCGGCGAACAAGTTGTACGATTGTGAAATTGTACAGATGTCAGATAATGCAATTGTCTAAGGTTAAACGAAATTTCCATTAGTAAATGCAACTTTAATGAAAGCTGTAGGATGTGAAGAAGCGAATGATTTTATTCAGCGAAAGAGAGAGCAAAAAAAGTGCTCATCTCCTTCGGCTGAAACGGAAAATTTGCTATCTTTGCACC
>JALFYY010000007.1 GCA_022783865.1 Bacteroidales bacterium
TATATTTCCATGAGGCGTTTTGCCACTTGCCGGTTATCCAATCCTTGTTCAATAATACGCTCCCTTCCATGGGTACGTGCATTGAAACATAATGCCTGCCGGAGTTTGTCTGCCACATCTTCTGTGCGATATGTCTGTGCAACATAACAACCGTCAAGTCCCTGAAGGCGTTCGGCTACATCACCCACATCCACACTCACAATAGGACAACCGCAAGCCATCGCTTCCTTTATCACTTGGGGTGACCCTTCATTATAACTGGTAAGGAGAAAAACATCTGACGCACACATAAGCAATGCGACCTCCTGTCGCGAGTACCCCTTAAGTTCTATCAATTGACAGGAATTACCAGTTTGGCGATTGTATAATTCAACTACATCATTTGCCAAAGCGCTGTTTTTAACCGCATTGTCAAAAGCACCGGCAAACAAAGCATATTGTCCGTCAATAGACAAATTCATCTTTTGGCGTGCTACAGATTTAGGTGTGCACTGATTGTCCGATAAATCGATACCACAAGGCAAAAGGACTGCATTGGGGCAATGCGTGACCTTATTCAGAATACCTTTAGAAACAAAAATGTTTTTCGCCGCTAATCGCATTGCCATACGAGAAAAATGCAACACCTTAGGGTTGTTGATATCCGAACCATGATACGTTACTACCACTGGTACATACCTCTGCAAACAGCAAAGCAGACCGCTCAAGCCATAGTGGGCATGAATGATATCGGGATGAAATGTTTCAATCTTTCTGAGAAGAACCTTTCGCTGCAAAAAATACGTTTTTATTCCTTTCCCCTTAATAGCAAAGTACTCCACTTCGTTTCCTACCAATCTCAACGCTTCCGCTTGCTCACGGACAAACGGAGAAACATCGTTATACGCCGTTTTATATCTACCTACAATCAGTATTCTCATTGTTTCACTTCTTTTACATCTATTGATTAACAAGTATCTTTTTCTTATTATCAAACCAAGGATAAACAATGCCTACGTATTGCCCTTTAGATGTATATTGAATATTCGCATATATGATAACAAAGCACATCAATACTGCCAAAGCAGGATCACGGATAGTCATCGTATTATAGAAAATAAAATCGAACATTACATAGCCATAACAAGCAAAACGTAAACGTTTATAAGGTATTAAAAGGAACAGACAATAATAATATATCATAAATAAAATCACCCCAATAAGCCCAATGGCTATATAAAGCATAAATACGCCCGTAAGCGAACCTCGATGGTTTACACCGAAATTATAGTCAACATCTCGATATAGTTCATAATCAGACGCATAACTACGTTTTACGCCATACCCCAACCACGATTGTGTGGTATAATGATCCGTATCTGTAATCATCTGCCATAGAAGTAAATTAGCACCTACACGACCATGACCGACTCCCCGTTCACCTGTTTTATCCTCTTCTCCAAACGAATAGTCCATTGCATAATTCCAAGCATAATCAGGATCAAAACTTCCCCATACTTTATTTTCAGGGTTTAGCGAAGGAGTAAGTCGCAGACCGAAATATAGTAATAAAGGTGATAAAATCACAATATACATCACTTGCTTGGGGTATTTGCGTTTAGCCACCCACATTCCTAACAAGAGGAACATCACAGGGAAAAGGATAATCACAGCGCGTTTACCCGTCATAATTCCAATAGCCAACAAACCAACAATAAATCCCCAACTTTTCCAACCTGTCAACTTCATATTTGTATTGATAGCCAACCAACACAATGCCACCACGGGAAATGATGTACCTGCACCACCACCGCGAACAGGACCGAAGGTACCAACCAATCCTTCCCACCACAGACCACGCAGCAATATAATCTTAACCACCGTTACTATGATTTGTATTAGAATAAGTTCCCCAAACAAACGATTAAACCAATGCAAATAACGTGAATCAATTTCTGCATAATGAATAAATATGAGCAAGCTAACAAAGGGTACAAAATATTTTGAATACTGCGAAAACACAATCACAATGCCATCGGTTGCCCATAGTAAGGTATCTAACAGAAAATATATAGAAAACAATGCAAACACAAACGTTAGCAACCAATGTTGAGTCAGTATCTTCATTAAATTTAGTTTCAAAAAAAGATATAGACACCAAAGTACAGTAACAATCCGTACCAATTGTGCACCATGCGGAATTACATAGTCAAACAATCCATTGAAATATATCACAATCAACAGCCAAGCCACCATACTTTGTCGATAACGATACATCATTACGAAAAACAGCACAGCCGTTATTAAGTAATATATATTTAATATAAC
Source organism: Bacteroidales bacterium (assembly GCA_022783865.1). Taxonomy (GTDB): domain Bacteria; phylum Bacteroidota; class Bacteroidia; order Bacteroidales; family Paludibacteraceae; genus Colicola. The sequence continues at coordinate 2,308 of JALFYY010000007.1, forward strand.
CGGTGACAACATATTACTCTACTTTCACATAATTTATAATCGGTTGTTTTGGCCAATAGCACAACAAGGCTCCTAAAAAACTAAAATCACACGCTATCAAACGAAAAAAAGTTGATACTGATAATGTCTTTGTACGCAAAGTTTTGTAGAGCAGCAATATGATCCACAGAACAACAATCGGTTGCCACCACCATACCACACCCAATACCAACAAGAGTGACAGCGAAGTATATCGGCTTTTGCAGAAAATCTGCAAATATTGCTTATTGTTCCAATGCTTGCGCAAAAGCAAAGCCGTATATTTCATATTCTTCACATAATCACAACGTAAAGTATATGCCACCATATAGTGTTTGGCCGCTACGATTGCCTTGCGGCAAAGCGGATAGCCCATTTTTGTCAGACGCAAGCCTAAATCGTAATCCTGACTGCGTTTCAACCGATTGTCCATTCCTCCTACTTTGTCCCAAAGTTCCTTCGTTATCAGGAAAAGTCCTCCCGTTGTTGCACTAAAACTGTCAGCATCGCCTTCTTTCAACTGATGACGAGGCGTGGTATATAGATAATTCCATTCCGTATCATGTACAATATCATCGAAGATACCGGACAAAAACGGATATACCAATTTATCGTTTACAAGCACTTTGTGCAAGAAGCCTGGCAACAATTCCATATCCCCATCAATAAAAAACAATATTTCGCCTCTTGCCTCTTTGGCTCCGATGTTGCGTGCAATAGCAGCATTGCATTCGCCGGTAATTTTGAAAACCGTTGCACCCGACTCTTTTGCAATTTGTATGCTATTATCACAGGAACGGCTATCTACATAGAGGATTTCCCATTCAGCAATACAATCTTGCTTTACCACCGTATGTACCGAAGTCAAACACCGCTGCAGGCGTTCTCCCTCGTTTTTTCCTATGACAATAAATGATATCATAAAAATGCTCCTTCCTGTTTTGCTTCTATACGTGATTTCTTGACCTGAGACATCTGCTGTAAAGCGTTTTGATAAGCACCAATAATTATTCTGCCTTTCACTTTATCCAACGAAAGCAGTGCCTTTGTTGTTTTCCGCAGACAAAACAAATTACATTTCCTTCTTGCGACCAAAGGCGAATAAAACAAATTTGACAATATCCTCAAGAATATCAAAGTCGCACGATATTGCTGTTGCTCTACAGACTGTTTAATCAAAGAACTGCCTACATGGAAAGCAATTGCCGGTGGAAATATACCCACTTTCCCGCCATGATATAACACTCGATGCGTATAATCGTCATCCTCTGCATAATGCGGAAACAACGGATTAAATCCGCCTACCTTTTTAATAGTAGAAATAGGCAACAGCCAAATAGCTGCATTCACAAAATCGACCTCTTGAATTGTCAAAGACTTCGCATCAACATGATATCTTGCGCAATAATTAGCGAAATGAGTCTCCAAAGCAGTATTTTCTGCATTTTGTTGTAATGGAGAAAGCACCCAATAGTCCGGATTTTGCTGATGTGCCGCAATAAGCATTTCTACAGTGTCGGGCATCAACCATGCATCTTGATTGAGTAAAAGCACATAATCGTAAATGTGGTCAATTGCATAGTGCAAACCGATATTATTGGCTTGCCCAAAACCTATATTTTGCTTACATTCTTCTAATATCACATACGGATAATGCGCCTTGATTTCTGTTACAGTAGCATCTGTCGAGCAATTATCAACAACCATTATGTCATATTTAGAATTATCTATGGACGAAAGACATTTCTTTATCCATGGACAAAAATTATAGGCAACTATCACAATAAGTACTTTCATTTTTTCCAGTGATTAATCATATCATCGAAGTTTTCAAACAATGGAACATTCTGCGCAAAGAATGCATCTGAAATACCATGCAATTGTACATTCTTAATTTGTTGTACAAAATCGGTCGGATATTGGTTTGGATTCTTCATAAATAGCGGGAACTCTTCCTTAAAATCATAGATATTATATTCCCCACGATAATCAAACATATTTTGAGCATATTCCCTTACATCGGACAACATATTTTGTTTCCTCTTCTGGTAATAAACGTCTAATGAACTCAAAATTTTAGCAGGCACTCCTGCAACTACAGAATTAGATGGAACATCTTTTGTTACAACCGAACCTGCTGCAATTATCACATTATCACCAATGGTAACACCCTTAAGAATCATAGCCCGCTGACCTATATACACATTGTTGCCAATAACAACTTTTTTTCTACCCGGAATATAATCATTGTATAAATTACGAAATACCCAACTACAAAAATCATGTGTCAAAATAGTAACATTAGCAGTAATAGCAACATTATTTCCAATTTTCAACAATCCAGGAGACGAAGTGTCAATACTTATCGTTTTATGATTGTAGAGACGGAAATTAGTCCCAATTTCTACTCCCGATTTGCGCAGCCACGCTTCATAACCTTTGGCAGTACGGCAAAGCCACTTTTTATATATTACAGATAATTTGCTCATATCTTCTTTTTATTATATAATTATACAACCCTTACTAAATTTATCATCTTCTAACAATTGTGTATTGTAGGTTACTATGATTATGAGAACTCTATCCTTGTTTCAACCTGAGATAATGGACTATTAATGAAAACGGCATCAGGAGCATACAGGCAAAAGACCATAGAGAAAACTCAGGCAAAACCAACCTATTCATCCTCCGATGCTTTATTTGCAAAAGATTAGCATATACGACACCTGTTGCATGATGCAATGCCCCAGGGAACACAGCCATAGTATAATACCGATTCAGAATACTGTAGTTCGCCCGATATACTTTCTCAGCATTACCCGACAAACTGCCATTCACCATTCGATAGGTGAACAGCGTCTCCGGTACATTGCGAAATACATAGCCTTGACGACATATCTGCAGATAATAATCCCAATCTTCGGATGCCCGCATTGCTTCATCCCAATGCACCTTGGTCAATGCCTGCCGCGGGAACAATATAGCACCCGGGATAAAGGCAAATTCTTGTCCGAAACCGGCATACATACCGTCAAAACCGATATCCGTAACATGTGTTTTCCGTGCATAAGGAGAAGTGAGATGAATATCCTGCTCAGCCCCTAAACACAAATCGGAGAAAAGCACCACATTGCCTTCGGTATGCTGATATGCCTCTAACATAGTTGCAAAGCGATGAGCAGGGAACCAATCATCCGCATCGAGAAACTGGATATAATCGCCTTTGGCAAGGCGTAGCCCGTGGTTGCGTGCTGCTGAAGGTCCGGCATTGTCTTGATAAACATATTGTATGCGTCCGTCAGAGGAAGCCATGCGCCGGACGATATCCGCCCCATTGTCGGTAGAACCGTCATCCACTACAATACACTCCCAATCCCCGTAGGTTTGAGACTGCACAGAAGCCAAAGTTTCTCCGATGAAACGGGCGGCATTATATAACGGAATGATTACGCTTATCATCTGTTACAATCAATAGTTTTTCTTATTCTATATATTTTATCCATTTGGCAGGATTGCCGCCATATATCGAATTGGCAATACAATCCTTGGTAACCACACTGCCTGCTGCAATGATAGTGTTCTTTTCAATATGCACACCTTTTAGAATAATGCAATTCATGCCTATCCACACATTATCTTCCAAAACAACAGGTGCAGCATCAGGTACTCCAGCTCTTCCTTCAACCGATAATGCCACTTTGTGCGAATCGTTATCGCACAAAATTGTTCCCGGACCAATCCGGCAATCATCACCTAATTTTATCAATTCGTTGGCATGCAACATACACCCGTTCAATTTACAATTGTTACCTATCTCTATCCTCGCATCCTTATTGTATGTTGAAAGTGCCACCTGAAACGGCGAACCGTTTGGAAAAGAGTTGCACCAACATTTCCCTCGGAAACAAATTGTTCCTCTGTTATTTATATATAGGGGGGGGGTAAATACAACACAGCCGTTTTCATACACTACCCGATTGGCAGAAAGAAACCGATTTTGTTTATTCGTTTTTCGTTTCGTCATCCATCTATTCCACTTATGTTGCAAAACCTTCAGTACGCTCATAGTCTTTTCAGTATTTCATCATATATCCGTTTGCAATTATCCGAATCGTTATATGGAAAAAAACGGTTGATTTTATCCACATACGTTTTTTCGTTTTTCCACTCGTTATGTGCCAATTCTTGTAGTCGGTTGAGCAAGTCATGCATTTCTCGGACTACAGGTCCGAACCCCATCGTTTCAAAGTCGAAATATCCTTTTTGGAGATGTTCCCGAATGATTTGCTCATAGTCCCACCAATAATAAATGAGAGGTTTCTTCATATACGCAAAATCGAATTGTACACTCGATACATCCGTTATCAGCACCATTGACTCCTTCAGCATTGATTGCACCGATTCGGTTTCCGGATTGGCGATAATAACTACATCGTTTTGCACATCTGCAAACAAAGGCAAATAAGCATTCATCAGATAATGCGGGCAAAACTTCAGCACCATATTGTTGTCTCGCAAGAATGCTGCCACAGCCTTGTCTGTAAGCAAACCTTTTATCGCCTTATAATAACCATTTTGGGCAAAATCGGAGAGCGGGCATTCCGCCAATTGCCGACGCCATGTCGGCATCAGCAAGATTTGTCGCTTCTCCTCGTACCCGTGCAATCCGTCGAAACGGGCAAACCCGGTTAAGCCAACCTCGTTGATCCCGTATCCGAAATCTTTCCGAACGGCTTCATATTCCGGGGTAGCACCACAGATAAACAGATTTATATCTGAAGTCTTTTTCCCATAAAAAGGAGATACATCTGCATAAGTGATACCATGCTGCAAAAAAACATTGAATCCTTTAGGCGGAAACGGATAGTGTTTTTTTCCAAAGACAGTAGAAGGATAGTTGGCATTGTATTGAGAACTTGCATACACTCCGGCTGCACAGAAATAGATTTTATGCTTCAGCGAGTTATATTTCAACCAATGACCGTGCAAATCAGCCTTGTCGGCAATTGCCTGATTACATACATAGTATGCTTTAATTTCCGGATGAAATTGCTGCAAATAATTGAAGAAATAGATACCGTTTTCTTGTGCCGTATCATTGCGCTCACCCGTCAACCATATATCCTTAGGAACAAAACATGTAGCCACTTTCACTACCGACAATTCAATTCTATCAAGTACCAAGCGGCATATCAAAATCAATTTTTTAAGCAAATCCTTAGTAACCAAACGCAATGTTATACCCCATGAATCCGACACAATCCAAGTTCGGGAATACTTATAAAGTTTATTTACCCATTTCTGCATTACCGATAACGACCAACGATGTGCGAAACACAATTTGAGAAACACATTGCAAGGCGATGACGGCTTTATCGGAATATCGCTTTCGCTTAAATGTTTAGCAATAGCGGCTTGCTGTTCACTCCATGTGGGTTGCTCTATCAATCGGAACATTTTTATGCGCCACAACATGGAGAACAATCTTTTGCGGCATTGCATCTGCACTGCCTTCTCCGAAAAATTGCCTTGTTCCAAATTACGGAAAAACAAAGCATGAGAATAGAAAAAGGCATCCCAATTCTGAGCAGTATGCAGTTTTGGCTTAGAGAGTGTTCCTTGCCTATTGCGATAGAAATACAGCCCCTTATCAATGATACTGATTTTATCACATCTACATAACCATTCTGCCAGAAACGGTTGGTCTTCCGATACGATTGCAGGTTGTTCTATATCCCGGATCAAATCACGCTTATACAACTTATTCCATACCGGTAAGATGGAGGGATACAATCTGTAATCCTTCAACACCTGTTCCGCTGTTAACACTCCTTCTATGCGCAAATCCGCATTAGGATATTCCACCCCGTCTTCGTCCACAGAGTTTGCATAGCACCATGCCACATCAACTGCTTTTTGAGTAATAGAATCATACAATATCTGCGCCATTGCCGTATCTACATAGTCATCGCTATCTACAAACATGATATAAGGAGCGGTAGCAACTTTCAATCCTGTATTACGTGCCGGTCCGAGTCCTTGGTTTTGCTCGTGCCGAACCAGTCTAATCCTGTTGTCTTGTTGCATATAACGCTGCACTATTTCCACCGAATTATCCGGTGAGCCGTCGTCCACGCAGATGATTTCAATCTCACGGAGCGTCTGACCGACCAACGAATCCAAACATGCAGGGAGATACTTCTCTACATTGTAAATCGGAACAATGATGGAAACCTTAGGCGTTTGCATTTATCATATCTATTAATTCATCTTACTTGCTTCAACATGCAGCCTTGTATACTGCAATATGGCGACAGACCAACCATCCGGACGTCACAATCTATCGCCTGATACCAAGCAGACACGTTTATAACGTGCAAAGTTACAAAAGTTTATTGACCTATGCAAATCTCCTAAAAACAATTATGCAATATTATTTCACCCAATGCATCAAACGGAACAATCGTTTCCAAAATTCTTGTCGGGCAACAGGTATCAGAATCGGCTTACTCATCTGTTTGATAGCACGATAGTAGGTCGATTTGCTGCAATGCAAATCAAGCGTTATGTCTATCCAATACTTCTGCGGATGTTGCAAATGGTACTCATAGTAACAAAAATAATTGGTTGTCTGCACTGTGATATAACCGGCTTCAACAAGCGGGTAATACATATCCAACATCTGGAGAATACGCAAAAAATCGTAATGTGTCATAACTGTAAACCATTGTAAGGATTTATTTGCGTGCAAAGGTACGGCCGGCAAAGCACATTTCATTCCCAAACTTTTGGGAATGGAATACATAAACTTTTATCTACCTTTGCCGGCGCAAAACCACAGACGAGTTTTGCACCAACCCATATATAAACATTTTAACACATTATTCGTATGAAACAAAACGCAATCCGTGCCATTATGGCAGTGGCAGTAGAAGCCATCGAGCTCGCATTCGACAGTCCGCATCTCACCTCCGAACGCCGCAAGCAGTTGGGCGAGATGTACGTATGGATCAGCAAACAACTGCACAAAAACGAACCTCTATGAAAGGCAAAGCCATGCTGAAATCGGAATTAGCCCGCGAAGCAGGCGTAAGCAGACGCACCCTGTATCAGTGGCTGAAAACCGATGAAGAAGTATTGCGGCAGATGGGTGTGACCAAACACACCCGTCTGCTCCCGCCGCAAGCCGTGAAATACCTTCGGGAAAAATACTCAATTTAGTTGATAATTAATATTTAACAGACAATATTGCATTATCAGACAATTTATAGAGACGAAGCGTGCACCGTCTAAATGCCCCGATTAATGCCCGTGTAATTATCGTTCGTTCATAAGCGAACAATAATGAGTGCCTGAGCCGGACGTCCCAGCCTGCGACAATAACAATTGATGACCCTTGTATGACCCCTGTATAACCCTTGCGAGGGGTGCGTAAGGGGTACTACCGGAAGTGAGCGGGCAAAGCCCTAATTGAGAAACTGAATCATTTTATGCAGGGCGATATATATGATTATTTTTTTGCGTGAAAGAAGCGGCGCAATATCAAGAAGTTCACCGGTATAACAATGGCATAAACAGGTATGGGAGCCCACACTTCAGGAATCCCTATCCATAAGAACAGTTCCAATAGCAAAATATGCAGCGTATAGTTGATAACATGACTGAGAGCAAAACCGGCACCGTTTTTAACACTCGGTTTCGTGCGGAAAGTAAAATAGTTGGTAAGCAGATAGTTGATGCAAAAACTAACTGCATACCCTATCGTATAAGCGAGCCAGGTCCAAATCCACAGATTGAGCAACAAATATACACCATAGTGTATCCCTGTTGCTACTACACCCACCACACCGAAACGAAACAATTCTTGCCAATTTTGTGGAATCTTCTGAAAAAAGGAATTAGTATTCATTCCCAAAAAAGGTTAGTTCTTATTTCTTATTCAAACGGATATCTCTCACTTCCCGTTTATCTGCCGTGGCCGACACTATGACATAACGCCAATTATCATCGTTAAATTGACGCCTTTCGATTAAATCTATCGTATATGGACGTGCTTGCCGATGCATTATCTTGTCTTTGCATTTATCAACAATAGTTGTTGCATAGCCACTATATGAAACACTAAATTGTTGATAATCTTCTTCAATAGGCAAACGGACAATATAATAAGATAGTTGCGTAGAAGCATAGAGCATCGAATCAGATTGATTTTCCGGTACACACGTTGCAATAATCTGTTCTTTGCTTTCCGGAAGTATCAGTGTACAATCGGTTTGCCCACTTTTATTGAGGTAACGAGAAAAAAGCGAGGCTATTATCATTCTGTCATAAAACCCATCTAATGCAAATTCATGAACATAATTGCGATAGAAACTACCTTGCATGACTTCTCTATTGAAATGCTCAAATTCGCCATCTACACAATAATCGTTTTGATTATATGTAGTTTTTGTTTTTTCAAAACTATTATATAGTTGCTGCCGATACCAATATGCAGGGATATAGGTAGTTATACATAAAACGATTGTTATACCTGCAACAACATATTCTGCTTTTTGAGATAGACGGATATAACGATAGATAAATCGGATACAAAGTACAATAGAGCATATTGCAATCAAGGTAAATTGAGTTTCTCCATTATATGCCAATATTAAAGCAAAAAGAATAGCAAACAGAGGTGCTAAGAAAAAGAGGATATTGTCTTGAATAAAGGTAGGATGTATGTTGCGCTTTTTGTCAATCAAGAAACTCACAATGGCTAAAACTGCAATAATATATGTCGGTGGGACATGCTTTAATATCTGTATAATAGTATGAATCAACTTAAAAATAGTCAATTCGTTTTTTCCCACACGCACAAAGTTACCAGGAGCAAATATAGCAAAACATGCACCTATGCCAAATGCCAATACTAAATACAAAAGAGTAGAACGAGTATTTTTGAGGTGGAAAATGTGATAGAAGAACAGAGCACCGGCAATTCCAATACAGAAACTTTCTTGCCAACTACCACAAACCAATGCAAACAATATAATCAACACATTTTTCCACCACGGATATTGGATATTGTCTTCTTTGATATGGAAGTAAATGCACAAAAAGAATGTATATACAGCCGCCGACCACATATAGTTAACCACAAAAGCAATCGCCCCATAGAACATAACCCCAGGCAATGGGATAAGCAACAGCATTCCTAACAGCAACCAGTATTTGTCAATACGACTATGCGTACGCCTACGGATAAGATATAACAAACTCATCAGGAGTAATATAAACATGAAGGTACTAAATACGAAAAATGTTTCTGCTCCACCATATCCACAGAAAAACTGCACAAAACAATGTACTAAAAAACGCCCGTTCCAGTTGTTGTACGACCACCAATTTGAAATCAATACCTCTTTTAGATTATCTATATAGTTATATTCCTCTTCACCACATACAGAACTATAATATAAATCATCCAAACAACAAGGTATATATTGTCTAACCAACAGATAATATACTATCCCGCAGATAGCAAAGAACAGATAGTCATATTTGGTGAATTGTCGGAAAAAATGTCGCATATAATATATTATGAATTAGTTGTGATTATTTTTCACTGATGGTACATTGCCGTTCACCGTTGTATTCTTGCGCCAAATATACCGGACGTCGTTTCACTTCGTTGAAAATACGGCCTAAATACTCACCGATGATACCAATCGTAATCAGTTGGATACCACCCAGAAGCAGAATAACGATAATCAATGTAGGGAAACCGGCAACAGGGTCACCAACGATTAATGTTTTGATAAAGTAATATAGCCCGTAGATAAATGCCCCCAACGCTGTTAACAAGCCGACATAGGTAGCAAATCTGAGTGGCGCAGTAGTGAAAGAAGTAATGCCTTCTATCGCCAAATTGAGCAATCCCATGAAATTCCATTTGCTTTCTCCGGCAATGCGCTCTTGTTGTTCAAACAGAATCTCTTGTTTGCGAAATCCTATCCAGCAATACATGCCTTTGGTATATCGTTCGCTCTCACGCAGCCGGCGCAAAGCATCAATGGCTTGACGATCAAGCAAACGGAAATCACCCACGTTTTGCAAAATGTCAAAGCGCGTAGCATGGTCTAATATTCGATAGAAAAGCAGGCTCAGTTTCTTCCTTATCCAAGGCTCTCTTCCCCGTGTTTTCCGACGGGCATATACATCTTGCACCTCACCGAAGTTCCATATTCTCAACATTTCAGGAATGAGCGTAGGCGGGTGCTGCAAATCGGCATCCATAATGATGACAGCATCTCCTTTGGCATAATCAAATCCGGCAAGCATGGCATTCTCTTTGCCAAAGTTACGGGACAAATCCACATACGACACCCTTGGGTCTTGCTCTCTGAGCGACTTGATTATATCTAACGTATGGTCTTTTGACCCATCGTTAACAAACAGAAATTCAAATTGATACGAATGGGCGGGGGGGGCAAAATTTCACCTGCAACTTCAGAAATCGCCTTGTAAAGCGCCGGCAACGATTGCTCTTCGTTGTAGCATGGAATAAGAATGGTGATTAGTGCCATATTGTGTTTACGTTTACGCTGCAAAGGTACGGAAAAGATTACATATGAACAAGAGGCTATTTAGAGATGAGTAGATGAGTAGTTGAGAAGTTGAGTAGTTGAGTAGTTGAGTAGTTGAGTAGATGAGAAATTCGCAAAGCAAAAAAGCAGAAAGTACCATATTCGGGAAAAAGCGGGAAATATTGGGAAAGAACAAGTAGATACGGGAAAGAGCGGGAAGATGCGGTTGCTAAAGACAGTAATTTTGCAACCGAAATCGATTTCCATCAAGTCAACCCAAAATGTAAAACCAAATCCAAATCATTATGAGCAAAATTGTTCCAATGGATCTAATCAACGTCATGCGAGGCAAAGTGTGCGAGCACAGTGATTTCTATTTCCAGAAACGCAACGGACAGATTTATACCGGCCGCATCTGTGAGCCCCGCAACTTGCAAACCAATCCGTACAGCACAGACGAGCTGGCACGCCAAGAAAAATTCCGTTCGACCCGGGCTGCTATGGCTAATCTGACCGACGAACAGAAAGCAGCATACAAGACTGCCTTCCGAAAACAAAACAAGTACCCAACACTGCAAGGATATATCTTTGCACAAGAGTACAAGAATTTGACAAATGCGTAATTGCTTCAACTAAAAACATTTTATCAACCTATTCAATTTATCATTCATTATGGCAAAAGTTGTTTATATCGACCCCATCGACCACATTTCCGGAAAGGTATGCAGTCACACCCAAACCATCTTCATGCACCGCGGTGATAGCGGTACCAACTTCACCTCACGTATCTGCAACCCTCACAAGGGTGCCCCGTCCGACGGACAGAAAGACGCAATGGCAGCTTTCGCAGCCGCACAGGCAAAAGTGAGTGAAGTGATGTCCGACCCCACGCAGCGCCAAGCCGCTACTCAGCGCTTCAAGAACCAAACCAAGTACAAGACCTTGCGTGGCTTCATCTTCGCTGAGAACTACGGACAGGCGTAAACGCAGCTATTGAATATCAAATATTAAATATCGGATATTCGTTATGCGCAGCACCTTGCAAATCATCTTGGCAATCAGTATGGCTTCGTTTGGAGCCATACTGATTCTCACCGCCTTCTTTGTTCCGCCTATGGGCAAAATCGACGCTTCGGTGCTCACGGCTTTTGGCGAAATGCTCACCTTCAGCGGCACCGTACTCGGTATCGACTATAAATACAAGCAGAGATAAAAGGACAATGGAATAAGGAGCCAGGAGTAAGGAACCAAGACAAATTGCCTTTGTCAACTGCCAACTTTTCAGACGGGGCACGCCCCGTCTCTACAGAGCGTCAAATTGTAAATAGTCCTTTATCCTTGTTCCAATCGTCAAATTGTCAAATCGTAAATTATGAAACTCACTTTAATCCGTAAAACAACCGCATCAACTCCCCCGCCCTTTCGGGAGGACATTAGGAAGCCTGACAAATCTGTTGTCGATTGTTCAGACTCCAATAGTCAAATTGCGAAATCGTCAAACTGTCAAATAGGAATGCTCTTTGACGGCGACCGCAAACTTTGCGACACTCTCGAACCTATCGGCATCGTACCCTTGGGCTGGTACCGCCTCAGTCTGACCTACAGCCCGCGTTTCAAACGCCCGTTGCCCCTGCTCCACCACGTGCCCGGACACAGCGGCATCCGCATACACGCAGGCAACACCCTCCGCGATACCGCCGGCTGCATCCTTGTCGGTACTTTAACGCACGATGACGTTTCGCTCACCAATGCCCGCCAAGCAGAACAACTGATTGTGAAACTTTTGCAAAACTGTGCACAGAATGAAGAACATTATATTGAGATTGCTACTCCTCAGTACCGCAATGCTGAGTTGGAGTGCATGCAGTTGTTGGAAGAATAGTTATCAATCGGTACAGCGCACAGATTCTGCCGCCTCACGCCACTCGTGGCAAGCCGACAGTGTGCGGTTGGAGCACAGCTGCTTTGTATTGATCCGGGGTGACACCGTCCTCATCCGCGACACCATCTTCCGCGACCGCCTCCGCACCCTCACCCGCTCAGATACCATCTATCAAAAGCAAGAGGTGTATGTAGAGAAACCCGTGCGCTATGTGCCACGGTTCTACAAGGCGTGTGCTACCCTACTCGGACTGATACTGCTTGCTATCGGATGGTGGTGTATTTGGAAGATAAGGAACCGGAAAAGTCAGGGCAACCGCATCAAAATTTTATCAACTAATTAACTTATTGATAATCAAATGTGACATTTTATGATATTAGATAAGATACAAAATTGACAAGTATTGATTGTCTGGCTGTTGACATTTTGATGCGGTTGCCCTGCCTTGACACTGATTTAGGCAATATTCCCAATTCTTCACATGCCCAAGGTTCTTAGGATGATGCTTTACGCTGATGCAGGAATGTTTTGCGGCGTATGTATCAAGAATCTGCCCTGTAGTATCGGTAGAACAATCATCTCCTACGATAATTTCGTAGGAGAAATTGACTTCTTGCGCCAAGATACTATCCAAGCACTCGGATATATTGCTCTTGGTTGTAAGTAACAACCATTATACTCAATTTGGGTTTTGCTTGTTTCATACAAATATTAGTTCCTATGTTTTTTTAGAAAAACAGGTGGTATAAGACTTTTTAGAAAATATTGGATTATCGGCGGACAGATGCGCAACAAACGATGTTTGAAACCAGGTTTGGGCGGATTATATAGACATCGAATTTGGTTAAACTCTACAGAGTATTTACCTTGAAAAAGCGTGTCATATTGTTCAACCTGTTTCAATATAAGTTCTTTTTGCCCCTCTTTATCCAATCGACTCCACAGACCGGCATCTTGGCAACGATAGACAGATGTTGACTCCTTGTGCTTGGCAAGGAAGCCCTTTTCTGCTAACATCAATTCCAAAAGCCAATCAAGCATATAAACTTGCCATAGTCTTTCATCTAATATCACTTGTTGAAGCGTTGCATTACGCAAGACACATGTGGACAGATTTGCAATCTTGTTGCCGGTAGCCTCATCTTGTGCAGTAATCAACCATACATCACCTTTATCATCAGGAAAACTTGCAAAACCAAAACGCCCAGTACGCATATCATAAAGATACGGACGGGATGAAGACAACACACACTCACGATGCAAATCAAGAAAATCCAAATGGCGCTGCAAATGCAATGGTGAGCACCACCAATCGTCTCCCTCCAAAATGGCTACATAATCGCCCGTACAAGTTTGAAATGCCCGACGATAATTCAACACATGCCCCATATTGGCAGCAGACGGCAAATAATGGAACGGGAAAGGCGATTGCTTTTCCATCTGACGGATAATTGCCAACGTATCGTCGGTTGAGGCGTCGTCTGCCACCAATACACGGACCTCAACATCGGAAGAGACACGTTGCATCAATACACTTTCCAAGGCCTGGCGAATGTATTTCTCTTGATTATAAGTAACTATTAATACATCTACTTTCATATTTCCAGTTTCTTCGAGTAACAATTACACAATTGCCCTATTCTTGCTTATGAATAGTCTTATCCAGCGAAATGGTTTGAGGAGGAACTTGCCTAAACGGTAAGCGTAAGAAGAACGGGCATCGCGTGCATCTTTCTTAAATCGGAAGACCATTACACATAGGTTGGTATCCAAATGCAAATCTTCTGCTTTAGCATTATATTCATCAATGTATTGATTCAAATCAGCTTCCAAAGCCAATGGTAACAATTCTAAAATTTCATTTACTTTGAATATCGGTAACAAGCCTAATGTTTCTGAATCCTGTTTGGCATATTGCTGTTGAATCTCGTACACTCCTTTTCGATATTTAATCCATTGCGCAACAGTTAGAGGACGAGAGGCAGAGCCTTCATGTATGCGATAAGTTGCCGTAACCTCATTGACAAAATAAACAGCCGAATGCAAGAAAAACTCCAAAGCCACTACAAAAGAGCCATCCACAACAGGTTGTCTTTGTATATCTTGCAACGCATCATAAACAGTTTTCCGATAAAGCCAAGTCATAGGAGCAATGTATCCCTGTGCTACCAAATGTTCGGCAAACGATACGGGAATCTTATTTATACCATTTGCGAAACATGCTTTATTTATAATTGTGCCTTTGGCATCGCAAGTATCATAATCAGTGTAGCAAAGCCCTATATCCGGATGTGTTTCAAGGAAGTCAACTTGCTTTTGAAGTTTGTGCGGATTGGTCCAAAAATCATCGCCTTCGCATATGGCGATGTAGGGGGCACCGGTGGCTTCTATGGCGGCATTCATTATTTTGGTTAAAGAACCGTCTTTTTTGCTGTATTGGTTCTCGGTTTCGTAGATGGGATGGATGATGTCGGGGTACTTGGCGGCATACTCACGGATAATGTCGGCGGAGTGGTCAGTGGAAGCATCATCGTGGACAATGGCGACAAAAGGGAAATCGGTCTGCTGCATGACGAAACCTTCGAGGCAGTCTCGGAGGTAGGGCTCGTGGTTATAAACGAGGCATTTGATGGCGACTTTTATGTCATTTCCATTCACTTTTGACATATAATTGCTCATGTTATTGTATCCTTATTTGCTTATCTATTTACTTATCAATATCTCATAGTTTCACCTATTCCAAGACCACACATAGTCGGTATTCTCATAAAAGATTGTGGCTCTACTCAATATTCTTATCAAAATAGCCAATCAGTATTGATTATTAATCACCAATAGGAAGTAACCACTTGTAGATTCTAATAAAACTCTTGATTTACTGAATCTGCTCATCTTTTTTTATTATCAATTAGTTTCTTTTTATTCAATATATTCATAGCCATACCATACATCGGTGGTCCTACAAATTTACCATTCTTCAGCGTTACCCCTTTGCCTTCATGCTGCGCTTCTTCATATAACTTCACCATTTCTTCTGCCCAAGCAATTTCATCTTCCGTTGGGGAAAAATACTGATGAACCAATGGTAATTCCTTCGGATTAAGAACCAACATACCTTCAAAACCTAATTTCTTTGATAGTTTTAGATTCTGCTCTAAATCTTCTAAATCGTGTACCTTAACGTGAACGGTATCAATAGGCAACACACCACACGCACGCGCTCCATTCACTATCATATTTCGCGCAAAGAAAATACTTTGTCCCTCGGGGTCATGTTGACCATGCAGACTAGTTACGTAATCTTCACATCCAAAAGCAACTGCTACTACACGATTAGGACACGCCTTACAGATTGATTCAATATTCATCACAGCACCAACCGTTTCTATTAAAGGTATGACCTTAAATATGCCAACCGGTATATGCTTTTCATACTCAATTGTTTCCAAGAGTTTTCCTACGAAATAAACATCTTCCTCCTTATTAGACTTAGGATATACAAACCCTGTTATTCCCGGAATAGTCAATTGATATAAATCTTGTAGCAGTTCTCCACTCTCTCTATCATTAACACGCGGAAAAAGAAGTTTATCCTTGGATTCGGGCAACTGAACAAATGATTTTATATTATCTCTTGCCCTTTGTTTATCTTGGGGAGGAACAGAATCTTCTATATCCAGCAACAACACATCTGCATCTCTTCGAAGAGAACTCTCCAAAAGATGTTGGTTGTGAGCCGGCACAAACATCAAACTGCGCATCAAATACTCATTCATACATTTTTCTTTTTTATAAGTACATGTCGACGGAAAGATAACACATCTTGACCATTCTGGTTACTTGCAATCGTCTCTACATACACGATACCACGATCCGATTTGGTATTAGACTCACGTTTATCAAGTACTTTTGTACGAACATATAAAGTATCACCAATAAATACCGGAGCCAAGTGCTTAATATTTTCGTAATCCAAATTAGCAATAGCCTTGCCACTAATATCGGGCACAGTCATACCAACAGAAAGCGAGAACACCAACGTACCGACTACCAGAATCCTTCCATGTTGATTACGACTGGCATAATCAGCGTTCGTATGCACAGGATGATGATTCATCGTTAGCAGACTAAAAAAATTATTGTCGCTCTCGAAAATAGTCTTGCTGAGTGAATGTTTTATTTCTTGACCGACTTCGAATTCTTCGAAGTACATGCCTAATTTACTTGGTTCCATTATCGTATAATATGATTTAATTGTGGTTTTATTATTGCCGGATTGCCATATAACACACAATTATTATCAACTGATTTGGTTATATTTGATGACATTCCTACAATGTTATTGTTGCCAATAATTATCCCATTTCTAATCGAAGAGTTAAGCCCTATAAAATTCTCATTTCCTATAGATAGTCCACTACCTACACAAACCTGACCTGCGAAATAATTATTATTGCCCACTTTAATATCATGCCCTAATAATGTACCCGAGTTAACAGTATTAAAGTTGCCCAATATAGCATTACAATTAACTACAACATTCGCTAACAAAACATTACCAATGCCTATCTTTGCAGATTTTGCCAACATTACGGACGGATGAATAAAGTTACAAAACTTTTCTTGGGGGATATTCAGCTCTGTAAGGATTTGTGTCCTCTCTCGCATCGAATCCGGACGGTATAGTTGGTAAATAAATTTCACATCATCATACTTCTTAAACTTTTCGTATGCATCTTTGATGTCGCACAAGATAGGGTAACCACTAACCTCATCACCTCCCGAATGATCATCTAAAGCAAGACCTAAGACTTCAATATCCATTCCAAATCGTTGTCTCGCGTCCCAGATTTGGTCTGCTATAACAATAGCCGTTCCACGACCACCAATTAATACAATTTTCATATCTTTCTTACACTTTTAGTATTTCTACCATACAATTCATTTCTTTCTCTCCATATCTTTGGTCAATGGGGAATCTATTAATGAATATCGTTGCAACATTCCTTTAATTTGTTTTGGAGAACAAAACATTAAAATATCAATCATTGATAACCCAGGTACAAATTCATTCTTGAATTGCTGATAACATTCTATCTCCGGTTTTAAGAATAACAACTTGATATAATGGTTATCAAACACATTCTTGTCGTATAGTTCGACACCTCCAATAGCATTGATATATGTATCGGCATGCAACAATTTACATATACTTATAATTTTATCTTGACCTTTCAAAGAATTATCTTTTTCAATATCCGAAGAAAGAATAATGTTGGTTTGCATGTGCAAATAATCACACACATTTCTGATACTATTATCTATGAATAGCGCGATATTATGTTTCGGGAAATCAAAGATAGTATCTAATAACTCCATAGTTTCCGCATAGAAAGGCGCTTTAGCATATGCCATTTGTATTGTTTTTCGTAATTTTGAGAAATCATCTGCAATAGAAATTTCATTTATCAATTTATTTTGACTAGCTTCATGCAAAGCAATAGAAAACAACTTTTTCTCTCCATTCAATAGGATATTATTTCGATTAATCCACCCGCGCTTAATAAAGTTTACATCATCATATACCACATATGTATCTACCGCCGCAATTAATTGCCAATAACCAATATATGGCATAAAATATGGCTGCATTATTCCTATCCTCATTTTTCTATTATTTTGTTCTTTTGGAGTTTAATATATGCTTAAAGCCAAGTTCCTTTTTCATCCGAATAACGATGCGCAACATTATTCGGCAGGTAGTCTGCCGTAATAACATAGTATCCTTGCTCGTACGCCGCCTTAATCACAGGCAGCAAATAGTGGATACCACCGAGGAGCATTATTTTCTTTTGGACTGACATATTATAGCCTTTCTATCTCTTTCAAATATAACTTTTTCATATCTTATTTGCAACGCATTGTATCACACGCTCTACATCCTCTTGACTTAATGCGTGGTGCATGGGGAGGCAGATGACGCTATCTGCCAACTTATGGGCATTAGGAAGATTAGCGGGCGTTGCTGACGCATACTTATCGTATGGGCTAAAGGTACTAATCAAAGGATAGAAATAGCGGCGCCCCAAGACATTTTGGGTCTTCATCTTCTCGTATAATGCGTCACGGCTCATACCATATTGCGCTTCGTCCACAAAGATAGGGAAATAACTATAGTTATGCCTTACACCCGGCATATCGTCAAAGAAAGTGATACCTTCCACTCCGCGCAAAGCCTCGCGGTAACGGATGGCAACTTGGCGACGTGCTTCGATGGCAGCATCTACCTGCTTCAAATTGAGCAAACCATAAGCCGCACGCATCTCGTCCATCTTGCTATTGATACCCGGTGCAACGACCGTTGTCTCTCCACGGAAACCAAAGTTTTTCAAATTGTCGATATGCTCTTTCATCTCTTTGGAACGGCATATCAAGGCACCTCCCTCTATGGTATTATAGACTTTGGTAGCATGAAAAGACAAGGTGGACATGTCACCATACTGCAGCACAGAGACAAGCCTACCCCTTACCCCTCCCTTAAGGGAGGGGAGTTGGGCTACTGTTTCTTTGAGTTTAGATACTACTTGGTCGGGGTTATGCAGCAATTCTTCATTGGTAAAACGCAACTCTGTTACTCCTAATTGTTGTAATTTGTACGTTCTGCGCGCATCTTCCTCTTGCTGCTCCTGAGTAAAATGGTAGCCACCATCCAACTCAATACTCAACCCCTTATCCACACAAAAGAAATCTACAATAAAGTCTTGGATGATATGCTGCCTACGGAAATGGAGTTCCAAACCATTTGCTTTCAATATATTCCACAGAACAGATTCTGCTTCTGTCGGATGTTTACGATGATACTCTGCATGCTCTTTCAGTTTTCCATACAAGACAGGATCTGCTGTATGAGCACCCCATTTGCTTACAAAAGACTCTTTTCCTTCATGGGAAAATTTAGGAGAGGCTATCTTTACGCCAAACGCATGGGCGGCATCATAAATAACACGCAAGTTGTACTTCTTTGCAATGGCATCGATACGTTCGACATCGCAGGGCTTTCCATACACATGCACCGGCATAATAGCCGTAGTACGGGGGGTGATAGCCGCTTCTATCTTATCGGGATCGATATTGCCTGTGCGCGGGTCAATATCCACAAAGACCGGCGTAAGTCCGTTCCACCAAATGGCATGCGTGGTCGCCACAAAAGAATATGGTGTGGTAATAACCTCTCCCTGTATGCGAAGTGCTTGCAGAGCCGTGATAAGAGGCAAAGTGCCGTTGGTGAAGAGGGAGATATATTCTACTCCGAGATACTCTGCGAGTGCCTTCTCCAACTGCTGATGGTAGTAACCATTATTGGTAATCCACTTGCGATTCCAAATATCCTGCAACAACGCATTATACTCCTCCAAATCGGGGAGCAAAGGACAGGTAACGGTTATTTGACTGGTATTATCCATGTATTAGCGGAGTTTGGTCTCTGTGTAGTTGAATTTTGGTGTTATATCACCGGGTTCACGCCCCATCCATGCTCCGATTTCCAATTGCTTGTTCGACAAAGTAAACGAAAGCACATCAGAGCCACGATCTCCAATCAAATGCCGGATTCCGCCATCTGATGTTACCGCCATCAAATCAATAATATAATTACCCCAATTCAGGAAATCGCGAGGAATATAGCAACGTTGTTCGTATTCTCCTGTTTCATGGCACTTATCGTAACAACGTCCGCCCCCACTTGTCGAGAAGATACGATTTCCTTGCTCATTTTTCCAATGCATCGTAAGCCAAAAATTATCAAACGCCCGTGTTAAACGATAACGAATTACCATTTCCAATTCATCATCCACGCGCATTACAGCATCATATCCGGCGCCACGTTTACGAATGCCTATTTCACACAATTCAAATCCACCGCCTTTAATCTCAGGTTCGTTCCAAGCTTTATAATTTTCGATATCATTATCCCCACGAAGATAACGACTCACAATCGGGTCAATATCACCAGATTCCAACAATTGACCATTCTGCAAAATAATACCATGCTTGCACAAGGCTTTGACACTTGCCATGTTGTGGGAAACGAAGAGAACGGTGCGGCCTTCGCCGTGGGAGATGTCTTGCATCTTGCCGATAGCCTTCTTCTGGAACTCGGCATCACCAACCGCAAGGACTTCGTCAACAACCAAAATCTCCGGGTCAAGATGAGCCGCAATGGCAAAGCCCAAACGGACCGTCATACCGGAACTATAACGCTTCACCGGCGTATCGATATAACGCTCACAACCGGAAAATGCCACAATCTCATCCAACTTGCCGGAAATCTCCGCCTTTGTCATCCCCATAATGGCACCATTCATGTAGATATTCTCACGCCCCGTCATCTCCGGATGGAAACCCGTACCCACCTCCAACAAAGAAGCAATACGTCCACGGGCACGGATTGTACCCGTAGTAGGCGCAGTAACACGACTGAGGAGTTTCAGCAACGTGCTTTTGCCGGCACCGTTCTTCCCGATAATACCTACCACATCGCCCTGCTCCACCTTGAAATCGATGTCACGAAGCGCCCAAACGTATTCGCTACTGCCTTTTGTAGCACGGTCGTTGGTTTCGCCTATCTTGAGATACGGGTCCTCGTGGCGCAAAACAGAAGTCTGCCACCAACGGTTAAGGTCGTGCGACAAAGTACGTGTAGAAACAAGCCCAAGGCGGTATTGTTTACTGACATGATTGAATTCGATTGCCGTCATTTTAAGAGAGTAAATTTAACGGGGCAAAGTTAGCAAATATATTTGAGGCTTGCAAATGTTTTTTATGTTTAGAGTTGAGTAAGAACAATAAAGCATGAACTATTGTACAATCGTCTTAGTCGAAGAGGCAACGGCAGGTGTAGCGTTTGCGGTGCGGGATACGCCACGAGAGTCCCAACTCCAATCCGAGCGAAAAAGCGTTCGCCCTGTTGCCGACAAGGTCGGTATCGAGCAGAGAAGTATAGTCGGGCATGAAGGCATGCAACGACTCCATACCCGGACGGTCGTTGCGGAAGCCGAGTTCTGAGACAGTCCGTCCAGCGGGCATGATGTCGGTGAAACCTCCTTCGAAGAAGAAGCGGCACGTGAGAGACATGTGCGCCGTGAGCGGCACCGCCACTCCGACTTTGAGAAAAGCACTCCACATATCCCTATATTTTACCTCTGTCCGGGGATTGAAATCAGTCTCGGTATAGAATCCGTAAGGCGGCAAGTCGTAGAGCAGCAGATGCCACTTGTCGTACCAGCCCGTATGGGTGACAGAGCCTGAAGCAACGGTACCTCCGGACAAGTAGATGCCATATTTGACCCCCACTTCCGCCAAGAAACGGATTTGCCCGACGGGGACATCGAAGCGCAAAGAGACAGGGAACTGCGCATAGAGCGCATTGTGCCGTTCGCGCCAGCCAGACAGCATAAGACGGTGTTCGTAAGGCTCACCATCGGAATCGGTCTGCCCCGCCCACGACAAAGCGGAAGGCGGAGTGAGTGCAGCACCATAGCGCGACAAGTCCACTCCGAGAGACACACCTACCACAGGTGTAAAGAACAGCGTGTAGCCGGCATGCGCCGTGAGTCCCCACGAGCCTGCATTGGATACCTCCTGCGCCAAAGGACGATAGGCGATATCACTCCAACCGCCTCCGACCGAAAGTTCGAAAGCGGAACTTGTACCCCCGTCCGCCGCCTTTACCACAGAGAAAGGCAGCAGAAAGGCAACAGCAAGACACCAGCGGAAGAAAATGCCAAGACTGCCAGAAGACGTATTTATTTGACGATAATCCTTACTATCCATTGCGTACGTTCAGCTCCAGTGAGCCGAACCAGATAAAAGCCTTTCGGCAGGTTAGACAATACATTTTCCCCTTCCTTTACGGGAACAGCAGTGACAAGCCGTCCGTCGGGACAGAAGAGCGCAAGTGCCGTATAAGCGGCATCAGACAAGGTGAGCACCAAAGTGCCGCCACGTGACACCAACCGTGCCGGAGAAGCATCGGCATAAGTGTCGGCACTGCGGGGAATGGCTGCATAAGGGAGTGCACAAGAACATTGTTCCTCACCCGAACGCATGCGGGCACATACATGGAAAACGGAGGCAGCCGTAGCCTTGCCGCCCGTATCAGGGAAATAGAGGAATTGCTTGGTTTCGCCCTCCAACGGACGCCCGTCGCAATACCATTGCCAAGCGATATAGGCATCGTCGGCATTGCTGCAAAAGAGCACATCGGTCCACTTGGCATAGACCATGTCTTCTTTGCAGACAGGAGACGGAGGCGGGTCGGGCAAACAACGCACCGTATCGAGGACAAGGACATGCAGAATACTATCGCATCCCCGAGGGCTCTGTTCTATCCATTCGACCCTATCGGGTTTAGTGAAAGTATAGCCCTGCCACTGATAGGGCAAGAGCGTATCGCAAACAACGGTATCCTGCACATCTTCGAAAGGCGTAGGACAAGGAAGATTGCAATCGTGCGGCTTGATAACAAAGACATTCTCATATACCACTATATTGTCAATCGTAGTGGTTTTCTGGAACATGATATCGTCGAGGCAGAAATCGTTGCCACTGGACGAGGTGTTGTTGTCGTACACTCCAATAAGCACTTCGTTAGAGGAAACAGGAGATTTCCACGTTGTTTCTATCAGTTCCCACGCATTGAGCGGAGAGGCCTTTCCCAAGGTATGTTCGGTGCCCAGATTATAGGTCTGCGAACGTCCTGAAGCGTCCTTGCAAACGATGACGAACTGCAAGCGTGCCGGAGAATTGTTGGGATTTTTGTTGGGATATGCCGCCCAGTAGGAGAAAAGATAGGTAGAGTCCTTTTCAAGCACCAAATCGGGGTTGTCTTTGGTCTCGGCTTTCCACGCATAACCGTCGGTACCTGCATCGAACAGCGCAAACCAGTTGCCTCCATGCGGACGGACCGGATAGAAATCTTTCCAGAAGTAAGAAGCATCGTGCGTGATGGCATAGAGATTGGAAGCTCCTCCGTGATTACTATAGTACTGCGACGGGTCCCAACCGGCATAAGCATAGTCGGAAGAGAAAGAGGCAGGAGGGTTCGCCTCGAAGTCGCCATTCGCCATTAAATTGAACTTTGCACTTACCGTCTTTTCCAGCACTTGGCACACATAAACAGCGGGCGCATCCGCCTGCACAATGACGGAACGACGGTCGTCGGGCAACAAATGCCCGTCTTTGGTCCACCGATAGGCATCGCCCGACTGAGTTGCCGTAAGAATCTGCTGGACACCGATACAAGGCGTCAGAGTGGTAGTTTCGGAGGGATACTCTTCCCCCCGAACTATCAGTGCACAGACGCTCAGCAATATTATCAACAGACTACTACGCAAACGCATACAATTATGTATAATTAGAAGACAACTTGTTTTTCTGCCTCCACAGAGCCGTCGCTGTAGGTAACGACTATCAAGCGGAAGTTGGTAGATACTTCATACATACGGCGTACCACCTCCATTCTTGTATTATCTGCCGGATAGACAGCAGCAGAGGGTTCGGCATCGGCAAACGTAGTATGGCACGATTCAACTTCGCCGTTGACAACCACCCAGAACTCATCGTCAGGAGCGGGCTCGCTCTCCATACGGAAATACTGCCCCGTGGCACCTTCGACAAGCTGCCCGTTGCAATACCATTGATAAGAGGTATAGCGTTTTTCGCTATTATCCACGAAAAGGAAATCGTTCCACTTACGATAAACATTCAGGTCGCACTGCGGCTCGTTGCAGTCTTCGACAGTAATGATGTAATGGTCGGTGAACGCCACCCGAGATTCGCTATAGGAAACGGTTTGGAACATGATATCGTCTAAACAGAAGTCGTTGCCCGTGCCCGCATTGGAGTTCAAGTCTTTGACACCAATCATGACCTTGGTAGAATTGACAGGCGATTTCCACGTGACAGTCTGCTGATGCCACTCGTTGTCGTCGGTAGGCAGGGTATAAGGCTCACCCAAGTTTTCTTCGGTACCATCGTAGGAAATAACGAACTGCAAACGGGCAGGAGAATCGCTCTCGGATGCTCCATTGGGATGTGCCGCCCAATAGGAGAAATAGTAGATGGAATCTTTCAGAATAACGAGGTTGGGATTGTCCTTTGTATGGTCGGAAGCACATTCCGTTTCCGCTTTCCATGCGTAACCTGACTTGCCTGCATCGAAGAGTCCGAAAAGATTACCTCCATGCGGCGTTACCGGTTCATAGTTCTGCCAAAACCAATTGGCATCGTCGGTAAGGGTATAAAGGTTGGATGTTTCAGGGTGCGCCGTATAATAGTTATGCTCGTTGGACACATAAGCATAATCGGAAGTGAAACCGACATTGTCTTCGAAATCGCCTCCAAGCATAAGGTTGCGCTCGGCATTGACTACCGTCTTATAGGCAGTGACAGTGACATGATAAGTCTGCTGCTTATCGGTAGGAAGCGCAAGTGTACGTGCCGTTTCGCCATCGACCGGTACCTGCTGCACTTCCCACGCATAGACTTCGGCATCGACCGCAGAGGTGAGTTGCAATTCGTCGCCCATACATACAGTGAGCGAAGTGGTCTTCTCGCATTCGGGTGCAGGTGCCACCACCTTGATTTGCTTTTCTTCCAGCAACAAAGTGCAAGCGACATCGCCATAGAGACCGACCATGAAGGCGACCTCATCCCCCTGCTGCAGGTTGAGACCGGTAACGGTATATTCGTAAGGAGAATGCGGCGTCTTGACCAATTTGTCTTTTTCGAGCATACTGCTGCTGATGCGCAACCCGCAAGGAGCACCGTCAAAACGAAAGGCAAGTTCCGCCATATAGGTGTCATCGGCACAATTGTACACAAGATTGCAATCTGCCGACTGCAAAGCAGTAGCCCCTGTAGCAGAAGGAGCCGCCGCCCAATGAAATTCCCTTCCGTTCTCCGTATCGATAACACAATAGGGCTTAGACTTGGACCAACCGTTGGCATCCTCGGTATGGGTACCGACTTGCCCGTTGACCGCAGCCGCCGTTTCGGAATCGCTGTAGCAGAAACGGATATTGTCTTGCGTGGAGGTTGTGGCTGTGTACTGATATACACCGTCGTTGCCCGTGACGGGCGTCATTTTGTAGGACTTGTTGTCACGACTGAGGTATATATAGTAGGACTTCTTGCAGCACCAATGCTGTGTAACATCCAGATAGATAATAGCCCCCTTGGGTATATCGGCAAATGCAGCTACTGCTGCAACCAACGCCAACAAACTGATATATAAACGCTTCTTCATATTCATGGTTGATTGAATTATCTCATATAACAATACATCATTCTACAGGAATTATCTCGGTACGACGGTCCAAAGCAATGGAGTGTTCCGCTCCGTCGCCTGCATCGTAGGCTATATCGGCGGCATGCGCCTCTACGGCAATCTGCTCCGGTTTGGCTCCTTTGGCGACAAGTAAATCGGCAACCGCCTGTGCACGCTGCTCGGAGAGAATACGGTTCTTACGGGCATTACCTTCTTTGCTGGCATGACCGGAAACAATAATCTTCTGGTCGGGATTCTCTACCAAGACAGCCGCTATACGGTCGAGAATATCAGCCGGTTCGAGCTTGGGAACAATGGAATTGACATCGAACCAAATGACTGATTTGTCCATCAGACGCACAATCTGACGTGCCGCCTCTTTCTTGGGTTTAAGAACTGTTTCCTGACGGTTTGCCACCGTAAAGGTGGTATCGCAAAGTTGGATACGTTCGTAAACGGGCTCGGGCTTGCGTGGCCGTTCCACATGGTGCCAAGAAATACCCACTTTGAGTCCGACACCCCACGGACGCACTGCAGAAGCAAAGTCGGTAGCGAGTTCACCCCGATACTCGTTCATGAAAGCATGCTGACGATAGCCCGACTGTCCGGGTTGCTGCCAACCGACAGGTGCCTTGGTCTCGTTGTTCAAATCGAGGCAATTCATCTGAAAATAGACGCCACACATCAAATCGAGCTGATTGTTCAAAGGAATCATGACTCCCAAATCGGCTCCTGCCGCCAATGCCACCTTCTTGAGATTGAGGTCGCGACGGCCGGTAGCAAAATCGCTGCCGATGGTTTCGGTATAGAAATCGCGGTCGGGCTGACCGGTGACCAGCATATTCCATTGCGGATAGTAGCCTTGATGTTCCAAGGAACCGCTTTTGAGCGCATACTTGCTATAGACAGGAACACCGACACGCACTCCGGCACCCGCATAGAGACGGAGACCATTATCGCCCAACGGATATTGGCATTGGATACCGACGGGAAGTTCTACGATATGGGTAATCTGCTGCTCGCGCCATTTGCGGGTGAGTGCATAGTGATTGTAGATTTCACCATCGGAATCGCCGACACCTGTCCATTCGTTACGGTTGTCAAGGACACCATAACTGCCGTAGCCCGAAAGCGCAACACCTGCCGTGATACCCCAGTTCTCGTGGAAATAGTAAGCATACTGCACTTGCAGAAGTCCCTGCAAATCGCCGGTATTCTTTCCGACTTTGCCGCCGTCGGCATTGCGAAGCGTATAACCCATGGAGCCATAACCCACCCCTAGATGCGCCTGCACATAGTGCCCTTTGCGGGTAACGACAGGAAGAATAACGCTATCGGATTCGATAAGGTGCGTTTGTGTACGGCACGACACCGACCAAGTGGTATCGGCATAGGTACGGACTATCTTTTCGTCGTCTTCCTCCACCTTGTAAGGCTCGGTTGCCGTCTGCTGCCAAACCACAGGCGGCACCGGCACATTGGTAATACGGATAACGCCTCTTTTGGATTTGACGATATACTGCTTGCCCAAAATCTTCTTAACCGCCGCCACAGCACTCACCTCTTTGAACTTACGATTGACGGGCTCACCGAGGTCGATATCCGCTTCTTCGAAATTAATGATATAGCCTGTGCGCTTGCCTATGTCTTGCAAAACATCTGCCATAGGAGTATTGACATAGGTGTGCGTAAGTTTCTTATACGACGCTTTTTTCTTCTGCTGTGCCGCCTCAGCTCCACCAAGAGCCAACAAGAGGCAAAGCACCAGCGACAATAACCGGTTGTTCATGTTGCTATTATATTAAGGCAGGTTCTATAAATCAGAAACCTGCTGAATTAATTACATCAGTACACTACCACTTTCTGTCTGCCAACGAGATAGAGTCCCTGCGGCAGTGCAACGGTGTTTGTTCCTTCGTGCAAAAGCATACGGTTTACCATATGTCCGTCAGCAGCATAGATATTCACCTGTTGTGGCGTAGGGCTACCGATGTAGAGAATACCGTTTTCGCTATAAAGCGTAAGCGCATCCGACGCAAGATTTTCCACACCTGCGGGTACATCGTCACAGACAAGACTCACCGTAGAGGTGCATTTGATGTCATTTCTGTCGGTACCTGTGTAAAGTCCGTGCATAGTGAAAGGAAGGTCGTTGGTCTGATTGCCGCCGTCGTTCCAGATAATCATCCAATCGGAAGCCACTGCCGGCCATTCGTCCGGCAAAACAAACTTATAGTTGCCTCCACCGAGAGAGGTTGCCCGCAAACCGGGCCACGAGGTGAACGAAGTACTGCCTTTCACCCACATGTGGACATTAATACCACTCCCCCATCCGCCAGGCTTGGTAAAGAAGACCGCACGTTCGTCCTCCGTTTCCAGGCAAGGAGGAACAGCCGGACCGACGATAGGGTCATCGCCACCAAAATTCTTGTCATCCTCTTCTTGCGTGCCGTCCCATTGCGGATCGGCAACAGAAACTGCAGAGGAAGTATAGATGTACTTGCCATCGGTACCAATCTTGCCCGGAGCGGGTGTTTTGGCTGTGGACAACACATAGACACGAAGGTTGCCTTTGCCTTTGCAAGTAGCAGTAAGCGTACCGTTAGTAACGGTTTTGACATCACCGGTTACAACATCGGTATAAGTACCGTTGGGAATGCCTGTGAAAGTAGCATTACCAGAGATAGTAACCAGTGCATAACTATCGGTAGCGGCATCGGTATAACGGCGTTTGAAAGCAAAAGTACCATTGCAACCGGTGGTGCTGTACTGCCCTTTACGCAAGGCGGGCACCGCCATACGAATCCGACTCAGGCGCTGTATGTGCAGCGCCAAAGGATGGGAGAGCGTTTGTGCCATGTTGCCCGTAGCCCCCGTATATTCGGCAAAGTCGGTAACTTGGGCAGAGCCTTTGATATAGCCGCCGAAATAGGCACGACCCGATTCCTTCAATGCAAGATTAGGTCCATCGTCAATAATGCAACCTTTCTTAAATTCGATTTCCGACCCATAGTACACACAGGGAATACCACGGAAAGTGTACATGAGACAGAGGTTTTCAGCCCATGTATCCTGCGGTTGCGCAAAACGCTGTTTCTCGGGAGCACCGTCGGGTGCATAGTCGTGGGAATCGACATAGACAACGTTCCAAGTGGCATCGTTGTAGTATTTGTCACCAGACCTGACACTCCATGCCTCGGCAGTACTACGGAAATTCCAGTGCATAGGGAAGTCGATGACACTCAAGCCGGAGAATTGGCTATAGTCGGGCGTATGGTAGTCGTTGCCATTGAGCAAAGCATTTTGCGAAGTACGTCCGTCGCTGTATTGTCCATCGTAATCGGCAGCGAATTGGTCAACAGAGGTTACATTGGTATGGGTGCCTTTTTGCCCTTCCATCACTACGACATTATCCCAAGAAGTTTCGCTTGTATCCCAAGCGTAGTTTTTCTTTTCGGTCCACGTATAGAAATAAGGACTGAGATTATCGTGATTGCGGTAGGTTACGTTACGCTCACGGGCACAGACTTCCGCAAACATAAAGAAATCACCTCCGTTGCGTTTGGCTTTGTTCTCTTCTGCCAATTTGCGGAATTGAGGTATGAAGTTCTTATTGAACGTAAGGCGTGAGATATGTCCTCCCGTGTCGATACGGAAACCATCCACCCCCATTTTGATAAACTCTCCGTAGCAACGCACGAGATAGTTTGCCACATACTGGTTTTCGGTATTGAGATCAACGCAATCGCCTGCAATCTGCCCCCACCAACGCGTAGGATCGTCCCAGCCGAAATGGGCAAAATGATGCCAATAGTTGTGAGTATCGTGGTTGACACCGTCGGTATTCTTCATTTCCGCCAAACGCCAATCGTATTGTTTTTTCACCTGCTGCGAATAATCATCGGGAAGACGTCCGCCGTCTTTTTTGGTAAAGGGAATCATGCAGGCATTGATATCGCTCTGGTCGGCAGACCAATCGCGGTCGAAAAGTTTGCAGAGATTGGCTTCGCCGAAATTGCCGGTATGGTTGAGCACAATATCGAGAATGAGCTTCATTCCACGGGCATGCACTGCATCAATCAGGTCTTGGAAATCAACATCCTCAGACTCGTAACGATGGTCAACTTTTGAGAAATTGCCGGCATGATAGCCGTGATAGTCGAATCCGGAAGCATTTTCCACCACAGGGGTAATCCATACGGCAGTGAAGCCGAGTGCTTTGATGTAATCGAGTTTTTCAATCAGCCCCTTGAAATCGCCACGCCAAGCAGGGTCACCGACATTACGGCTCTGTCCGTCCCAACACTGTGTATTGTTGGAAGGGTCGCCATCGTAAAAACGCGTGGTTATGACAAAATAAATTTGCTCGTCACGGAAATCCGTTCTGCTCGGGAAAAGGGTTGCCGCCATGGTTGACTGCCAAAGCAACAGCCCCACCGCTACCATCATCAGATGTCTGAATATTCTATTCATTGGTTCGTTATGTATTATAAAAAGTTTATGTTTATAAAATATTTATTCTTCAATTGCAGCAGGAAAGGCAGTGCCGTACAGACTCTGCTTACCGGTATCCCTATCCTACTTTCATATATCCATCAAATTCAATGTATCGGCGAAAGCACTTACCATGCTTTCAGTTGTCTGCCCTGTACGTCGTAGAGCCGATTGTCTTTGCGTATATACAGGTTTCCGTCGATCAAGTATTTGCGTATGGTATTGTCTTCTGTTCCGACATTATCGCTTGCGGTTATGATATGCTGCTTTGGGTTTACCTCCAACACAAAGCGTTGCGCATACGTGCCCTTGGCAAGCGTAACCGTATAGGAATCAAACAGCAGATTCGTGCGTATGCCTGTTTCCGTATCGAGAAGAGTTACAGACATACCTTCCGTGCCATCGGGCAAGGCGAAAGTATATTCGCCGTCCTGCGTAAGACTCACTCCGACAGGAATCTGCTTCAGAGCGACAGGCACAGGCTGTACATTAGCCGCCACACGGATAGAATCGCCATCGGTAAGTGTATAGAGTGATACACCGGCATTGTCTATCTTGGTGAGGTCGATATTCAAATCGAACTCACAAGTAGCTTCTCCGTCCCGGAAACGGACATAGGTTTTGTCCAACCGTTTTCCATTACGGCTAAGGGCAAGAAGCAAAGTGTAGCATTCTTCTTCGCCTGCCACCCTGCGGGCTTGCAATTCCTTCGGCAACGTTCCACTGTAGTTTTTTTCTTTCCAATCAATTGTTCCCGCAAACTGCACCATATAGGCGTAAGTACTCATGAAATCAATACTCTCCGCCTCATTGACATTATAGCAAATCTTATTGGGGTCATACTCGTACAGGAATCCCACCTTATAATTGCCAATCTGCTCCATCGGCATCGGATTGCCAAATTGGTCGATATTAGCAAACGAAGGTGCACCAATCAGATTCCAGTTGGAATCGTAGATATAGCGGTTGTCGCGCTTAATGGAACAAGGATGCGCCGGTACATCCACCGACACCCACTCCCCGCTGATATCCATAGGCTCTTTATTAGCAGAGGGGAAATAGATACAAACTTCCTCATTACCAGCAGTGAAGAAGCGATCTACAATCCGTTTCCAGTCAAGCACTATGACATAGCCGAAACCTTTCTGAAGTTTCACTCCTGCGGTTTCTTCATAGTATTTCCAATAGGTTGGGGAGTCGCTCCAGCAACCTTTATCTGCCCGGGCAACTCCATCGTAGTACTGCACCATATAGTCGTTGCCGTATTCCAATCCTCCTCCGAACACTTCCGACAACATGACATCAAACGGGAAGGAAATCCAATAGATACTTTTCTCTTTTGAGGATGCCTTTCCCTCAAGATATTCTTTCGTCAGTACCAGCACCAAATAAGCCGTATTCACCTGCTTGAGTTTGGTAGAATTAGGATCGAATGTCAATTGTTCCGCTTCTTCATGATTTTTACGGATAATCATCAAATCCGTCTCTATCTCATCTTCCACCG
The DNA here is from genome assembly GCA_022783865.1 of Bacteroidales bacterium. Lineage (GTDB taxonomy): Bacteria > Bacteroidota > Bacteroidia > Bacteroidales > Paludibacteraceae > Colicola. The sequence continues at coordinate 34,104 of JALFYY010000007.1, forward strand.
TAATTTGCTGATTACCGGGCAACCACGAACAGATAAGATGATTTGTCTTGAAATCGTAGAGTACACGGATTTTATAACGGCTTGTCTGCTTTCCTCCCAACAGTTTATAGACGTTTTCTTCCGTAAAATCGCCTTCTTTGCCTTTGAAATACTGCTTGACATTCTGATAGGGAGCAAGCACTTTCACAAAAGTATTGGCATTGGCATACATATCGGCACGATACACCCAGTTTTCACGGTCTTTCAAACAAACTTTGGTCTGAGGATCGCCCCCTTCAGCCTCCTGATATATACCTTCCTTGCTGAGCAGTTGGACATTCTCTCCGGCACCTGCCAAATAGGCACGGTTGAGCGAATTGTCGTAGCTATTCCACATGAAGCGCACATTGGCATCGTTGGACAACTTACCATCGCTACCGACAAAGCCGTTGGAGATTTCGTAAGTATTGCGTACCAAGGTATCGGCAATGCAATAACTATAAGGAGTAGCCAAAGTGAAGCGTATATCGGTTCCATGTGTTACCCACTCGCAATAGTAGTAATCGAAAGTTTCGTTGTTTCGTGCATACTCGGAATAGTAGCAACGATTCATTAGATTCCCGATATAATTCAGGTCGGAGAACCCTACCCCGCCACGCCGTTTGGCGGCATCTGAGCGGATATAATAGGCACCCGTATAAGGATAAACTTCAAGCACTCCGATATTGTCTTCAGATTGCTTGCGGAGAACAAAATTGTACACACCGTTGCCTTTAATAGACGCATGCTGTTTGACATCGATGGTTTTGACGGTTGTCCACTTCGTAGTGCCGATTGCCATCTTCTGCAACCAAACCTCGCATGTATTGGGATTGGCGGATTCCACTCCGGCAGCGTCTTTGCACATAGGACGCACATGCATACTGATAGTGTCGCCCACTAAACTGCCGACAGCCACCCGCGTGCGCGGCACGACACTATGCGAAGGATGGCACAGCACCTGCGTAGTGCCGTTGCGCTCCACATAAACCAACCTATAGGCATCGCCCGGTTCTTCGCCAAAGCCTATCACCACTTTGCCATCGGCAAGCGAAAGAGTGATGGTATAGTCTCCGGAGTGAGAGGGCGTAAAAGAAACATAAGTAGGAGAGGAAGCCCAATCGTCCCATTTATAGAGCCGGTAAGCCTCTTCGTCGCCCTGCAGGACTGCATTGTAACCCACAGAGTACCACTCGTTTCTGCCGTTGGTGACACAAAGCGTGTAGGTCTGTCCTGCCGTAGCCTGTACAACAGCCTCGAACTTGTAGCCACCTGCCGTAATTGCCGTGAAAGGCACACGGGTTTCGGCATTGCCCTGTCGCCATACCAACGAATAGCCCGATTCGGTGGAGTTGTATTTCATCCAGATACCGTGGTTATAGTAGTTGACCTCGTTGGTGCGATAGGCAGCCATACCCCGTTCGTGCACAAAGAGCGGCATATCAGGAGTGAACTGATACAGATAGACCGCTTCCGTTTGGTACAAGTAGTCATAATCGTTTTGATTGTCTTTGGCGAAAGCGATGTATTTAGGCGACTGAACAGTGAGGACATGTCCGTAAATATCATCGCGCACCCGCTTCATCTGCAGCACATCACCGATACGCTTTGCTTTCGGTTGTACTCCTTTTTCCTCGTCGGTATGTCCGGTTTCGGTGCGGTGTTTTGTACTCCAAACGTTATCAGAGAAGAGATAGAGATAGACATCGTTCCAGTTAAGCCCGTTTTGCTTGAAATAGACAGCCGTGAGTTGCCGGAAGCGGACATAGACCTGACTATTGTCTTCTGTAACTTGAGAGAGCGTATAAACGGTTTCCGTTCCGGCAGCGTCGATACGGTGGGTACCATCGATGTCGGTGTACCAACCTTCCACCGTATAGCCTGTTTCCGGCACAGCAGTGAACGTAGCAGACATGACAGCATCGCCCGAATCGATAACACGGTTGCCAGATTTCGCCGTGAGTGCACCGCCTTGATTGTCAATCACACCGAAACTGACAGGATAGGGGTCGGAAATAACAGGCAGACTGTAGCCGGCACAAAGAATATGCTTGTCGGAAGGGTTGACGGACGTATTCGGCATAAAGAGGAATACGTAGTAGGAACTTGTAGTGTTGCCAATACAAGCATTGTGCCATTTACGTTCATTTTCATTGGGATCCTCACTCAACGTAATGTTGGTACCGGCAAACCCGTTGCTAATATAAGTATCACCATAATAGGGTATATCATCAGCATTGTTGTTCTGAGTAAAGATTTTAAACTTATTGTTATCGTTATAAGCAGGTCGCTGAATATAGGCATACAAATGGTCTTCGTCGTTCCACAACATCTGTATTCCCTTGTTATTTCCCCAGTTTGTTACTTTCTCATCCATATAATAGAGTTCGGGGCGTTCGATTGCCGGCAGCCATTTAGCATAAAGTGTAAAATCAGAGGTTACAGCAGTATTGAAATCATAGGCAGTGCCTGTACATTCAGCATTGGTGTACCAACCGCCGAACGTATAGCCGGAAGCCGTCGGGTCTGTAGGTTTGTCAGCCTTATCGCCACTATTGACCGTCTGCGCACTCGGTGCCGTACCGTGTCCGTTAGCATTAAAGGTTACGGTAAAAGTAGTGACAGAAGCTTTTGTAATCCATGTTTGTTTCGCACTATAATCAAACCATATGCGTATTGTAGCACCACTGGTGCCATGGTAGTAACAAACAGATTTATTATCCCATCCGCTGATATCTTTGTCCGCACTAACTTTAGAGCCATTTGCTATTACCTCAGTTCCTGTAGGATAAGAACTCCAATCCCCTGCATAAATAGCCTTTTCGTCTGTTCTTTGGAAACGAAAGCAAAAGTATTCTTGAGTAGTCTTTATATCAACATAGTATGCTTTTGTAGTAGCATCATATGTCATAACTTTGTTATTATTCATAGTTCCTGTATAACTACCTGAAGAGGTATTCACATATAGCAACTTGCATTCTGTCGGTTCTAACGAGCCACTGCTATAAGTTGACCAAGAAGACGAGTTATCCCAACCTGATAACTTAACGCAATTGTTGCTACCCATCTCGTCTGCCTTCATCTTAGCAGAATAGTTCCATACGTCAGTTCCCTTCTTACGTATAAAATACATCTCTTTAACAATAGCATTAGGAACCGTAACCTCAAAAATTGTATCTGCCACCTTTGTGGTGGGAGTAGAGGCTGACAAATTGTTTTTTGGTGAATATTCAGAGTTTGTTTCGTAGCACAAACTCGTTTTATCGGAATAGTAGAAAATAGCAACTATTTCGGCACCGTCCTTTGCCCAATCTGTCTTATCTATGTTTAAATAAATCTTAGAACCTTGTGTAAAATTTGCTCCCCACGATGCTTGACTTACTCCGAGCAGAAGCAGCAACGTACAGAAAACATATTTGCGTATATATTGTTTCATAACATTATAGTTTTAAGCGTTATGTGTTGTATCTTTCGTATTTTGTGCAAGCGTATTCCGACGTTGTTGACGCAGAAATATCCCTACAGCTGCCAAAGCGGCAAAGAGTAGCATACTCCATGCGTCGCCAAGGGGCGAATATTCACTTCTGTTGGGGTCGTCTTTATTATCAGACCCCATGCCTTCTCCTCCGAAGGCTCTGCGCTTCACCATCCCATCATTGTCAACAGCAACGAGCGGAGCAGGCGTTTCAGTTGAAAACGGCATATAGATAGTGGAACGATACGTTCCCGCCCCCCCTGCAGGGGATACCGTGAGGCTATGTACACCCCACGAAACAGTAGGCGCAGATAGTTCCTTACCCATAGGTAAGGTATATATAGTTTGCTTGTCTGTTTCCAATAACGGAGAACAGACAAATCTTTGTGCCTGTAATGACAAAGCCACAAGCACAAAAAGGCATATCATTTGCAGTTTGTTTTTCATGGTAGGTATACAGAGGTTGCGCCTGCAGGCGCAACCTCTAACGGGTAATCAAAAAACAACCAATTTTTCTGTCGTATTGTCCACACGGAGAATATAGATACCAGCATTGAGCGTGCAACGGTAATCGGAGGTGAACTGCATATCCAACAATTGTCCACCCATAGTATAGAGTGCCACAGAAGCAGCCTTATCCGTTGCAACAGAAAGACATCCGTTGTTCAACGTCAGTGCATAACCGGCAGTTACATTCTCTACAGCAGAAGGAGTATCTTCAATCTGATAAGAGAGCGTAAGCGTGCCATCGGTATTGCCAAGCAAGGTAAAGGATATTTGCTTATTACCAGGCACAAACATTTTCTCACCGGCTGTAGTAGTCGCCGTGTTATACAACGTAGCGGGCGATTCAGCAACATAGGTTTTCGACATGAACCAGTTCTTGTTGTCACCGGTCTTGACGAACACATAGGAGTCTTGTGTGAAAGTTGCAGTAAGTGCACCATTTACGAAATGATACTCACCCATATTGTCAGCATCGTCTTCGCAACCATAGTCAGCACCGTTGATGTAGCCTACAAGGTAGAAATCGCCCGTGATTTGAACAGGTGCGGTTACCGTCATTTCTTTGGTATCTTCCGCTGTAGCACCGCCATCACCGGCAACACTTACTTTCACAGTATAAACACCTTCAGCAGCAGGTGTGTAGGCAACACCTTCCAAAGCAACAAAGTCAGTTGCTTCCGGAGCCTTCACGCTATAGGTATAAACAGGATTTTCTATATTCATTGCCGTAGCGGAGAATGTAACTTCTTCGTTTACAACAGCGCGTTCGGGTACGTCAAGAACAACCAGAGGAGTTTCATCAGCCACAACACTCAGTGTGCTTGCAGCATAATCGTAGGTATAAGTAACCATCATGCCCGTAGCGGCAGGAGCACCCGTAATCTGATCAGCGGAAATCCATTTGGCACCGGCATCACCAGCCGTTGTATTGACGTTGACACCACCTCCCTGCCAATAATCTTTTCTGCTGAAAGTACCGTTGTCTTGCTTCGTCATCTCGCGCCATTCCCATGCATTGTTTTCGAAGGGGTGTTTCAGATACATCTTGTCAGGCAGTACAATTACCACTTCACCATCGAAGCTGTTGGTCCAACCGTTGTTGTAATACAAGTTTTCGGGATCAACGGTGAGGTCATCGGTTTTCTGCGAACCGTTATTAAAGATAATATTGGCAGGCACACCACCTTTGAAATCAACAGAGAACCAACCGGCATGGTCAGCCACAGCAGTCATCTCAGTACCGGGCCAACCGGCAGTAACGGCAGCACCTCCCCATCCGTAAGCATACACCTTATCCCAATTTTTGACATTGTTGTAGTAAATGGTATAGATTTCCACAATCACTTCACCATCGAAGGAGGAAGTCCAACCGTCGTTATAATAAGGTTTGGCGGCATCCAAAGTAAGGTCACCGGTTTGACCTTTTCCACCTCCAACGCCATTGTTGAAGATAATCTTTGTAGCCTTGGTTTCGTCCACTTCGACAGAGAACCAACCAGCATGATCAGCCACAGCCGTCATCTCAGTACCGGGCCATTTGCCCAAGGTCTCTTCAGAGAACGTGTAGGCACATACTTTCGTCCAATTGGAAGCAGTGTTGTTGTAGAAAACAGTCAGCGCATTAGCAGCCATAGAAAAGAGGGCAAGCGCCAACATAAGTGTAAATTTTTTCATGTTGATTTATGTTAAAAAGTTATACATACGGGGAGCGGAAAAAGGATTCCGCTCCCTTAATAATTTATTGCTTGATAAAGAGCTGTGTAGTGCACTCACCTGCTTTTGTACGCAGCCGGAGCAGATACATACCTGCCTGCAAACCGGCAACATCCATGGAATAGACGTTGTTAACAGGCTGACAGGATTCCGCCTTTTGGCATTGACCGGTGAGCGAATAAACAGAGATTGTAGCCAATTCAGACTCGGTTTGCACCATCAACAGATTGTGAACAGGGTTAGGATAGACTGTGATGCGAGTAGCAGCCTGAATATTCTCCACAGCGGTCATTTGGCAATCAGCAACGAGCTTCTCCGCCCCATTCTCCCAAGCATAGCAAACATCTTCGTCAGTATAGAGGTCGGCCGTCTGGTCTTTGCCACTTCCGGCATTGAAGATGAAATTCACTTCTTTAAGAGCAGCATCGAACTGATAGGAATACCAACCATCAGCGGATGCGGTAAGTTCCGTACCGGGCCATTTGCCAAGATAGGTAGTTTCGTCAGTGACCGACCAAGCATAGAGATACACTTTGCTCCACGAAGCCGGTTTATAGAAACGCACCGTGATAGGCGTAGTTTGCGGTTCCTTATATGTATAGGTATAGGTCTGCACAGCGGTTTCCTGTGTTCCTGAAACGGCATAGGCTTTGAGCGTTGTAGTTTGTTTTAGGGTGACAGGAGCGGAATAAGTCTGCTTTGCAGGCGAAGTTTTAGGATTGCTGCCATCGAGCGTATAGTAGATAGTAGCATTGCCGGCACCGACAGCCTGCATAGTAACGGTGATGCCTTTGGTATTGTCTTTGAAAGTGGTGCTACCGGGTGATACCATCAGCGTAGGTGCGACAGGCGTAGTAGTCTGATAGTAAACGCCATAACCATTTCCCTTGACAGCCAAAGTATAGCCTGTAGGAGTGGTGGCATAACCGCTGTTAGGACCCAAGAAGAGTTTGATAGAGCCGTTTTTACCGGTGATAGTAGCCCGATAGAAACCGTTGCCCGCTTCGTCGGACACACTGCTTTCGCTATGTACACCCGTGGCATGACGGGCGATAATCATCTTACTGATTTCGTTTTTGAACGTAACCCAATGCGGATAGAACACACAGGGTACACCCGGCATAGAAAGGATATAAGCATTGGCTTGCAAGAGTTTGTCTTTCATCTTCATACTCTGCCCTGCTCCACCGAATTCGTTGCCATCACGCTGGTAAGTATCGTGCGAATCGACAAAGGTAACAGCATATTTGCCCATTCCTTTGCCCAACAAGCCAGCACCTTTGCAACCGGCATAGTTGCCTTTGGCGATACCATCGTTGAGAGCAGTATATTTAGTAGCGAAGTCGAAAGTAAGGGTATTCTTAGCGGCATCGTTAAGATAGTTAGCCAAAGCGTTGGGATTGCCGTCCCAATACTCGGTTACGGAGAAATAGTTTTTGGCAGCGGAGTTATACTCATTGACATGCGAGCCATGGAAGCCTTTGCAATAGTCGTAGCGCCACCCATCGTATTTCATATCGTATTTCATCCATTGAAGATAAGCACGGAACATACTGCGGACAGTGGCATTGCAATGGTCCCAATCGCGTGCATCAGGATAGTTAGCTTCACTTCCGTATCCATCGTCGGCAGCTCCGGTAGCCTTTCCTTTGCAACCGGCAGAACCTTTGGTATTGACCTCATCGGTTTTGCAAATCCAAGCAGCCGTAGGAGAGAACTTGCCATACTTGCCAAAGTCCAAGTCGTAGAAATCGCACCAAGTGGATTTGTTATTAGCATGATTGATAACGATATCGGCAATCACTTTGGTATCGGTAGCATGCAAAGCGGCAATCAGTGCCTCCAACTCGGCACGTGAACCCCAAGCACTGGTCTGGTTGGAGTATTGAGAAGGCAAGTAGCCTACTCCCCCCGAGGATTTAGCCGAAGGCGGCAACCAAACCATATCGAAATATGCACCTATCTCGCTTGCTTGCGCAAGAAGGGTTTTCCACTTTGTATCGCCATGCCCTTTGTCGGAATAGGAATCCCAATAGAAACCTTGCAACATGACATCGGGACACTGCGCGGGAACAGAGGTTGTATAGTCTTTGGGCATATATTCACCCGGATTTTCGGGATCGGGATCAGGATCGGGATCTGGGTCAGGATCGGGATTCGGGTCGGGATCTACAGGCGTACAAGTGGTGTTCTCCTGGATATAGAGCATATCGTCGTTGGACCTGAGCTTGAGATAGAAATCGTAAACACCAGCCACATTACAAGTCACCTTCGTACCGGCAGTGAAATTAGCATAAGCACCAAAAGGGTCGATAACACCAATGGTCCATTCGGCTTTTGAAGATTCGTCGTAGCAAGTAATGACATCGCCGGCAGCCAATTTGACACAAGAAGCCAAGTATTGGGTACGACCCTGCATATCAGCTTCTCCAGTCGGGGTAGCAGGATAGTCTGTTTTGCCATTCACACGGATAGAAAACGGTTCCGCAAAAGCGACACCAGTCAACAGCAAACAAAACAGAATAGAAAGTATTTGTTTTTTCATATTCTATGTATCAGTTTTCAGGGTTAAGTATTCATTTAGCATGCAAAGATACGTCAGAAATCAAGAAATTCCAAGCCCAAAATGACGAGCTAAGGAAACTTTCAGGACGAACGGCAGGATTTTATAGATGAACGGAGAGAATGTAGGACGATTGGACAATTGGACGATTTCACAATTGGACAATTTGACAATTCGAGATTGAACGCCTATGATATGCGGAATCACCCAGTAATCACCCAGTAATCACCAAATAACGATAGGATAGTTAATAGTTAATAGTTAATATTGCATTGAAGAGTAATGTATGACAAACATATTTGACGATTTACGATTAGACAATTTGACAATTGGACAATTATACAGGCGAGACCACAGAAATGCTCCTGTGCACCGACAGACATTATCAAGCATTTTAGACGGGGCACGCCCCGTCTCTACAAAGATGCAGTTGGAGATTCAGACGCAATCGGACAAGTCCTAATCGCGTCTCTACATGGCATTGATGAATAATTCAGACGGAGCACGCTCCGTCTCTACAGAACAGAATCATATAATATCCGACAAGTCTGACAAGTGCAGCAAACCTTCGGGCACAGACATCGTGATTTGCCTCAGGTCGGCGTCAACGGCTTGCACCAAATCTTCGTGGAACGGCAAAAGCAGACCATTGTCCAATACCAAAAGCGTATTGACTGTAGAAGTATCCACCTCCACTACCCGACCCAACAAGCCTTTTTCACGCTCCACCACCTGATAGCCAACAAATGAACCGACAGACTGCTGCAGTTCTATATCTTGGGGCAATTGACGCTGATGGAGATAGACTTTTGCACCCGTCAAACGCAATGCCTGTTCTGCCGTATCAATATCACAGAACTTCACCAAAACAGTATCGCCGGTGGTAAAACGATATTCTTCGATGAAGAAAGGCACCAAGATATGGTCGAGTTCCAATATCAGATAATCAGGGTCGGCAAGGTCGAAACAATCGTTTTGCAATTCGCAAACTATTTCACCACGAGTGGCATGCGGCTTGCGCAAAATACCTATCTGTATAACTTCTTGGAGGGTAATCATGGGAGATGAGGAGTTGAGGAGATGAGGAGTTGTTTATGGGGTGATATAAAGTTTGCCTTTCTGCGGGTCAAAGCGTGTGGTATATTGCCTAAGGGCTTCCTTTGAAATACCTTTGACGGGCACTCCCAATCCGTAAGAGAGGTCGTATTCTTCCCCACAAACCGGACAAACGGCAAACCATGCAAACAATGCTGCGTCCGGCTCAATCACTTCGTCACGTGACAGGCAATGCGGACAAGCCAAATCGTAGGCATGATAAGCACCGTCCATACCGATATGCACCAGCAATCCTGCATAGCCGACATAATCCACTCCTTCGTAGCGCGGTTTCTGAAAGACCAGATACTGCAACGTGTTCGATTGCACGAAATGCGGATATTCAGCCCATATATTGAGTTCCATACGCACCGGGAATGCCGGTACGGAACTGCGATAGGTGGTATCGTCACAACTACAGAGCACCATCAGTATCAGCCAAAAGCCATATAAGCGAAAACATTTCAATTCTGCACGTCCTCCAATGTGACATCAAAAATCAAAGTAGAATAAGGCGGAATGGACGAAGGCCGGTTCTTGTTCTCCGCATCGCCATAGCCCAACTCCCAAGGAATATACAACTCATAGTGCGCTTTCTTCTGCATCAGTTTCAGTCCTTCTGCAAAACCTGTAATTGTTTGCGGCAAATAGAATGAACTCCATTCAGTTTTCATCGGATCTATCACCTTACCATTTATCAAACGAAGTTCATATCTCACATATACAGTGCTGGTGGGTCCTGGCTTTTTATCTTTATCAATGCCGAGAAAATCCACTTTATATTGCAAACCGGAACCAGTAGGCGAAAGTTGTACACCCGGGGCATCGGCATTCTGCTCTATCCACAGTTCGTTTTGCAGTTTCCAATCCACCCAATCGTCTTGTTTGCATCCGGTGAATAGCAATGCGAGTGTTGCAATAAGCAATAATGTTTTCTGTTTCATATTGTTATCCTGTTATTATTGTGCCAACCACAATGTAGGATTGAGCACGTCGGTATCTTTGCGTATTTGAAAAAATATCTCGGTTTGGTTGTCGTTGTCAGGGTCGGTATATATCTTGCCAATTTTCTGTTTGGCTTGCAGTTTATCGCCCATCTTCACGTAGAGCGTCGTGAGGTTGCTATACACCGTGCGATAGTTGCCGTGCTTGAGAATCACCACATTCTGTCCGCCGGAAACAAAGACTGCCGAAACCTCCCCTTCGTAAACAGCGCGAGCAATTGCTCCTGCTGTAGTCTGAATGTAAATGCCACGGTTGTTGACCGTTACATGCGACAAGGTGGGATGCGGCTGCACACCGAATTGTCCGCTTACAAAGCCTTTTTCCGTGGGCCAAGGCAAACGCCCTTTGTTTTTCTCGAAGCCGCCTGCCAGCAGTTTTTCTTCTTTGGTGAGCGTATTGGCGGTCTTCTTCACATCTTTCTGAATGAGCCGGTCGATTTGCTTATTCAGTTCGTTGGCTTTCTGCTGCTGTTTCTTCTGCTGTGCCAACAAGGTCTTTTCTTTCTTCTTCAGTTCGGTGAGCATCTGCTTCTGTTTCCGCTCGTCGCGTGTCAGATTGTCCTGCTCCCGCTTCTGCACTTGCAAAACATTCTGTTTGTTTTTACGGTTCGTCTGCAAAAGTTCGTTCTGCCGGTCGATGGCTTCTTGTTTTTCCTCAATCTGTTGTACCTGTTGCCGGCGATATTGTGCAAACTCCTGCATATAGCGCAAACGGCGATAGAACTGTTGAAAATCGGAAGCAGAGAGCAAGAACAGCAAAGGCGAATTCTGCATCGAAGCATAGTGGGTTTGCCTAACGAGGTTCACATAGTCGGCTTTGAGCGAATCCAACTCTTGTTGCAACACAGTCTTTTCCGCTTTAAGCGTCTGCATCTCACGGTCTAATGCCCCAATCTCCGCATTGATATTGGAGATAAGTTGGCGGCGCGTCTTGATATCCTTGTTCAGGAGGTTCAGTTTGTTGATAGTAGCCGTCTCGTTGCGCTTGGTTTCTTTGAGCATCTTGCCGGTTTGCTCCAATTGCTGCAAAGTCTGCTTGCGTTGCTTCTCCAACTCCTTTACGCTTTGCCCCATAAGCGACAAAGTGACGAGGGTTGCCAACAAACATATATAAAGTATTCGTTTCATCGGTTATTTGCTGAGTAAGGTTGAGAGGTTCACTTGTTTGTATCTATCCAATTCCAATGGTTTGACATTCACATTACATTCAAAGCACAAGCGTTGCAAGCTGATTGTACAAGAACCCGTCAGTTTGGGCAGATTGAATATCAACTCTATCACCTGCGGAAAGTACACACCATCCACCGTCTCAGGTTGCCTATAACATACCTGAGCGGTATAGTTGGTCATTGGCACAGATAGTTCGGTTTGTTGCAAAGCATAATCGTCTTTTCCGACGACATAAGTATAGCGAAGCAAGCCTGCGTTGTGTTGCAACAGCCAGTGTCCGTCTTCCTGTGTCAGACGGAAATTGAGGTCAGGTATGCGTGAGGGCTCTTTGCCTATCACAAACAAGCGGTTAGTGCACAAGGCTTGGATATCTTGGAACGAAACGGGCATATGCGCTTTCTTTTGCAGTTCCCCGAAAGTCATTCTCACAAACCGACGGTTCATTTTATCCACCACAACAACCGCCTGCGGCGTCAACTCAATACGCAACATCTCGATACCCAACATGGGTTGCACCGAAACCAGAATAGCCGAATCGGTATAGATGTTGATAGTACCGGAAGCCGTAATCAGCCGTTCTTCATAACGGATAGAGAAACGCACTTTTGCCGCCTTTGCCGTTTGGAAGACGGGTTGGTGTTGCACGACTTGCTCCAACACCTGCTTTTTGCCTTCACGACGATGAGGGGCTTGTCCGGTTTTTTGCGTATGGCAAGCAGTCATCAACAAAAGTACCGCCAATATGTAAATCAACCTTTTCATTGTGCCAACGCCTGTTTGATTTGTTGATAATGCTCCATCAGTTCTTCCCGATCGTCGGTGTCTTGCAGATTATCCAGAGCTCTTTGGATATAGAATTCCGCCAGGCGGTATTGCCCTTGCAAATAAAGAATCCAAGCATAGGTATCCAGATAAGTGGCATTGTCAGGCTCTTTCTCTATCGTTTTCTGGCTCATGCGTTCCGCCTTTTTCAAGTCACCACCGTTCACTGCCAAAGTATAGGCATAATTGTTGAGCGTATAGATGTGGTCGGGAGAGAGTTTCAAGGTCTCTTCGTATGCTGCAAAAGCCTCATCGTACTGTTCTCTTGATATAAATATATCCCCCAACAAAGTCCACAGCGACACTTTGTATTGCAAATTGCCGGTGCGTTGCCGGATATCGGTTTGCATCATTACTATCGCCGAATCGGTTTCTCCCCGAATCATCAACAGACGTGCCATCCACCATGTCCATTCCAAATCGTCAGGCTGATATCCGTACGCTTTCCGGATCACCTGTTCATATTCCTCATCGGTACTCGCGGAGTCGGCTTGCAAAAGAGCCATATAACTATGCCATGTCTCTTTAGAACGGGGATTGATGTCCGTCATGGTTTGCACAAGGGGCTTGGCTTTGCCGTATTGCTTCCGAGCGATATAGAAACCGCTCAATGCTTTGTATGCCTGTTCTTCCAACGGGTAATCGTCAACCAATTGCAGCAAAAACCGCTCGTATCGCTCTCCCTCTGTTTGCAAAAATGCCGCATTCTGTTCCAACAGATACAACTTTTCCTGCAATCCCCATTCTTCGCTACGCAATGCCTGTTCCACACAACAGATTACTTTCGGCACATTGTTTTGCTCCCGGTAGTGATGCGAAAGAAACAGATAGGCATACGCATTGTCGGGATGCCGCTCCAATTCTTCGGCATAGAGCTGCAAGGCTTTCTGTGTCTGTCGGATATCCATATAAAGGTCTGCTCTGAGTGCCGCCATCCGGTAGTCCTCAGGATTATGCTCTACATAACGCTCAATGGCAGCAATCGCCTCTTTGGGCTTGCCCATGGCTACATAAAGCCGATAACGGTTGGTAGCATTGGCAGCATTGATTCCCTGTAATTCCTCTACTTTGTTTTGTGCTTTCAGCGCTTTGCGATAATCTTCTTGCCGGGCATACACCGAAACCAATATATCCCAAACCTCCTCATTCTTAGGTTCAATCTTCGTCAGGCGTTCCAAGACCTGTACTGCCTCGGCAGGTTCGTCTTTCTGCAACAGATAACTCACATATTGCCGCCAATAAGCTATGGGGGCTTGCATGTATGCCAACCGATAATAATGAAGGGCTTTTTCGGTATTCCCCAAAGCCTGGTACATGTTTCCCAGATTGCTGTTGGTGGCAGCATCCGTATCAGGTGCAAGGTTGTTGAGGAAAAGCATCAGTGCCATTGCACGTCCGTACTGCTCCAAGTCGAAACAACGTTGCGCTTCGTAGAAATAGTAGCGGAAACGCTGTTCGTCTTGCGTCATCTGCGGCACAACGGTATCACTGCCGGGCTTTTGCCGCCGGGCATAGACAGGTTGCAACGCCACTGAGAGCGTCAACAAGAATAGCAATATGTATCTGAACCGTTTCGTAAAACTCTTTTGTTTATGTTTACAAAGGCTATGCCATTGCCATAGGCAGCAGCATTTATTTCAGTCCGCTGTGTCCGAATCCGCCGGCACCGCGTTCGGTGTCAGATAATGTTTCCACTTCGACAAGCAGGGGCTGTTCGTGCCGGGCAATCACCATCTGGCAAATGCGTTCGCCATCGTCTATCGTCACATCTTCCGCCGACAAATTGATGAGTATCACACCTATTTCCCCCCGATAATCGGCATCGATAGTGCCGGGCGTATTGAGTACCGTAATGCCTTTTTTGAGTGCCAATCCGCTTCTGGGACGAATCTGTGCCTCGTAGCCTGCGGGCAATTCGATAAAAAGTCCGGTCGGAAAGAGTTTGCGCTCCAAAGGGTGCAACGTTACGGGTGCGTCAAGATTGCAACGCAAATCCATACCTGCCGCTTGCTCCGATTGGTAGCGGGGCAACTCGTGTCTGGATTGATTGATGATACGTATAGTCATTGCTGTGTATATTAAAAGCGTTTTTCTACCAGTACTTTCAAGCCGTCGGGCACGATACGGATATGGATTTCTTTTCCCATCTGCACAGGGTCGCCATCGCAATGGAAAGGTCCGTCGTCAGTGCGAAGGAGCGTCACTTCACGGGCTTTGATTGTATTCATAAAGAGACCGTTGTCAATAGTTTTCGTGAAGAGCTGCAATGCCAATCCGGGTGCCGCCAACATCGGAAACGGACTCATAACGGCAATATCCATTTGTCCGTCCTGCACGCTCGCTTTGGGTGCGATAAACGCATCGTTGCCCCATTGGTTGGCATTGGCAAAGGTGATAAAGAACGCATCGGTCTGCAAGTCGATTCCTTCGCCGCGCAACTGATAATGTCCGGGCTGATAGGTGAACACATCTTTGATAATCTGTTGCAGATAAGAGAAGAATCCACGTTTGCCGCCTTGCCCGAAATGCTCACTGATACAGGCATCGAAGCCCGTTCCGCAGGTACAGAAGAACGGTTGATTGTCCACCATTCCATAGTCCACCGTAATAGGTTCGGAGTTGTTGAGCGTTTCGATAGCACGGGGTACACGGGTAGATATACCCAAATGACGTGCAAACCCGTTGCCTGACCCGACGGGAATAATACCCAATGCAGTATTGGTATGGAGCAATCCTGTTGCCACTTCGTTCACTGTTCCGTCGCCCCCCACTGCCACTACGGCATCGAAATCCATCTTGGCATATTGCATGGCAAGTTCTGTGCCATGCCCTTTGTATTCGGTGAAAACGATATCGGGCGTCCACTGCTCACGATTAAGCGTTTTCTCGATGAGTTTGAGAATCCTGTGCTTGTTTTGCGTACCGGAAACAGGATTTATGATAAAGGCTATATTTTTCATACAAACATTGTTTTCGCTGTTGATTGCATATCACCTTGCAAAGGTACAAATTATTTTACAATTGGACAAAGGAGCAAAAACAATTCATATTTTGACAATTTACGATTTGACAAAGGAACAAGGATAAAGGAGCAAAGACGAATTACTATTACTCAGTTAATCAATTAGGGCTCTGCCCGCTCAATTACCCGATTACTCAGTTCTTCATTTTCTCTAAAGTGACCTGTTTTTTGTCTTTTGTCCCGGCTTTAGAGTTGATTCGTGTTAAAAAAGATAAAAAAGCACTGTGGTAGCCGATTAATACTGATTTGCAAACACTATTTGAACAGGGAATGAACAACGAATGAAGAGGGAATGAAGAGGGAATGAACAGGAACGCACTATAAAAAGCGACTAAAATTGCCTCAAAACAGTCCGTTTTTGTCCTTGAAAAATGCCTTGTCTTTAGTGAAGATTAAAAAGTATTAACACTTCAAATACGCAGGCGAAGACAGATAATTTGTCAATTGGACAATTTACAATGACAATTATGCGGGCAAGACACCCACACCCCGGCAACATTGACAACACCCCGTACACCTCAACAGATACAACTCTAATTGTTATTCTATGAAACCTGCATGACCCTTGTATGACCCCTGTATAAACCTTTCAAGGGATATGAGGAGTACGCAAGGGGTCTGAATGAAATTTCCATTAGTAAATACAACGTTTACGAAAGATGTAAGATGTGAAGACCTTGAAATTTGCGCAAATATTTACATATTGGGATGTTTTTCGTATCTTTGCAAACGAAAACAAATTACAAACCACGAATGACCACTACACCCGAACAGCACAAAGCCATGATGGCAGATATGAAGTCTTTCGACGAACCAATGCCTGCCGTGGGAATATTTTGGTACGACCCGGAGGAGCACTCTTTCTTTGGTGTCCGCAAGAAAGAAATGACTCCCAATATGGAAGAAGAAGCTGCGCAGAAAGGACTACCCTTTGTCAACTATCAAAGGTTGCATTACAAAATTTGGCAACAGGAACACTATCGGGCATTGGCAAAAAACGAACCCACCAAGTTCACTGGCGACTATACTCAAATTCCTCGAGGACGAGTAGCGTGGAACATCAATAAGTTCATTGTTTTTGTAGGTCAGTGGGCGAAAGATATAGGGCCGGAACTAACCGAACTCATCGAGAAAGAATTTGCGCTCCCTTATTTCGAGTTCCTCTACGATGAGCATTGGGATCTCGGTCATGGCTGGTCGGGAGATTTGTAAGAAAATAATACATATTCACCAATATCTATATAATTTTATGAAAAGAATACATGTAGTAATTATCCTATCCATTTTTTGTTGTGCAGCCTCTGCACAAAATAAAGCTGTTTCTGTTTCCTCGAATAATACAGAAATGCAGATTTTGAACGAATTACAAGAAATTCATAAAATCCAGGAAGATGCAAAACGCAAAAGGGAAGAGATTAGAAAACAACATAGCAATCAGGTTGAGAGAGATTCTACAAAGATACCTCCGCATGAATATGGAGTAATGCTTAGTATTGCTGAGAATACTGCTGACAAGCCATTAACCGACGGATGGAATTTGTTTGGTTGGGTGACAATTTTTTTGGCCATTGTTTCTATTGCATGCGCAATTATAACATACATCGCGCAGAAAAAGACTGAACAACATACCGAAAACGCCCCGCTGAACGCTCAAATCGGGGTCTTGAAAGATTTGCCACGGCATTTTTACCGTAATCTTGTCTGCACTTGTGCATTATTATTAAAATTCAGAGATGCGGCAAATAGTAATAAAAATGGAACACGTCGTCAGTATCCGTCGGAGGCAAATTTATATAAACTTTCTACACTGCCTGATGAATTTATCTTGCCCATAGACATTTCGGATGATGATGTATACAAAATAATGCATGAGGCAAAGTTGCTTTTCAAGAACTATAATACGGAAATTGAAGTAGCCGCAAAGCATTTTACTATCAAAACTTTGTCTGATGAGTCATTAAAGAATGATTATGATAATCTTTTGTTTAAACCATTCTATCTTACTTTCAGAATGTTTGCACTTGTAGATAGACTTTTCTATAATAAGAAAGTGAAAGAAAAGGAAAAGTGGAACAATATTTCTTATACAATATATGCTTTTGTAAAAGAACATCTTAGCAAAATGGATTACATGGATTTAAAAAAAATCTTGGAAAATAAAGATAATGAATTCGATAATGAATTGTCTATACTTAATAAGATACGTTCTGATGAGGCTTTTATCAATGCTGTAGGATATAAACAGAATAGTATTGAGCGCGGGGTGAAGCGGATTATCGCATATGAATTTAATGGAAAGGATAAAATAGATTTTATTGACCGCTATGCAAAGGAGAAAGATGAAAACGGCAAGAGTGGCAAAACAGATACAAACAAACCTGAATTCGACAGGGCGGAAATTAATCGGGACAAGTTCATAAAATATTTCGAGGAACTTTATAGAAAAGAAGAACCTAAAACGACCAAAGCTATTGATTGTTTGATGTGTTTGACTGGTAAACAACAAAGTTTGGTCAACATAGATTGGGACGAAAACATTAAAGCATATTATTTTGATTTCTTCGAAAAGGATACATGGGATGTTGAAGAACTTGTTTTCAGAATTTTAAAAATAGATACAGTATTGGAAATGAGTAAAATAGGAATGATAGACTGTCAATAAAATTGTAATCGAATTACAACAGATATAAAGTCCGATACTGATTGCAAAATCTTATATAATAGAGACGGTTACAGAAGATATATTATAGCACTAATTATTGAGGAAAAATTTGTGTAATCAACGGACTGTCCAATGCTGAAATTGTGTACGAATTAGGAGCAAGAAGCCGGTCGTATCTATTGGGACAAACAACAGAGTGCCAAGCAAATGGGCAACTCTTATTGAAGCATATATTAAAGAACAACTGCATTGAATGAGCAGTAACGATTCGGTGCTCTGATATACATGCGTGAAGAAAAAAGAAAGACGGGGCATGCCCCGTCTTTACAATTAATTACTCTGTCGGTCAGTTTCTCTGTTTTGGAATTGCTCAATCAAGCTATTATTCCAACTACTCAACTGTGCAAATATCCAACCGTCCGTCAGTCTTTTTCGGCACGATAGGCATCGACGGCTTTTTTCACAGAGCCGTGCAAGAGCAAGAGATGTTGAGCTGTACCATAGTCGAGCCCGAGTTCCTCTACAATCATACGCGTACCACGGTCAACCAGCTTCTTGTTCGACAGTTGCATATTGACCATCTTATTGCCTTTTACGCGACCCAACTTGATCATCGTCGTGGTGGTAATCATGTTGCAAATAAGCTTCTGTGCCGTACCGGATTTGAGGCGCGTACTGCCCGTTACGAACTCCGGTCCTACAATCGCTTCGATAGGAATTTCCGCTTCTTGTGCCACAGGTGAATCGGGATTGCAAGAGATAGAAGCCGTCAGCATACCATGCTCACGGGCATTGCGTAATGCCCCAATCACATAGGGTGTAGTGCCGGAAGCCGCAATACCGATAATAGTATCGAGGCTGGTCACTTTGTGGTCGAGCAACTCCTGCCAACCTTTGTTCTGGTTGTCCTCGGCATTCTCCACAGGGTTTCGCAATGCCGTTTCGCCACCGGCAATCAATCCGATTACCACCGTAGGCGGCATACCGAAAGTAGGAGGTATCTCGCTGGCATCCAACACGCCCAAACGTCCGGACGTGCCTGCACCCATATAAAAGATGCGTCCACCTTGCATAACACGCGGCACAATGCGTTCTACCAACTTGGTGATTTGCGGTATGGCTTTCTCCACTGCAAACGCCACTTTCTTGTCTTCTTCGTTCATCTCGGTGAGCAACTCAGCCACCGATTTTTGGTCGAGATTGTCGTGCAACGACGTCTGTTCTGTTATCTTGACAAACATAATATCAAATCAGGTTAAAGAGGTTCAACTACGGCATTATGCCTCTGCGGGTTTGATGTCGCCTTTGTGGTACTCTTTCAAGCCCTCCATAGGCGATTGCAAGATTTGCGCCAATTGGAAACCGTTGTCAGCCAGCACTTTTTTCAGTACGTCTTGATAATAGTATGCAATAGAGCCGATAAAGCCCACCGGCAAAACGGGATATTGCTTCAGGTTACGCACCACAAACTGATTGAAGTGGTCATATACCAAAGCATAGATTTGCGGGTTGTCGATATTCTCGGCTGCAAACTTGCTCATCGATGCCAAATAGCGGTTAGGGAAAGGCTTGCGATAAACATTGTCGATGATTTCGGCTTGGGTAGTATTGTACTGCGTAAGGAATTTCTGTTTGAGTTCTTCGCCCAACTGATTCTTCAGCAAATCAGCCACCAAGCGTTTGCCCAACACTGCCCCGCTACCTTCGTCACCCAAGATAAAACCGAGTGCCGGAACGTTCTTCACGATATTCGTGCCGTCGAAAAGGCAAGAGTTGGAGCCTGTTCCCAAGATACAAGCGATACCATCGGTATGTCCGATCAGTCCGCGAGCTGCACCTACCATATCGCTCTCCACCGTGACAGCGGCTTGCCTGAAACAGGCTTGGAGGGCTTCAACAACGAGTTTCTTCTTCTCAGGCGTACAACCGGCACCATAGAAGAATATATCGGTTACAGGACCTACCCACATCAAATGCCCCATCTGCGGCAACAACTGATTGGAAATAGAAGCCTTGATACCATCAGAAGTCTGATAGAAAGGATTGATACCATCGGTAAAAAACTCGGATGTTTGTCCGTTGGCTGCCATCAAGCACCAATGTGTCTTGGTGGAACCACTGTCAGCAATAAGAATCATAGTATTGATAATTAAGTTGTTATTTTATGTATATATATTTCTTTTCCATATGCAAATCCGCATGATTTGCATTCACGCTGCAAAGATACGCAAAAATCAAGACACCGCAACCATCATTTTATATGCTATACAACAGCATTTTGCACAAAAGGCACTTCTTCAATCCGTTTGAGATTGATATAACAGAGGTATCCCCGTGGTTCGTAGCCCATCTTAGAGAGGAGCGACATATAATCGTGCACCTGACGGTTGTAGGCAGGACGAGGCATGTTGCCAAACTTATAGTCAATAACAACAGCCGTTTTATCTTTCAGCAAAATGCGGTCGGGACGACGGATAGTGCCGTCGGGCAACAAGATGTCCTGTTCGTTAAGATCGGTATATTCACCGGAGAACCAATCGGTAGAAGCCACCAAACTGTTGAACTTACGGAGTTCTTCATTGAGTATTTCCACATCACGAGGCGTGAGATTGCCCTCCTGCTGCATCTGAAGAAGCAAGGGTTGTTCATCGTCGAATCTATGGATTTGTTGCAATATATTGTGCATAACGCTTCCGAGATTGACAGGCTTTGAGAAGTCGGGCATAGCATCTTCAGCGGTCAAATATGTTGCAGAGGAGAGCTTGATACGCAAACGGTTGTTCAATGGTTCGCTCATCCGCTTATCGGTTTGCATTACTTGTCCGGCAGCAGGCATCGGGGCATTGTGCACTTTCTCGCCACGCTCATATATATTATCGGTGAGTCGGTTATTCTCCGACAAGACCTTGTGCAACAGCGCACCCATAGTTGAAGTATTGTCTTTTTTGCAAACCGGCGCATATACATAGAGTTCACGTTTGGCACGCGTGAAAGCCACATACGTAAGATTAAGATTATCAATATAGGCATTCTGCTTCTCCTGATAATAATCTTCAGCAAATGAGGTATCAGCCATTTTATCGCTATACATCACCGGCAGAACAGGCAAGGGACAAAGAGGCAGCAATGTGCTTTTCTTCGGGTCAAGCCACAAGAGCGGTATTTTATTCGCCGAAGCGGGAACACCTTTTTCCCAGTCGCAGAAAGGAATGATAACCACATCGTATTCCAATCCTTTCGACTTGTGCATAGTGAGCAATTGCACTGCACCGGAAGAGTCTGACGATGCAACCGACAATTTGTCAGCATGTTCGTTCCACCATTGCATAAAGCTATAAAGATCCGCCTGATACTTGGTGATATAGCGATACACACAATCCAGGAACGATTGGAGATAGGGTTTCGCACTGTCGCTCTTGTCTAATCCGAAAAGTGTAACGAGTGCCTGCACTTGGTCGTAAAGAGGCAAGCCGGCTATCGTTTGCAATGCCGATTGTTGTTCCTCGGAGAAAATACGGTTTCCGCTGACGGCACATTGTATTGCCTCATCAGCATTCTTGCCCATAAGAAGAGCATATTCATAACAGGTATTAAGGCTTTGTACCTTATCATCGGGCGATTGGATTATCGCTAACAATCCAACCAAAAAACGCACTTCACGTGACGCAGTGAGCAGCAAGCCTTCGTTTGACATTACGCGAAAACCTCCGGCGGTAAGGCATTGTGCCACTTCGCGGATTTCTTTGGAATTGCGCAACAATACGGCTACCCTGCCTAATGGGATATTGCGACTTTGTATATCCCGGAGCAAGCCGGGCAATCGCTCCAATATATCTTCGCGGAAAGAAGTCCTGGTGGTACTATCCAGGAACTGAAAACGCACATACCCCTGTTCGCCTGTCTTCTGCGGATGCTGCTCCAAGGTGGCAAATACATTATGTATCTTGTCTGTCAAAGCAGGATATGATGCGCCTGTAAGACCATTGATTTCGTCATTCTCCGCTTCTGCAAGCAAACGAAACACATAGTTGTTGGTTTCCACAATCTGTACGTCGCTTCGCCAGTTGTCTCCCAAATTCACTTTTGTGATTTGGCCCGCCGAGAAGTCGTCATCGAGTTGCGACAACATCAGGTTATAGTCGGAATTGCGGAAACGATAGATACTCTGCTTTACATCACCTACCACCAGATTGTATTGTCCGGTAGCCAAAGCCTCTTTGAGCAACGGACGGAAATTATCCCACTGCATACGGCTCGTATCCTGAAACTCATCGATGAGATAATGCGAGAGGCGTACGCCTATCTTGTCGTATACGAAAGGCGCTTCTTCGTTGGCACTAATCACATCGTTAAGCAGTCGGTTGGTTTCGTCGATAGGCAAGCGGTTGAGTTCTGCATTCTTCTCACTTATCTTTGCAGAGATATCCGACAGCAACGACAGATACGGCAGTTTATCCGAAACGAGCAACAGTTCGGTGAGTTGGGCATAAAGTCCGATCCAGTTCCGTGCCAAAGGTTGTATTGCCCGGGCTGCAGCAATGAGAGCGTCTTTATTGCTCCCCTTATAAGTTTTAGCCACAGCCGATTCCGCATCGTTTTCCGCAAACTTACGGAATGTTGCGGTAAACTTGGCGTTTCCTTTGCGCAAGTCACTCCTTGATGCATAGAAAGGATTGAACAAACTGCCATTCCTGATAAAATCCTCTTTTGCCAGATGGTTGCCCGCCAGCACATTTTTATAGTCTCTGCCTGCATCGAGCATCTGTTGCAGCAACGTGTCTATCTTGGTTTGGAGTTCTTTCTGAAACCGGTAGAAAGCTTGCGGCTGATTATCAAAAACATTCTCCAGCACTTTCCGGTGTACCTTATAAACCTCCTTGTTGAGTTCACGGCTCAAAGACAACACCTTTTCTTTGATGCTCACATTGTCATCTTCATTGATACTGCCGGCAACCAACTGATGCAATGATTTCACCAAAGGGTCTTTCGGATCAGAAGACAAATCAAAGAAAAAACCATCTACAGCTTCTTGCAGGATATGCTTGCTATCCAACTCAAGATTATAGCTGCCCGGCAGATTCAATTCACGGGAGAAACTGCGGATAATGCGTTGGAAGAAACTGTCGATAGTGGATACCGCAAATGCCGAATAGTCTTGCAATATATCACAGAGCAACATCCTTGCCTTTTCCTGCAATTCTTCTTCTGACAGTTTGTGTCTGTCCATCAGATACTCCCGATGACGTGAAGGCTCACCATTCGCCAGGAAAGAGAGTTCTTGCACGATACGCTCTTTCATCTCTGCCGTAGCTTTCTTGGTAAAAGTCACCGCCAATATACGGCGATGGAGATTAGTGCCTTTGTGGGAAAGCAAGAGGTCGATATAGGTTCGTGCCAACTTGAATGTCTTTCCCGATCCGGCTGATGCACTGGTGATGTCGAGCATGGTATATTATTGAATCAGTTTCACTTTATAGCCCAATTCCTGTAGCAAGGCAGCGGTTTTCTCACGCACATCGCCTTGCAGCAGTATCTCACCGTCACGCACCGAACCGCCTACGGCAAGGCGCACTTTGAGATGTTTAGCCAAAGCTGCCACCTCTTCGTCAGTGCCGTCGTGCCCCGTAACAAGCGTTGCCGTCTTGCCTTTGCGCTTGTCTTTTTCCACACGGAGAAGAGGCAGTTTGTGCTGTGCAGGCTTCTGTTCGGGCAGTTCAGCCGAAGCATTATCAACAGGCGGCATATCCGCCAAAAGACTTTCGAGTTGTGTTTTCCAATCAGCCATATCCATCATTGTTTTGCGGCAGACGAATGCAGTGCCGTCGCCATTTGATACATTACTATTCCTGCCGTGACCGACACATTGAGCGAATGTTTGGTGCCGTATTGCGGTATTTCGATACAACCGTCGGCTGCATCCACCACTTCTTGCTGTACGCCGAACACCTCGTGCCCAAAGACGACAGCATACTTGCCATCGGCACTGAGACACAAATCCTGGAGCATAGTGCTATTGTGCGCCTGCTCAACGGCAAACACTTTGTATCCTGCGGTTTGCAACTCTCTGACGGCATCGAGCGTTGATTGCCTGTACTGCCAATCCACAGTGAGTTCCGCTCCCAACGCCGTCTTATGAATCTCCTGATTGGGCGGTGTGCAACACAGTCCGCAAAGATAGATACCTTCCAAAAGGAAAGCATCAGCAGTGCGAAAGACTGCTCCGATATTGTGCTGACTACGCACATTGTCGAGCACCACCACCAACGGCACTTTCTTTGCCTGCTTGAATTCTTCCGCCGTCAAGCGGTTCATCTCTATTGTCTTCAGTTTCTGCATATCTATTGCTTTACTCCGGCATTCATTTATTGATTACAAAAGTACAAAACTTTAGGCAAACAAGCAAATTATTTTGCAAGAAGAGGCATAATTGAGAAATTATTCGTAATTTTGCTGCTGTAAATAAATGTATCAGACCGACAATGAAAAAAATTGCTATACTACTGCTATGCGTTTTGCCGTGTGCTGCTATGGCACGCACCAATGTACAAAAGCTCCTTTCGTCTGCACAGCGATTGCAAAAAGAAGGGCTCTATCTTGAAGCGATGGACTCCGCCACGTTGGCGCTTAGGATTGACGAAGACAACCGCAACGCCAAAGATTTTGTGTACCGCAACTGGGACAATCTCATCCGCCAAACCGACTCCTATTTGGGGCAATTCAACGATATGGAAAGCCTTGAGCATGCCGCTGCGCGCTGCGAGACATACCGTCTGTTAGAGGAAATCTACAATAACCTGAGAGAAGTAAGAATGCCGCTCTACGGTCCGAACCAGTCATGGGTATGGCAGCCCGAGATAGCCTATTATACAGGACATTACGACGAAGAGCGTTTTCGTGCGTTCCGGTTGGCTGTCAGTAAGACAGAAAAAGCCCTCCGCAGTTACGACACTTTCACGGCGGAAACGTATATAGACCAAGCGCTCAACCAATTCCTTATCACCGATAACGAAAGGGAAACGAACAGAAAAGAGATTGTAGAACGTTGCCGGCAAGTATTGTCAGAGATGAGCCAAAGCCAACAAATCCACCAAGTCATCTTCGCCTACGATTTGTGCGGCTTACTGCTTCATCTCGACAGCACACAAACCGATATAGAGGAAGAACAAACCAAGATACGGCAACACATAGCAGCATTATATACCGCGCAAGCCCTTGCAGCAGAGCAAGCCGGTGATACCATCCGTGCAGTAGAACTGCGTTTGTCGGCTGAAGACTGGCAATAAATTTATAGACAAGGGAGTAAGGACAACGGACAAAAGACTATTTTGTCAGTCTCCGTTAACTGCCGTTTATGGATTATTAATATTGCAGTTAGAGAGTTGGCAAGGTGCTTACAAATAAAAGTTTCCTTTTTTCAAGGAAACTTTTCTGCAACTACACAGCCACGCAACCCGACAAGGAAGTTATCCAAACAACATCTACACAAGCAAACAACTTAAGGCAGGTTCTATAAATAGGACACCTGCCTTAACAACTTCACAGCAAACAGAACAAGCGCCGGGCTTCGGTTTGCAAAAGGCGATTCACTTCTTCTATAGGCACTTCGTGTCCCAACTCCCGGGCGAGAGAAGTCACTCCTTTGTCCACAAAGCCGCATGGGTTGATATAGGAGAAATACTTCAAGTCGGTATTCACATTGAGCGCGAAGCCGTGCATTGTCACATAGCGGGAAGCCCTGACACCTATCGCACAGATTTTGCGAGCCTGAGCAGATGCCGGTTCTATCCATACACCGGTGGCTCCCTGCAACCGTTCTCCCCGAACGCCATACTCCGCCAGCACATTGATAATCATCTGCTCCAAGAGAAAGATATATTCCTTCAGTCCGAGGTGACGCCCCACGGACGACAAAGGCGAGAGTTGCTCCAGGTCGAAGACAGGATAGCCCACTGTCTGTCCGGGACCATGGTATGTGATGTCGCCGCCTCGGTCGATATGAAACCACTCCGCCCCTATCTGCTGCAGACGCTCAGGCGAAAGGAGCATATTCTCATCTTTGCCGTGCCGTCCGATAGTATAAACATGCGGGTGCTGACAAAGAATGAAATCGTTCGCCGGACGCAATCCCTCCTGCTTTTGCCGAATCTTCTCATCGAACAACCGGTGTTGCCGTTCCCATGCCTCAGCGTATGGCACCATGCCCCAATCTATACAATTAATCATAGTATCCGTTTTGCTCATTACGAAAAATATATGTACTTTTGTGGTTGCAAAGATACACAAATTTGACGATTTGACAATTTTACAATTTAACCGGACATAACCTATTGAACAAATTCGGAATTTGACAATTTATATATGAGTACCACTCCCACCTATATAGAGCTATTGGCGCCTGCGAAGAACGCGGAAACAGGCAAAGCCGCCATTGACAGCGGTGCAGATGCCGTATATATCGGTGCGCCCCGTTTCGGTGCCCGTCAGGCGGTGGGCAATACGATAGAAGATATCCGTGAGCTGGCTGATTACGCCCATATCTTCTCTTGCAAGGTGTGGGTTACGCTCAATACGATATTGCACGACGACGAGCTGCCTGCCGCTACGGCATTGGCTTGGCAACTCTACGAAGCCGGTGCGGACGGACTCCTGATACAGGATATGGGACTATTGGAACAAGACCTGCCGCCTATCCGTCTGCACGCCTCTACCCAATGCCACAACACAAGCGTCGAAAAAGTACAATGGCTCGAACAATTGGGCATACAGAGAGTCGTTTTGGCACGAGAGTTATCTTTGGAGGAAATAAAGGACATCCGTTCCCATACCAAAGTGGAGCTCGAAGCCTTTGTGCATGGCGCATTGTGCGTGAGCTACTCGGGACAATGCTATCTATCCGAAGCCGTTTGCGGAAGGAGTGCCAACCGCGGGTGCTGCTCACAGATGTGCAGACAACGCTACGACCTTCTGGACAAGGACGGCAAAGAGATTGCACACCAACAGTATCTGCTCTCGCTCCACGACATGGACCGGAGTCAGTATCTGGAAGAACTGCTGCAAGCGGGCGTTACGAGTCTGAAGATAGAAGGGCGGCTGAAAGACACCGACTATGTACGCAACGTGGTAGGCTACTACCGGCAGTGCCTTGACCGTATCTTCAGTCAGGAGAACAGTCCGTACAAACGGGCATCACAGGGAAATATATATTTGGGATTCACTCCGCAAACAGAGAAGACTTTCCACAGAGGCAGTACGGATTATTTCCTCCACGGGCGCACACAGCATCTGGCAAATTGGGCGACTCCCAAGTCAACGGGCGAATACTTGGGCAAGATTGTTTTGATAGAGCGCAACGCTCTCTTGCTCAGAACCGGCAAGCCGCTCCACAATGGCGACGGTCTGTGCTTTGCCGACCAAGGGTTCTCCGTCAATACGGCTGTGCCTACCCGAGAAAAAGACGTATGGCGCATTGTGCCGAACCGGATGCCTGACCTCAGTATCGGCGAGGACATCTATCGGAATACCGACAAGGCGTTTACCGACTGCCTCCGCAGTACCCGCAGCGTCCGCAAACTGCCTATCGACATCTGTTTGAGCGAAACCGAAAAGGGCTTTCTGCTGCAGATGGGCGGACGCACTATGGAGTTCCGGCATGAGAAAACGGTGGCACAAAAGAAGGAACAGGCACTGCAGAATATCCGTACGCAACTCAGTAAGTTAGGCGATACGCCCTATGAGGCAAAGTCCGTCACCCTGCAACTGCAGGAAGCTTGGTTTCTGCCGGTGAGTGTACTCAACGAGTGGCGGCGCCGTTGTCTGGCAAGCGGTTCTGCCATGTCAGACAACGACAAGCGAAACGCTGCAACTGCCGAATCGTCGAATCGTCCGATTATCAAACTATCCGCCCGTCCCGCTTTGCCCGAGCAGCCGCACGACTACCGCCTCAATATCCTCAACCAAGCGGCAAAGCGTTTCTACGCTGAATGCGGCGCAGAGGATACCGAGCCTGCTTTTGAAATCTCGCATGACCACGGGGCGGCACTGATGACTTGCAAATATTGCATTTTGTACGAGACGGGTATGTGCCGTAAACACACTACTGCCGACGAGCGCAAAAGAGAACCTGCTTTTATCCGCACCAACGGCAAAGTGTTCCGATTGGTATTCGACTGCAAAGAGTGCGTGATGAGGATAGTTGAGGAGATGAGGAGATGAATAATTGAATATTCAATATTTGATATTTCATATTCCCTGCAGAGCCTTTGTCGGGATGAGCATAAACCTTGCAAGCACCATATCAAAGCACTGAAAGTTTATAAATATTTATATTTTACTACTGCGCTATCCTTATAATATCCCTAAGGTATCGTTTCGGTATCCCTAAAGAAAAAGGATGGTAAGGGCTTTAATGTCTTTTTAACATTAAGGCAACGGGACGGCAACAAGACGGCTGAGATTTTGGTCTCCGTCGGTTGACGCTAATGCAACATCGGTCTGTACGCCTGCCTGCGTATGCGGGCGCAGACGCCCACACAGCGACACACATTACGAGCGGGGATTGCACGAGTGCTCCCAGACCCGGGCAGGAGTCCGGCAACAGAATTTTACATTTTTCTTGAAAGATATTGCGCAGAGACTTGTGCATATCAAAAATATGTAGTACCTTTGCACGCATTTTGGGCAAAGTCTCTGGCAAATACAGAAATAGCGAATACTCTGCCCGTTAACATTAAATTCGTACGAAACAATGGATTTGATCAAGATTGCTGAACAAGCATTCGCCGGAGAAAAGAAAGAGTTCCCGGCATTCAAAAGCGGTGACACTGTTACGGTTGCTTACCGTATCAAAGAAGGTAACAAGGAGCGTATTCAGGAGTTCCGCGGCGACGTTATCCGCATCAGCGGCAGCGAAGACAAAAAGCGCTTCACCGTCCGCAAAATGTCGAACGGCGTAGGCGTAGAGCGTATCTTCCCTATGGATTCTCCTTTCGTGGAGAAGATTACCGTTAACAAATACGGTAAAGTACGCCGTGCCAAATTGTATTACTTACGTGACCTCACGGGTAAGAAAGCCCGTATTCCCGAGCGCCGCGTAAAATAATGCTCTCAGCAGAAACCGAGAACGGGGGACTTCATGCAAATGGGTTCCCTGTTTGCTTTTATAGGTAAACAACTATGACACAAAAGACCAATGCCGCCCGACTCTTGGACGCAGCCAAGATAACTTACGAATTAGTCTCCTACAAGGTGGACGAATCGGACCTCTCCGCCGTGCACGTGGCAACGCAATTAGGCGAGGACGTCGCATGCGTGTTCAAGACCCTTGTACTGCGCGGCGACCGGACCGGTATCTTCGTTTGTATCGTCCCGGGCGACAAGGAAGTGGACCTCAAGAAAGCCGCCAAAGCCAGCGGCAACAAGTCGTGCCAGATGACACAGGTAAAGGAATTGCTCGGTTTGACGGGCTATATACGCGGCGGCTGCTCGCCTATCGGCATGAAGAAACCTTATCCGATGTATATCCATCAGTCAGCCGAAGAGCATCCCTCGCTCTATGTCAGCGCCGGTGTCCGTGGCATGCAGATTCATCTTGCCACTACCGACCTTATCCGCTTCGCCCGACTGCAGGTAGCGGACCTGATATAGATACGACGGACACAATATATAATAGGTATCAGCAGGAAAGACAATGGAAAAAATCAGTTGGAAAGGACACGGCGCGATGCTCTCAGCCAATGTGATGTGGGGCTTGATGGCACCTGTCTCCAAGTTCGTCATGACGGGCGGCTTAGTGGCTCCCCTCGTCATCACCGACTTGCGTGTAGGGGGTGCTATGGTGCTCTTTTGGATAGCCTCATTCTTCCAAAAGAAAGAATATGTCTCCACCAAAGACATGCTCAAACTCTTTGCCGCATCGCTCCTCTGCATCGTCTTCAACCAAGGAAGCATGATGTTCGGACTGAGCCTCACCTCTCCTATGGACGCCTCTATCATCACCACGAGTATGCCGCTGTGGATCATGCTGCTCTCCGCTCTGATTCTGAAAGAACCCATCACCAATAAGAAGGTACTGGGCATCGCCGCCGGAGCTGGAGGCGCATTGCTCCTTATCCTGAGCAGCCACTCTGCCACAGTCCAAGCCGGCAGCAACGGCACGCAGATATGGGGCGACCTGCTAGTAGTGCTGGCGCAACTGAGCTATGCATCCTACATCGTGCTATTCAAGAACTTCGTGAGCAAATACTCGATGATTACCATCATGAAGTGGATGTTCACCTTCGCCTTTATCTGCCTGTTGCCTTTCTCCGGCAACCAACTCATGACCACCCCGTGGGCGGCCTTGCAACCAAGCCAATATTGGGGATTGGCATTCATCGTGGTCTGCGCCACGTTCTTTTGCTACATGCTGATTGTGGTCGGGCAACGGACTTTGCGCCCCACCGTGGCAGGCATGTACAACTATATCCAACCCATCGTGGCGAGCATCGTTGCCATCTATTGGGGCATGGACACGTTCAGTATCACCAAACTGCTGGCTATGCTGCTCATCTTCGGCGGTGTGTATCTGGTAACAGCCAGCCGGGCAAGAAAAGAACAAACAGAACAGAAAGTATAAAACGCGATCAATATGCAAATCATTACAACCCAAAAAGCACTGCGGGAAACCGTCAGCGCACTCAAAGAACTCAACAAAACCATCGGCTTGGTACCCACCATGGGCGCCTTGCACCAAGGGCACGCTTCGTTGGTACGCCGCTGCGTGGCAGGCAACGATGTAACATTCGTATCGGTGTTTGTCAACCCGACGCAGTTCAACAACAAGGAGGACCTCGTCAAGTATCCCCGCAACCTCCAAGCCGATGCCGAACTACTGACAGATATGGGCGTGGACTTTGTGTTCGCCCCCACTCCCGAAGAGATGTACACAGCCGAGGAGATGAACCAGACATTCGCCTTCGATTTTGGCGGTCTCGACCAAGTGATGGAGGGCAAATACCGTCCGGGACATTTCAACGGAGTGGTGCAAATCGTATCGAAACTCTTCCGCTTGGTGCAGCCTAACCGTGCTTATTTCGGAGAGAAAGACTATCAGCAACTTGCCATCATCCACCGCATGGTGGAGGTAATGCACATGGACGTGCAGATTTGCGACTGCCCTATTGTGCGTGAGCAGACAGGATTGGCACTGTCCAGCCGCAACCAGCGACTCACTGAACAGCAGCGCACCACTGCACAGAACATTGCCCGAGTGCTCTTCGAGAGCCGCCAACTCACCCAATCGCAGACCGTACAACAAGTGCAGAGTTGGGTCATCGAGCAAATCAACCGTATCGACGGTCTCACCGTAGAATACTACGAGATTGTGGACCAAACCACCCTTCAGCCGGTCAGCGATTTCAGTCACGCCATCGGCTGCGTAACGGTCTATTGCGGCGATGTGCGCCTCATCGACAATATCAAATACTAAGCATTACTGTCGGACTTTATGAAGGTCATCATCGATAGTCATATTCCTTATATAAAGGGTCTGCTCGAGCCTTATGCCGATGTGCAGTATCGGGAGCCGCAAGCCATTACACCCGATGCCGTGCGTGATGCCGATGCGCTCATTGTGCGCACCCTTACCCGTTGCGACCGGCAGTTGCTGGAACATAGCCGTGTGCAGTTCATTGCTACCGCCACCATTGGTTTCGACCATATAGATACCGACTATTGCCGGCAGCGCGGCATCACGTGGACCAACGCTCCCGGATGCAATGCCCAAGGCGTGTGCGACTATGTGGAAACGGCACTCGATTACGTCGAAAACCTACAAGGCAACCGGCGCCAGACCATAGGCATAGTAGGCGTCGGGCATATCGGCAGTTTGGTAGCACAGATGGCTGAACGCAAAGGCTACACCGTCCTGCTCAACGACCCGCTACGGGCAGCCGCAGAAGGCGGGGCGCAGTATGTCCCTCTGCAAACCATTATCCGTGAGGCGGACATTATCACTTTCCATACGCCGCTCACCGCCGCAGGCGACTATCCAACCTGGCACCTCATGAACGAAGCATTGCTCTCTCAGTTGCGCCCCGATTGTCTGCTCATCAATGCGGCACGAGGCGGCATTATCGATGAATCCGCATTGCTCCGCCGTCTCTCGCAACCCAGTGCTCCCACACTCATCATCGATTGCTGGGAGAACGAACCGAATATCAATACAATTTTGCTCCGCCAAAGCCTGATTGGCACCTATCATATTGCAGGCTACACCAAAGCAGGCAAACTGAGTGCCACACAAATGTGCCTGACTGCATTCTGCCGGCACTTTGACATTCCTGAAACAAGCGTTTGCACAAATCAGGAAAATAGCGTACCTTTGCAAGGTGGAGCGGGCTTCGATATTGAGCGGCTCAGCAGGCAACTCAAAAGCGCACCCTGGCAGTTCCGTACGCTCCGGCAGAACTACCCGCTCCGCTAAACAACCAACGAACTACAAACAAAGCATTAAACTATATTATCTATGGCATATCAGAAACTTACAACACGTGCAGAAAACTATTCGCAGTGGTACAACGAACTTGTAGTAAAAGCCGATTTGGCAGAACAATCCGCAGTGCGCGGCTGCATGGTAATCAAACCCTACGGCTACGCTATCTGGGAACGCATGCAGGCGGAACTGGACCGCATGTTCAAAGAAACCGGACACCAGAACGCCTATTTCCCGTTGCTTATTCCGAAATCGTTCCTTTGCCGCGAGGCGGAACACGTGGAAGGCTTTGCCAAAGAGTGCGCCGTAGTAACCCACTACCGCTTGAAGAACGACCCCGCCGGCAAGGGCGTGATTGTGGATCCTGATGCCAAACTCGAGGAGGAACTCATTGTACGTCCCACCTCGGAAACCATTATCTGGAGCACCTACAAGAACTGGATTTCTTCCTACCGCGACCTGCCTATTCTTTGCAACCAATGGGCTAACGTGATGCGTTGGGAAATGCGTACGCGTCTTTTCCTCCGCACTGCCGAGTTCCTTTGGCAAGAAGGACACACCGCACACGCTACCCGTGAAGAAGCGTTGGAAGAAGCCACCCGTATGCTTAACGTATATGCCGACTTTGCCGAACGTTTCATGGCTATCCCTGTTATCAAAGGAG
Organism: Bacteroidales bacterium; assembly: GCA_022783865.1. Classification (GTDB taxonomy): domain Bacteria; phylum Bacteroidota; class Bacteroidia; order Bacteroidales; family Paludibacteraceae; genus Colicola. Next base: position 67,289 of record JALFYY010000007.1, read on the forward strand.
TCAAAAGTGCCAACGAACGTTTTGCCGGTGCTATCGAAACATTCTGTATCGAAGCCCTTATGCAGGACGGCAAGGCGCTCCAAGCAGGTACGTCGCATTTCCTCGGGCAGAACTTCGCCAAAGCCTTCGACGTTACTTTCCTCAACAAGGAGAATAAACAAGAATACGTTTGGGCAACTTCGTGGGGCGTCAGTACCCGTCTGATGGGTGCCCTCATCATGACGCACTCCGACGACGACGGTCTGGTGCTGCCGCCGCATCTCGCTCCTTATCAGGTAGTCATCGTGCCTATCTTCAAGAAGCCGGAGCAGTTGCAGGAGATTCTATCGAAACTCGACCCTGTCATTGCACAACTCAAACAGATGGGCATCCGTATCAAACTCGATACCAACGACCAGCAAACGCCGGGTTGGAAGTTCGCAGAATACGAACTCAAAGGTGTTCCCGTCCGTTTGGCTATGGGTGCACGCGATATGGAGAACGGCACTATCGAAGTCTTCCGCCGTGACACCAACACCAAAGAAACCCTGCCTTTGGAAGGTATTGCAGAGCACATCCAAGCCCTTTTGGAAAACATACAGCAAACTATCTTCCAAAAAGCGCTCGACCGTCGCACCGCCTATACCCGCACCGTTGATACCTACGAAGAGTTCAAGGAAGAAATCAAGAAAGGCGGTTTCCTGCTCTGCCATTGGGACGGTACTCCCGAAACGGAGGAGAAAATCAAGGCGGAAACTAAAGCCACTATCCGCTGTATTCCTTTCGACGGCGACAAGACGCCGGGCAAATGTATGGTAACCGGCAAGCCCTCTGCACAACGTGTCGTATTCGCCATTGCTTACTAAACAGTTACTCAACTACTCAACTACACAACAACAATGAACGACTTTCTCAAATTCTCCACACAGCACTTGGGTATGAACTCCATGCACGTCGAGAACACCATCGAGGCAAACGCCTCCTATATATCGCCTTCTATCTTGGAAGAGCGCCAACTCAATGTCACGCAGATGGACGTTTTCTCCCGTCTGATGATGGACCGCATCATCTTCTTAGGCACCGAGGTCAACGACTATACTGCCAACGTCATTCAGGCACAGTTGCTTTACCTTGACAGCGTCGATCCTGACAAAGATATCTCTATCTACCTCAATACCCCGGGTGGCAGTGTCTATGCCGGATTGGGTATCTACGACACCATGCAGTTCATCTCCGCCAAAGTGAGCACTATCTGCACCGGTATGGCAGCCTCCATGGGTGCCGTGCTCCTCGTGGCAGGCGAGAAAGGCAAACGCGCAGCACTGCCCCACTCCCGTGTAATGATTCATCAGCCGATGGGGGGTATTCAGGGACAAGCGTCCGACATCGAGATTACCGCACGTGAAATCCTCAAAATCAAAGAGGAACTCTATAAGATTATCTCCGACCACTCCGGACAAAGCATGGAGAAGATTATTGCCGATGCCGACCGTGACTACTGGATGAATGCCGAAGAGGCACTCCGATATGGCATGATCGACCAAATCTATCGCAAGAAATAAACCGACTTACCACCTTGCTTTATGGCAAACACACCTAAGAAAGAACTCCATTGCTCATTCTGTGACCAAGCCCGACCCGACCTCATACAAGGGGTTGACAATACCTATATCTGCACCGATTGTATCGAGCGTGCACACGATATTGTACAACAGATGATGCAATCCGCCGAAGCACCGGCTCTCGACTTGCAGCATTTGCCCAAACCCACTGAGATCAAGGCTTTTCTCGACCAGTATGTCATCGGGCAGGACGAAGCGAAGAAATATCTCTCCGTAGCGGTTTACAATCATTATAAGCGCATCGCCACAGCCGGCAGCAACGACGGAGTGGACATCGAAAAGTCGAACATCATCCTTGTCGGTTCCACCGGTACGGGAAAAACCCTGCTGGCAAAAACCATCGCACGTATGCTGGCAGTGCCCTTCACCATCGTCGATGCCACCGTGCTCACCGAAGCCGGCTATGTGGGCGAAGATGTAGAGTCTATACTTACACGCCTCTTGCAGGAATGTAACTTCAATCAAGAACTCGCCGAAAGGGGCATCGTCTTCATCGACGAAATCGACAAGATTGCCCGCAAGTCCGACAATCCCAGTATCACCCGTGACGTCTCGGGCGAAGGTGTACAGCAGGCGTTGCTCAAACTCCTGGAAGGCTCCATCGTCAACGTGCCGCCCAAAGGAGGACGCAAGCACCCCGAACAAGAGTACATCAAAATCAACACTGAAAACATCCTCTTCATCTGCGGAGGAGCGTTCGACGGTATTGAGAAGAAGATTGCACAACGCCTCAACACCCATGTGGTGGGCTTCGAATCGTCGAAACGCGTGCAGCATATCGACCAAAGCAATCTTCTCCAATACATTGCGCCGCAAGACCTCAAAGCCTATGGTCTCATACCGGAGATTATCGGACGTATTCCCGTTCTGACCTATCTCGAGCCGTTGGACCGTACCGCCCTGCGCAATATCCTCACCGAGCCCAAAAACGCCATCATCAAGCAGTATGTCAAACTACTCGCTATGGACGGAGTAGCCCTCACTTTCGAGCCTGAGGTATTGGACTATATCGTGGACAAAGCCATTGAGTATCATCTCGGTGCGCGTGGCTTGCGTTCGCTCACGGAAACCATTATGATGGACATCATGTACCGCGTGCCTACTGCTAAAATGGCAGAATATACTGTCACGCTCCAATATGCCCGTCAGCAAATCGAAGCCGCCAATATAGTACGTTTGCAGAACAACGTATGATTTTTCCGGGCAAACTGACAACATTGGTACACTTTTTGCCTAATGTCCGGTATTAAACAACTGACGAATATTGTTCAACTTAAATAACTGTTTACTATGTTAAGTAAAAAAATGGAAGAGGCTATCAATGCCCAAATCAATGCCGAGATGTGGTCTGCATATCTCTATCTGTCAATGGCTGCTTATTGCCACGACAAAGGTTACCCAGGTATGGCTAACTGGTTCACTGTTCAGTTCAAAGAAGAGCAGGACCACGCTACCATCTTCTTCAATTATGTTGTTTCCCGCGGCGGCAAAGTAACCCTCAAAGCTATCGACGAAGTTGAAACCGAATGGGCTTCTCCTTTGGAGGCTTTCCAAGCTACTCTCACACACGAGAAGAAAGTGACCTCACTCATCAACAACCTCTATGCTTTGGCGCTTGAGGAAAAAGACTATGCTTCGCAAAGTATGCTCCATTGGTTCATCGACGAGCAAGTGGAAGAAGAAGAGAACGCACACGAGATTATCTCGCAACTCACTATGATTGGCGACAACGGCTACGGACTCTATATGTTCGACAAAGAACTCGCTGCCCGTACCTACACACAAGCTTCTCCTTTGGCTAACAGCGCCGAATAATGCTGCGTAACCGTTGCCACTTTGGCAAAACGAAAAAAGGCGGAATGAGTAACCCACACTCGTTCCGCCTGTTTTTTGTCACCCCCTCTCCTTGCTTACCCGCTCATCTTCTCAACTCCTCATCTCCTCATCTCCTCAACTAAGGCTCCGCCCGCTCATCTCCTCTATATCTCCGTGCTTCAAATTACGGCAAAAAGACGGCAAAAGCACGGCAACAAGACGGCAACAAGACGGCAACGACACGGCAACAAAATGGGACATCCGTATGGTTTCATTGAGGTTTTATCGGCACATTGTTATACTTGTCTGTACGCCGGAGCACTTGTGATGCTCGCCTGCATAGGCTAAAAAAGCGCACCATGAACGAAATAATATACGGATAATAATGGAGAACCAACTGTCAAATTGTCAAATCGTAAAATTGTCAAATAAATCTTCTCTGTCTCTTGCAAATTCAGTGGAAAATACGTACCTTTGCAAGCGAATGACAATGTTGAGCGTAAATATCAACAAAGTAGCCACTTTGCGCAATGCCCGTGGTGGCAATTTGCCCGATGTAATCAAGTTTGCATTGGATTGTGAGCAGTTTGGTGCACAAGGAATCACGGTGCATCCTCGTCCCGACGAGCGGCATATCCGTCGTTCCGACGTATTGGAACTCAAACAAGTGCTGACCACCGAGTTCAACATCGAGGGCAATCCTGCACCGGCTTTTGTTGATTTGGTTTGTGCTGTACGCCCCAAGCAAGTCACCTTGGTGCCCGATGCTGTCAATCAGATAACGAGCAATCATGGTTGGGACACGGTGAAACACGAGGCTGAGTTGAGAGCAATTATCAATGTGTTCCATCAAAAGGACATTCGTGTTTCAGTCTTTGTTGACCCTGACCCTGAAATGGTAGTGCATGCCAAAAAGGCAGGAGCCGACCGTGTGGAGCTCTATACAGGACCGTATGCCGGGCATTTTCTGGTCAATCCTGAAGAAGCTGTTGCACAATACCGCCCTGCTGCCGAGAAAGCCAAAGAGATAGGTATCGGACTCAATGCCGGTCACGACCTCAATCTGCAGAACTTGCCTCTGCTCTTGCAAGCTTTTCCGTGGATTGACGAAGTCAGTATCGGTCACGCATTGATATCCGATGCGCTCTACTTGGGTATAAAAGAAACCATCCGCCAATACCGCCAAATAGTGGATAAATGAGAAATAATGTAGAGACGGGGCGTGCCCCGTCTGAATAAACCGATAATACAATGTAAAGACACGATTCATCGCGTCTAAAATATCAAATATTAACTATCAACTATTAACTAAAAAATATGTATCTACTTCAAGCAACCACCAATCCCGAACTTATCGACAGCATCAATGCCGCTGTTGAAACAACCGCACAAGAGCCGATGAACCTCTGGACAATGGCAACCTACGGCGGTTGGATTATGATTGTATTGGCTATTTTGTTGGCTGTAGCCATCTATCTTTTCATCGAACGGCTTGTCGTTATCAATGCGGCAAAGAAAGAGGATAAAGATTTCATGGACCGCATCAAAGACTATATCCACGAAGGCAAAATCGACTCTGCGCTCAATCTCTGCCGCAAAACCAATACCCCTTCCGCCCGTATGGTGGAAAAAGGTATTACGCGTATCGGACGCCCTATGAGCGATGTCTTGGTTGCTGTTGAGAACGTTGGTAATCTGGAGATTGCCAAACTGGAGAAAGGTCTCGTCATCATGGCAACTATTGCTGCCGGAGCTCCTATGCTGGGTTTCTTGGGAACGGTACTCGGTATGGTACAGACTTTCTACAACATGGCAGGCAACGCATCGGGCGTGATTGAATTGGCTGCATTGAGCGAAGGCATGTATCAAGCCATGGTCACCACTATCGGAGGTCTGATTGTCGGTATCCTGGTTATCTTTGCCTACAACTTCCTTATGGCACGTATCGACTCTGTTGTCCGTCAATTGGAAGGACGCACCATGGAGTTCATGGACTTGATGAACGAACCGGCATAACAACCTTTTGCTTATGGCTCTTAAACGTCGAAACAAAGTAGAGGCGACCTTCTCCATGTCGAGTATGACCGACCTCATTTTCCTGCTCTTGCTCTTCTTTGTGATGGCAAGCACTATGTCGTCGCCCAACGATATCAAACTCAATCTGCCGCAAAGTCGGGCGAAAACCAATACCAAGCAAGTGGTAGCCAAAGTCAATATCGACAACTTGGGCAACTACTCTGTTGCCTTGGGCAAAGCCAAACCGGTCAGTGTTATGCCCGACGAATTGGAAGCCTATCTCCTGGACGCCCTGCCTCAGAACGATACTACGGCTTATATCGCTCTTCACGCCGATGAAGATATCGCCTACAAAGAAGTGGTCCGTGTGTTGGATATTGCCCACACCCACAATCTGAAACTCGTTATCGCTACTAAGAACAAAAAATAGCCTTGAACAACAAACGCGCACATATCATTGCAGCCGGGGGAACCGTTTTGTCATTGCTTCTTCTGTTCCTGCTTTTATGGTTTGTCTATATGAAGACACCGGTCGTTGAAGAAGACGAAGGCATCGTCATCTCCTTTGGTAATGCCGAAGTAGGAGGCGGACAAAGCGAACTTGTCACTCCTCCTGCCGAAAGCAGTGCGGCATCAGTGCCTCAACCGCAAACCCCGTCCGACAACCCGTTGCTTACCCAGGAAACAGAATCACCCGTTGCTGTGCCCGACCCTGCTTTGGAAGAACACCGGCGGCACGAAGCAGAACGCTTGGAGCGTGAACGCCAAGAGGCATTGGCTCGTGCAGAAGCACAAGCACGTGCTCAGGAGCAAGCCCGGCAACAGGAGAACATCAACAAGTCGGTGGCTGATGCTTTTAGCAACATGTTCTCCGATGCCGAAGGGAAAGGCGATTCCGACAATACCAACGCTACACAAGGCTCCCCAAAAGCAAGCGATATAACAGGCGGTATCCAGACCAACGTACAGGGAGGACGCAAAGCCAAGCATTTGCCTAATCCGAAATTATCGGCAGGCACAACCGAAGGCTATGTGGTTATCTCTATACGGGTAGATGAAAAAGGCAATGTGAAAGCCGGAGGAACCACCGAAGGAACCACCATTTCCGACCCGCAAGTGATTGCGGCATGCAAAGCGGCTGCACAACGCTCCACGTTCTCACCCGGAACCAACGAAGTTGGCGGAACGATAACATACCACATTGTGCTGAGCAATTAATACAATGTAGAGACGGGGCGCGCCCCGTCTAATAAACCGATAATACGCAGTATAGACGCGATTCATCGCGTCTAAAACAAAGGCAATAATTAACGATAACTAAGCAACCTCCTCTCACTATTGTTGCAAGTCTGTCCGAAGGGCAGATGAGAGGAAACAACAGATATGAACTATATTTTCTTGGACAAGGGTTTCGAAGAAATCGAAGCCGTCACCACAATCGATTTGCTCCGTCGTGCACAAATCGAGCTAACCACCGTGTCGGTAACCGGCGCTCTCTTGGTAGAAGGCGCACACGGCATTGCTGTGCAAGCCGACCGATTGATGCAGGATGTTGACTTTGCGGATGCCCTTATGCTGATTTTGCCGGGCGGTGCCACCAAGTTGGGTGAATGCAACCCGTTGTGCGATTTGTTGCTTAGTCACAATGCTGCCGGCAAACCTATTGCAGCTATCTGCGCCGCCCCGTCGGTCTTGGGCGAACTGGGTATTCTTGAAGGCAAACAAGCCACCTGCTATCCCGGCTTCGAGCAATATTTGGGCGAAAGCTATGTAGGCGGTTTGGTAGTGGAATCGAAAAACATCATTACTGCCAAAGGACCGGGGCTCAGTAGCGATTTTGCTTTCTGCCTGATTGAAAAGTTGGCAGGAGCCGAAGTGGCAGACGAAGTTTACGATACGGCGCAATACTGAAACCTGTTTGCCGCCGGCAACCGCCAAACGCTTTTCAAACAACCAATCATCTGACTTCCGACGCCATTCCGCATGGTGTCATATCCGCTTTACCGGCAATTACACAAATGATTGTTTGCGTATTCGCAAAAAAGGTATTACCTTTGCAGATTGTTAAGCGGAATGCCGCTTGATCAACAGAGTCAATTAACTTATTATATTAATTAAAAGTATTTGTACATGAAGAAAACTCTCTTAATGGTTGCTATCCTGGCAATGGCTTCTGTAGCAACAGCAATGGCACAACCTCGTGCAATTGGTGGTCGTATCGGTTACGGTCTTGAAGTTTCTTACCAACATGGATTAGGAGACAACATGTTAACTATCGAAGCCGGTGTTCCCGGTTTCTATAGCGGTCAAGCCGTTGTTACCTACGACTGGATCAACCCGTTCAACACTTCCATTCCTTGGGACGAAAAAGGTTCGTGGAACTGGTCGCTTGGTGTCGGTGGTGCTGTAGGCGGTTCTTGGGTAGGCAAATATGGCTATATTGGTGCTGTAGGCCGCGTAAATGTAGAATACAGTTTCTGGTTCCCTCTGCAATTGGCTGTTGACTTCCGTCCTATGTTGGGTGTAGGTTTCGGCAAAGACTATGTAGGTTTTGCATGGGATGCTTATGCAGGCGGTATCGGTATCAGTGCACGCTATCTTTTCTAAGCAAATCATTATTCCGACAAAAAGCACGTTCTCCGGAGCGTGCTTTTTTTGTATGCTATTTGCACAATCGCAAAACTTGCACTATCTTTGCAATCTGAAATTTGCACAATATATTCATGGGTATATATATTACTATTGTTGTTTCCCTTTTGCTTTCCGCCTTCTTCTCGGGTATGGAAATTGCCTTTGTGAGCTCCAACAAACTGCGTTTCGAAATAGAGAAATCCGAAAGCAGCAGTCTGATTAGCAACATCATCAGTCTGTTCTACAAACATCCGCAGCAATATATCACAACGCTTCTTATCGGCAACAACGTAGTGCTCGTGGTGTTCTCTATCAAGATGAACGAGCTCCTTATGCCGCACTTTGCCTGTATGCACAGCGGTTGGCTCATTTCGCTCAGCATTTCGCTTATTGCCACGCTCATTGTGCTGTTCTTCGGAGAGTTCTTTCCGAAAACTATCATGCGGCACAATCCGTATGTATGGCTCAAAGCTTTTTCGCCTGTCCTGTACATTATATATATAGTGCTCTACCCGATTGCTATCTTTTGCACTTGGATATCGAAACTCCTCATGCGCCTGAGCGGATACAAAATGCCGAAAAACACACAGGAACTCACCTTCTCCCGTAGTGATTTGAACTACCTGGTGGAAGAGCGCTTCGAAGAAATACAAAAAGCCGACAACCAAACCGAAGAACACAAACACCGGCAAGCCGACGACCTCAACGAGATACAGATTTTGCGCAATGCACTCAACTTTTCCAAGATAAAGATACGCGACTGCTACATTCCGCGTACCGAAGTGGTGGCTTTGCCGTTGGAAACCACTACCGAAGAACTCAAACAGACATTTCAGGAGTCAGGTTTCTCCAAAATACCCATCTACCAAGAAGACATCGACAATATCATAGGTTATATCCATTGCACGGAAATGTTCGAGCACCAGGCGAATTGGCGCAAACATATCAATCAAATGCCTTTTGTGCCGGAAAACATGCCGGCGCAGAAACTGATGCAAAGTTTCATGCAACAGAAAAAGTCGATTGCCGTAGTGGTGGACGAATTCGGAGGTACAGCCGGCATTGTAACACTGGAAGACATCATCGAAGAGATATTCGGCGAGATAGAAGACGAACACGATACGCAGGACTATGTAGCCAAGCAAACGGCTGATAACGAATGGATTCTGTCGGGGCGGTTGGAAGTGGAGGAAATCAATCACCGCTTCGATATGCATCTGCCCGAAGACGAGGAATACGACACTTTGGCAGGTTTGATACTCACCCGTACAGGCTCTTTCCCCAAAATAAACGAGCTTATCGAAGTAGGCGATTACAAACTAAAATGCCTCAAAATAGCCGACAACCGCATAGAACTTGTAAAAATAACCTTATAAAGTTTGGTCAATAAGAGATTTTTTTGTAATTTCGCAGACTGAATTTTTGCCTGCCTTAATATGGGCGGAAACAAGAGGAATATAAATTAAAAACAGTATACACACAATGGCAACATTAGAAAAAATCCGTAGTCATGGCGTCCTGCTTTTGGTAATTGTGGGGCTCGCTATGCTTGCATTTATCTTGGGTGACTTCTTTAGTTCAGGAAGCACATTTTTTAACCGTTCACAAGCCTACGTCGGTGAAATAGAAGGTCAGACCATCGACATCATGGAGTTCCAGAAAGCAGTTGACCAACTCAATGAAGTATATAAGATTGAGACCGGAAGCAGCAATATGGACGAAGACCAAAGCGCCAATCTCCGTGACCAGGTATGGCAAACCTATCTCATGAAATACTTGCTTGAGGAACAAGCCGACGGTATCGGTCTGACGGTTACTGACAACGAACTTTCCGAACTCTGCATCGGTGAGCATCCGCATGCTATCATTCAACAACGCCGTGCTTTCTACGACCAAAGCGGCAAATTCAACCGCCTTGCATTGGTGCAGTTCCTCAGCAGTTTGAATCAGGAAGCGCAGAACGCCGAGCAGGAAGCAGGTTTGCAACAAGCCCGTACCTACTGGATGTACTGGGAAAACGCTGTCCGTTTGACCCATCTTCAGGAGAAATATACCGCCCTTTTGCAAGCATTGGTAGGTGCCAACAAGTTGGATGCCCAATATGCATTCGATGCACGCCAAACCTCTTGCGATGTGGCTTACATCATGCAACCTTATTACAATGTTGCCGATTCGTTGGTCAGCGTAGGCAACGGCGAAATCAAGAAACTCTACAACCAAAAGAAAGAGCAATACAAGCAAGAGCCTAACCGCACTCTGAACTATATTATGTTCCCCATCGTTCCTTCGGAGCAGGATTATGCCGAGGCAGAACAATGGATCAATAATTTGGCTCCCGAGTTCCGCACCACTACCGACGTAACCGCTTTGGTCAACTCCAATTCCGATGTAATGTACGATGGACGGAACTACTCCGTTGAAACCGTGCCTGCGCAATACAAAGACTTTGCTTTCGCCAAGAATGCCAAAGAGGGACAAACTACCGAAATCTCCTTCACCGACGACACCTATTCGATGGCACGCATCATGAAATGCGGCTACAACATGGCTGACTCCGTAGAATTGCGCTATACCATCATTGCCGATGCTGCCCAACTTGATTCGCTCAAAGCAGAATGGCGCAAACAGAACTACGGCAACGCAAGCGAACTCGGTTGGCTCACTGCTACCGAACTGCCGAAAGAGATGACCGAAGACCTCTTCAATGCAAAGAAGAACGACATCGTGACTTTCGCTTACGGCGATGGTTTGCAAGTATTCCAACTCATGAACAAGAGTGCTGCCACACCCAAAGTGCGTTTGGCTATCCTCGAGCGCAAAGTCACTCCTTCGAGCCGTACCTACGCTACTATCTACAATCAGGCAAAGCAGTTTGTTGTCAACAACAAGACGGCAGAAGCTTTCACCGAAGCTGCACGCGAACAGGACTTCACCATCTATCCTGCCTACAACGTATTGGCTAACAACCACAAAGTGGCTTCGTTGGACCAGTCGCGCGCTATCGTCCGTTGGGCATTCCAAGGCGATACCAAACAAGGTGCGGTAAGCGATGTATTTGAATGCGGCGATAATTTTGTAGTAGCCGTCTTGAGCGAAATCAACGATGGCGAATACCGCTCTGTCAACTCTGTGGCTGCCGAGCTCCAAAGCGAAGTGGCAAAAGAGAAGAAAGCGGCTCTCATTGCCGGACAACTGCAAGCTGCCACCACTTTGGAAGAGGCTGCTGAGCTGATTGGTGCTGAGGTAAAAACCGCTGAAGATCTGACGCTCAGTTCGTACCGTTTCGGCGAGAATGCCGCTACCGAACCTGCCGTTATCGGAACAGCCTTGAAACTGAATGTTGAAGAACTTTCTGCTCCTGTCGAAGGCAATAGCGGTGTTTACGTATTGAAATGCCTTGCCAAAACCACTACCGAAGGCGAGTTCAACCTCGAGCAGGAACTGCAGCAACTCAATATGCGCTATATGTACAGTTTGCCTTACCAGGCTATCGGTTTGTTGCAAGACAAGGCTGATATCACTGACAAACGTGCCAACTTCTATTGATTGCAATAGCAACAGCAACACATTCTTTTTACATAACTTTTCTGTCAGTCCGGTATTCCTGCCGGACTGATTTTTTTATATACATGCCATTGTGATATTGCTTTCATTCAGATAGCATATATTTTCCGTTCCCGTACAATTCCCGTACTATTGCCGTACTATTCCCGTACTATTGCCCGTAGCATCACATCATCCCGTTGAGCCCCAAAGCACCTATTTGTGTAAGGACGTTATATAAAAGAACGGTAACGCAGTAGAGATGGAGCGTGCTCCGTCTAAAAAAACAAACCTATGTAGAGACGCGATTCATCGCGTCTGAATGATTCGGCAATACATTTACATTTGTAGAGCCAGGGCGTGCTCCGTCTAAAAAACAAACAGATATTTATCCCCTAAATAAATTTCTTGCCAACTATTGCAGGAGTAAAAAATATTGCGTACCTTTGTCCACAGAAAAATCAAGGTGTTTAACATTGCATTTTTCTCACTATGTCCGTATTTGTACAGCATATCAATCTTTGCTTTAGTTCATACAGAAATGAACTAACAGACGCAACGCCTCTGTACAAATATCCTGCAATACTTTCTCCCCTTTGCCAACAATCAACATTATTAACAACTAATATTTTATCTCTATGAAGAAAATCTCTTTTCTTTTTGCGTTTCTGTGTGCAAGCGTGATAAGCTTCGCACAAGAATCGGTTGTGGCTTCTTGTGATTTCACAAAAAAGAGTGCAAGTCACAGTAACTACAACGACACATGGACCTATGGCGATTGGTCGGTGTATGGTGCAGCCAACAGCAATGGTAGTTGGGCATACGCAAAATTCGGTGGTAAACAAACTACCCTTGCCAATGCCAATCCTTGCTACATTTTTGGTCAGGTAAACCAACCTGTTACCAAAATAGTTGTTACTACAAATTCCGGCAACTTGAAAGCAGGTTCTGTTAACGAGTGGGGGGTAAAAGTTTACTCCGATGCTCAGAAAAAAAATATGATTGCCAATGTAAAGGGCGGTACGATGACCAAATCGAAATCAGAGGCTTTGGAATTGATTCCTACTGCAGATGTTCCTTGGACAAGCAAATCTTATTATCAAGTATATTTCGATTTGGCTAATACAAGCACTACCAATGGTATTGTTTGGATTGACAAGATAGAATTCTATGCTGCTCCCACTGAAAATGTTCCTGCTACTGCAATTTCTATTGACAAGACTGCTCTTTCCATTGAGAACTACAAAAATACTGTTGCCTTGACTGCTACAGTAACTCCTGACAATGCTACAGACGAAATCGTTTGGACTTCTGCAAATGAAGAAATTGCAACCATCAGTAAAATGGGTGTTATCACCGCATTGAAAGAAGGTACTGTTACGCTGACTGCAACTGCAGGTTCTGTAAATGCAACTTGCGAATTGACCGTTACTGCTCCTACCGTTCTTACTTGCGCTCAGGCAGTTGAAATTGCCAAAGCCGTTTCCGCAAACAATGTAAAAGCAGAAAATGGTAAATACGTAGTGCGTGGATATATGACGAAAGAAGCCGGTAAGGGTTTTGCAAGTGATATGGAAAAATACAAAAACATATCTTTCTGGATGGCAGACGAGCGTGGTACTGCACAAACTTTCGAAGCATACCAAGTTAAGCCTCTTGATGCTGCAAACTTGCCTGAAGTAGGTGCTTTGGTAGAAATTGTTGGCGATTTGACCAAATATGGCACTACATACGAAACTACAGGTGGTGGTTCTGCTACAATGCGCGTTATCGAAAATGCTCCTCTTCAATACGAACTCAACGGTGGTGTACTTGCTTCTACTCCTGCTCCTGCTACTACCAACCTTGAGTTATGGGAAGTTTTCAAACCTGCCTATAACAAGTACTATAACTTACAACGTGCAGACCAACCTATTGACAAGGTAACAACCTTTGCCCCTAAATTGATGCAAGACTTCATGACCAATGAGGCTTCCGATTGGAAATGGTTGGGTGATTATGTATTGTCGGTAGCTACAGCGCAAGGTTATACCGTTAATGATGAAAGTTCATGGCGTTGGACAATGCATGCTTTCTTCAACTGCTCTCCCGCTGCTTCTTTAACAATTAAAGTCGCAGGATTTGACGAAGCCGGTAAACCTGAAAAATGGATTGCAGCATGGGATGCTACTCACAGTACTACATTGCCTGAACGCCCGACAGAAGCAACCGAACTGCCCATTCCTACTCGCGAAGGTTACATATTCGCAGGTTGGTACAACAATGCAGAATTTACCGGTGAAGCCATCACTACCGTTGATGCCAACACCAAAGGTACTCTCTATGCAAAATGGCTTGTTCCCGCAACCGCTATCAAAATGAGCGAGATTGGTTTGGATATGACAGTAGGCGAAACATTTACGCTGACAGTTATCACCACTCCCGAAGGCGCAAGTCTGGAAGGACTCACATGGACCTCTTCCGACGAGAAATTGGCTACCGTAAAAGACGGTGTTG
>JALFYY010000008.1 GCA_022783865.1 Bacteroidales bacterium
GAGGTGCAAAGATAGCAAATTTTCCGTTTCAGCCGAAGGAGATGAGCACTTTTTTTGCTCTCTCTTTCGCTGAATAAAATCATTCGCTTCTTCACATCCTACAGCTTTCATTAAAGTTGCATTTACTAATGGAAATTTCGATTTCATCGGGATTATTGCTTATCTACATGGCTGCCGGAAAGGGCTCTGAGTGTGAGACGGGAAAGTGCGTAATCGTCCAATTGAGAGAAAGATACGGGAATACACTCCTTGACAGAAGGGAGAGAGGAGACCATTATCCAAAAGAAACGGGCGTGCAGGCGTTGATGGGTCAGTTGATGCACGAAATCACGGGTCTGCAGCAAAACTGCATTCTTCGGTTGCGTTGCCATCAGTTCGTCTTTGGTCATCAGACGATCAGTTTCCATCAAAGGGAACTCATAGAGATGTTTCCAAATATCCTGCCCTGTACGCTGATGAAGGAGCGTGAGACCGGACGCATTATATATAATATAATTAAGGTATCTGTCTTTGACAGTGATTTTTTTCGCTTTGACCGGCAAAAGCGATTGTGTATTACGGGCATAAGCTTTACAAAGCACCTGAACGGGACAATGCCCGCAATCGGGCGACTGCGGCACACAACACAATGCACCTAATTCCATTATTGCCTGATTGTACAATGCGGGATGCCGGGTATCCAAGTAACGGTTCGCCAAATCAGCAAAGAGCTTCTTGCCATCGGCAGTATCGAAAGGCGTATCTTCGTCGGACAAACGGGCTAACACACGATAGACATTGCCATCGACGACGGCATAAGGAAGATTATAAGCAAAAGAACAGACGGCTGCCGCAGTATAATCCCCTACCCCTTTCAAAGAACGAACCTCTTGATATGTTTGAGGGAACACACCTGCGAAACCGGACATAATCTGACGGGCTGCAGCGTGAAGATTGCGCGCACGGGAATAATAGCCAAGTCCTTGCCAATAGCGCATCACCTCATCTTCCGAAGCCTCAGCAAGCGTTTTTACATCAGGGAAACGGGAAATGAAACGAAGATAATAATCGTAGCCTTGCGCGACACGCGTTTGCTGCAGGATAATCTCCGATATCCAGATTTTATACGGGTCAGCAGTGTCACGCCACGGCAAAACACGATGGTTTTGCCCATACCAAGTGAGAAGTTGCCGATGATAGTATTGCAGATTCATAAATTATGTGTAATTTTGCGCTGACAAAAATACTATAAATTTATGAAAAGAACAATACTTTATGCGCTGACGGCATTTCTACTTGTGTCGTGCGGCAAAGAAGCACAAATAAAAGGATACGTTGATCCTGCCTTAGACTGGAACGGACAAACAGCCACACTCCAAATCAGGGAAAACGATTCCGTATGGACAAAAGACACCTGCGAAATCAACCAAAACAGTTTTCTGTTCGGTGCAAAAGCCACCACTCCTTATATGACCACTATAGAGATAGGAGAAGAACGGTTTCCGATTTGCATAGAAGAAGGCGAGATACGCATTAACATCTTATCCCCCAACGGCCAAAACAACAACATACAGATTCATTGTTCGGGCACACAGAACAACGAATTACTGGAGCTGTACAACACTGCGACAAACGATTTCTACAACCGCTATGAGGCTCTGGAAAAGGCAGGAAAGGAAGAAAGCGAAGAAGCGAAAGTGTTAGAAGACACATATATTGCGCAAGTATATGAATTGATTTACAACACTGCCGGTACGGTGTTCAGCAAAGAGATATTTATGCAGACACATTACTATTTTACGACAGAACAGAAGTTGTCGTATTTCCGGATAATGGACGATGCCACCATGCAAATCCCCAAGATGAAACGGGTATATGAAGCAACAAAAAGAGAAGCAGATACAGCAGAAGGAAAACCTTATATAGATTTCTCGGGATGTACTCCGGCAGGTGACACTTTAACACTATCCGACTTTGTAGGAAAGACGGACTATGTGCTGATTGATTTCTGGGCATCGTGGTGCGGTCCGTGCAGAAAGGCAATGCCGGAAGTAAAGGAGTTCTACGAGGCACACAAAGGAGAAATCGAGATAATAGGCGTGTCGCTTGACCAAGCGTATGAAGCATGGACGAATGCCATCAGAATAATGGATTTACCATGGAAACACATCAGTGATTTACAAGGTTGGCAAGCCGCTCCTGCAAAAGTTTACGGCGTAAGTGCCATACCAACAACCATTCTGATTAACAAAGAGGGGATTATCGTCGGGCGTCAGAAGAGTCTGAAAGAAATAGAAGAAACATATTTTTTTCGGTAAAAACTTTTGTAAATCAAAAAGTTTGTGTATCTTTGCAGTCGATTTTCGGCAAATCAACCGCTCATTGCGCAAACTGTTGGAAATAAGAATATTAACTAACACATAAAATTAAACAACAATGACAAAAGCAGAACTTGTTAGCAAGATTGCAGAACAAACCGGTTATGACAGAGTAACGGTTCTTAATGTAGTAGAAGAAATGATGACTCAAGTCAAGGCCTCTGTTTCTTCAAACGAAAGCGTATTCCTCCGCGGTTTCGGTTCGTTCATTACCAAAACCCGCAAAGAGAAAATCGCCCGTAACATTAAAGCTGAAACAACTATCGTTGTGCCTGAACACAAAATTCCTGCATTCAAGCCTTCAAAAGAATTTGTTAAATCGTTAAAATAATTAACAAAGATGCCAAACGGAAAAAAACACAAGAGACACAAGATGTCCACTCACAAACGTAAAAAACGTTTGCGCAAGAATCGTCATAAGAAGAAATAAGCAAGAGGCATGTGCCTTTTAGCGTTGTTACTGCGAAGTAACAAAAATTCTTACGACTTTATTTACCAACAGAAAACAAACTTGACTACCAGAGCGATACAAGCACAAGGAGTAGGAGTTTGTTTTCTATTTATAAACCAGTCAGCAAGTTAGCAGCAATCGGTTTGGGCGCAGACCGAAACAACCGTTTCCGGAAAGGGCGGTTGGTGGCTTGTTGACAACAAAACATTGTACAGAGTGAAAAGCGAACTGATTGTAGATGTCCAACCGAAGGAAGTTACAATAGCATTGCTTGAAGACGGGCGATTGGAAGAAGTCAACCGTGACAAGATAGAGGAAACATTTGCCGTAGGCAATATCTATCTTGGCAAGGTGAAAAAGGTCATGCCCTCGTTGAATGCTGCTTTCGTAGATGTTGGAAGCGAAAAGGATGCTTTTATTCACTATCTGGATTTAGGTGCCGGTTTCCGGAAACTGAACAGCTATGTAACAGCTATCAGAAAAGAAAAACAGAGGAAGCCGGCAATGAGCAAATTCTTCAACATGGAGGAAGTAGGAAAAGAAGGACAGATATCCGATTTTCTACAACCCGGGCAAGAGATACTTGTCCAAGTGTCGAAGGAACCCATTAACACCAAAGGTCCCCGCCTAACGGCAGAAATATCGTTAGCCGGCAGAAACATTGTATTGATTCCATTTGCAGACAAAGTAATGGTATCGAGCAAGATTCAGTCGGAATCGGAGCGCAGCCGCTTGCGCCAATTACTGCAAAGCATCAAGCCAAACGGATTCGGTCTGATAGTACGCACCGTTGCAGAAGGCAAACGTGTGGCAGAACTTGACAGCGAACTCAAATTGCTCATGAAACGTTGGGAAACCAGCGTACAGCGATTGCAGCAAAAGCAAGCCGTATCACTGATAATGGAAGAATTGGGAAGAACGATCGGTATCATACGCGATGTATTCAACCCTACATTTGAGAATATCCATGTCAACGATGCGGAAATGCACAACGAAATAAGTGCCTACGTAGAACTGATTGCTCCAGGCAGCAAGAAGATGGTACATTTTTACAATGGTGAACTACCCATCTTCGATCATTTCCAAGTAACCCGCCAGATGAAAACGGGTTTAGGAAGGACAGTCGGTTTCAAGAACGGGGGTTACCTTATAATAGAACGCACAGAAGCCTTGTTTTCGATTGACGTGAACAGCGGAAGCAAAAAGCAAGGTGCCGACCAAGAGGAGAATGCCTTCAACGTAAACATGCTTGCGGCAGAAGAGATTGTTCACCAACTCCGTCTGAGAGATATCGGTGGAATTATCATCATCGATTTCATAGACTTGGATTCGGCAGAGCACCGTCAGGAGTTATACAAACAGATGTGCAAGCTAATGGAGCAAGACCGAGCCAAACACAATGTATTGCCATTAAGCAAATTCGGACTCATGCAAATAACACGCCAACGCGTGCGCCCCGCAGTTGAAATGGATGTCCGAGAAGTATGCCCGACATGTATGGGCAAAGGTAAAATTCAGTCATCACTGATATTTACCGATACGCTTGAAGAGAAAATAGCAGCGTACACACAACAATTCGGCAATGCGCTGACTTTGCACATACACCCCTTTGTGTATGCCTACGTAAACCAAGGTCTATTCTCTTCGATGCGACGCAAATGGAAACAGCATTATGGCGTCAGAGTCCTGCCAAACCAGCAATTAGGATTATTGCAATACAGGTTTGCAGACAAGAAAGGCAATGAACTCAGCCTACCAGACAGTGAGCAAGAACAGCATCACTGAGCGACAAAGGAACATCCGGAATACGGGTGTTCCTTTTGTTTGTATGTATTGGTATCGGACAGTATATGGGCAGGATGCGCTTACAGTTGACAATTTTAGACGGGGCACGCCCCGTCTCTACAATGAGGAGAATCGGATTTGTATCGGATATTTCACCATAAATGCAGTATTTTTACCACGTATCCGGAAATTTAGCCACTTTTATCCGATGAACAGGCACTTTACAAAAGACAGGTTTTCTTCATACGGAAAAATGGCACTAATTTTGCAAAGAGTCTACGGGAACTATCTATCGTTCATACCGGACAAAGGCATTATACGAACGAAACAAGAACGGGATAAACAGACCTATGAACGTGATATTCATATAACAATGTGTCTAATAAAGCAATAACAAACACAGATATCAAACTAAAAAACAACATAATTATGTCAACACCAACCAAACACTTCTTTGAGTATTTCAATCAGAGAATTCCCGAGAACTGGAACGAACCTGCACTCACCGACTTTGACGGTACAACCAATTACACATACGGTGAGATGGCTCAGAAGATGGCTCACCTACAACTTTTGTTAGAAAACGCCGGTCTATCGAAAGGCGACAAGGTGGTTATCTGCAGTAAGAACCGTGCCAATTGGGCCGTTGCCTTTTTGGCTATTGCCGCCAACAGAGGCGTTATCGTATCGATAATGGATGCCTTCGTAGGAAAGGATATCGAGAAATTGGTGAACCACTCGGACGCCAAAGCAATGTTTGTAGATGAACAGGTTTGGGAGAAAATAGACATCAAGAACACTCCCTCGATAGACTTGGTATTGTCAACAGAAGCATTTGACCTGCTCTACGCAAAGACAGCTCAACAAACAAAGGCTTATCACTCCGTAGAAGAGTTGTTTGCAGAGAAATATCCGAACGGATATACACAAAAGGACGTGAACTTTCCGACAGACAATCTGGATGACTTGATGATCATCAACTATACGTCAGGCACAACGAGCGATCCGAAAGGCGTAATGCTTACCTACAGAAACCTCAGTGCCAACGTACACTATTCACAAGAGACAATTCCGAATCACGCAGGCTGGTCGGAAGTATGTATGTTACCATTGGCACACATGTTCGGATTGGCCATTGAGTTTTTGTATCAAGTAGCGGGCGGTTGCCATGTTTATTTCTTAAGCAAAACGCCATCGCCGAGTATCCTGATGAAAGCGTTTGCAACGGCTCACCCCTATATGATATTGACCGTTCCTTTGGTAATAGAGAAGATATTCAAATCGAAGATATTCCCTATTTTGAACAAACCTGTAGTGAAAGTGCTTTGGAACACTCCGGGTATCAACAAGATTATCGGAAAGAAGATTTACGACCAACTGATGGCTGCTTTCGGCGGTAAGTTGATTTATTTAATCACAGGCGGTGCCGCACTGAACCAGGAAGTAGAGAAAGTGCTGAAGAAAATCAACTTCCCGTTCTGCGTAGGCTATGGTATGACAGAATGCGGTCCGTTGATTTGCTATGAACACTGGCAAAAGTTCGTATTGACTTCTTGCGGCAAAGTAGTTGACAGGAACGAAGTAAAGATAGACTCGGAAGACCCACAACATGTAGTAGGTGAGATATTGGTCAAAGGTGAACACGTGATGACGGGTTACTACAAGAACGAAGAAGCAACCAAAGAGGCATTGGACGAAGAAGGCTGGTTGCACACAGGCGACTTGGGTCTGATGGACAAAGACGGCAACTTATACATCAAGGGCCGTTCGAAAGCCATGATTTTGGGCAGTAACGGTCAGAACATCTATCCGGAAGAGCTGGAAGACAAGATAAATAACCAGACGGCTGTGGTAGAGTCGGTTGTCGTGAAACGAGACAGTCAGTTGGTTGCCCTTGTGTTCCCTGACTACAAATTGGAAGGCCGTCCGGAACTTGGCGGAAAGACTTTGGAAGAGACAATGCAGGAGAACTTAGTGAAAGTGAACAAACAACTTCCGGCTTACGCAAGGATTTCGAGCATCGAGCTTGTGAACGAAGAATTCAAAAAGACTCCCAAACGCAGTATCCGCAGATTCCTTTACAAGTAATCAGAGGATTTATCGTTAAGGATTGCTTTCGCCGCCTGTGACTGAACGGTTGCAGGCGGCGATTGCATACATAGGGATTTGGCAATCTGACTATTTTACAATCCGGCAATCGGGACAGCCGGAGGATAATTGTTGCATATAGACAGCTCTGTAAGTACTTGAAAGCATGATGATAGCACATAAATCACCCAGTTATCACCCAGTTATCACCCAGTTATCACCCAGTTATCACCCAGTTTTGGAAGCAAGCTGATAGTTTGAGAAAAGCACAAAGACAGCATGATAAATGATTGAAAGCATACGGATTACATATGAATCACCCGATAATCACCCGATAACGAGAGGCAGGTAATGGCTACATAACAGCACGGGCTATACATGGAGCAGATTATGACAAAACCTTCTGCAAATCAGAAATCAGCGAGCAGGACGCACAGACTACAGCAGACGAATCTGACGATTTGACAATTCAGGATTTGGCAATCAGGGAGCGGGAGGCACAGAGTATGACAGATGCCGTGTTTGAGACGGTTCTTGGATAAACAAATGCACTTTTGGAAAGAGGTATTGCAGAGGTAAAGAAAATTATGTATATTTGCAGAACTTATTATTGTGGGAGAAATGGGGCTTGACTGAGCAAGGAAAAAGCCGGTGTTGAGCAAGGAGCAAGTTAGGACCGATCCAAGAAAAAGACAGGATTGGAACAGGAAGAACCAACGGAAAAGATATGGCAGGGATATATATACATATACCATTTTGTGCGTCACGGTGCAAGTACTGCGATTTCTATTCGACTACCCTCCTGCACAGACGGGAAGCATACGTGCAAGCAGTCATCCGGGAGGCGGAGCAACGAATCCACCGGGAAAATGCTATGAGTTGTGCAACTGCCAACGACGCTCAAAGAGACAGGAAACGACCATTTCATCGGGAAAAAGGCAAATATCAGACAGTATATTTGGGCGGAGGAACACCGAGCATGCTGACCGAGGAACAAATAGGACGACTGACAAAGGCTATAGGCATACGGAAGGGAATGGAAGTGACCATGGAAGCCAACCCCGGAGACTTAACAAGAGAGAAACTGCAAGCGTTACGGAAAGCAGGAATCAACCGGCTAAGCATCGGCATTCAGTCGTTCAACAACGAACTGCTGCAACTCATCGGACGCCGGCATACGGCAGAAGAAGCGGAAAAAGCCGTCAGACAGGCACAAGACACAGGATTTGAGAACATCAGTATCGATCTGATATACGGCTTGCCGACCCAAACGATGAGTCTTTGGAAAGAGGATATAGCTAAAGCATTGGCACTACAAGTACAACATATCAGCGCATATTGTCTTAGTTATGAAAACGATACGGCAATGACAAGAATGCTGCAAGCGGGCAAAATCCAAGCAATTGACGACGAGACAGAGAACCTGATGTACGAAACATTGGTACAGACTTTGCAGCACAACGGATATGAGCATTATGAAGTATCGAACTTCTGCCTGCCCGGCTATGAATCGCGCCATAACTCGTCGTACTGGGACGGAACGCCCTATGTAGGTTTAGGGGCAGCCGCACACTCGTATGACGGCAGAAAAAGGAGATGGAACACGGCTGATCTGGAAGCGTATATAGACGGTATTCAGAGAGGCGAGCCGATTTATGAGGAAGAGACATTGACAGAAGATAACCGATTCAACGAAAGAATCATGTTGTCGCTCAGGACCTCGAAGGGATTGAATTTAAGTGAGTTATCAGAGGAAGATGCCGCTTATTGCAGGGAAACTGCCCAACCATGGTTAGCCAAAGGTTTGCTCCGAAGAGAGGGAGACAGATTGGTCGCCTCGATAGCCGGAAGCGAGATACTGAACAGCATAATAGAAAGTTTTATCCGCATATAAAGTATTGACTATATGAAGAATACAACAAAGAAAGGAAAAACGAAGGGCAAGAGCCAGTTCAAGAAAAAGTTCTCCATTTGGTTTTGGAGCTTGTTTGCAGCGGGCGTTTTGGTTGTAGTACTCATCTTTTGGATGATAAGCAAAGGTTGGTTGGGCTATCTGCCGCCTTTGGACGAACTGCAGAACCCGAAGAACAAATATGCCACGGAGATTTATTCGTCAGACATGCAAATATTGGGTTCTTATTACAGAACGGAGAACCGTGTCGGCATCCAATACAAAGATATCTCGCCCTATATGATACAAGCGCTTGTAGCCACTGAAGACGAGCGTTTTTATGAACATTCGGGCATTGATATCAAAGGTTTGATGCGCGCCATACTGAAATTCGGCCGTGCGGGAGGCGGCAGTACACTGACCCAACAATTGAGCAAGCAGCTGTATTCCCCAACGGCGGACAACATTTTCGAACGTGCACTGCAAAAGCCGATAGAATGGGTGATTGCCTCGAAAGTAGAACGGCTATACAGCAAAGAGGAGATACTGACCATGTACTTGAACCAGTTTGACTTTCTATACAATGCCGTCGGGATAAAGTCGGCTGCACAAGTATATTTCAACACGACTCCTGCCGAGTTGAAAATAGAAGAGGCCGCCATGTTGGTAGGTATGTGCAAAAATCCGGCACTGTATAATCCGATCCGCCGTCCGGAACAATCAAGAGCAAGACGGAATACGGTATTCTCACAGATGTACAAAAACGGCTATATTACGGAAGCGGAGAAAGACTCGTTACAAGAACTGCCATTGGTAGTGAACTATCATTCGGTAGATCACAAACAGGGTTTGGCACCGTATTTCAGAGAGAATCTGCGACTTATTCTGACCGCCAAAGAGCCCAAGGAAAGCAATTACTCGAACTGGAACAAACAGCAGTACAAAATAGACAAAGACGAATGGGACAACAATCCGCTATACGGCTTTTGCCAAAAGAACAAGAAGCCTGACGGAACGAACTATGACCTTTACAATGATGGTTTGCGCATCTATACGACCATTGACTCACGTATGCAACAATATGCGGAAGAGGCTGTAAGCGAGCACATTCAGTATTTACAAAAGCAATTCTTCAAGGAGAAGAAAAGACATTCGTATGCGCCATTCTCGAAAGATTTGTCGAAGGAGGAGATTGACGGCATCATGGAACGAAGCATGAAGCAATCGGACAGATACCGCAACATGAAGCGGAGCGGTGCATCGGAAAGCGAGATACGGAAAGCATTCAACACACCGACGGAGATGCGGGTATTCTCATATAACGGTATGATTGACACTATATTATCGCCATTGGATTCGATTCGTTACCAGAAGTACTTCCTCAGATGCGCATTTATGTCGATGGACCCGCACTCGGGTCATGTGAAAGCATACGTAGGCGGTCCGAACTTTGCCCATTTCCAGTATGATATGGTGTCGAAGGGCCGCCGTCAGGTAGGTTCGACAGTGAAGCCTTTCCTCTATACATTGGCAATGGACGAAGGCATGTCGCCATGTGACAAGACCATCAACCAACCCATTACGCTATTTGACGCCAACGGAAACGAATGGTCGCCGAGAAACGACAGCAAAAACAATGTGGGTGACACGGTGACTCTGGAATGGGGACTATCGAAATCGAACAACTGGATATCGGCTTATCTGATGAGCCTGTTCACTCCCGAGCAATTGGTAAAACTGATGCATTCATTTGGTATCCAAGGCTATATTGATCCGGTAGTGAGTCTGTGTTTAGGTCCTTGCGAAGTGTCGCTACAAGAAATGGTGGATGCCTATACGACCTATCCGAACAAAGGTGTGCGTGTGGAACCGCTGTATGTGACACGGATTGAAGACAAAAACGGCAATATCATCGCCACTTTCACTCCAAGAACATACGAGATAATCAGCGAAACGACTTCGTATAAGATGATTACGATGCTGCGTAGCGTGATTGACCACGGAACGGGCGTAAGAGTACGTTTCCGTTATGGTCTGAAAATGCCGATGGGCGGCAAAACGGGAACGACACAGAACAACTCAGACGGCTGGTTTA
Organism: Bacteroidales bacterium; assembly: GCA_022783865.1. Lineage (GTDB taxonomy): Bacteria > Bacteroidota > Bacteroidia > Bacteroidales > Paludibacteraceae > Colicola. The sequence goes on from JALFYY010000008.1 coordinate 10,668, forward strand.
TGGGCTTTACGCCTTCGTTGGTAAGCGGTGCATGGGTTGGCGGGGAAGACCGAGCCATACACTTTGACTCGATGGCAGAAGGACAAGGTGCAAGTATGGCATTGCCGATTTGGGCACTCTATATGCAAAAAGTACTGGCAGACCCCGATTTAGGATATTCCGCTACAGAAGAATTCGACATTCCCGAATGGTTTGACCCATACGCCGGGTGTGCGGAATAAGCGACAGATGAGGCACTTACGGAACATATTAGTTTGTTTGGCAGTTGCGACAGCCGGTATTTGTCAGGCACAACTGAACACTGACCGCATCATTGCGATAGGACGCAATGCGCTGTATTTTGAAGATTATGTGCTCAGTATCCAATACTTTAACCAAGTGATAAAAGCAAAGCCGTACTTGGCAGAACCCTACCTGTACCGTGCCATTGCCAAGATACAATTGGGCGATTACACAGGTGCAGAAAACGACTGCAATACCGCCGCCCGAAACAACCCTTTCATGCCCGGCATATATTATACGAGAGGGTTTGTTTACCGGCAACTGGAAGAATGGGACAAGGCGGAAGCAGACTTCAGTGAAGCTTTGGCATTTGCACCGGAAAACAAGACTTATATACTCCTCAGGGCAGACGTAAGAGCGAGACGCGGAGATTATGAATCAGCGCTACAAGACATTGATTATCTACTAAAAAAAGACCCCAAAAGCCCAAGCCTCAATTTCGAGAAAGGGAGCATCTGCTTGAGCAAAAACGATACGTTATGCGCATTAGCCTGCTTCTCGGAAGCCATCGTTTACGATTCACAGAATGCCGCCAACCGGAGCGCCAGAGGATTGGTGAACATCATGTTGGGCAATGACCAAGAGGCACTTACAGATTTGAATGAAGCGATTGAATTAGGTTCCAAATGGGCGGGCGACTACATCAACCGAGGCATATTGCACTACAAACTACACAACTACCGAAACGCCTTGGCGGACTATGACAAAGCAGTGGAATATGACCCGAATAATGCGCAATGCTATTTCAACAGAGGATTGCTGCGTGCAGAAGTAGGCGACTACAACCGGGCATTGGACGACTTCAACGAGGCGATAGAGACAGCGCCCGAGAAGACAGAGATGTACTATCAAAGAGGTATCATCAATCTTCAGTTGAGACAATGGAAAGATGCCGTACGGGATTTCGATGTACTAATCAAGCATCATCCGTATTTCCTGCCGTCGTATTATCTTGCCGCCCAAGCCAAAACGGCATTGGACGACCCACAAGGGGCATACGAATACCAACAAACAGCACACCGATTGGAAGAGAACAAAGAAGAGATACAACGACAGCAGGCAAAACTCAACACAGACGTTCAGTTGGCAGACAACCAGCCACAAAAAAAGAACCGAAGAAAGGAATTCTCGAATCGCGCCGCACAAAACCAGACAGAGGCAGAGGAAGAAAGGAAGTATGAAAGCGAATCAAGAGGAACGGTACAGAAGAACTATACGGACATTGCACTCGAGCCAAACATCATACTAAGTTATTACGCCCATAACCAAGCACTGAGACGGACTTCGTATTTCCACTATACAATTGACGAATACAACAAAAAGCAAGTACTACCCTCTCCTTTGAAGATTGCATTGCAAGAAATACCACTCACTGCCGAGATGGTGACGCAACATTTTGAGGCGATAGACCATTTGTCGCAACTGATAGACAGCAACGACAGTGCGGCCGACTTGTATTTCGCCCGCGCCATCGAGTTTGCCTTGGTACAAGACTATTCTTCGGCGATAGACGACTGCACAAAAGCCATTATCCTGCAACCGGATTTTGCCATCGCTTATTTCTGCCGTGCCAACTGGAGACAGAAATATCTTGAATATCAGCGGTCCACAGGAGATATGCCGACAGCCGAGCAGTCGTTTGAAAACAGTTTCAGAACGGCATCGGAACTGATTATGCGCGACTATGACCAAGTGATATATCTGCAGCCTGATTTTGCATCCGCTTATTACAACAAGGCGAATATACTTTGCGCACAACGGAACTGGAAAGATGCCATTGCCTATTATACCCAAGCCATAGAGAAAGACCAGGAATTTGCAGAAGCGTACTTTAACAGAGGACTGACACACCTGTATTCAGACGAGGTGAAACAAGGAATAGACGACCTGAGCAAGGCAGGTGAATTGGGTATATACCAAGCATACAACCTCATTACACGTTTCAGATAGACGATGAAAAGATACGTTTATATACTGCTATTGATATGGTGCATTCCGACACAAGCACAGTTGCTATATGAGATTTCGGGCAACAGTGCAAAAGGGAAATCATATCTATTCGCCACGAACCGATTGTGCGACATTACCCTATTGGACAGTGTTACGAACCTGTTCAAAGTGTTCGGGCAATGCAATAAGGTTATTACTGAAATGGCTATGCAGGACTATGAAGCGATTGCGGCATTGAGACAAGCCGCCCTACTTCCGGATTCGGTACAACTACGCAACTACTATAGCGCAGAAGAATACAAAACAATAGACGAAGCACTCAGCATCAGTATCGGTATGGGACTGGAACAATTGGGAAGAATGCAACCCGCCTATTTAACGGAACTATACCGGAATGAGCTGATACAGAAATGGATAGAGAAAGATGAAAGCCGCAGCATAGATGTCTTTTTTCAAGCTATCGCAGAAGAGCGAGGCATGCCGGTATATGCGTTGGACGAGATTGGCGAAACGCTATACATGCTATTTGAAAGAGAGCCTTTTCACTGGCAATGCAAAGAACTACTGAATATCGTGAATTATCCGGAACGTGAGATACGGCTTGAAAAAGAGATACTGCAGAACTACCGCAACGGCCACCTCAACCAAATTGCTTATTTAATATCAATGCCAGACAATCTGTCAACACATTCGTATTCAGATTACCAAGTGTATGCACAACGCAATCAGGTGTGGGCAAAGCGATTGGCACAATATCTGACAGAAGGAAGTGCATTTATCTGTCTGGATGCCGTATATTTAGGCGGTGACAAAGGACTGATTGCAAAACTCAAAGAGGAAGGATACAGAGTGAGAGCTGTCAACAGACGATAGTTACCCTTTCTTTATTTCGTCAGACATCACTATAACCCTTGTATGACCCCTGCATAACCCTTGTATAAGCCTTGCATGTACCACAACTTGAAAGGCAGAAGGAAGCACTCCGAAAAGCAGGGAGAAAATCAGCATCAGCATTGTTTCATCCTACGGATTTTCCGCATAGTATTGCGTGCCGCAGACAAAACAGCCGGCGAAACAGCAGTATCAACCAACGATTCCAAGACGAGATAGAGTTCTGAACGCAACTCAGGATAATGATCCGCACAATTACAGGCGTGCTTGATACACAATGAACGAATACCGACTTGTTCCGCCGGATTAGTCAAGACAGAAAGACACCAATCAAAGAAAGAGGTATCGGCAGATTTATATTGCTCCAAAGGCTGAGAAAGGCAAAGTGTCAATAGCAAACGGCGTACAGCAGGCGAGTCAGTCGATTGCGCTTTTTGCACCATCAGATATTGCCACGGATTGATCTGCCGCAACGCACAGGCAGGAAGATGAGATAAAATCCAAGCAGCATTGAAAGCAATCTGTTCTTCTTGCTCTACTGCCCAACGGCACAAGAGATTGAGCAGAGAGGCATCTGCAAGAGCCACATCACGCCACGCACATACCTCACTGAAAGCCAAACGCCTATGCAATTTATCGGGCGTCGGATCGTTCCCAATGAGAGCAACGTGCATATCAAGATTCGGCAATATGAGGGATTATTCCCGGTTGATATCGATATATACCTCCAACAAACGTACTTCGGGAGACTGAGGGCACAAACGAACATCGTTGATGACAGCCGGAAGAAGAACCGTTTCACCTTTGGACAGAGAAACAGGGGCGGAATCGGTTTCGATGACGCATTGTCCTTCGATACACATATAGACTACGAAAGAATCCAATGGTGCATAATCGCGCTCCACTATCCGATTAAAAGACAAGATATTAGTCGTAAACCAAGGGCATTGTACCAGATTGGTTGCCCCATTCATCACGGGCGTAACCGGGACAAAAGGCTGCGGGTTCTTTTCGTAACGAATAACATCCAATGCATTCTCCAAATGCAAAGGACGGAGATTGCCTTGTGCGTCTTTACGGTTATAATCGAAGATACGATAAGTGAGATCGCTGGTTTCTTGAATCTCAGCCAATACAACTCCCTTGCCAACCGCATGCACCAATCCTGAAGGAATAAAGGCAACATCGCCTTGGCGGACAGGCACCTCAGAAAGGACATCGGACAATGTGCCGTTGTTGACATGCTCCAAGAACTGCTCTTTGGTAATATCCTGATTGAAACCCAAAACGAGTGTCGCACCCGGCTGTGCCTCAAGCACATACCACATTTCGGTTTTACCGGAATCACGATGGCGTTCCCATGCCGTATCATCATCGGGATGCACCTGAATGCTCAAACGGTCTTCGGCATTGATGAACTTAAAGAGCAACGGGAAGCGATTGCCAAAGCGCTCATAAACAGCATCACCCACCAAATCGCCCATATAGACTTCGAGCAAATCGCTGAGGTCGTTCTCCTCCAATGCTCCATCAGAGGCAACAGAGATATCTTGGTTATAATCAACCAGTTCCCAACTTTCACCAATATTCTGCCCCTCGTTGACAGGCTTCCCATATTGCTTCAGCACCTGACCGCCCCAAATTTTCTCTTTCAGAATCGGATGAAACTTCAACGGATACAACATATTCGCCACTCGCTTATATCATTCAACCTAAATATATTATGCTTGTTGAGCCAAATGCTCTTGCCAGCGCCAAGCACTGAGCAATGTTTCTTCGACCGTAGCTTGTGCTTTCCAGCCCAAGACTGCGTTGGCTTTCCGCGGATCCGCCCAAACTTGCTCAATATCACCTTCACGACGAGCCACAATCTCGTAAGGCACATCAACGCCTGTTACTTTCTTGAAAGTTTCGACAATCTCCAAAACACTCAAGCCACGTCCTGTACCCAAATTAAAGACTTCGACATTGGTTTCCGCCTTCCGCTCCAACATACGTTGCACTGCGATTACATGGGCTTTTGCCAAGTCAACGACATAGATATAGTCACGGATACAACTGCCATCGGGCGTGTTGTAGTCATCACCAAAGATGCGTAATTTCTGCCGTAAGCCGGCAGCCGTTTGAGTGACATAAGGCAAAAGGTTATTGGGTATTCCATTGGGCAATTCGCCAATCAAAGCAGAGGGATGTGCACCGATAGGATTGAAATAACGCAAAAGAACAGCATGAATATTCTTATCGGCATAAGCGGCATCACGAATGATTTCTTCGTTGATTTGCTTGGTGTTGCCATAGGGCGACAAAGCCGGCTTGATAGGAGCCGACTCATCCACAGGCAAGATATCAGGCTGACCATAGACCGTGCAGGAAGAAGAGAAAACGATATTTTCCACTTTGTGCACTTTCATTAGTTCCAGAAGAGTGAGCAATGAGTCGATATTATTGCGATAGTACATAACGGGTTTTTCGACCGACTCTCCTACCGCCTTACTTGCTGCAAAGTGTATAATGGCTTGTATATCACTATATTTTGCAAAGATATTGGACATCTCGTTGTAGTCGGTACAATCGACATTCTCAAAATCGGGATGCTTACCCGTGATTTGCCCGATACCTTGCAGAACCTCAACACGAGAATTAGAAAGATTATCGACTATAACAACATCGTAGCCACTATTCAGCAGTTCAACTACAGTATGACTACCAATGTAGCCCATTCCACCAGTCACTAATATTCTTGCCATATGCTTTGTTTTAGAACAATTTATGAGGATAAACGCCTGCGTCAATCAAGTCTTGGATTTTACGGACAACTCCTTCACGATCGTCGGCATAGGTGACACCAAACCATTTAGCAGGTGTATCCAACACCTTACAGGTTGCTTTTTTGGAAACAATGAGGTCGTTGACCACAGTCGGAATATAGAACTCAGTTTTCATTTCCTGCCCGTTTGACTGCAAGAAAGTTTTGAAAGCCTGTTCGGAATAGACAAAGTATTCAGGCGTGAAACCCCACATATTCATGCTGACCGGTGTATCTTCGGGAATAACGACATTGTTGCCATTCTCATCTTTATACACCACCTCACCATTGATACGCTCGATGTGCGTACGCTCCACCACATCGGTAAGGAAACCGCAAACATCGGTTTGGCACACACCACGACTCACACTGCCATTTTCGGAAAGCGTATTGCCAACGCGATAGCCTGCCATGCAATATTCGTTTTGTTTGCCATTGACTTCCACCAAGAATTTAGCCAAGACTTCGAAAGACTCTTTGCCATAGAAATCATCAGCATTGATGACCGCAAACGGCTCTTTGATAAGGTCTTTTGCCATCAGAACAGCATGGTTGGTACCCCAAGGTTTGGTACGTTCCGGATTATACGTGTAGCCTTCGGGCACTTTATCAATGGCTTGAAAACAAACTTCACAGGGAATCTTATCGGAGTATTTGGAAAGCACAATACGTTTGAAATCATCGGCAAAGTCTTCACGGATAACGAAAACAATTTTGCCAAAGCCAGCTCTAAGCGCATCGAACACAGAATAATCCATAATGGTTTCACCATTCGGACCCAGTCCGTCCAATTGTTTCAAACCACCATAGCGGCTTCCCATTCCTGCTGCGAGAACAAATAATGTAGGTTTCATATCGATATTATTTTAAGATTATGTCCATATCATACGGAAACAGGCCATCTATTTCCAATGCAAAGGTACGATATTATTTCAAAGTTTCCAAACAAATAGCAGTATGTTTTTTATGCAGAGATGCTAAGTGCCTGTAAATCTATCTGTCAATCACGTAGTGTCCACCCAGTTCGAGGATATAATCGAGCATTTCCCGAAAGACGGTCTGAATGTCGTCAGGAGTCAGAAAATCATATTCCGTATCAACAAATTCTTCGGACAAGGCTTGGGGCAACTCGACAAGACGACGATTCAAGCGTTTTGCCAGCAACAGAGCCTCTTCGGCATTGACTACCGCACGGTTTTTACGGTTGTGGCGAGGACGATTGCTATCGCTACGTTCGAGTTCCACTACGAGATTTTTCGCATCATCGAAACCGACTACTACCGATGAATAGACATCGAAATCATCGTGGGTTTCGGCTATCAGTTTTTCTAAAGCAAGCATAGTATCCAGCGGTTAATGTTTTACCTACGACTGCGCCAAGGCTTATCCGATGAGACATTGGAACGTTTTTCCCAATTGCCTTTGCTCGACCTCTCTTTAGGAGCATCACGGTTTTCGCGTTTGTTCTTCGAACGAGGCTTGTCGTCTTTTTTATAAGAAACATCATTATCAGAAGCACGGCGGCCTTTCACTTCCTGCACTTGCAAATCGTCCCACTGACGGAAAGCAGCGATGAGTTTCTGCTTTTGGTCGAGATAGACATCGAAGAAAGTGTAGTTCTTTGCAATTTCGATGTTACCGATAGCGATGGTACGGTCGTGCGTTGTATCGTTGACCAATCCGAGAAAGCGTTTGGGCGTCATGTTGTCAGACTTCCCGACATTGATTTTGAGGCGCACGGTCTTTCCCCTTCCTCCACGCTCTGCTTTTCCCCGTTCGTTGGTACGCGTGCGTTCGTGCTTGGTTTCGGGAATGTTCAAGTCGGGCGCATCTTGGTAATATTCCAAAAAGCGGTTGAACTCAAGCGACACAAAGCGTTTGATGATTTCTTCTTTTGACAGATAATCGAGCATACGCACCACTTCCTGCAAGCCGCCGTCCAAGATATTGTTTTCGTCCATCAATGTGAGGTCGGCATTCTGCACACGGGCAATATAGTGGAAGAGTTGTTTCTTGCACACATCAATGCCGGAAGGAATCTGCTCACGATGAAAATTGCGCCGCAACATCTTCTCCAAGTTGGCGATACGGCGTGTTTCACGCTGGTGAACGATACTGACAGAGATGCCTTTCTGATTGGCACGCCCTGTCCGACCGGAACGATGGGTATATACTTCGGGGTCGTCAGGCAACTGATAATTAATCACATGCGTGAGGTTATGCACATCCAATCCGCGTGCCGCCACATCGGTTGCCACCAAGATTTGTACACCATGCAGACGGAAACGCTGCATCACGCCGTCGCGTGCCGCCTGCGTCAAATCGCCATGCAAAGCATCGGCACTATACCCGTCTTTTATCAACTTTTCGGCTATCTCCTGCGTTTCAGCCTTGGTACGGCAGAACACGATGGCATAGATATCAGGATTGAGATCGACTATGCGTTTCAAGACCAAATAGCGTTCCTGCGCACGGCAAACATAATAGATATGCTCTACATTCTCCGTGCCGGCATTGCGTTCGCCGATTTGTATCTCGTGGGCATTGTGCATATACTGCCCTGCTATCTTGGCAATATCGGCAGGCATGGTGGCGGAAAAAAGCATGGTGCGACGGTCGTCAGGCGTGCGCTGCAGAATGGTTTCGATATCCTCTTGGAAACCCATATCGAGCATTTCATCCGCTTCATCCAAAACGAGATAACGGATATTGTCGAGCGACACTTTGCCACGACGCAACAAATCAATCAGTCGCCCGGGCGTGGCAACAATGATTTGAGGGGTGCGGTCGAGTTGCATGAGTTGCTTGCGAATATCCTCACCGCCATATACTGCCACAATGCGGATTTGCGGCATGTACTGGGCATAATTGCGCAAATCTTTGGCTATCTGCACACAAAGTTCGCGCGTGGGAGAGAGCACCAAAGCACGGGTAATAAACTGATTATCATCCGGCAACGAGGCTATGTATTGCAACATCGGCAAACCGAAAGCTGCGGTTTTGCCGGTTCCTGTTTGGGCAAGCGCAACAAGGTCGCGCTCCTCGTGAAGCATATAGGGAATAGCGGCTTCCTGCACAGGCGTAGGCTGTTGAAAACCAAGTGTTTCAGTGGATCGCAGCAACGCATCGCATAACCCAAGTTCTTGAAATGTCATAAATAATAATTAGCGTATAAAATATTCACCGAGCATAAGCAAAAATGCCACGCACGGATACAATGCAAAGGTACAACTATTTTGCGGATAAGCAAAATGGAGTTAATATTACATTATCGGACCATGGTGGTTCTGCATTAATGCCCCTATAATTGACCGTTAATTGTGCAGTATTGGGGTGTTGGTCACATTTCAATACGAACTTCATCTTTGCGTGTTGTCACGCTTTACAAACAACTCTGCCAGCATTATACTCTCTACAACACTCAACTAAAATAGTACGTCAAAGAACATCGTGCTTTGCCTCGTCTCCCGACGAAGGTTACAACGCTACACGAAAGCACATACGTATAGCGGATGGATGTGCAGCCCGAAAGCTGAAGGTCAATTCTTTGCATTGCGAATCGACGCTTCGATTCCACACTGCAAAGATACGGCGAGAAATGGGCGATTTCAAAGGACATCTGTCTGTTTTTTGTCCGTTTCTTTAGCCACTTTTTTCCACGACAAAGATACAGCGAAAAAGATGCAAAATCAAAGAACAATTGTTCGCTTTTTGTTCGTTTTTGCCAACCACACAAATATGTCTCAAGTCCATTATCCTGATTCCTTTGTCCAAAATCCACTGCAAAGATACGGCGGAAAAAAATCCGCACTGTCACACAACTACTCGCAAGTGCACACAACTGTACAAAAATGTCTTCAATTGCTCTCTAGTGTCATCAAATGCCCTAAATTGTACATTTTACTGCAAAGATACGGCAAGAGAAAACGGCACTTTCAGTTTATTGCAGTTTACGCGTATTTTTGCAGATTATTGCAGTTTAATTCAAGTTTCCAACCTCTACAGCAACGGCATTCCCTGAAAAAGAGAATGCCGTTGATAGGGAATATCTGCATAAAGGCAATTGCATGGCTCAAGGCGCATTGCAACCGAAACCTCATCCATGTATTACTCTTAAGTTGCAGACTTTATCTCTATAGTGCTTAAAACGAATTTCAGCCCCGTCATATAACTCTTTAAAAGTGTAAGAATAAATGGTGTAACCATTATAGGTGTACCCTGTATTGGTCATCTCTTGATCTAGATAGGCATTGCCATTATCCCAAGTATTATCATCCTTAATTCCGCAACACTATTACAAATATAACTTTTTAAGTACCTGAGCAACAAAAAGTTGCCCAGGATTTTGCCATGTCGAAGAATTCACTTATCTTAGTGTTGCAAAAATAAACAAGCAAAACTCTGATATGACATGGCAAAAATACAAATTAAATCTGAGGAACTCACTCCTTTTGGAGGAATATTTTCAATAATGGAGCAATTTGACTCCAAGCTCTCATCTGTTATAGACTCAACCCTTGGTATGAGATGCAAGCTGTATGGTTATCAATACAGCGAAATCATCCGTTGGATTTTATCCGACCGTTTCTCGCCATGACAATGCCCGAGCAAGCTCATCATTGCTCATCTGGCTTAACGAAACCGTTCGCTTATGAGCGTTTATTTCTGTGGCGGCTCATGCATAGAGGATGTCACCACTCATCTGATGTATCATCTCTCGCTTCAACCGCCACTTCGCACATGCAGTGCCGACACAATGCTCAGAGCCATAAAGGAACTGACCCAGAATGACTTTGGATGACACCGACAACTTATGGTCGTGATTTTGCGTATTGCCTCAAGTCGCATGGTGGGATAAGGGGCATTTATATGTCTTTATGGTGACATTCGATGCACTGTGCCCCCTTTTTACTAACGATGCAGATTATTTTCGCTTCTGTATCATATTAGGCGCGTAGTTGCGGATTTGAGGTAAAATAGAATTGAGGGGCTGCGCCGTAAACCTTAATTACGACACAGCCCCATATTTTCATCATCACTTTATTTTATATGCAGCTTTACGTGGATTATTTTTTCCGATAACCACATTTTGGGCATACTCCATCCGCGTTGAGGGCGACACCGCAA
>JALFYY010000012.1 GCA_022783865.1 Bacteroidales bacterium
ATGACTTTACAGAAGAGCAAATTAAACAGATACAGGATAAGATAAACAGAAGACCAAGAGCTAAATTGAAATTTAACACACCGCTCACGGTCTTTAATAACAAACTATTAACGTAGTTGCATTTTGATGTGGAATGTTTAAATCGTGCATGTTGGCACGTATTTTGCGTATTTACCGAAAAAGTGTTATCTTTGCAGGGATTTAATTCTGTAATGTTTTCGACAATGCGTAGATATGCTATAATAACATTCTTCTTGACCGTCTGTGTGATGACAATGTCAGCATTCACGGTCGTAATCGATGCCGGACACGGTGGCCGTGATCCCGGAGCTTTGGGCTTGCTCGTTCAGGAAAAAGACCTGAATCTTGAGGTGGCGAAGCGTACCGGCAAACTTATTAAAGACAATTATCCCGATGTAAAGGTGCTTTTCACCCGTACCACCGATGTTTTTCTCACCTTGCAGGAACGTGCCGATTTTGTCAACAAGAACCATGCGAATCTCTTCATTTGTATTCATACCAATGCAGCGGACAACCGTGCGGTCAATGGAGCGGAAACATTCACTTTGGGACTGAATAAAATCGAATCCAATCTCGATGTTGCCATGCGTGAGAATGCCGTAATGCTCCTCGAAGATGACTATCAGACTACCTACCAAGGCTTCGACCCGAAGTCCGTTGAGTCCTATATTATGTTCGAATTCATGCAGGATCAGTATATCGACCAAAGTCTGCAGTTCGCAACTTTGGTGCAGGAGCAATTCACCGGCAAACTCCGTCGTTTCGACCGTGGGGTGCGCCAAGCGGGTTTTTGGGTTTTGCACAAGTCTGCCTGTCCTTCTGTGTTGATTGAAATGGGATTTATCACTCATAAAGACGAAGAGCGTTACCTCGCTTCCGACAAGGGAAAATCCGATATGGCGAATGCAATTTACAATGCTTTTGTCGCTTACAAAACCACACTTGACAAGAAAATGGCAAACACCGCACAACTGACTGTAAAGGAAACTTCCGATACCACTGCGGTGAAAACGCAGCAATCTGCCGGTTCACCAGTGTTTTGTGTACAGATATTCTCGGTTAAATCTCCTCTAAAAGCGGGTGATCCGTCTTTCAAAGGACTGACCGACTGCCATTGTGTCAAGGATGGCAATTTCTATAAATATACCTATGGCAGCTCCACCGACTATCTGTCCGTCGTGGCTTTGCGCAAAGAACTGTCCGCCAAATTTAAGGACTGTTTCATCGTCGCTTTCTGTGGCGACCGTCAGATTCCCGTGAAGAAAGCACTGGAAATGATAAAACAATAATGTATAATATAACAATAACGATATGAAACTAAAGTATTCACGTGAAATGAAGGTCGGAATCTTGGCTGTTATTGCCGTATTCCTGATGTATTTCGGATTTAATTTCCTCAAGGGGGTAAACATTTTCTCCGCAACCAATTCTTACTATGCCGCCTATACGCACCTCAATGGCTTGACCGAGCAGGCGCCTGTCTATATCAAAGGCTATAAAGTAGGGCAGGTGGACAAGATATATTACGATTTCACCGATGAAAACGCCTTTTCTGTGGCATTCTCCATCGATAAGGCGATTGCACTTCCTTGCGGCACTCAAACAGCCTTGATTGCCGATGGATTGCTCGGCGGTTCTGCTTTGCAGCTCAATCTTCCCGACGAATCCAACGGTACTTTCTATGCCAAAGGCGATACTTTGCCTGCTGTCATCGTGCCGGGGTTGCTCGACAATCTGCAGGATGAGATGTTGGCGCAACTCTCGTCTGTCCTCACTAAGGTCGATTCGCTTATGGCGACGGTGAACCAACAGCTCGAAGGTGACCATATCAGCCGGACCTTGGCGCAGATTGATAATGCTACACGTGATTTGGCAGTTGTTTCCGGACAATTGAAAACAGCGATGAATACGCAGGTCCCTGCCATACTCGACGATGCTCAAGGCGCAGTAGCTGACATTCGCGGTTTCTCTGCGAACCTGGGCAAAGTGGATATCGACAATACCATTCACCGGGTTGATAGTATGGTTTCCAACCTCCAAACGCTCACTGCAAGTATCAATTCTGCCGATGGAACCATAGGTTTGCTCCTCAATGACAAAGAACTCTACCTTTCTTTGGCGAATACCGTTGCAAGTGCTGACAGCCTCCTCGTTGACCTCAAAGCCAACCCGAAGCGCTATGTCCACTTCTCCCTCTTTGGTAACAAGGACAAAAAGAAATAACTCCCTGTATCTTATCCGGTAGTTCGTTTCCGTCAATTCCCGCATTGTGTAGAGACGATGTGTACATCGTCTCATCTGTGTCATTACGGATCTGTAGAGACGCGATTTATTGCGTCTAAAGGATTGATTTTGTATTGTAGTGGCGGGATGTATCCCGTCACCTTGTCTTATAATGATAATGCCTGCTCATCCACATATCATTATCATACCGCACAGTTACCGTTATTTGGTGATTATTTGGTGATTACTTGGTGATTATTTGGTGATTCAGCATACGATAAGCATACAATAAGCATCCCCGCAGATACAATTATTAGGTTATTATTAGGTTGTTATTAGGTTGTTATTAGGTTATTCTGCATACTATAAGCAGTCCGTATGCCGTCCTGTTTGAATAGGTATGCTTGTTGTCTCAATGTTCTATGCCGGTTGTGTGCACTTGCTTGTTTGATTTTGTTCTAAATAAGTAAATGCTGTGAAAATAATTTACCGGCTCTTCTTAACCGCTGATAATCAGTTTGCCATCCCGATAGTAATACTGAAAAAATGCGATAATGCTATAACTTGGTTCACAAACAAAAACATCGTTTGATTTATCTTTTTCCCGCTTAGTGGCCTGTCTGATAGTTGTTTATATCTAACTGCTTGAAATTTAGCCCTCTGTTAAAACCTTAAAAAAACTCATACTTGCTCACTACTTGCCCGTCTCAAAAAAAAGTCGGAACTTTGCATTGCGAACGAATGACTCACCGCTCTGATTGCAATGAGTTGATACTTAGCAACTCAAAGAGATACTCAGCGAAGGTGAGGCATTTTTTGACGCCTTATCCGGCATCTGTATAATAGGTCGCTGAACATAGTAGAAGAACACAACAACCAAAGAACACAAATACTATAAATGGAGAATTGCAATACATATTGGGAACAATGCCTTCAGATTTTGAAAGACAACCTTTCGGGGTCGGCTTTCAAAACTTGGTTTGCACCCATTGTGCCGTTGCAATATGAGAATGGTACTTTGGTACTGCAAGTAAAAAGCCAGTATGTGGTCGAATATATAGAGGAGAACTTTATTGACTTGCTTGGTAAAACCATCCGGCGTGTCTTTGGTGATAAGACGCGGTTGGAGTATCGTGTACTCATTGATAGTGCATCGGGGGCAGGTTCCACTATTCCGAGCCAAGGCGTAGAAGAAGCAGAAGCAAAGCGTCCGGTCGTTTCTGCCATGCGTACGCCTTATGATGCGCAGCCTCAATTGCCGGATCTCGACCCGCAACTCAATCCTTCCTATACATTCCGTTCGTTTATTGCCGGCGAAGCAAACAAGTTGGCGCGCACTGCCGGTATGGCAATTGCCAAAGACCCTGGTAAGACTATCTTCAACCCCTTGTTTATCTTTGGCGGTAGCGGCGTCGGAAAAACCCACTTGGCAAACGCTATCGGCAATCAGGTGAAGAAGGACTATCCCGATAAACGGGTGCTGTATGTATCGGCTAATACTTTCCAGGTGCAGTATATGGATGCCGTAGTAAGTAATAAGGTCAACGACTTTATCAACTTCTATCAGACTATCGATTTGCTCATTGTGGACGATATTCAGTATTGGGCGGAGAAGAAAGGAACGCAAAATACCTTCTTCTTTATCTTCAACCACTTGCACCAGACGGGCAAACAGCTCATTCTTACTTCCGACCGTCCTCCTGTCGAACTCAAAGGCTTGGAAGACCGTCTTATTACCCGCTTCAAATGGGGATTGTCTGCCGAAATCACAAAGCCCGATTTCCAATTGCGCCGTGATATTTTAAAAGACCATATCTATCAAGACGGATTGGAAATCTCCGATGAAATCGTGGATTACATTGCTGAAAACGTACACGACAATGTACGTGATTTGGAAGGTGTTTTGGCTTCTTTGTTGGCATACTCCACACTTACCGATGCGCAAATCGATATGACCCTGACGGAACAAGTGGTCAACCGTCTGGTGGCTGTCACCAATAATGATACCACTTTGGAGAATATCACCGCTATGGTTTGTCAGCATTTCAATGTACCAGAAAAAGTATTGTTCGCCAAAACGCGCAAGCGTGAAGTGGCGCAAGCACGGCAAGTGGCAATGTACCTGGCAAAGAAGTTCACCGACAAACCCTTGGCTGAAATCGGACTGCACATGGGCAATCGCAATCATGCCACAGTGCTTTATGCAATCAAGTCCGTCAACGATATGATGTCATACGATACTTTCTTCCGCCGTTCCGTACAGCAACTCGAAAATGCGTTGATGAGTTAGTTAGTTTGTTTGTTTGTTAAGAAGTGTCTGACCGCTTATTGCCTTTCAGAGTTCTTGCTCTGAAAGGCTTTTTTCTTTTTATTGGGGCAATAATGCAATCTAACGGGCAAACTATTTGCCCGTTTGCAATGTTTTTGTTATCTTTGTACGCTATTTTATATATTATGGAAAACTATATTGTATTGGCTCGTAAGTACCGTCCTTTGTCGTTTGAGACGGTAATAGGGCAGCAAACGATTACCCAGTCATTGCAGAATGCCATTCGGACTAACCATTTGGCACATGCTTATTTGTTTTGTGGACCGCGCGGAGTGGGCAAAACCACTTGTGCCCGTATCTTTGCGAAAACCATCAACTGTCTGCAACCTACCGAAAACCACGATGCTTGCAATCAGTGTGAATCCTGTGTGGCGTTCAACGAGCAACGCTCTTTCAATATCCACGAATTGGATGCCGCTTCCAATAACTCGGTGGAAGATATCCGTCAGTTGATTGCTGAAGTGCGTATCCCACCGCAAATAGGCAAGTATTCCGTATATATCATCGACGAGGTGCATATGCTCTCCAAAGATGCCTTCAATGCTTTGCTCAAGACGCTTGAAGAGCCTCCCTCGTATGCAATCTTCATCTTAGCGACAACTGAAAAGCATAAGGTATTGCCCACTATTCTTTCCCGCTGTCAGACCTACGATTTCTCCCGTATCACTGTCAACGATACAATACGTTATTTGCGCTATGTAGCAGATAAAGAGGGCATCAATGCTTCTGATGAAGTGTTGAACGTAATTGCCCAAAAAGCGGATGGCGGTATGCGTGATGCCTTATCTGTTTTCGATCAGATTATCAGCTATTGCGGTACTGATATCGATTATCAGCAAGTGCTCGAAATACTCAATGTCCTTGATACGGACTACTATTTCCGTATGATAGACTACGCTTTGACCAACAATTATGCCGAAGCGTTGTTGCTCTTTAACGATGTATTGAACAAGGGCTTCGATGCGCAGAACTTCACGGTCGGATTGGGACTCCATTTGCGTAATGTGTTGGTAAGCAAAGATGCGCAAACTGTTTCGCTCATGGAAACGAGCGATGCTGTTCGCCGGCACTATGCCGAACAAGCCCAACGCTGTTCTTTGCCTTTCATCTTCAAAGGCTTGGAGCTGACCAATGAGTGCGATATACAATACCGTCAAGCCAAGAATAAACGCCTGACTGTTGAGTTGATGCTCATCAAACTGTGCCAACTCACTATGGTTGCCGCTCCTGTAGTTGCTCCTGCATCAGTTGCCCCTTCACCAACCGCAGTGCAAAAAACTGCTGCAGTATCGACTGCACCACAAAAGCCTGTTGCTGCACAAAAACCGGCTTCTGTTGTGTCCAATACCAATACGGCTCCTGCACCGCAGCAAAACCGTCCGCGTACTGTTGCACCACCTGTCGGAGCACCGGCATCTATTTCGATACGGCAACATGTAAATCCTTCTCCTGCCACTCCGAAAGAGACAACTACAACGCAGCATACAGCCGCAGGAACAGAGCCTTCGGAAACTCCTGATGAGCCTGAACATCTTGCCGTTACCCAGCAACAATTGGATCAGGTATGGCTTACGTTGCCCGGTATCTTCGAAAAAGAAGACCGTTTGAAAGCAACTCTGTACAATACCAATCCGCTTTTGCAGGACGGGGTACAAATTGTGCTTGCTCTTGCCAACCGTTTGCAAGAGCAAGAAGTTATCCGGGTGAAAGAACAGATAGTGAAGCATTTGCGCAAACAGTTGCACAATACTGATGTACAATTGATTACCCGTGTTGATGAGAGCCTTGCCAAACATAGTTTCACCGATAAAGAAGCGTATGATAACCTGCTCAAAAGTAACCCTGAATTAGCTACACTTGCCGCAAACTTAAAACTAACCATAGAATAATATGAAACGACTGCTTTTTTTACCATTGCTATGTTGGTGCTTGTTAATAATGGCGGCATCCCAACCTTTTACATTCGGTTTGCTTACTGATATACATATATCCAAATCCAATCCAACGCCTTTAGAGGATTTGAACAACTCAGTCAATGAGTTGAATCAAAATCCGGACATTGCTTTCGTAATCGTATCCGGCGATGTAACCGAATCGGGCGATAGTTTGTCGATGGTAGCTGTTAAAGCCGTGCTTGATCGTTTGCAAGTGCCTTATTATATTACTTCCGGCAACCACGAAACCAAATGGTCGGAGTCAGGTTGCAAAGACTTTGCTGATGTGTTCGGTTCCGACCGTTTCTGCTTCCTGTATAACGATTGTTGCTTTATCGGTTTCAATTCCGGTCCGGTTATCAAAATGGCGGATGGGCATGTCGCTCCGCAAGACATTACCTGGGTGCGTGAACAATTGGACAAGTTGCCTGAGGGGACTCCTGTATTCCCTGTTACGCACTATCCTTTGCAAACGGGTGATGTGGATAACTGGTATGATGTGACCAATATGTTGCGCCGATACAATGTGCAAGCCGTTTTGGGCGGGCACTACCATCGTAATCTGCTCTTCAACTGTGACGGTATTCCTGACGTACTGCACCGCTCTAATCTGCGGGCTAACCAGCCTGTAGGCGGTTATTCTGTTCTTTCTGTTGCTGCCGATTCTATCCGTTTTTCCGAGAAAGTAATCGGTGAACCGGCTCGCCAATGGTTGGCTCTTCCTTTCGGGCAACATGATT
Source organism: Bacteroidales bacterium (assembly GCA_022783865.1). Lineage (GTDB taxonomy): Bacteria > Bacteroidota > Bacteroidia > Bacteroidales > Paludibacteraceae > Colicola. Next base: position 7,248 of record JALFYY010000012.1, read on the forward strand.
ATGGTGAACCCGATTCGGCGTTATTGCCTGATTTCTCTGTGAATGAACAATATCATATGGTGCATCGGAAATGGCAAACCGCTTTGGAAGTGGGTATTTATGCTGCTCCTGCTGTGGATGGCAATACCGTATATCTCGGTGATGACGAAGGTAAATTCTATGCTTTGTCGTTGGCGGACGGCTCTGTTCAGTGGACTTATCAGACAGGCAGCCGTATTGTTTCTACAGCTTGCGTTGCTGATGGCAAAGTGGTATTCGGTTCTACCGACGGCAATATCTGTTGTCTGAACCAAGCCGACGGCAAGTTGCTTTGGAAAGTAACTACGGGCAAGGCTGTTATGGGATGTCCGGTAGTGGATAAGGGCATTGTTTATATCGGTGGTTCAGACGGTTGCTTCCGTGCGCTTTATTTGAAGAACGGCAAACAGAAATGGGTGTTCGACCAAGTGGAAGGCTACATCGAATCCCGCCCGTGTCTGTATGAAGGCAATATCTATTTCGGTGCATGGGGAACTTATCTGTATGCTTTGCGCCAGTCGGACGGCAGTTTGCTCTGGAAGTGGAACAACGGGTCGAAGAACGACAAGTTTTCTCCTGCTGCAGTCTGGCCCGTAGCATCCGACGGAAAAATTTTCATTACGGCTCCGGACCGCTATTTTACTGCCTTGGATGCCCAAACGGGCGAAGTAGTATGGCGTACCAAAGAACATGTAGTACGTGAAACGGTGGGTATCAGTACGGACGGAAAGATGATATTCTCCCGTTGCATGAACGATTATGTAGTGGCGATGGATGCTACTGCCGATACACCCGTCACCTTGTGGAACCATAATGCGCAGTATGGTTATGACCATAATCCGTCGATGCTGATGGAGAAAGACGGTGTTATCGTATTTGGTACGAAGAACGGTTTGCTGCATGGTATAGATGCAGCAACGGGCAAAGTAGTATGGCGTCATAAGATAGGAAACTCGGTTTTGAATACGGTATATCAATTGAGTGGCGATGCTTGTGTCGTCAGTTCTTCCGATGGAACCGTTACATATATAGAAGTACGCTAATGCAACTGACCGATTTTCTACCGACAACCAAGAAGGAGTTGGAACTCCGGGGATGGGATGAAGTGGATGTGATTCTCTTTTCAGGAGACGCATATATCGACCATCCTTCTTTTGGTGCGGCTGTAATCGGTCGTACATTGGAAGCACAGGGTTTGCGTGTGGCTATCGTACCACAGCCTGATTGGCGGGGAGACTATCGTGACTTCAAGAAATTAGGTCGTCCGCGTTTGTTCTTTGCCATATCAGCAGGAAGTATGGATTCGATGGTGAATCACTATACTGCCAACCGCCGTTTGAGAAGTGACGATGCTTATACGCCGGACGGAAGGGCAGGTATGCGCCCTGATTATTGTACTGTTACTTATGCCAAGATAATCAAAGAACTATATCCCGATGTCCCTTTGGTGATAGGCGGCATAGAGGCTTCCATGCGTCGCTTGACGCATTACGATTATTGGTCGGACCGTCTGATGCCGAGTATATTGGTGGACAGCAGGGCAGATTTGCTCATTTACGGAATGGGGGAGAAACCTGTTATCGAATTGGTGCACCGTTTGCAAAATGCTAAAGAACAAGGTTTTCCGCATGATATTCCGCAGACGGCATATGTAGCCCATACTCAGCCGAAAGAGGGTATAAGGTTGCACTCTTATGAAGAATGTCAATGCGATAAACGTGCTTATGCCGAGAATTTCCGATGGGTGGAAGAACAGTCGAACACTATTTCTGCACAACTGTTGTGGCAGCAAACAGGGCATAATTATGTAGTGGTCAATCCGCCTTATCCGCCGATGACAACGGAAGAAATCGACGCTTCTTTCGATTTGCCTTATACCCGTCTGCCTCATCCCAAGTATAAAAACAAGACTATACCGGCGTATGAAATGATACGCTTTTCGGTGAATCTGCATCGGGGTTGCTTTGGCGGTTGCTCGTTCTGTACTATTTCCGCCCATCAGGGCAAACATATTGCTTCCCGCAGTAAAGAATCGATTATGCGAGAGATAGAGAAGATAGCGCAACTGCCTGACTTCAAGGGTTATCTGAGTGACTTGGGAGGTCCTTCCGCCAATATGTATATGATGCACGGCAAAGACCTTTCGCTTTGTGACCGTTGTAAACGCCCGTCGTGTATCCAACCCAAGATTTGCAAAAACCTCAATGCTGATTTTGGTCCGCTATTGGATATCTACCGCAGTGTGGATAGTCTGCCTTATATCAAGAAGGCTTTTGTAGGAAGTGGCGTCCGCTACGATTTATTGTCGGAGGAGTATGCCCGCTGTTTGATTACACGGCATGTGTCCGGCAGATTGAAAGTAGCCCCCGAGCATACTTCCGACCGTGTTTTGCGATTGATGCGCAAACCGCCTTTCAGTGAATTTGAACGGTTTCAACGGTATTTTTGCAAGGTAAACCGGGAAGCAGGTTTGCACCAGCAACTGATTCCTTATTTCATTTCTTCCCATCCGGGGTGTACAACGGAGGATATGGCAGTGCTGGCGGTAAAGACCAAGCAACTTGACTTCCGTTTGGAGCAAGTGCAGGATTTCACCCCTACACCCATGACGCTTTCTACCGTGATGTATTATACAGGACTGAATCCTTATACGTTGGAACCTGTGTATGTTGCCCGTACCAAAGAACAGAAATTAGCGCAACGCCAGTTCTTCTTCTGGTACAAACCCGAATATCGTGCCGCCATACGTAAGGAACTACGCAAGATATCACGTACCGATTTGGAAAACAAACTATTATAACCTAACTATAAGAATCAACCATCGCATTATGCAAAAGAAGAAATATCGTCTGAATCCCGATACGCTTGCTATGGAGCAGGTGAACAACCATTCGTTCAAACACTACGTTAAAATGGGTTTGCTGTACGTATTCATCGGTATTGTTACGGGTATCATCTTTTTCTTTCTGTTTTTCTCGTTCTTTCCCTCTCCCCGTGAGGTGCAGGTGGTAAAGGAACGTGACGCATTGAAGACGCAATATGAATTGCTGTCACGGCAACTCGACCAGATGCAGTTGGTTATGACTGATTTACAGCAGCGTGACGATAATCTGTACCGTGTTTTGTTCCAGACTGACCCTATTCCTCTTTCTGTCCGTTTGGGAGCTGTAGGGCAATTGGAATACTACGATTCCATCGTAAAAATGACGAATTGGCAATTGGCTGCCGATATTACCCGCAAGGTGGACATATTGGAGAAGGAACTCTATAGTCAAGCCAAATCTTACGATGAAATCGTTGAATTAGCCAAAATCAACGAGGTTCGTATGGATTACCTTCCTGCAATCCAGCCTGTGCTGAATAAAGACTTGAAGCGTGTGGCAAGCGGTTACGGCTATCGTGTGGACCCTGTGTATCACACTCGTCGTTTCCACTCAGGCATGGACTTTACGGCACCTACGGGAACGGATGTTTATGCTACCGGTAACGGTACGATAAGTTTCGTCGGTTGGAAACAAGGGTACGGCAATACGGTGGTAGTGTCTCACGGTTTCGGCTATACGACACTCTATGCCCATTTGTACAAGCCGTTGGTGAAAAAAGGACAGAAAGTGCATCGTGGTGACGTGATTGCTTTGGTGGGTAACACGGGTAAGTCAACCGGTCCGCATTTGCACTACGAAGTGCGTTTCAAAGACAAACCGGTTGATCCCCGCAATTTCTATTTCCAAGACTTGTCGCCTGAGGAGTACGATAAGATGGTACAACTATCGAATAATTTCGGTAATCTGCTGGACTAAGCGATTGATATTTAATATCTAATGTTTGGTATCCAATAGTTGCTCTAACAAAAGCGTAAAGGTAGCGTAAGGGTAGCTGAATAACCTAATAATAACCTAATAATTGTATCTGCGGGGATGCTTATTGTATGCTTATTGTATGCTGAATCACCAAGTAATCACCAAATAATCACCAAATAATCACCAAATAACGGTAACTGTGCGGTATGATAATGATATGTGGATGAGCAGGCATTATCATTATAAGACAAAGTGACGGGATACGTCCCGTCACTACAATGTATTATCGGGCAAAGGAGACGATGTACACATCGTCTCTACAAAGCACGGGAATTGAAAGAAACACAGCACACAACGTCTCTACAATACAAGACTGAATCCTTTAGACGTGATAAATCGCATCTCTACAATAGTACTTTACCGGACAACAATGTTTTTTTATGGGCTTTTATTTGTATTATTGAATAGAAATACTTATCTTTGCTGTCGCATTCTATGTTGCCGAATGTGCCTTTGCTTGAAAGACAGAAAGCGGGCTGTTGCGGAATGCCACGAGAATGCCAAAAGAGCCGGACGTGGGTGCTCCGGTGCAGCTCACAATACACAATGGTAGAGCACTAACATGCTAAAGAACAATACAATAACAATCAGATTGCAATCGGATAATAATAAGAGAGTATGAAACAATTCTTGAAATATACATTGGCGACCTTGTGCGGTTTGCTCTTGTTCGGCTTGTTGCAGGTCGTATTTTTCTTCACGTTTATAGGTGCTATTGCGGGAATGAGCGAGACGACGACCGTTTTGGAGGGGTACTCCGTTTACCATATCCGCCTTACGGGAACGCTGTCAGAACGTGTTGCGGACGATACTTTCATGTCGCTTCTATCACAAGCATCGGGGCAGGAAACGCCACAACAACTGGGTTTGGACGACCTGCTGCGCAATATTCGTTTGGCGAAGGAAAATGACAATATAACCGGTATTTATCTGGAGGGAGGTAATCTGAGTGCCGGTTATGCGTCGTTGCAAGAATTGCGCCATGCACTGCAGGATTTCAAGGAATCGGGCAAGTTCGTAGTGGCTTACGCCGACAGCTATTCGCAGTCGAACTATTATCTGGCTTCGGTAGCGGATTCCGTTTATTTGAATGCGCACGGCTCGCTTTCGTGGTCGGGCTTGTCATCGAATGTGACATTCTATTCCCGTGCTTTGGAAAAGTTGGGCGTAGAAATGCAGGTAGTGAAAGTTGGTACGTTCAAATCGGCAGTAGAGCCCTATATTCTCACCAAGATGAGTGAGGCTAACCGTTTGCAAACGAAGACGATGCTTGACGATATATGGGATGTGGTGACGACTGATGTTGCGCAGAGCCGCCATGTGTCGGTAGAACAACTCAATTACTTGGCAGACAGATATTTGCTGCTCCGTCCGGCAGAGGAAATTGCAGCGTCGGGATTGATTGATTCGTTGGTATATGAGCAAGACATGACGAAGATTTTGAGCGATTTGGCTTGCTTCGGTATTCCAGACAACTATCATTTGGTTTCCCACAGCGCTATGTTGAAAGTGCCGGAAGCCAAGCAAAAATACGAGAAAAACAAGATTGCCGTTATCTATGCGGAGGGCAGTATCACCGATGCGGAAGGCGACGGGATAGTAGGTAAGAAGATGGTTGAAACCATCGACAAAGTGGCGGACAAGGACAATGTGAAAGCCGTGGTATTGCGTGTGAATTCGCCGGGTGGCAGTGCATACGCTTCAGAGCAGATTTGGCATGCCTTGAACTTGCTTAAACAGAAGAAACCGCTGATTGTTTCGATGGGCGATTATGCCGCATCAGGCGGCTATTATATTTCTTGTATGGCTGATTCGATATTCTTGCAGGAAAATACACTGACGGGCAGTATCGGCATCTTCGGTTTGATTCCGAATTTCGCAGGACTGAGCCGGAAATTGGGTATTGATTACGATGGCGTTTCGACCCATCGTTTGGGAAGTACGAATGCAGATATGGTTCTCCGTGGTATGAATCCGGAACAGCGCGCCTTGATGCAGGGAGAAATCAATCGCGGTTACGAACTGTTTGTTTCGCGTTGTGCCGAAGGGCGGAAGATGACGGTTGCCGAGATTAAAGCAATTGCCGAAGGGCGAGTTTGGAGTGGTCAGCGTGCCATAGAAATCGGTTTGGCGGATGCAGTGGGAGATATCCGTACGGCTATTGCCGCCGCTGCCGGTAAAGCAGGATTGGAAACGTACGATATTGTGACTTATCCCAAGTTGACGGATGACCTGACGAAACTGATGGAAGCGCTGTCGGGTACATCAGTGAAAGAACGCCGTTTGTTGGAGCAATTGCGTCAGATAGAGCAACTTGCCGAGCAGCCGAGTCTGCAAGCGCGGTTGCCGTTTGAAATATCAATCAAGTAAGAAAATGTGCATCGTATGGTAGTATTTCGCATGATAGCTTCTTGGATCTACGGCATTGCCGTAGGACTGCGCAATTTGCTATACGATGAGAAGGTGCTGCGCTCTTCAACGGTTGCGATACCTACGATTTGTGTCGGGAACCTGGCAGTTGGCGGTACCGGCAAAACGCCGCATACGGAATACCTGCTCGGTTTGTTGCAAGGGCGTTTCAAAGTGGCGGTTTTGTCACGCGGTTATAAGCGCAAGACCAAAGGATTCCGGTTGGCAGATGAACATTCTACGGCTGTTACCATCGGTGATGAACCCATGCAGATTCATTTGAATTTCCCGAATGCTATTGTGGCGGTGTCGGAAAACCGTGTGCATGGAATACATAAACTGATGCAGCTTTATCCTGATTTGCAAGTGATTATCTTGGACGATGCTTATCAACATCGCTCTTTGCGATGTGGATTTGAGTTGCTGCTTACGTCTGCCGACAATCTGTTTACCAACGACCATCTTTTGCCTTGGGGCAGATTGCGCGAAGATGCAAGACAAAGTTCGAGAGCTGCTGCCGTGGTAGTAACCAAGTGTCCGGATACGATGCGACCTATTGATAAACGCATTATTGATACTTCGTTGAAGCTGCTCCCGTATCAACGTTTGTATTTCTCCAAGATGCAATACGGGGAAATGCAACCGGTATTTACTTCAGTAGAACCAGACTCCATTGCCGAACCGAAACGACCTTTGATTTTGGCAGGTATAGCCAATCCTTTGCCTTTTATCGATTTCCTGCACAGGACATATCCCAATGCTCCACAATTGTTATTTGGCGACCATCACGCATTCAGCAAGCGGGATATGCAACGCTTGGAGCAACTATTTAATAATGAACGATGCGATGCCATTATTACTACACAGAAAGATGCTGTCCGTTTGGTGGAGACTCCGTCTTTCCCTGATGCATTGAAACTGCATACTTTCTTTGTGCCGATAACGGTGGATTTCGCAGAAAACACAGAAATGTTTAACAATCAAATTATATCCTATGTTACAGAAAATAACCGAAACCGCTAACTACTTGCGGTCTGTCATGAAAACACAACCCAAGGTGGGTATCATTTTGGGTACAGGTTTGGGAAATTTAGCAACACAAATAACCGATGCACAGGAATTGCCTTACGAAACCATTCCTAATTTCCCCGTTTCTACAGTTGAAGGTCATTCCGGCAAACTGATTGTGGGCAAATTGGGCGGAGTGGATGTATTGGCTATGAAAGGCCGTTTTCATTACTACGAAGGCTACGATATGGCGCATGTTACTTTCCCGGTACGTGTGATGAAGATGTTGGGTATTGAGACACTTTTGGTTTCGAATGCGTCGGGTGGTGTGAATCCGGATTTCGAAATCGGTGAACTGATGATTATTACCGACCACATCAATCTCTTCCCTGAGAATCCTTTGCGCGGCAAGAACTATGACGAATTAGGTCCCCGTTTCCCGGATATGCATGCCGTTTATGATCCGGAATTGGTGGCAAAAGCCAAAGCTATTGCCGCTAAACACAACATCTGTGTGAAAGAAGGCGTTTATGTAGGCACACAAGGGCCTACTTTCGAAACTCCTGCAGAATATGTTTATTTCCGTGTGATTGGCGGTGATGCCGTAGGTATGTCAACTGTACCGGAGACTATAGTGGCGCACCATATGGGTATGCGTGTATTCGGTATATCCATTATTACAGATTTGGGTGTTCCCGGCAAGATTGTGGAAGTAAGTCATGAAGAGGTTCAGGAGATTGGCAATATCAAACAACCGCTGATGACGCTGATTATGACCGAACTTATTCAGTCGCTCTAAACGGTGATTGCTGGTCAGAACCATTGATATAAAATATTGAAAGACACTCTATAAGATTGCCCCAACCTTTGGCAGTCTTATAGAGTACTATTGTCAGACTACACAAACTATGCAATTCGCTCGACTCATACGCCGATTCATTCCGCCTTACAAAGGGCAACTCGCACTTAATATCTTCTTTAATTTGCTCAGTACGGTACTGAGTTTGTTCAGTTTTGCTGCCATTATTCCTGTTTTGCAAATCCTGTTCGGTATTGACGAAACGCACTTGGAGCATATAGCCGTTTCGTTTTCGATGCCATTGGAGGACTTTTTTGCTGCTTTGAAGAACAATATCTTTTTCTTTCTGCAAGAGCAGATTGCCGCTCGTGGTGCCGGATGGGTATTGTTTTTATTGGGCTTGTTTTTGGTGCTGATGACGTTGCTCAAATGCGGAACGGCATGGTTGGCATCGTACTATATGATTCCTATCCGTACAGGCGTTTTGCGTGACTTGCGGCGCGACTTGTTCAATAAGGTAGTGTCGCTTCCTATCGGATTTTTCACGGAAGAGAAGAAGGGTGATATCATGTCGCGTATGACCAACGATGTGCAAGAAGTGGAAGTCAGTATAATGGCGTCGTTGGATATGGTGTTCAAGGACCCGATTATGATTTTTATCTATCTTCTGACGCTCTTTGTGCTGTCTTGGAAGTTGACTTTGTTTGTGCTTATCTTGCTTCCTATCAGTGGTTGGCTTATAGGTCGTGTGGGTAAGACATTGAAGCAGCGTTCCACCAAAGGGCAGGAACAGACAGCTGAGATACTGACGCAAATAGAAGAAACATTAGGCGGCTTGCGTGTTGTGAAAGCTTTTAATGCAGAGCAGAAACTCAAGGACCGTTTTGCCCGTTTGAACGAAGATACACGCCGTACGTTCAATCGTTTGCACCGTCGTTATATGTTGGCGCATCCTGTGAGTGAATTCATGGGAACAGCCGTGATAGCTATCTTGCTGTGGTATGGTGGCGGATTGATTCTCTCGAGTAGTTCTTCGATCAGTGCTCCTGAGTTCATTTATTATCTCGTTATTTTCTATTCGATTATCAATCCTGCAAAGGACCTTACTCGTGCTTCATATAGTATCCGCAAAGGTGTTGCTTCGTTGGAGCGTATAGATAAAGTGTTGCAAACTGAATCTGCAATCAAAGAACCCCTGCAGCCGGTTCCGATGGTACAATGGACAAAGGCTTCGGACGATATGACGCCTTTTATTGAATATCGTGATGTATGTTTTCATTATAATACGGGACGTCCGATTCTCAAGCATATTAATCTGAGTATCAAACAAGGACAGGCTGTCGCTTTGGTGGGGCAATCTGGTTCCGGCAAAACAACGATGGTGGATTTATTGCCTCGTTTTTATGATGTTATTTCCGGCGGAATCTATATTAACGGTCAGAATATCAAAGATGTATGCACTACTGATTTGCGCAGTCTGATGGGCAATGTCAATCAGGAAGCTATCCTTTTCAACGATACTTTCTACAATAATATTACTTTCGGTGTGGAGAATGCCACCATGGATGAGGTTGTGGCGGCTGCCCGTATTGCCAATGCCCACGATTTTATTATGGCAACGCCCGATGGTTATCAAACCAATATCGGTGACCGTGGTTCACGGCTTTCGGGCGGACAACGTCAGCGTATTTCTATTGCACGTGCTATCCTGAAGAATCCTCCTATTCTTATCCTTGACGAAGCCACTTCAGCATTGGATACAGAGTCTGAAAAATTAGTGCAGGAGGCTTTGGATAATTTGATGAGTAATCGTACCACATTGGTTGTAGCACACCGATTGTCAACAATTAAGAATGCCGACCTTATCTGTGTGATGCACGAAGGAGAGATTGTAGAAATGGGGCGTCACGACGAGCTGCTTGCCAAGCATGGTTATTATGCCCACTTGGTAGAAATGCAGCAATAATGGTGCTGTATTGTGTAAAAAGGTCGGTGAAAAGGCTGTTTATTCAAAGATAGCCGATCCAATACGCACTAAGTTGCTGCCGCATTCGATAGCTATACGATAGTCTTCTGACATTCCCATTGAAAGAATTGATAATGGTTCTGCAATAGAGCAGTCTTTTGTTTTGGCTGAAGACTGTATGGTGCGTAGTTGCATGAACAAGTTGTGCAATGCCGTGAACTCTTGCCGTATCTGCGGTTCGTCTGTTGTATTTGATGCCATACCCATCAAACCGGCAATACGTATGTGTGGTAATGAGATGCTGCCATCTGTGAGTTGCTGAAAGAGAGTATTGATTTCCTTGATAGTAAATCCGTATTTGGTTGCCTCTAGTGCTACTTTTACTTCTAATAACACATTAATCTCCTGCTTTGTGGTAGAACCGGAATCCAAAAGAAAAGCTTGTTGCTGACTGATAGTTTGCAGCAAATGTACCGAATCAACACCATGAATCAAATCCACAAACGGAAGGATTTGCTTTACTTTATTCGTCTGTAAATGCCCGATGAAATGCCAATGGATGTCATCCGGCAGAGCAGTCTTTTTTAGCAGCAATTCTTGTACGCGACTTTCTCCAAAGTGGCGCTCTCCTGCTTTGTAGGCTTCGTAAATTTCCTCTGTTGAGTGATATTTACTTACACAAAGCAGGTGCACTCCTTTGGGAAGTATTTGCCGAATATGCAAAATGTTGTCACGTATCATGTTTGTGTATAGTATTGGGGAATACTGATTAAATGCGAATAACTTCCACAATAGCAGTTTCTTGCAGATTCAGTATCTCATAATCGTTGGCTGATTGCTCCATCAGTTTATTTACGGTACGATAAGCACTTTCCATGTTTTCTTCTTCTACCAACAATTGTACATTCACTTTTTTCTCTTTGCCTCGTTCTTCGTCAACAGTGGTGAATTGTACTTTTGCTTTGAACCAATAGTGTCCTTGCTCATTGGGAACAACTTCTGCAAAATTCACCTTACGCATAGTCTGCATATTTACTTCTTGTCCTGCAAAAACAAAAGGTCGTACTTGTTCCAATACGCGTGTTTCTGCATCAGCAAAATTAATTGCTTCAATGATATAAACGTCCTTTGCCGGTTTGAGTTTGCCGTCACCTGTCTCTTTCTGGTAACTTACTTTACATTCAAAATATTCCATAGTCTATTGTATAATTATGTTTTTTATATCTGTTGCTGATAATTTTTCTTCCGGTAGTGATGTGCGTGAAGCTGTCCAGATAAATACAGGAGCTACCGGACGAGGCTCTATAATGGCATCAAAAGCCTCATTATTGCCTTTTCCTGCACTCCACATAGGTTGCAAGGTAAAGAGTACATCACCGAAGCATTGTTTGTTGTATGACTGCTGTAAATCTTTAGTGATGTCATTTCCTTGTAATATTGGTACTTCGGTATTCGGAAAGGCAGCTTGTATTCCCTCGAATTCCATCAGAAAATTACTCACTTGTTGCTGTAACTGCAGTAGTGGCATTTTCTTTTGCTCAATAATCGTATGGTTGAGGTAAATCGATTGCAAGTATCCTCCGTCAATCCATCTCTCATGTCCATAGATAGCCATCAAATAGGTGTTGATTAAAGCTGCGGCTCTATCAATATCGAAGATATGTGCTTGCATATTTGCGCGTTGATAAGTTTCTTCTCCCATGCCGTATTTTGGTGTCCCGAAAACAATCAAGCGATAATGTTCACGTCCGATTCTTTTGTTCAGTTGCTCAATCAGAAATCCCAGATTTTGGTTGAGCGATAGGTACATATCTTCTTGTTCTGCCGAACGAATAAGGTCTGAATTTGCTTTTGGAGAACGAACCGTCAGTTGCAACGAAAGCAAATCGGGATGTCTGTCACTACCTAATTTCTTGCTTTGTTGGATATCCAAAGCCAGATTCACTATCAGTTCATTGGTTATGGGGGAACAAGTTAGTACTTCGTCGGCATTATAACTGAATCCTTTTTGCTTTTTCTCTATGTCGGTAGGATGAATATACATTCCGATATCCATCCGTGGAGTCCATTTCTTTTCGGAATATGTCGTCATTCGTCCGTCCATATTCATTTGGTCGGCTTCGGTGGGCAATCCTCCTGAATAGTAAGTGGTTGTTGCCCATCGCTTTTCTTTGTCATTGAGCCAAGTACAAGCATTGGCAGCATGGCCAGCCAAGAGCATGGTTGCTTCCGGGTGAATGCCTATTGCATATATTTGACTCTCTGCACTGTTCTGCATTCGGAATTCATCTGCATACGTAGTTGTTAGCAATGCTTTCGGAGATACTTGCAATGTCGTTCCTATACCATTCTGTTCCGTATCTTCCATAATTGCTTGCGGAAGGCGGGTTGAACGGTTAAAATAATAGTTTGCTGCAATACCGTGCATAGCAGGAGTAGTGCCGGTGCAGATGGTTGCCAATGCTTCCGGACCACCATATGTAAGTTGCGGAAAATCAATGATGTATTCGTGTGCTTCTTCATCTAAAGTACGCATTCCGCCTGCCGGCCAATAATTCCGAAGTTGTTCCAATGATTGATTGTTCAATCCTTCTACTGCCACTACTACTGTCAGTCGTGGCAATTCAGCTTTGGCAACAACAGAACCGGATAGCACAGACAAGAGTAGCAGAATTTTAGGTGTCATAATGCGTTGATGCTTACCGATAATAAATATATCTTTGTACCATACAATTCTAATGCGCAGGAAATGTACAATCGGTATTAAAATCATCAAGTGCCAACTTTGTCCGGAGAATAGCCATACAATGAGCGATATATAGAAATATAGGCAAACAATCAGATTGCTTTTGTATAGCCATTTCCGCCCTTTGGTGAACATGGTCAGTATGAACGGAATAAACATCAGCGGATTTAGGAATAGCAGGTTAAAGTTGTGCTTTACCAATGGGTGAATCGAAAAGAACGACAGATAACATCCGATGAGTCCGATTACACCGTAAACGAAAAACAATACTGCATCAATCCACCATCTTGTCCGATGCGTATGCAAATCCAACCATATCGAAAATAGCAACAGCAATACAACAACCATTACTGCTATATAAGGTGATGTCCACCATGAATACGATTGAATTTCAAATGGTTGTATGTCTTCTTCCAAACATAGTTTTTGCCCGTTGGACATTCGTGCTTCCGAAACAAAGTTCATCAGTTGCTCCGGTAAAAATAGTCTTTCTGCTGGTTGCAGCTCTTTGTCTGCATCTCGCCCGAAAATAAGGTTGATGCCAAAGCCTGTCCACGAGTTTTTTTCCGAATAGTAAGTAATAAGTTCTCGATAAGTATTCCGCTGCTGGTCAAATTCCGGTGTCTGGAATTCCTCTTGCAAAGCCGTTTCAATCAACTTGAACGGACGAGTGGCGCAATTGTCAAATACAAAGTTGTAAAGATAGTATCTGTTGCTTGGCTGATAATTGATAAGCAATGCTTTATAGATAGATTCACGTTGTTCTTTTGTGAGATTGAGTTCTTGCTCGTAGGTTGTTCGTCCTGCGAAACTGCTTCCGAGAATGAAATTCTCTGTCGTCTCTACACCTAATTGATAGTAGGTTTCTCCCTTTACAAATTTCGCATAGAAATGTTCTGTGGCGAAATTGAAAATGCCGTAGTTAAATACCACGTCAATCTTTTGCAAAGGGTCATATACGCGTATTGCCGAGTGACCGTATTTGGAATATACTTCGTATCCGGGGGTGCAAGTGAGTAATGACAAACGGGCACTATCCGACAATATTTGGCTATATGCACTTGGCAATGACAAGCAATAGAGTAATATGAATAGCAGTTTCTTTTTCATAAGATTATATAAATAGGGCAGGTAAGAATGTGCATAGCAGTCCTAACAAAAATCCGCTTACCACCTGCATGGGGGTATGTGCTTGCAAATAGAGTCTGCTGTACATGAGTAATAAGGCTGTTAAAAATACCGATGAAATCGTCCATATCGGCATGAATCCTATATAATAACAATATCCGGTGATAGCGCCTGCAAATGCTCCGAAGCAAGCCAAGTGAATGCTTATTTTCCATTTCAGATTAATCAGTGTCACAGCCAACAAAGTCACTATTGTACCTCCTGCTAAAAGCAAAATAATGGTTGGCATTTTTACGACAAAGCACAGAAAGAGCCACCATGCCACCATCGATAACAAACTATATATATAAGGTGTTGACCGCTCAGTTCTGTCGTTGATATACAAATCTTTAATTATTCCTTTTTGCCTCAGAATTAATATGGCTGTCAATGGAATAAAACAAGTGAAACAAAGTGTACCTATTATTAAGTAAGTCACATAGAAAGCAGGTAGCGGTTTGCCCATCCAGTTGACAGCCCAACAAAGCAATCCCATGGCATACGTGGGTATGAACATCGGATAGAGCAGAATGGATAATATCTTTGCTGACACTTTCATCACTTAAAATATCTTGCGCATGCGTGCAACGGGGATATTGAGTTGCTGACGATATTTGGCAACCGTTCTTCGGGCAATTGCAAAACCTTTTTCTTTGAGAGCTGCCACTAACTCATCGTCATTCAACGGTGCTTGCTTGTCTTCATTGGCGACAATTTCACTCAACTGGTTTTTGATGGCTCGAGTTGCAACTTCCTCACCGTCATCGTTAGTCATCGATTCTGAAAAGAAGAACTTCAAGGGATAAATGCCAAACTCTGTCTGTACGTATTTAGAGTTGGACACACGCGAAATAGTAGATATATCATGCCCTGTAATGTTTGCTATGTCCTTTAGTATCATTGGTTTGAGTAAAGCCTCGTCGCCTTCGATAAAAAAATCGCGTTGCAAACTGACTATTGCTCTCATCGTACGCATCAACGTGTCGTTTCGTTGCTGTATAGCATCAATAAACCATTTTGCCGAGTCAATTCTGTCTTTGATAAACGAAATCGTATTTTTGTCTTGTTTGCTATGTTCCTGTTGATTTTGGTAGGTTTGCAAAATCTCGTTGAACTCTTTGTTTACACGTAGTTCCGGAATATTGCCATTGTTGAGTGAAATCGAAAGTTTTCCGTTGTCATTTATCACAAAGAAATCCGGAATAATGCTTGTTGTGGCATATCCGTCGGTGGAGCAGGCATTGCCGGGTTTCGGATTGAGCCTGGTAATTTCTGCAATTGCTTCGCGCAGTTGTTCTTCCGTGATAGAAAGCCTCTCCATTATCTTTTGGTAATGATGTGCCGTAAATTCTTTATATCGTTTCGTAAGTATTCTGATAGCCAATTCGATAGCTGGAGTTTGTGGTTTGCGTTGCAATTGTAGCAACAGGCATTCTTGTAAATCTTTTGCTCCTACTCCTGCCGGCTCAAATGTTGTTTGTATCAGATGGATAATCTCTTTGATATCGTCGTCTGTGATGGAAAGATTGGCATGGAAAATCAAGTCATCTACCAACGATTCGGGAGCCCTGCTTAAATATCCGTTGTCGTCAATGTTACCGATTACATATTGGGCTGCCAATTGTTTTTCGTTCGTAAGTTTCAGTAAACCGAGTTGTTCTTTCAGAATTTCTTGGAACGATTGTCCGACAGCGAATGGTATTTCCTCTTGTTTGTCGTCCGACGAATGGTTGTTGATGTGTAATTTGTAATCGGGTGTATCATCATCGGAGATATACTCGTTCAAGTCAAACTCATCGTTCTCTAACGGGTTGACTGCATCCTCATAATCATCTTCATTGTTGTTCTCCTCGTGTTCATCGCTTCCTACTTCCAAGCCTGGATTTTCCTCCAATTCTTTTTCGATGCGTTGTTCCAATTCAACAGTAGGGTATTCAAGAATACGTATTTCCTGAATTTGCAATGGGGTAAGCGTCGTTTTCTGTTTGAGAGCGGCTTCTTGTGTGAGGAGTGGGTTTGGCATAAATTTATTCTTTGGTTAATGCATTGATAGTGTCAATAATATAATCTTGTTGTTCTTTTGTCAGTTCGGTGTGCATGGGCAAGCTGAGTACGGTTCGTGCCAATTGTTCGGCGTTGGGGAAATCACCTTCTTTATACTGCAAGTTGGCAAAAGCTTTCTGTAAGTGGATAGGTATCGGATAGTATATCATGGCTGGAATACCTTTTTCTTGCAGTTGCTCACGCAGTTTGTCTCTGTCTTTATCGATGATTTGCAGTGTGTATTGATGAAATACGTGTTCCGATTGCTTTGAGCGTGCCGGTATCTTGATATGCTCATTATCGGCAAAACCTTTGTCGTAGTAAGCAGCTGCCTTCTGTCTGCGATGGGTATATTCGTCCAAATGAGGCAATTTCGCATCCAATACGGCTGCTTGAATGCTATCCAAACGGGAGTTCACGCCAATCATGTCATGATGGTATCTCACTACCATACCGTGGTTTGCCAATGCACGCATCTTGCTTGCCAATTCGTCGTCATTGGTAAAAATGGCACCGCCGTCACCGTAGCAACCCAAGTTCTTCGAAGGGAAGAACGAAGTGCAACCGATATGTCCGATGCAGCCGGCTTTTTCTGCCTTTCCGTCGGAAAAAGTGTAAGTGGCATTGATGGCTTGGCACGCATCTTCCACTACATAGATGCCTTTTTCTTTGGCAATCTGCATAATTCCTTCCATTTCAGCGCATTGACCGAACAAATGTACGGGTACAATGGCTTTTGTGCGAGGAGTAATGGCTTTGCCTACGGCTTCGGCAGTCATGTTGAAAGTGTCTTTGTCCACATCCACCAAAACCGGTGTCAGATGTAACACTGCAGCAACTTCTGCTGTGGCAATAAACGTGAAAGTAGGTGTAATCACTTCGTCGCCGGGTTGCAGTCCTAATCCCATTAGGGCAATCATCAATGCGTCCGTTCCGTTACCAACCGGAATAACATGCTTTACTCCCAAATAGGCTTCCAGATGTTCTTGAAAATCACTGACTTTCTTGCCTTTGATAAACGATGCCGTACTCATTACTTCTTCAATGCCTTTGTCAATATCCTGTTTGATGGCTTGATATTGGCTTTGCAAATCTACCATTTGAATTTTCTGCATGGTTACAATTGATTTATGTTATTGTTTCTCAATAATATATTCCACTTCCGAAGGGGTCACGCGAATATGGCTGATGACCGTCGAAGTATGTCTGATTTCTACAGGTAGCTTGTTGACTTCTTTTTTGGGAAAATGGCAAATCGCTTGAAATTGGTCTGATTTGACTTCGTTGAAATGCCTTACACCTACTCTTACGCTCAGTTGGACTTCCGATGGAAAGGTGATTAATTTCAAGCCATCAGGCACACCTTTCGTTAAAATCGGTAACCTCAATACTTTTTCGGTATAAGCCTCGGTGATAGCAGTCAAATGCACTGTCTCTTTGGCGGCTCTCACACGGGATGGCAATTCCAAATGCAGGTCAGTTTCCAATGTGTCTCTTACGCCGGAACGAGTGTAATATGTTGTCCGAATGGTATCTATCTCGTTGAGTGTTAATGGACTGCCGTAAATCCTTACATACATCGGACTGATGGTGGGGGGCGTCGTAAACTGATAGAGTTGCTGAGGCACAATCTCGCCGTTGAAAGCAACCGGCACAATTTTCGAACTTTCCTTCACATAGTTCCGTTGAATCAGTTCAGGTGTCACTTTTTGCACTTTGGCAGTACCTTGCAAATGGTCGGTCAGTGTTGGGCGGATTTGCTCCGATGAAATGCTGATACAGCCTTCTTTTTCAGTGATTTGTTTGCTCAAATCGATGGTTAGTGGGGTAGTTAGCACTTTCGAATAAGTCCTCAGTCGTTTGCCCTGATCGCGTACTTTTATATATAGGTATTCCGGCAGTTCTTCATCGAAAATCACTGCCTCGGGAATACCTGTATAGTTAATCGGAATTTCCAATACACGTTCTCTGGTGGAATATAGCGCATGTCCGAACCACAGCATTGTGGCAAACACTATGAACAGGCAGAATGTTTTCCAATCGCGTGTGCGGAAAAACATTCTTATCTGGTGCTTGATGATCTGAAATATCTCTTTCAGTGTTGCCATTTTTGCTGTGTGATGGTTTATTTTTTCTCGTCTTTCGGAGCGGCTTGTGCATCCTCAGCCGAAGCATAAACGGAGCCTTTGTCTATCTTGATGACAGTGTCTTTGGCTATTTCTACCAGGAATGTGGTCTCGCCTGCTTCTTTGATAATGCCGTAAATGCCGCCTGCGGTAATTACTTTGTCGCCTTTCTTCATCGAATCGCGCTGTTTTTGCAACTCCTTTTGTTTCTTTTGTTGCGGACGGATCATAAAGAAATAGAACACTACGAAAATCAGGATAAGCATTACCCACATGCTCCAAGTGGAACCTTGACCTGGTTGTGCAGTGGCTGCGCCTTCTGCTTGTAAAAGAATGAATTCTAACATGATGATAAATGTATAAAAGGGTTAATATCTATTTGATGATTACTGCTTTGAGCAGTTTGTTTTCTTGTTTGAGTTGTTTCACTATCTCGTCAAGCACACCGTTCACGAAATACGGACTTTGTTCTGTTGAGTACTCGCGTGCCAATTCGATATATTCGTTGAGTGTCACTTGTATCGATATTTCAGGGAAGGCAAATATCTCTCCCAATGCTGTACGGAGAATGATGTTGTCCATATAGGCAATGCGTTCCGATTTCCAGTTGGTCAGACTCTTGGCAATCAGCTCGTCGTAGTAATCAGAGTTTTCGATAGTGGTCTTCAGTAGTCGCTTGCCGAAGTCCAACTCTTCTTCCGAGTCAAACATTTGCAACAGAGGTTGTGCTTCATCTGTATCTTCTTCATTGTCTGCGTTTTCTTTGAAGCGTTTGATGGTTTTGATGACAAAACTGATAATCACGTCCATATCTGTCACCCAGTCTTTTCCGTCCAAGTTGATTTCCAACTCTTCTAAAGCACTCTCCAGATCGCTGTTGCCGGTGAGTATCTTTTTGAATATCTTGCACCAAAGAGCTTTGTCTGCTTCGTAGTCGTTTTCTTCGGCTTCCATATATTCTTTGTAGAAGGGAGCGTCGATTATCTGTTTGTAGAAGAGTGCAATATAAGTGTCTGCAGTCTCCCAGCTCAGTTTTTGGTCTTGTATGTAGGCTCTGATTTCTCGGTGCTCGTCTATTTGTTTGGCAACTCGGTTCTCTACAAAACGCATATTGGCGTTGTAGGTAATGTGCATAGCTGTTGCTTTTTCTTGTGCTTCTTCTATGCGTATATTGGCATAGTGAGTGATTTCGTTCACTAAATCCAGCAAAAGAAAATACAAAGAATAGGTGTAAGAAAAGAGTTTGAGTAATTCTTTTTGCGCACTGAGTTGCGTCGTACCTTCGTTGTTGTAGAAAGCAAAGAGGGTTTGAATAACTTTGGTTCGTACTAATGTTCTGTTTATCATATGTTTACTTCGCTAAGTTGTAATGATGTATTTATCGAACAAAGATAGGCAATTTCTGTCAATCCTGCAAGTCTCTTCCGTTGATTATTTTTCACTCGCCTGAAATCCTCCTCCAACGCAGTGTAGAGACGAGGCGTGCCTCGTCTAAATCGTCCGATATTCTCTGTCAGGCTGTGGGCGTCTCGCCCGCATAATTATTCGATTCTTCATCTCCTCATCTCGTCCTTCCGCAGCACCTCTCGCGCACCCCTCGCGCACCCCTTACGTGTTCCTGCGTGATACCGAAATTGTCTTATTCCTGTAGCGTATTCCGGTTGCTTTTCGGGTGTGTTTCGCAATTGTCTTGTTCCTCTTTTGTCGCCTGCAAATATACAACATTTTTCCCCGAATTCCTTCCCAAACTTTTGGGAATAGCTGTGGAACCGTTCCATTCCCTATATTATAAAAGCAGCCAAACTCTTTCATATAGAAAGAATTCGGCTGCCTGATAATAAATGCAACAATCTATAAAAACCTACAAATCTTCACCATTGGCATGGTTATATTCGTTATCATAGAACATCATAATTTTGTATTCCCCATATGATTCTTTTATTATTGTGAACCAAACATGCTTATTATTTACGGCTTGCTCTAAATTATCTGTAATAACAGGATGTTGATAAAAAATTGCTTGATAGCGTTTATTGTTTACACTCATTTCATATGATATATCTTCGTCTTCAGGGATAGTTTGGTCTTCAAAAATAGAACCATATTTAGAGTTGTTCTCAAATTGTCGGCAAAGTGCGTTGTATCTGATTTTTATATCGCCTTCGCTTCTGCCGTTTTTATCCTTTACTCCAACTCTCCAAACTTTATTATTATTTGTAGCTACACCAATCCAAACCTCTGTTCCATTAAATTCACCTTCTAATGTGTTAGGGTCATAATCAGAACTTTCAAACCCTTTGGCTTTGAGTTTTTGAATCATGTCTTTTTTGCTTCCATCCACTGGAATACCCAAAAAACGTGTAACATCTCGCTCTTGTGCACACAGACTAAAACTCGTCACAAGGAGCATGCTAAGAAAAACTAACTTTTTCATATGATAAAGTATTTTGTTGTTCTTCAGTTGCCATAAGAACATTGTAGTACAAATAAAGAAGCGTGGAACTGCAATGCCACGTCTTAAATCGAAGGTGTAGGAATACCTGTAGTACGGATGTGAATAGCAGCCCACGCTATTGCGTGAGAACCACTATGCTTCTCCTTGTACTACATCTGAAAATTTCCTACGTTTTCGATTTACAAGATAAGCATAACGCTTCTTTGATAATATGTTGCGGAAAGAGTTTTACCTCAATCCATCGACAAAGGTACAACTTATTTTCTGTAATGCCAAATATGGAGGAGAAAATAATTATTACTATCTTTGCAGTACAAATCTTTTTGCCGATGAAAACAACCCGTACTATCTTCGTCCAAGCTTATCATGCCCCTTGTGGCGATTTGCTTTTGGGCTCTTTTGGTGACCGACTTTGTCTCTGTGATTGGATAACTAATCATGCGCTTCGTCCATCAATTATTCGACGAATGTACAATTGTTTGCATGCTTCGTTCGAAGAACAACTGACACCTGTTATTGCCAACACTATTGCCCAATTGGACGAATATTTTCAAGGCAAACGCCAATCCTTCGACTTGCCTTTGTTGTTCATCGGGACAGATTTTCAGCAATCCGTTTGGAATGCTCTTTTGTCCATCCCTTTTGGCAAAACTGTTTCTTATCAGTATGTTGCACAGCAAATCGCAAATCCTTCTTCTGTTCGTGCTGTCGCAAACGCTGTGGGAGCTAATGTATTGTCAGTCATTGTGCCTTGTCATCGTGTCATCGGTTCCAATGGTACACTTACTGGTTATGCCGGTGGTTTGCCGGCGAAACAATTTCTCCTTTCTCTCGAACAGAAATAATGCCGTCGGGATGTGGGTGTTCGCCCGCATTATGGCATGAACTGTACAAATTAATGATACTCTGAAATTTTTGACTCTCATCCTGATATTGCCAATATGAATGGTCAATTAATGGGATTAATGGATAATCAATAAAACAAAAACTGCAACCGTCATCCGATTGCAGTCATTGTTACTATGAATATGAGGATTATCCTCCAAAGTTGTCATACATAATCGATTCCGAGTCAACACCCAGCGAATCCAGCATTGCCACAACGGCTTTCGACATCGGACCCGGACCGCACATGTAGTATTCGATATCTTCAGGTGCTTCGTGGTCTTTCAGATAAGTTTCGTACATCACATTATGCACAAAGCCCGGAGTATATTTTACGCCGGCTGCATCTGCAGCAGGATCCGGACGGTCCAATGCCAAATGGAAATGGAAGTTCGGGAACTCTTTCTCCAATCCTAAGAAGTCTTCCAAATAGAATACTTCGTTCAACGCACGGGCACCATAGAAATAGTGCATTTCGCGGTCGGTGGTATGAAGCGTCTTGGTCATGTGCATAATCTGTGCGCGCAATGGAGCCATACCGGCACCACCGCCTACCCAAATCATTTCGTTCTTTGTGTCGAAGTGAGGATGAAAATCACCGTAAGGACCCGACATCATCACTTTGTCTCCCGGTTTCAACGAGAAAATATACGAAGATGCAATACCCGGATTCACATCCATAAAGCCTGAACGGTCAGGTTTGAACGGAGGTGTTGCAATACGAACGGTCAACATAAATACGTTGCCTTCGGCAGGGTAGTTGGCCATCGAATAAGCACGAATCGTGTCCTCGGGGTTCGTACAATGCAAATCGAACATCTTGAATTTCTCCCATGCCGGTACGTATTCTGCGCCAATCAAGTCGCGGTCATAGTCTGCATAGTTGATGTTGTCGAATTTCGGGATTCTGATTTGTGCGTAAGAACCGGGGATAAAGTCCATATGAGCTCCTTCCGGAAGCTGTACTTTGAACTCCTTGATGAAAGTTGCCACGTTCTTGTTGCTAATCACTGTACATTCGTATTCTTTTACGCCCAATACCGATTCCGGTACTTTGATCGACAAGTCTTGTTTCACTTTCACTTGGCAACCCAAACGCCAGTGGTCTTTCAGTTGTTTGCGTGTAAAGTGTACCGTTTCGGTAGGCAATACTTCGCCTCCGCCTTCCAATACTTGGCATTTGCATTGTGCGCACGAACCTTTACCACCGCAAGCCGATGGCAGGAAGATACCTGCACTGGCAACCGACGAAAGCAACGAGCCGCCCGAAGGAATCTCGGCAGTCTTGTCACCGTTGATGGTAAGTTTCACGTTGCCCGAAGCCACCAAATACTTCTTGGCTACCAAAAGAACTACTACAAGCAGGAGTATCACGGCAAGGAACACTCCGATAGATAGTAAAATTGCTGTTGTATTCATTGTTCTTTAATTTATTTGCTTATTAACTTTAATGCTTAATTCTATTCCGTTTTTTATTCCGGCCGATATTCATACAACCATTTGCTGCCTATTGCACCATATACGAATGTTGTGTCAATTTCCGTCCATAACTTATCCTCCACAGGGCTGATATACAAAAGCGTATCACCTTTGGTAGTAGAAAATAACATATCAGTAAAAGTGCTATGTGGATGTGCATAAGGTAATGGCATCACTGTATCTGTCTCATTCTTTCTATATAGAATGCTAATCTCACCTTTGGATAATGCGATAGTATTGTAATAGTCATCTCTCCATCCTTCATTTTCAATATGGTATGAGCATACTACACTATCGTTTGATAGATTGGCAACATAATATTTATAATGAGAAGGTCCTGTAGGATCAATTTCGCAACTATAAAAAGTTGTTAATATAAATAATAAACTAAAAATATATCTATAATGTTTCATAATATGTAAGTTAATTGTAAATACTGCGAATATATAATTTGTCACTTTCACTCAAAGTTGATGGTTGTGCAAATGTTGTTCCATCTTTTTTAGTCATTACAGGAATGGTATCGTTATTTGCAACAAAACCATTTGCATAACTTCCATATAACATTATAGATTCATAATCAAAAGGCCCGTATGTCGTTACAGATGATTCTGGATATTTACGATAGTGAGTTTTCCAATTTGCTTGAATGTTATTAAAGTCAACGTTAATGTAACAATCTCTATCAGGACGACAATGTTCATGTTTTAATGAGAGAGTATGCCCTAGTTCATGTAAACAAGTTCCTTTCTCTGCATCAGTGATATGTATATATGCCCATGGTACGGCACCTAAAGAAGACATTCCACCGGACCCCTTAAGATCCGATTTGTTAGATAGACAGACATGGTAATGGCATCCAATTCCCCATCTAAATCTATTCCAACCGTTATCTTTTATTTCTACAAAGTGAATTGCATGATTTGCAGCTTCTTCCCATTCGTCCATTGCTTCTCGCATAACATCCATTGGGCAAGTCCCTTTATAATTACGATATTTGATATCTGATAACCATTTGGAAATGAGGTGATATCTAACAACACGTTGAGGCTGTACTTCTGATTGTGTTGATGCATTTGATCTCCAACAACCGCAATCATCCTCCTCATAATATTCATCAGTATTATATTGTTCATGCTCCAAAGGGATTTCATTCTCTTGATGATAAAGAATATCTATTTTACTATATCCCACTTCACCTTTGAAAGTAAGTATAATATCTTCTGCGTCGCATACTTCATTTTCTCCTAAATATTGATCAATAATAGGGAATGTATTTAGTTCTTCAGCAAGTTGTTCATATAGCATATTGAAGAAAATATCCTCCTCTGATCCCTCTAAGTCCGTATCCTCTAAATTTTCCTTACCAAAGTGCATATAACTTGATTCTATAAACAATCGTTTTTTAGATTCAATATCACGTCCTGTTATTTCGATATTCCATTCACCCATATAATCTAAAGCAAGATCTAAATACTTATTCATAATATAAGTATATGGTTGATTAGCTTTTAACTCATCTCCATAATAGGCGTAGTATTCAAGGGCAGAATAAATTGTATTATCATCATCAACTGCTACATCTGTGGGGGGAATACTATCGCATGGCGCAGTCTTACGTTGTAGGTCTAAAGTATTATCTATTGTATTTGTACAAGCCACACAAAAAATAATGCTTAAAATAGTAAGGCATTGGAAAATTATTTTATTCATATTCATTATTTCTCATTATTATTAGATGTTAAGTCCGCTAAAGCACATAAATGCCATAGCCATCAAACCTACAGTAATAAACGTGATGCCCAAGCCCTGCAAAGGTTTCGGTACATCGTTGTATTCCATTTTTTCGCGGATACCTGCCAAGCAGCAGATCGCCATCAACCAACCGATACCCGAGCCCAAGGCGTAGCTAACAGAGTCCCAGAAACTGGTAATGGCTTTCGGGTCAAGTGCGTCTAAACCAATACGTTGTTGCATAAAGAGCGAACCACCCATGATGGCGCAGTTTACGGCAATCAATGGCAAGAATATACCCAACGAAGCATACAGCGACGGAGAGAAGCGTTCTACAATCATTTCCACCAATTGCACGATAGCGGCAATCACAGCAATGAAGATAATAAAACTCAGATAACTCAAGTCAACGCCTTCTGCAATGCAGTTCGGACCGAGTACATACACTTGGAGCAAGTAGTTGATGGGTAGGGTGATAAGTAGCACGAATACCACTGCTACACCCAAACCGGCACTTGTTTTCACATTTTTCGATACTGCCAAGTATGAGCACATACCCAAGAAGTAGGCGAAAATCATATTGTCTGCAAATATACTGCGGACGAATAAACTTAATGCGTGTTCCATAATTATTTCTTATTGATGAGCGCTCACTGATTGCTCAGCATTGCGCACACTGTGTTTTACTTCTTTTCTTCTTTGTTAATACTCCTGTGAAGCCATATTACGCAGCCTACCAATATCAGTGCCATCGCGGGCATCATCATCATGCCGCAGTTCGTGTAACCTGCTTCATACCAGCTGTTTGGAATAACCTGATAGCCAAACAACGTACCACTGCCCAAGAGTTCACGGAAGAAGGCTACAATCACCAGAATGATGGCATAACCGAATCCGTTGCCCAATCCGTCTAATAGCGAATCCCATGGTTTGTTGGTCATTGCAAAGGCTTCTAAACGTCCCATTAGGATGCAGTTGGTAATAATCAGTCCGATATAAACCGACAACTGTACTGCCACGTCGTATGCAAACGCTTTCAGTACTTCACTTACCAATGTTACCAATGCGGCTACCACTACCAATTGCACGATAATACGGATACGCATCGGAATAGTGTTGCGTATCAGCGATACCACAACGTTGCTCAATGCCACAATTATCGTTACGGCAATACCCATTACCAAAGCAGGTTTCAGTTGCACGGTGACAGCCAATGCCGAACAAATACCTAATATCTGTACTACTACGGGGTTGTTTGCATTCAACGGACCGAGCAGTGTGTCTTTTGTCTTTTGTGAAAGTGCCATATTTATTCCTCCTCTGTATTGATAGGTTCAATTGCTGCAGCAACATCCGGTTCGGTTGCTTCTTCTGTTGTGTTGCTCAGGAACTGAGCGTAGGCGGTCAAAGTGCTGTTTATCATAGCCTCTACACCTTTCGATGTAATGGTCGCACCCGACAATGCATCCACTTGTTCCATACTTTCGGCTATATTACCGGGTTTCATAATGCCCAATCCTGACACTTGTCCGTCGTGCAAAATATGTTTGCCGATGAAACTGTCTTGGAACTTCGGATTGGTGATTTCGCCACCCAAACCGGGCGTCTCGCTGGCGTGATTGAAATAAGTACCGTAGATGGTATTCTTGTCATCATCCAGAGCCATATAGCCCCAAATAGCACCCCACAAACCGGCACCGTTCATCGGAATAATATATTTCGTTGCGCCTTCCAATGTAGCAACATATATCTTCTGTCCGTCTGCCAAAGTCTGTTCCTGTATCACTTCTGCATACAGAGCATCTACATCTTGCCCTTTCAGGTCAATATTGAGCGACGATAAAATCTGTTTCTTTGTATCAAGAGCGATGTTGGCTTCCTGCCTGGGCTTCAGTGCCATCGACACTACCGACAACAATACTGCCACTATCACTACGATAACGGTTGCATAAACTATCGTATATACGTTACTGTTGGTGTTCAATCCCTTTTGTTTCACCTCTACAAACACACCTTTTTGGTGACACAGAGGGCATTCTTCAGGGGCTTTGTCTCCTATGTGGACATAGCCGCATACGGAGCATACAAATTTCTTCTTTTTCATATTCTATCTGTAATTATTCTGCTTCCAATCCGTCTTCGCCTGCATTTTCATTCCCATTCTGCGGATGGTTGGTCAGATAAATGTTTATTTTACACTACTCCGTTTCAAGCGTTTCTTGATATTTACTTGCACTACGCACCAGTCAATCAGTGGAGCAAATGCGTTCATAAGCAAGATACTCAGCATCATACCTTCCGGATATCCCGGGTTCAACACGCGGATAACGATAGCCATCATACCGATCAGGAAACCGTATATCCATTTGCCTGTTTCCGTACGGGCGGAAGTAACAGGGTCAGTTGCCATAAATACTGCACCGAAAGCAAATCCGCCTAATACCAAATGCATATACCAAGGCGTTTGTGCAGCAGCCGTTTCAATGCCGCCGATATTGAATAGGAAAGCCGTCAAGCCGCCGCCTACAAATATACTCAGCATCGTTTTCCAGCTTGCAATGCCGGTAATGAGCAACAAGCAGGCACCAAGCAAAATGGCAATCACACTCGTCTCACCGACACTACCGGGAATCAAACCGCAGAATGCGTCCCAAAAACCGATGGGGTCACCCACTATGTTGGTCAGTGTAGTCGTTGGCTCTGTGGCGGTTGCTATCTGACCGAGTGGAGTAGCACCCGAGAATCCGTCAACCAATGTTTGACCGTTGTCCCAACCCCATGTACCTTCTGTGCGGACAAACACTTTGTCGCCTGACATTTTGGTCGGGTAAGCAAAGAAGAGGAATGCACGGGTAATCAATGCAACATTGAAGATGTTGTAGCCTGTGCCGCCGAATATCTCTTTGGCGAAAATCACTGCAAAAGCAGTTGCTATTGCCACCATCCATAGGGGAGTGTCAATAGGTACAATCAGTGGAATCAGAAAGCCTGTTACTAAGAATCCTTCTTGTATCTCTTCCTTTTTCCATTGTGCCACCGTAAACTCTATACCCAAACCTACTACATAGCTTACGATAATATAAGGTAATACTGCCAACAGACCGAAAGCGAATGTTGCCCAGAAACCTGCGTCCTGACCTGTTGCCAGGAAATGCTGGTAACCTACATTGTACATACCGAACAGCATGGCAGGTACCAATGCCAATACTACCATAATCATCGTACGCTTCGAGTCGTTCGCATCGTGGATTTGCGATCCGATACGTTTCTGAGTGGTGTTGGGGGTAAAGAGGAAAGTCTCAAAACCGTCAAACACGCTATGAAATGCGTGCAGTTTGCCGCCTTCCGAGAATGTGGGGCGGATCTTTTCTACTAATTTGTATAATGCTTTCATAACTTACTCCAATTCTGATTTCATATTATCCAACGCTGTGCGGACTATCGCCTGCAAAGGCATTTTCGACGTGCAGACAAACTCGCACAAGGCAAAGTCCTCTGGGGCAACTTCGTATGCACCGAGACGCTCCATATTGTCGATGTTGCCGGCTATCATGGCTTTAATCAGGTATTCGGGGTAAATATCCATAGGGAATACCTTGTCATATTCGCCCGATACGATGATTGCGCGTCTGCCGCCTAACATACGGGCGTCAAACTTATACTCTTTCTTGCCGAAGAAACTCTGATAACATTTTGAGTTGAGTATTTTCGTGAGGAAAGTGTTGCTTGCCGAGAAAGCATCAAAGCGGGGCATTGCCCAACCCATAAACTCATGTGTTTCCGATCCTTCGTCAATCACTGTGTATTGGTTGTCGTACGGACTTACGGTCTCGTCCAATGCCACTTGGTGTCCCGACAGCACGTTGCCTGCTATATATCTCAATGGCAATTCTGTGTGAACGTTGCAACTGAAAATGATGTTCACTGGCATACCGGGCAGTACATTGTAATATTTCGGACTCACTGCCATCGGACCGGTCAGTGCTACCAGTTTCTGCATATCTACTATACCTTTGGTAAACAATCTGCCGATTACGGCAACGTCCTGAATATTCACGGTCCATACCGTCTCGCCTTTGTTCACTGCGTCCACGTGGTTAATCTGTACACCTACGTTACCTGCAGGGTGAGGACCGGCAAAATCAGTAATCTCTACATTCTTCAAGCCTCTCAGTTCCGTCGATTTGCTGCCTGCACGCAAACCCAAGTGCACTTTGCCTGTCGTCATTTTCGCCAAGGCATTGATACCGGCTTGCAAATCTTTGCTCTCGCCTTTCAGTACAAATTCGTAGTTGGGAGCCAATGGGGCAGAGTCGAAACCCGAAATAAATACGGACTTGGGTGTTACCGTCGGATTGGCAATCACATCGTACGGACGTTGCTTGATGTAACTCCAGATGCCGGCTTTCAGAAGCAGGGATTTTACTTCTTCGCCTGTCATTTCTGCTAAATTGCTTTCGTACTTCTCGTAGGCAATCGTTGGGTCTGCTTCAATGTTGATGGAGAGTACTTTACGGCGTTCTCCACGCACAATCTCTGTTACCGTTCCCGATACTGGAGAGGCGAACATCATGTCTGCAAACTGTTTGTCATGGAAGAGAGGAGTACCAGCCTTCACTGTTTCGCCTGCTTTCACCGTCAGTTTGGGGGTGATACCTGCGAAATGGTCTGGAACGATACGGAAAATCGCCGGGCGCATTGTGCTGCCGACTGTTTCTGCAGCCTTGCCGGTCATTTCGATATCTAAACCTTTGTTCAGTTTGATAACTTTATTCATAACAGTTTATAATAATTAGTATTCTTTTTCTTGTTTATGGCTTTCCGGGTGTGTCCATCCGCCTTTCCTGGAGGAAAATGCGGATATTTGCTTACCGGCAATGTGTCTAAATTGTCACATTTTGTGGCAAATAGCAATCCTCCGCTCTTCTTAAAAAGAATGTAACTGATTGTCATTCATTTGTTTCTGATGTTCTAACATAAACACACCATTCAAACTGCAAAGATACAATAATTTTGTAACTTTCAAAGCCTTATCGGTAAAAAATCACGGATATTTTTCTGACTTTACCCGGACATACTCTTTTAACACGAAAAAAACAGCATATTGCCTATGCTGTTTTTCTACATTTATGCAGTTGGGCTATTGCTCTTATAGCCTTATTTTCCGATAATTATTCCCGTTAATCTGCAGAATATAAATACCGTGCTGCAACCCGCTTGTCGGCAAAATCCCGCTCATGCTTGAACCGGCTGTTTGTCCCGAAAGATGATACAATCGTAGTTGCCGTACGTTGCCGCCGTCTACTGTAATCTGATTGCCCTCTATTCTCACAATGTATTCGTTTGCTGCTACCGGTTCGAGTGCTGTTGACGGATTGATACCCAACAGATAATTGCAAGCATTCTCAATCAGTCCTACCGCCGTTTCTGTCAGATAGGCGGTCGAATATTCGCTCACGCCGATCATCAGCATAGGTGCTTTTCTCGCCGTGCCGTTCATTTTCTCGCCCGTTTTTGCCTCTGCAATCACTGTCCCGTTGCCGTCTTGCGTCGTTGCCAAGGGCGTAATTTCGCAATTGTACCACTCCGTTATGCAAGTCACTGCATTGGTATTTACCTCGCTGAACAGTTCCGCCGTCATGCCCGATAAACCCTTGAAAATCGGGTGTTCCGCCGCAGTAATCACAATGCTCTTGTCCTGGGTGTTCTGTGGCAATCCCCAGTTCCAAACGGTATTCTTGAACATGAACGGTTTCAGCACAATCAGCGGCTTGTCTATGTCCCGTATGCTTTTCAATCCGGCAGCCGTACTGTTCGGTACGGGTGAAAGCACCACTAAGTCATATTCCGAATAGTCGTTTGTTTGCGTGGCGTCAAAAATGTCCACCGTAAATGCTTGGTTGCTGTTCAGTCGTTCCAATATCAGGTTGTCCGCATCCGAATTCGGGATTGTCACGTAAGCAATCTGCAAACTCGTGGCGTCTTTCACGGTGATATGCAGTGTCAATGTTTTCTCCGGCATGTCGCCTGTCGTGCTGATGGTCACTTTCCAAGTTCCGGTTGCTGTCGGTTTCCCGCTGAAAGTCAATGTCTTTGCTGTTTGATTTTCTGCCGCCTTTATGCCCGCAGGCAATGCCGTATAACTTACGCCCGTAGCGCCGCCTCCCCATTGCAATATGGTGGTAATCATGTTGTTGCCCAAACGAACGCTCTGTGTCAAACTGCCTTCTGTGCAAGTTAATGTGGCAGGGTAACTAACGTCTGTGCCCGACTCATAGCAACCTAAATCAGGGGCTTTTCCCGAATAAGCCAGACCCACATCTGTTCCTGCATCTATCAATTTGCTTCCCTCTTGCAGGTGCATAAATGCCAATGTCGGTAACTCGCCGTTTTCTTTTCTGTCTGACAGAATTTCCGTTGTGTCAAGGCTCACGAAATCTTTGTCCGAAACGCTGATTCCGCTGGTGTTCCACGAGTTGTGGTCTGATGTTGTTTGGGTTTTGAATGAGTTGCTGCTCTTCGGTTTATAACTGATACAATTCCTTATCAGCAGTGTCCCCTTTGAGTTCTGAAAGCCGTAGTCCGAGCCGTTCTGATAGGCTGAGCAGTTATACACTGTCATCTCGCTTGCATTGTTGTTCTGGTCGAATCCTTTCACCGTATTGCCGACTGCCAGACAATGTCTCACTTCCACTTTGTGAGCCGTTTCGCCGCCGCCTAATTTGAACCCGTTGCCGTTGCCCATGTTCGGATATTTGTCCAACGTAACCTTTACTTGGTTGCCGTCCGCATCGGTCACGGTTTTTCCGTTGCTGAACTGGTCGAACCATGCCTTGTCCTTCTCGTATCTGCCGTGTTTGCGCATGTCGTATGTTGCCGGACCGTTCTGATAACAAATGCAGTTCTCTATGATGGTTTTGCCGGTCGTGACTCTCTGGAAAAAGTCCCAACCGTCGTCCGAGTTGTTCCATGCGCGGCAACCGGTATAGGTGTTCGGTGCACCGTCATGTTGTTTGTCGGCAAATCCGTCAGCATTGCCGCCGAAGTCGCATGCCGTCAGGTTGCCCGATTTGTCCAATTGATAGTCAAAGTTGTCATGTGAGTCGCAGTTGATTATTTTGTTGTAGCCGCCCACCTTCATCTGGCAACCCGTATCTGCCGAACCGTAAATGTCCAAGTTCTCGAAAATGCAATAACTTCCCTCGTTGTACAGATTGTTTTTGCCCGAATAGCGCAGCGTCATGTCTTTGATATGTACATATTGGCAGTTACTGCTGATTTGTAGTCCGCGTGTACCGTAGTCGGTGTTTCTGAAGTCGAGTATCGCTGCTTCACCGGGGTAACCGGCTATCACGATATAGGCGTTCGCAGTGCCTTTTTTCTTGTCTAGCTTCGTATTCCCCAAGTTGTATTGTCCACCCAAGAGGTACAGCGTGTCGCCGGCAGACGACAGACTGCTCAATCCTTTCGAGAACGAACATGGGGTGTTCTTTGCTGTCCCGTTGCCGTTTCCCGACGGTGACGCATAATAGGTCTTGCCCTGAACCAACAGACTTGTCCCTAAGAATAACAGTATAAATAGAATATTGCGTTTCATCATCTTTATATCAATGTTTGATTGTTGTCATATTGTCGCTTTGTCATAAAGCATCTTTTTTCACGTTGCAAAATTACCGCAAAATCTCCTGGTTCATGTGTAAATATTGATATAAAACCTACTTTGATTTATCTGTTCTTTCATCTCTGACTAAGTATCATCTGTCGGTATGCAGGCTTCTCGCCTGCATACACAGTAAGTGTGCTTGGTACGATAATGCAATATTAACTATTAATTATTAACTATTAAATACCACGTAGCATCCGTTCCCGTATCATTCCCGTACCATTCCCGTACGATTCCCGTACGATTGCCGTACCATTGCCGTACCATAAAGCGTAGCATTATAGCACATCATCCTACTCCATACATGCCTTTAAGCATCCATCCCCGCACTATTGCCGCACTATTACCGCACTATTGCCGCACAATAATGCACCCCTCACCGAAACAAAAATATGCAGGCGTCCTGCCTGCATATAAGATATACGTTGTCAATCAATAACGGATTTGCATTCTTGTCCTTTGTCCGTCTCTATCGCCCGAAAATGGTTTATCTGCCTAAGAGGAAATGCAGCTTCAACCTCATCAGAGTGTATTTGATCAAACACCGATCCTTCTTCGACCGCCGGCGATTGTTGAACCTCTCTTTTATCAGGTCGAAAAGTGGGGTGGTGTCGTGTTTAACTGCTGTTGTAGAGGTAGGATTCATACGGTAATGATATCCGTTATACCGGATTAAGCGTATCTTCGGATGTTGTAACCATAAGTCCAAAGAAAATATCACATCCTCATAAATATGCCCTTCTGGAAATCTTATATCGTTGTCCTCGATGAAATCCCTGCGGTATAGTCTCGACCATGGTGTGGTAAACTGGTATTTCCCGTGCGGATTGTGCTTCTTCAAAGTATTTCCGTCCTTGTCCACTCTTGTGTAACCGAATTGCACAATGTCATTGTTGTCGATTTCCGATAGAAGACGTTCATAAAAGTCAGGTGCTAAATAGTCATCCGCATCCACAAACGAAACATATTCTCCCTTTGCCGCTGTCAATGCTGTATTGCGGGCTTTTGCTTGTCCGCTGTTCTCCTGACTGATAAGCTGAAAACGCTCGTCTTTGTCCACATACGATTGGGCTATATCCTTCGAGCGGTCAGTCGAACCGTCATCCACCAATATCACTTGCAGATGCTTGTAACTTTGCTCGGCAATCGAACTTAGACAACGCTCCAGATACCGTTCGGCATTGTATATCGGTACTATCACGGACACGCAAGGGTCTGTTATGGATAGCATTATCTCCTCAAATTCTGATGCTTGTTCCTGTCTTGAGTAGCGTTCCTTGTATCTTGCCGTTTGTTGGGTATAGCCTTTTTCTTCCCATTCCCGGTATTTCTCCATGATAAAGGCTTTCAGTTCCTCTACGTTATGTGAGGCAATACCGGCTTGGCTGTGTCGGATTGTATCAGCCAGACAACCCCTTGTGGCTGGTGTACAGATAATGGGCTTTTCGCATCCTATTGCCTCAAAAAACTTGGTTGTCATGATACCATGCGAACTGTGTTCCGTCTCTTCTTGAACCAATACAACACTGATGGCTGATTTCCGTAACAGAGTTTGTGCCTCTTCGCGTGGGATATAATCCCCTACGTTGCAGATATCGTTGACTCCCGATTCTTCTGCCATACGCCGCAAAGGCTCGCACATATCTTTTTCTATATGGAAAACCAATCGGAAGCGTTCCTTGTCAATCTTTCCTTCTTTCAGTAGTGCTGCCGCAGCCTGTAGCAAATATATCGGATTTCGGAAAGTTAAATCATAGATACGACCGATATAGGAAATAATAAAGTCCGGCTGTCTTTCCTCCGTCTTGTAAAATATTTCCTCGTCATACCCGTTATAGATAACACATATGTACTCGTTAATTTCTGCTAACCAATCACTGTGCCAATCCGAAACGGTAGTTAGCATTCGGGCTTTGCGCAATGTCTTGTTGCGTTTCCGTATCATTCTCCTTTGATAACATCGGGTGATGAATTGCCCTGCTTTGCCCATACCCAAATGATGCACCATATAGCTGTCGGTTCCCCATTGCTCTATGATATCTCTCAAGTCCACCATGAGTGGCAATCCTGTTTCCTTGGCAATCAGTCGCGCTGTGCGTAACGGAAACTCGTTGAACGTACTGCACAGGATAATATCATATTGCTTGTCCCGAATCTGACGGCGGACGAACCGATGGAACATACTGTCCTTTCTGTCGAACAACTTGTCCGATAGCCATGCTGCTTTCTTGCGCCGTTTTCCCCCTTGATAATAGGGCATACTGTAGAATTGGCAATCTGGTACTACGTATGTTTCGCCTTCTATTTGTTCTGTCATTACGGTGATTTCCCAGCCGCGTTGCGTCAGGTGTTTGCATAGTTGCGTCATACGTTGCCCGTAGCTGGGTGCGCAGAAGCCGTCACATAATATCAGTAAGCGTTTTTGCATAGTATTGCTATAATTTTGTCTGCCGCATGGCCGTCTCCGTATTCACTGATACAAGTCTCTGGCATTGTCAGATTTTTCACGGCGTTGACGATTCGTTCTGTATCTGTTCCTACTAATCGGTTCCAGCCTGTTGCTGTCGTTTCCACCCATTCTGTCTCTTCTCTCATCGTAATGCAAGGCACACGGTGAAAATACGCCTCTTTCTGTACACCGCCCGAATCTGTCAATATACAGGCGGCATGCCTTTCCAATACCAACATGTCCAGATAACTTACCGATTCGATGATGTGTAGCATTGTGGCTTCCCTCACCAACGATAACAATCTTTCCGACTGGTTGATCACACCCTTTGTCCTAGGGTGAAGGGGTAGAATCACAGGTGT
Source organism: Bacteroidales bacterium (assembly GCA_022783865.1). Lineage (GTDB taxonomy): Bacteria > Bacteroidota > Bacteroidia > Bacteroidales > Paludibacteraceae > Colicola. The sequence continues at coordinate 42,417 of JALFYY010000012.1, forward strand.
TGTTATCCGGGCGAATGCCGACAATATATGGGCTAATTTCTCCTCGTCGTTGGTGGTCTCTGCTCTGTGGATAGTCGCTAAATAGTATTCCTTGTCCCGTATCCCTGATTGCTGCAATATTTCTGAATGTTCTTCCGCCTGCCGGGTAAAGAAAAGGGTGGCGTCTTGCATCACGTCGCCTGTGTGATATACTCCCTTTGTGATACCTTCTCGCCGTAAGTTCTCTATTGCTGTATGTGTCGGAGCGAACAAATACCGGCTGCGTCTGTCAGTTTCCGTGCGGTTGTATTCTTCTGCCATCTGATTGTTATAACTGCGTAACCCTGCTTCTATATGGATAATGGGAATTCCGCATTGTTCTGCTGCCAAAGCTCCTGCCAAGGTGGAGTTTGTGTCTCCATATACCATAACGTAGTCCGCTTTTCCACGTATATAAGGAACAATGGCGTCACGCATTTCTGTCACCGTACAACCGTTGCACGACAAATGCCACCGTGGAGCAGGTATCTGCAATTCGTCGAAAAACACTTGGCTCATATTGTAGTCATAGTGCTGTCCCGTGTGTAATATCGTCTCTTCTATGGGCAATGACGATTGTGCATTGTGTTGCTGGATGGCATAACTCACAATGGCAGCTTTGATAAACTGCGGACGGGCTCCTATGATAGTAATGATACGCATGTTACCATTCTGTTTTCGAATAGTGCCGTAAGCCTTTTAGTAGTTTCAGATACAGGCTCTTATGGTAATTGTCTGCTTTGAAGATACTGTTGTGCCACAATATATTTATATCTCCGGCATAACGCCTTACTGTATCAAATAGTTGTTCGCAGAAGAAATACGCTTCGTCTTCCGTTTGCAGATTCATATAGTTTTCGTTGCTCAACGTACAGTCCATCACGGTTAACGGGTGCAATATCAGTCTGGTCAGTTCATATGTCTTCGGATTGATCCATCTCACGGCACGGGTAGTCTGTAACCGGAAGCCTGCTTGGTCGGCAAAACCCATTGTAAAATCGTCTGTTACGTCATTGTCCGCCAATAGCTGCATTTCGTCGATACTGCACTTCAGGTAGTGTGCACGGTGCATTGTATTTCCAAACTTCTCATCCTCAGGATGCGCTTTCCTCCAACTTTTGATACTTGCCTTTTTGTCATAATAACTCGAATGCAGTCCCAATAGCGAATCATGCGTTACGATGTATCTCTCCAAGTCTTTATAGTCTAATCCCCATAATCTGTATTGCGGATAGTCATATCCTTTGCCTGTGGTATGTTTGATAAAGAAAATACTTTCCGCTTTGCTTACCTTATGGTCTTCTTGTACCAGAAAACGGAACGTATAGGCAGGGTCTTGTTCTATATTCCAAAGCGCTTTCCATACCGCATGTTTCTCACCTCTTGCTATGCCGCCTGCTATGCCTCTCAAATGTCTGTAATACGCAATGGTATCCACATCGTGTGTCAAATAGATATGGCTGTATCGTGGTGCCGGAGGAGTTATATGCAGTAACTTGAGTAATATATGGGCGTATTCGTCCACCATCGCTATCTGTAGCCTGTTGTTCTTGCCCAATAGCGAATATTTTGCCACGAAACGCCCGTGTTCGTCTCTTTGCGTATTGATAAGTTCTTCGGCTCTGGAGATAAAGAAGAACGTATTGTAGATAATGTCCGTTCGTACGATGTACGTCTTTCCTGCTTGCTCCACCGTCGGACGTTCCATACTCGGCTCTACTATTTCTTTGCCCAAATGTCCGTTGGGAACAATCACTGCTTTGTATTGTTCCCACTCTTGCTCATTTGCCGTATAGCCCACTTGCTTGGCGGCTTCTTCGTTTCCATAAACAAGAAACAGACGAATGTAATTGATTATCTCTTCCATTGGTACTGGTTATGCTGTTTCGTCTTGTAGTATTTCCCATTCATACAGCCGTTGTTCCGCTTCGTGTTTCACACGTTCGTATTGTTCGAACAAATCCGTGTTAGTCTGGTTCTCGGGCTTTGTCAGCAGTTCCTCTATCCTTTTCTGTTCCGCTTCCAAACGGCTGATTTCCTGTTCTGTTTCCTGTATCTGCTTTTCCAGCTTGCGTTGCTTGCGTTGTTGTTCTTTCTGTTGCTCATAACTCAATTTCCCTTCTGATTCGCTCTTTTGGGCGGCTGTGTTGTTCACTGTCGTTTTGCGTTCCAATTCTTGCAGATTGTCAATCTTTTTCTTTTGCAGAAAGTCATATATACTGCCCAAATGCTCTTTCACTTGTCCGCCGCCGAATTCATATACCTTGTCAACTAAGCCGTCTAAGAAATAACGGTCGTGCGACACTACTATCAATGTTCCGTCAAAAGCCTGCAAGGCTTCTTTCAGTACGTCCTTGCTTCGCATATCCAAGTGGTTGGTCGGCTCGTCCAATATCAATAGGTTCACCGGTTCCAAAAGCAAACGGATCATTGCCAATCGGCTTCTTTCACCGCCCGAAAGCACTTTCACTTTCTTGTCCGAAGCCTCGCCGCCGAACATGAATGCGCCTAAGATATCCCGTATTTTCGTTCGGATATCCCCGGTTGCAACGTTGTCTATCGTTTCGAATACCGTCAGGTTCTCGTCCAAAAGCGATGCTTGGTTCTGAGCGAAATACCCGATTTTCACATTGTGTCCTATCTTCAGAGTGCCGCTGTACGGAAGTTGTCCCATAATGCAGCGCACCAAGGTCGTTTTGCCTTCTCCGTTCTTCCCTACGAATGCAACTTTCTCTCCTCTGTGGATAGTAAACGTGGCATGAGAGAATACTACGTGTTCGCCGAAAGCTTTTTCTACATCGTCTGCAATCACAGGATAATCGCCCGAACGGGGTGCAGGCGGAAATTTCAGACGCAACCTCGAGTTGTCTTCCAAGTCCACTTCCACACGCTCTAATTTCTCTAATTGCTTGATACGGCTTTGCACTTGTACCGCTTTGGTCGCTTTGTAACGGAACCGTTCGATAAACTCTTCCGTATCCTGAATCATCTTTTGCTGGTTCTCATACGCACGCACTTGTTGCTCGTGCCTCTCCTGACGGAGCGTGAGATAATGCGAATAGTTGACATTGTAGTCGTATATGTGTCCTAACGAGATTTCTATCGTTCTGTTGGTCACATTGTCAATAAACGCTCTGTCGTGAGATACCAGCAAAACTGCGCTTCGGCTTTGTATCAGGAACTGTTCTAACCATTGTATCGACTCGATATCCAGGTGGTTCGTAGGTTCGTCCAATAGCAATAGGTCAGGACTCTGCAACAGTATCTTTGCCAACTCTATACGCATCCTCCATCCGCCCGAAAACTCGGAGCAAGGACGGTCGAAGTCTGTTCTGAGGAAACCCAGACCGAGCAGTGTCTTTTCCATTTCGCCGTCGAAGTTTTGTCCTCCGAGCATTTGAAGCAGCTCGTTGTCATGCGTCAGTTGGTCAATCAGTGTCTGATATTGTGGCGAATCGTAATCGGTGCGTTCCGCCAACTGCTGGCTTTTCCTTTCTATCCGTTCCTGAATATCCGATATGTGTTTGAAGGCCTTTCTCGTTTCCTCTCTTACGGTCGTTCCTTCGGCATGGATCATCTGTTGCGGCAGATAGCCGATACTCAAATCCCTGCTGTACGAAATCGTGCCCGATGTCGGCTTTTGTTCTCCTGCAATCGTCCGCAACAATGTCGTTTTGCCGGCTCCGTTCTTGCCTACAAGTGCTATTTTGTCTTTCCTGTTGATGAGAAAAGATATGTTGTCCAACAGCGGCTCGAAACCGAATGCTATGCTCAGGTTTTCAATCGATATCATACACTCTCTCAGTCCTTCTATTTGTCCAGTTGTTCGTAGATAGAGTTCCTGCTGATAAATTCGGGTACAAGTTGCTTCATCAGTTGCACTGTGCTGAAGGGCTTCGACTGATAACTTATTTTTATCAGTTCTTCTACATCCTCGCTCACTTGCTCAAACGGGAACTCGCGTACCTTGGCAATCATTATCTTCTTGTTCTTGGTGGGCAGAGTCTTTTCCTTCTGGTTAAGCAGCTCTTCATAAAGTTTTTCGCCCGGACGCAGACCGGTAAACTCTATCTGTATGTCTTTGTTGGGCACGAATCCCGCCAGCCGTATCATGTTCTTGGCTAAATCCACTATCTTCACAGGCTTGCCCATATCGAATACGAATATTTCTCCGCCGTTGCCTAACGCTCCTGCTTCTATTACCAGACTGCAGGCTTCCGGAATAGTCATGAAATACCGGATAATGTCGGGGTGAGTCACTGTCACAGGGCCGCCTGCCAATATCTGTTTCTTGAAATAGGGAATTACCGAACCGTTGCTGCCCAATACGTTGCCGAACCGTGTCGTAATGAATCTTGTGCAATCCGGATTCTGTTTCTCTAACTGTTTGAAGAGCGATTGTACGTAAATCTCTGCAATACGCTTGCTGGCACCCATAATGTTCGTTGGATTGACAGCCTTGTCCGTACTGATCATCACAAAACGCTTCACCTCATACTTCACCGCCATGTCGGCTAAGTTCTTTGTTCCCATTACGTTGGCTTGAATGCTCTCATTCGGATGACTTTCCATCAGTGGAACATGTTTGTACGCAGCTGCATGATAAACGATATCGGGGCGCATCTCGTTGAATACTTCTTCCACACGGGTGCGGTTCCTTACGTCTGCAATACAGGGAATAAACCGTTGCTGTGGATATTGCCTCTTCAGTTCGAGCAGCAAGTCATGCAACGGCGATTCTGCTTGCTCGAACAGCACAATGGCTTTCGGCTGGTACTGAACAATCTGTTTCACCAGTTCACTGCCGATACTGCCGGCTGCACCTGTCACCAATACTACATTGTCTTGCAGTGTCATACGCGCATTTTCGGTATCGATATCTATAGTGGCTCTTTCCAACAGGTCTTCAATCTGAATGGAGTCGATACGCCCGATGCGTGCATTCTGCAAATCGATACCTTCCTGGTCGTATTCCGTAAAATACGGTGTAGTGAGCACATGGATGTTATTCTCCATAAAGATGGCAAGGTCTGTCGAAGGATTGATTTCCCGCATCTTTATCGGGGAAACAATTACGTTGCGCACATTCATTGCCTTCATGCGGCGTATCAGATCTTCGTTGAGTGTATATACCTTCAAGCCCAACAGATGGTAGGTTTGCCTGTTCTTGCTGTCATCTATAAAACCTACCGGACGATACATCGAATCACCTGAACTGCGCAACATCTTGGCAATGGCGATACCTGCCGATTTGGTACCGTAGATAAGCACTTTCTTGATATTGCTCGCATGCAGTTGTACCGTCTCAAACAGTGTCTTCACAAATACGCGCAAGCAGAAAAGCAACATAAAGGCGATAAAGATATATATCACTGCTACCGTGTTCAAGAATATGTTGTAGTGCCACGTGAGCATAACAATCAGGTTGCTCACAAGCAGTACTAAGCCGGTTGATACCACAGCCAGCAGTACTTTTATCGTATCAATGAAAGTGGAGTAGCGCAAAATGCCGGAGTAGGTGTGGAATATCCAGAAGAACACAAGTTGCACACCCGATAGCAACAACAATTGCCCCCAAATAGGCATCACCATTTGGTTGCTACCGTACTTGAATATTCCCATGCCGATCAGGTAACTCATCGCAAAAGCGATGGCAGAGAGAAACAGATCCATCAGCAACACTCCCCAACGGGGCAAATATCCCATCGATGACAAATGAGAGAAGATATCCGATTGCAATAATGTTGTTTTCTTGTATGAGCCCATAATTCACCATTTTTATAATAAGTGTGCAAAGATACTACTTATTTGCCAATTACGAAAACTTTCCGTCCCATTCTCCTGCTTTTTGAGTGATTGTTCCCTGATAATGTTGTTGCTGATAGCCATTTTGTTGTATGTGTCATCGGGTGATTATCGGGTTATTATCGGGTGGTTAATGTGTAATGCGTATGTTTTCATGCACTTGTCAACGTACTTTTATGCCTGCTTTTCCTGCATATGGAGAAATATCTGCCGTATTGTTTCGTTATTCCCGTACTTTTCCGTACCTTTGCAGTCTCTAATACACACACACTAAAACAATACTTATATGTCTGTTCATCAAGCACAAAATGCTAAACTCACGCCGCAAAAACTGCGGCAAATGAAGCAGGACGGCGAGAAAATAGCCATGCTTACCTCCTACGATTATACACTTGCATCGATTGTTGACCCGCTCGTTGAGATGATTCTTGTGGGCGATTCTGCTGCCAATGTCGTTTGCGGATACGATACTACGCTTCCTATTACGCTCGACGAAATGATTTTTCTCGGTAAAGGTGTCGTACGGGCTGCTCATCATGCTTTGGTCGTAATCGATATGCCCTTTGGATCTTATCAAGTCTCTCAGGAACAGGCAGTTGGCTCTGCCATCCGTATTCTCAAAGAAACGGGTGCCGATGCCGTAAAACTCGAAGGCGGAGAAGAAATCCTGCCCGCTATCCGTCATATGGTACATGCCGGTGTTCCCGTTATGGGGCATCTCGGACTCACACCGCAAAGTGTACACCAGTTCGGCGGATACGGTTTGCGTGCCAAAGAAGACGCCGAAGCGCAGAAACTTTTGCACGATGCGCTCCTTTTGCAGGAAGCAGGTTGTTTCTCATTGGTACTCGAAAAGATTCCTGCCGCTTTGGCACGGAAAGTATCGGAACAACTGACCATTCCCGTTATAGGAATCGGAGCCGGCAATGCAACTGATGGTCAGGTGCTTGTCTTGCACGATATGCTCGGGCTTAACCAAGGTTTCAAACCCAAGTTCCTTCGTCATTTTGCAGAATTGGGTGACGCAGTCCGTAATGCGGTTTCCGACTATGTTTCCGCTGTCAAAGAACTTTCGTTCCCTAACGGACAAGAACAATATTGATAATGCACCATTAATGCTCCATTGACGGCTGTTAATGGAGAACCAGATATCCGGCGGACAAATATTTTTGTTACGGGGAAGGCGGCAATGCTTTCCCCGTATAACTTTCTTTGCACTTCTGCAACATCTCCGGAGTCCCTTCAAAGACGATATTGCCGCCTTTGTCTCCGCCTTCAGGACCCAAATCTATCACATGGTCGGCAGCCATAATAACCGCCGGATTATGTTCGATAATGATTACCGTATGTCCTCTGGCTATCAACTGGTTGAGTGCGGATAGCAACAGTTTGATATCGTGATAGTGCAGTCCTGTTGTCGGCTCGTCGAACACGAATATTGTAGGTTGCTCCTTCTCGTTTGCCAAGAACGAAGCCAATTTTACGCGCTGGCTCTCACCGCCCGACAATGTGCTGCTTGCTTGTCCCAATTTGATATATCCTATACCCACTGCCTGCAAGGGCAACAAGCGTTTCACAATCCTTTTTTCCACCGTCCCTTTGCTGTCCGAGAAAAACTCTATGGCTTGGTTGACGGTCATTTCCAATACATCGTAGATATTCTTCCCTTTGTACGTAACTTCCAAAATATCAGGCTTGAAGCGTTTACCGTGGCAATGTTCGCATTCCAATACCAAGTCCGCCATAAACTGCATCTGCACCGTAATCGTTCCTTCGCCCTTGCAGTTTTCGCATCGTCCGCCTTGTGTATTGAAAGAGAAATGCGCCGGAGTGAATCCCATTTGTTGGGCAAGAGGTTGTTCCGAGAACAACCGGCGGATTTCATCGTATGCTTTGATGTATGTCACAGGGTTGCTTCGTGTGGACGTACCAATCGGATTTTGGTCGATGAACTCAATGTCTGAGGCTAAATGCATACTGCCGCGCAGTGACCCGAAATTACCTGTATGTTCAGCTACACCGCCATAGTATTTCTTCAGAGCAGGATAGAGTATTTTGCTTACCAAACTCGATTTGCCGCTACCCGAAACACCTGTAACCACCGTAATAACATTGAGCGGAAACCGTACATCTATGTTCTTCAGATTATTCTCGCATGCACCCAGCACTTCTATATAATTGTTCCATGGGCGACGGAATTTCGGTATCTCAATCCGCTCCTTGCCTGTCAGGAAATCAAGCGTGTATGAGTGTAATGCTGTCTTTCCTTGCTTGTCCTTCTGTTGTTTGAAAGTCTTTGTCTGAGGTGGTGCTCCCGCATATACCACCTCACCGCCTTTTCGTCCTGCTTCCGGACCTATGTCGATGAGATAGTCCGCTGCCCGCATAATCTCTTCGTCATGTTCTACCACTACTACTGTATTACCGATATCACGGAGTGATTTCAGTACTTCTATAAGTTGTTGCGTATCTCGCGGGTGAAGTCCTATACTGGGTTCGTCCAAGATATATAATGATCCTACCAGACTGCTGCCCAACGACTTGGCAAGATTGATACGCTGACTCTCACCGCCCGACAACGAACCCGAAAGCCGGTTGAGCGTCAGGTATCCCAATCCTACATTGAGCAGAAAATGGAGCCGTGACGTAATCTCTATAATCAGTTGTTTGGCAGTAAGCCGTTCGTGTTCCGTAAGTTCTATATGGTCGAACCATGCTGCCAGTTCTGTAATAGGCATGCTGGTGAGTTGGGCAATGTTTTTCCCGTTGACCAATACGTATTGTGCCTCTTTGCGCAAACGGCTTCCGTGACATTCGTGGCACATTGTCTTGCCACGATAACGGGCTAACATTACTCTGTATTGTATTTTGGCGTGCTGTTGGCTTTCCAGCATTTGGAAGAACTCGTTCAGTCCGTGGAAGTACTCATTGCCTGTCCATATCAATTCCTTTTGTTCCTCGGTGAGTTGGTAGAAGGGGGTATGTATCGGGAAATCGAAATACCGTGCATTGTCGATGAGTTGCTTGTTCCATAGGCTCATTTTCTCGCCTTTCCAGCAAGCAATTGCTTCCCCGTAAATACTCAGTCCTTTATTCGGTACTACCAGATCGGGGTCAATACCGATTACATTGCCGAAACCTTTGCAAACGGGACATGCCCCCAACGGGTTGTTGAAATCGAACAAATGCTCCGATGGCTCTGCAAACTGAATACCGTCTGCCTCAAACAGAGTGGAGAAGTCTGTCTTTTCTCCGTTGATAATGAGCGAACAATAACCCCGTCCTTCGAAGAATGCGGTTTGTACCGAATCGGCAAAACGGTTGGCGGTGCTTTGCTCTCCGTCGGCAACTACACGGTCAATCAGCAAATACAGCCCTTCTGTTGTTGCCAGGTGCTTGGCTTCTGCTATCCGGATGGTTTCGCCGTTGCGTATCAATCGGGAGAAACCTTGCGCTTCCCAAATACCGAGTTGTTCGGTTAATGTTCTGTCGCCTAATAGGATAGGTGATACGAGCATTACTTTGCTGCCGATGGGTTGCTGCATCAGGTAATCCACTACATCGCTCACCTGATGGCGCTTCACTTCTTTACCCGAAACAGGCGAAATAGTGTGCCCGATACGGGCGAAAAGCAGTTTCAGATAATCATATATCTCGGTGCTGGTACCAATAGTCGAACGTGGATTCTTGGTCGTTACTTTCTGCTCGATGGCAATAGCAGGCGGAATACCGCTGATGAAATCAACCTCCGGCTTTTGCATACGTCCCAAAAACTGCCGGGCGTACGATGACAAACTCTCTACATAACGCCTTTGACCCTCTGCATAGAGGGTGTCAAAAGCCAAAGTCGATTTGCCGCTGCCCGATAAACCGGTTATCACAACCAGCTTGTTGCGGGGTATTTCTACCTCTATGTTCTTCAGGTTGTGCGTCCTGGCTCCTTTGATATGTATAATGCCGTTGTCCATAACCGGAATGGAAAGATAACAATCCTGTTTCTATCGCATACTTATTGTTTGCCGAGTATCTGTTGTTCCAATGCCTGTGCTTTTGCTATATGTTCCTCGTCTTGTGCATTGCCGATTGTCTTCGGCAATTTGGGCACTCTGATTTTTGTCCCTTGTGGAATTACATTCGGATTGGGGAGTTTGTCTTGGTTGGCAATATAGATATATACCCAGAAATAGGGCGTGCCGTAGTATTTCCTTGATAACCACGAAAGCCTGCTGCCGTTTGTAATGGTTTCTGTCGTAATAAATTCTTTGAAAACTAAAGGCTCTTCTTTTGGCGCAACTTCTATCAATGTTGTATCCACCGGTTCTGCAATTACCGTGTCTGTTGCTGCTTCCTGTTCTGTTAACGCTCCTTCCTCAATCACGTTTGTTGCTACTTCTTTGTTTAACAGGCTGTCTGCCAAACTTACAAGCTTATGTTGTAAGAAGAAATATCCCGCCACTAACAATAAACAGAAAATCAGTACCGTAATACCGGCAACCAACCACGGATGGAACGGACGTTCCACTTTCGTCTTTGCCGTATTTTTACCGATGGAATCGTGTCCTTCTTCCTTTTCATCGGTAGTAACAGGCTTTTCTGTCGGTTCTTCTGCAGCAACCGCTTCTTCCGCTTTTTCCTCGATGGAAACAACCTCTTCTTCCTTTTCATCGGTAGTAACGGCTTCTGTCGGTTCATCATCCGCCAAGTCAGCCAACAAGTCTTTTATCTCTTCGGCTTGTTCACCCAATTTCTGCAAAGGGTCAATCGCAGTAATGGGTTCAACCATATTGCCTTCTCCGTCAATTACCAATGTTTCCAAATGTGCAAATGGTTCATTGATACGTTCTTTGAGTGCGTTTTCCGGCGTAAAGACGACTTTCTTGTATCCCTCAATCAGGATTTCCTCTCCTGTCTGTACGTTGACACTTTTGCGGGGAGCGTTCCATTGCAAGCGGAATGTGCCCAAACCGTTAATCTTCACTTGTCCGTCTTCTTTCAACCCCGTAACAATGCTGTCGAACATCTGTGTCAGGAAATTGCCTGCTTCTTGTTCGGTTATGTTGGCTTTTCGCGCTAACTGTTTGCGCAAAGTGGTAAGTGTAATCCTTTCGTCTGCCATATCAATTGTCTTTGAGGGTTTCTTTCAGTGCCGTATGTTGCTTGAAATTGATTTGAAGTTTCGGGGGGGTGAGCGTGCGGACATTGGTGCGGGGATTTACCGTGACCCGTTCATTCTTCTTTCTCACTTCAAATGTGCCGAACTTCTGGATTTGCACATTGTTTCCGTTCAGGAGTTCTTCCACAATCGATTGTGTGGCAATTTCAACGAGCGAAGCAGTCTGCTCCTTGTTGAAAGCAGTAGTGGCAGCCGTTCTGTTTACAAGATCTTTTGTCGTCATATATAAATAGGTATTAACTGTGTTATAGGGCAGTACCGTATAAGTCAAATGTTTCGGCAGCAGTAATTCTGACATCGTAGAAACAGCCTGTTGACAATGGCTTTTCTTTGGTAATCAGTACTTCGCAATCTACTTCAGGAGAGTCGTATTCCGTCCGTCCGATATAGTAATCCTCTTCTTCTCTGTCGATGATGACACGCAGTGTTTGTCCTGTTTTCGCTGCATTGATTTCGGTGGCGATATCTTCTTGTAATCCCATTATCTCGTCCACACGTTGCAACTTGACGGCTTGCGGTATATCGTCTTTGTAATGCAGGTTGGCATACGTCCCTTCTTCATCCGAATAAGCAAATGCCCCCATACGCTCGAACCGCATATCCCGTACAAATTGCTTCAGCTCCTCAAAGTCCTGTTCCGTTTCGCCCGGGTGACCGACCAGCAATGTGGTGCGGATATGTATGCCCGGCACTTCTTCTCTGATACGTTTGATCAATGCGTATGTTTCCGCCTTATTGATATGACGCCGCATCAAACCGAGCATATGGTCCGATATGTGCTGCAAAGCAATATCCAGATACTTGCACACGTTTTTTTTCTCTCGCATTACGGGCAGAATATCGTACGGGAATTGTGTGGGATAAGCATAGTGCAACCGTATCCATTCCACTCCCTCTATATCTGCCATTCTGCTGATTAGTTCCGCCAAACGGCATTCCTTGTATAAGTCTTTTCCGTAATACGACAGGTCTTGGGCAATCACTTGGAACTCCCGTACGCCCTGTTTCACGAGCCAACTTGTTTCGTCCAAAATCTCTTCTATCGGGCGTGATTTGTGCCGTCCCGTAATAAGCGGAATGGCGCAATACGAGCACATTCGGTTGCAACCCTCCGAAATCTTGATATAAGCGTAGTGCGACGGAGTCGTCAGAATGCGCTCTTGTGCCAAATCCGAGCGGTACATTTTCCCTAAATCGGCAAGCAGATCCATATAGTTGAATTTGCCGTAGTATTTGTCCACTTCGGGTATTTCCGCCTGCAAATCATGCAGGTAACGTTCCGAAAGACAGCCCATTACATATAGTCTTTTCAGTTTCCCCTGTTGCTTTCGCTCCGCAAATTGCAGAATCGTATGGATGCTTTCTTCTTTGGCGTCACCGATAAATCCGCAGGTGTTGATGACGGCTGTTTCGCCCTGTGGATTATCCGAATCGTGCACACAACGATAGCCGGCTGCCTCCATTTGGCGCATAAGCCGTTCCGTATCCACAAGGTTCTTCGAACAACCTAATGATATAAAGTCTATTTCGTTGCGGTGCATTGTCAGTCAGTTGTTTAGTTTCCTCTCTCCGATTGGAATTGTACGCGTACCAATCTCACTTCTATTTCTGTAAAGTCATCTTCGCCCAATGCTTCCAAAGCCTTCTTTATATTGTCAGACTCTGCATTTTGGAAGTATTCTATCATCTCTTCTTCTTTGTCGGGGTCGATTACTTCCTTGATAAAGTAGTTGATATTGATTTTCGTACCCGAATAGACAATGGCTTCTATCTCGTCCAAAAGTTCTTCCATACTCATACCTTTCGATTCTGCCAAGTCGTCCAAATCCACTTGACGGTCAATGGCTTGAATAATCGAAATCTTGAGTTGCGATTTCCTTGCAACAGTGCGTACCCGCATGTCTTCCGGACGGATAATCTCGTTTTCTTCCACATATTCTTTGATGATGCGCAAGAACTCTTCGCCATAGCGTTTCGCTTTGCCGGCACCTACACCCGGAATGTTTTGCAGTTCTTCCATGGTGATAGGATAGGTGGTGGTCATGGCTTCCAACGACGGGTCTTGGAAGATAACAAACGGAGGTACGTTCAGTTTCTTCGACAGTTTCTTTCTCAGGTCCTTCAAAATGGAGTAGAGTACATCGTCTGCAGCGGAGCAACCGGCGATGTTTTGTTCCATTTCTTCCTCTTCGTTTTCTTCGTTGTCCTCCATCGGTACGAAAAATTCTCCGCCTTTCTTGATGAATTTCTTGCCTTCGGGAGTAAGTTTGAGTGTACCGTACGATTCTATGTCTTTTTTCAGCAAGCCGTTGATCATGGCTTGGCGGATAATGGCGTGCAGTGTGCTTTCGTCTTCTTCTTCCGCTTCGCCGAAACACTCTAAGTTGTTGTGCTTGTACGATAATACGGCGGCTGTTTCGTTTCCTTTCAGAATATCTACAATGTGGTCGGCTTTGAATTTCTCGTTCAGTTGCTGGATGGTCTCCAACACGAGTTGCGCCAATTCACTCATGTCTGTCATATGATAATGCTTTTTACAGTTATCGCAGTTGCCGCAGTTGTCTTGGTTGTATTCTTCACCGAAGTAATGCAGCAACAACTTACGACGGCAAAGTGTTGATTCAGCGTATGTTTGTGTCTCGAATAGCAATTGGTTGCCTATTTCTTGCTCGGCAACGGGTTTGTCTTGTGTGAATTTCTTGAGGCGGTCGATGTCGGCAGGAGAATAATAGCAGATACATTTGCCTTCACCGCCGTCTCTGCCGGCACGGCCTGTCTCTTGATAATAGCCTTCTATCGATTTCGGAATGTCGTAGTGAATCACAAAGCGCACATCGGGTTTGTCGATACCCATACCGAAAGCGATGGTGGCGACTATCACTTGCACTTTCTCCATCAGGAAAGCGTCTTGGTTTTCCGAACGGACCGATGATTCCATACCGGCATGGTAGGGCAGTGCTTTGATGTTGTTCACTTGCAGGATTTGGGCAAGTTCTTCCACAGTCTTGCGGCTCAGGCAATAGATGATGCCCGATTTGCCTTCCATTTGGCGGATGAATTTGATTATATCTTTGTCTACATTCTCGTCTTTGTTCCTTACTTCATAATACAGGTTCGGACGGTTGAACGAGTATTTGAACACTTCCGCTTTCAGTATGCCTAAGTTCTTTTGGATGTCGTGTTGCACTTTGGGAGTGGCGGTAGCCGTCAGAGCGATAATAGGAGAACGTCCTATTTTTTCCACCATGTCTCTGATACGGCGGTATTCCGGACGGAAATCGTGTCCCCATTCACTGATGCAGTGTGCTTCGTCTATCGCATAGAACGAGATTTTCACCTGGTTCAGGAAACCGATGTTTTCTTCTTTCGTCAACGATTCGGGTGCTACATAGAGCAGTTTGGTTTTGCCGCTCAGTATATCGTCTTTCACAGCCGTTATCTCTGCTTTCGAGAGCGATGAGTTGATGAAATGGGCGATACCGTCTTCCTCGCTGTAGTTGCGCATGGCGTCCACTTGGTTTTTCATCAAGGCGATAAGCGGTGAAATCACGATGGCTACGCCGTCCATCAGCAATGAAGGAAGTTGGTAACACAAACTTTTGCCACCGCCCGTAGGCATTAGTACAAACGTATCTTTGCCATCCATCAGGTTGTTGATGATAGCTTCCTGATTGCCTTTGAAACTTCCGAATCCGAAGTTCTTGCGCAACGCTGCTATAAGTTGTTCATGTCTGTCCATAGAACAAGTTTTGGTTTGTCTTATCTTATATTATAAAAGGTTATTCTGTTTTCATCTCCACAACTCCTCATCTTCTCATCTTCTCATCTCCACAACTCCTCATTTCCTCCTACGTACCTTCGCCCGATAATGCAATATTAACTATCAACTATCAAATATTGACTATACTGTTTTTTCTTGCTACAAAAGTAACTATTATTTTTGAATCTGCAAATATTTTCCGAGAAAAATATATACTTGTCTGATTTTCTTCGATGAAAAGGTCTTTTCCCGCCTATTCATCGGCAAAAAGTGTTCGATACAGACGTGTAGAGATGCGATTTATTAGCACGCTCGTTTATTGCGTCTAAAATCACTTATAATAATTTTGCTGTCGGAGTGTGGATGTCTCGCCTGCATATGTATCGTTGAAGGGTCTCTGCTGTCTCTGTCCTATGCTTCGGATACCTATAAGCAACTAAGAGTGGGTGATTAGTGGGTGATTAGTGGGTGATTAGTGGGTGATTAGTGGGTTATTAGTGGGTTATTAGTGGGTGATTCAGCTGATATCAAGCCGGCATCTGAAAAAGGAATATGGTAGGAAGATAGACCAAAGACAAAGGAGCAAATGCTGAATAGCGTGAGTTTGCCGGATTCATCTTAAGGTGACAGATTGTAAATCGGGCTCCGCTTGCTAACTCTTAAATCCTAACTCGTAAATCGGAGGTTCCATCCGGTAACTTGTAAATTGTCTGTCCTTTGTTCTTGCTCCTTTGCTCAATTGTCAAATCGTCACATTGTGAAATTGTCAAATTGTAGCGTTTGTCTCCGTTCATCGTCTAATTCCCGCCGTTCGTCCGCTTTTTTCTGCTGATTCGTCGGAAAATATTTGCTAGAACGTGATATTTGTAGTATCTTTGTAGCCACTTAACGAAAATCATAAACAAAGAACATATCAATACCAAATGGAAAAACGTAACTTGTCTTTCGGACAACTTTTCAATTTGAGTTTTGGCTTTTTCGGCGTGCAGATTGCTTATGCTTTGCAGAGTGCAAACATAAGCCGTATTTTTGCAACCTTGGGTGCCGACCCGCATCAGCTCAGTTTCTTCTGGATTCTTCCGCCGTTGATGGGTATGATTGTGCAGCCGCTTATCGGTAAGTATTCCGACCGCACATGGTGCCGGTTGGGGCGACGTAAACCTTATTTATTAATAGGTGCACTGATTGCTGTTTTGGTGATGTTGCTTTTGCCGAATGCCGGAAGTTTTAATCTGTCGAAAGCATATGTTTTTCTCGGCTTGAATGCCGCTATGTGGTTCGGACTTTTCTCGCTTATTTTCTTGGATACTTCTATCAATATTGCCATGCAACCGTTCAAGATGATGGTGGGCGATATGGTCAATGAACAACAGAAAGGTTTGGCTTACAGTATCCAGTCGTTCCTTTGCAATGCCGGCTCACTGGTGGGCTATTTGTTCCCCATCTTCTTCACATGGATTGGTATTGCCAACACTGCTCCCGAAGGCGTTGTGCCTGATTCTGTTATTTGGAGTTTCTATATCGGTGCTGCTATCCTGATTCTGTGTGTGCTCTATACCTTTATGACGGTAAAAGAGTTGAACCCGCAGGAATATGCCGAGTTTCATGATATTGATTTGCAGAAGAAAGAAGAGAAGAAACCGAATGCCAATTTCATTCAGTTGCTTGTCAAAGCACCCAAGGCTTTCTGGACGGTCGGATTGGTACAATTCTTCTGCTGGGCTGCCTTTATGTATATGTGGACCTATTCCAATGGTGCCATTGCAAGTCAAGTGTGGGGTACTACCGAGGTGGCATCCGAAGGCTATCAGGCGGCAGGCAACTGGGTAGGTGTGGTTTTCGCCGTACAGGCTGTCGGTTCGATGCTTTGGGCAATGGTGATTCCTATGTTCAGAAATCATAAGGTGGCATATATCGTCAGTTTGCTTTTAGGCGGTTTGGGCTTTATCAGCATTATGTGGATGACCAATCAATACATGTTGTTTGTCAGTTACTTGCTCATCGGCTGTTCGTGGGCAGCGATGTTGGCATTGCCTTTTACGATTCTGACGAACTCGCTCAAAGGTGACAATATGGGCTTCTATTTGGGCTTGTTCAACTGTACGATTTGTTTGCCGCAAATCGTGGCAGCTTTGTTGGGCGGTGTGTTGCTCAAATACCTGTGTGGCGGACAGCAGGTGATGATGTTGGTCATTGCCGGTGTATTGCTCGTTTTGGGTGCCGTTTCAGTCCTTGTTATTAAAGAAGGAAAGGAATAAGGTGCTAATAAACGACCGTTTTTTGTCCGCCGGAAAACGGGCATGAGAATACAGGAAACGCCTCAGTAGCCAACTGAGAACAAGAAAATATAAACAACTAAATAATAGTAATTTATATAAAGAAACAAGTAAAAGAGAAGAATTAATACAAACGCCATTTCGTCACCGGGTGGCGGACAAAAAACGGTCGTTTTTTGTCCACCGTCAATTCTGATAAATTCTTTCTCTGCCGAGATGAAGAAAATAACAAATATAAAATACATTTTTTACAACTATTAAACGCTAATTCAACCAATTATGAAGAACGCAAACACATTTTTCCGTGGTGCATTGCTCTCTGTGCTAATGATGATGACTACTTTCGTCTTTGCACAAACCACTGCCACGGGTACTGTTGTCGATGCAGCCACCGGTGAAACCATTATCGGTGCCAGTGTATTGGAATTGGGTACTACCAATGGTACAATCACTGACTTCGATGGTAACTTCACGCTGAAGGTACAACCCGGAGCTACATTGAGTATTTCTTACATGGGTTACAAGACAGTGGAACTTCCTGCCGGTCAAAGCCTGAAAATCTCTTTGGGTGAAGACACTGAGTTGCTGGATGAAGTGGTGGTAGTAGGTTATGGTGTTGTCAAGAAAAACGACGCTACCGGTTCGGTTACCGCTATCAAACCCGACGATATGAACAAAGGTCTTACCACTACCGCTACCGACATGCTTTCCGGTAAAATCGCCGGTGTGAATGTAACATCTGCCGGTGGTGAACCAGGTGCAGGTGCAACTATCCGTATTCGTGGTGGATCGTCGCTTTCGGCAAGCAACAATCCGTTGATTGTTATCGACGGTTTGGCTATGGATAACAATGGTATCCAAGGTGTTTCTAACCCCTTGTCGATGGTCAACCCTAACGATATCGAAACCTTTACAGTGCTGAAAGACGCTTCTGCAACTGCTATCTATGGTTCGCGTGCGAGCAACGGTGTCATCATCATTACTACAAAGAAAGGATCTGCAGGTCAAAAACCCAAATTCAACTACGAAGGCAATGTCGGTGCTAACATCATTACCGACCGTTTGGAGGTGATGAATGCTACTGAATATCGCAATTTCTTGACTGCTAACGAAGGTGTTTATGGTGACATTTATACTAAGTTGGGTAGCGATGATACTGATTGGCAAAAAGAGGTGACACGTGTAGGTATTTCTACCGACCATAACTTCTCTGTTACCGGTGGTACGAAACATATGCCTTATCGTGCTTCTTTGGGCTATACCTTGCAAAACGGTACTATCAAAGAGAGCCAGATGCAACGTGTTACGGCAGCTGTTAACCTTTCTCCGTCGTTCTTCGACAAACACCTTACTTTCAACTTGAATGCTAAAGGTATGTTTATTGCCAATACTTATACCGATGGTGGTGGAATCATTGGTTCCGCTTTGGCTTTCGACCCGACTCGTTCTATCTACGACGACACCTATATGGAATATGGCGGTTTCTATCAGACTCCGTCGCCCATCAAACCGGACGATTCAGGCAATTATTTTGATGAAAATTGGCGCTATATGACCGATACCAACGTGCCGCAGAATCCTGTTGCACAACTCAAGAACAAAGACGACAAATCCAAAGCCGGTTCGTTCGTCGGTAACTTGGAAGTGGACTATAAAATCCATGGTTTCGAAGATATGCACCTCCATGCTAACTTTGGTGCGGACTATTCTTATGGTAAACAACATACTGTTATCAGTCCGTATAGCTATAGCAACAACTACTATGGTTGGGATGGTCTGACCGAAAAGTCCAAATACAATCTCCAGTTCAATGCTTATGCACAATACTACAAAGATTTCACCGACGACCAACATTTCGATGCAATGCTTGGTTACGAGTGGCAACATTTCAAAAACTGGGGATATAGCGATGGAAGTGGAAAATATCAAGATACTTATCTGTCTGACCCGGGTATGCGTGGTAAACCTTATAATGCTTACCGCAATGAATGGGCAAGCGAGAACTATTTGGTATCATTCTTCGGACGTGTCAATTGGACAGGTTGGAATCAGGTGATGCTTACTGCCACGGTCCGTGGTGACGGTTCTTCCCGTTTCGCTTATCGCAATGCTAAAGGTGAAAACAAACAATGGGGCGTGTTCCCCTCTGTTGCCTTGGGGTGGAAGATTAAAGAAACTTTCTTCAAAGACAACAATACACTCAGCGAGTGGAAACTTCGTCTCGGATATGGTATCACCGGTCAGCAAGACTTGAACCAAGGTGACTATATCGCTCTGAAACTCTATTCTATTTCGCAAGACGGTGCACGCTATCCGTTGGGAGATATTGATCCTGAAACTGGGAAGTATATCTATTACGACAGTTATCGTCCCAATGCTTACAACGAAGACTTGACTTGGGAGAAGACTACTACCTACAATGCTGGTATGGACCTCGGTTTCCTGAACAACCGTGTGTCGTTCAGCCTCGATTACTACTATCGTGTTACGCGCGACCTGATTGCACTTGTTGACGTGGCAGCCGGTATGAACTTCTCTAACCAAGTAATTAGTAATATTGGTAGCTTGAGTAATCAAGGTGCTGAGTTGATGATGAACGCTGTAGCTATAGATACCAAGAACTTCAAATGGGATCTCGGATTGAACGTTACTTACAACCGGAACAAGATTATTTCTCTTACCACAGGTGAGGGTAGTAACTACTACGTAGAAACGGGCGGTATTAGTTCCGGTACAGGTAATACTATCCAACGCCATCAGGAAGGTTATGCCGCCAATACATTCTGGGTGTATGAAACGTATGTTAACGACGAAGGCTACTACGAAATTGTCAATCAGGACAATAACGAAGATAATAATGGCAATCCTATTATCGATGAAAACGACTTAATACCCTACAAGAATCCGATGGCACCTGTTACACTCGGTTTGCAAAGCAAAATGCAGTTCCATGGTTTCGATTTGAGTTTCTCTCTGCGTTCTAATATTGGTAACTATGTTTACAACGATGTGGCTGCCGGTAAAATGTCATCAATTGGTACTCCTGCACGTAGTGGCGGTTATACTAATATTATCAAAGGCACCGAAAATACCTATGCACGTATTTCAGGTTCGAGCACTGTATCCACAGGTTCTAACGCCTATAAGATGGATATCTTTGTGGAGAACGCTTCGTTCCTGCGTATCGACAACATTACTTTGGGTTATACGTTCGATAAGAATCCAAAGATAAATGCCCGTCTTTACGCAACTGTTAGTAACCCGTGCGTATTCTCCAAATACTCGGGTCTTGATCCGGAAGTGTTCGGTGGTATCGACAATAACATCTACCCCCGTTCCCTCTCAGGTCTGATAGGTGTAAGTTTACGTTTCTAATTCATGATATACTGAAAAACTAACGATTATGAAAAAGCATATTTATATCGGTCTCTTTGCTGTCTTGGCTGTTTTTGGTTTGCAAGGTTGTGTACAAGACCTTAAAGTGGAATCAATCGACCCGAACACGTCTTCTACTATCGAGGCTAAGAACTTGTTTATGAAGATATATTCAACGCTCGCTCTCACCGGACAGAAAGGTCCTGACGGAATCGGTGACGTTGCCGGTGTGGATGAAGGTACATCTTCGTTCTACCGTATGATACACGAATTGCAGGAATTCCCCGCTGACCAAATCTATTGGATTTGGCCCGATGTAGGTGTTGACGATATCCGTAAAATGACGTGGACTGCCAGCAATAGTTTGCTCAAAGGCTTGTACTCGCGTCTGTATTTCGATATCACTTTGTGCAACCTCTATTTGGATGACTATGCAGATATAGCAACCAAAGAAGAATTGGCGGAAGTTCGTTTCATTCGTGCTCTCAATTACTACTATCTTTTGGATATGTTTGGTAATGTACCTCATGTTCTCCATGCCGGTCTGGCGGATTTACCGGAACAAATTATGCGTCCCGACTTGTACAACTGGTTGAAAACCGAATTGGTAGAAGAAATTGAGCCCAATCTCGCTCCTGCAGGTCAACGCGTGAGTTACTACCGTATTGACCAAGCTGCTGCTTGGTTGCTGCTCAGCCGTTTGTGCCTCAATGCCGAAGTGTATGGTAAAGACCGTAACGGAGTACAGCAAATTGCCGATTTGAAGAAGGAATATACAGATGCAGCTTTCTATGCTAATCAGGTAATAGCCTCAAGTTATACTTTGGCAAGCAAATACACCTATCTGTTCATGGGCGACAACGACGGATTGTCGGCAGTGAACGATGCCAAGAACGAAATCATTCTTCCTATCGCTCAAGATGGTGTTGAGACGCGTTCCTGGGGAGGAGCATTATATTTGATAGCTTCTTGCAATACTGGTGGAATGCCTCCAACAGGAAGTACTGAAAACTGGAAATGTATTCGTTCACGTGCACAATTGGTAGGTTTGTTCTCTGATAAGTTTCAAAGTCCTGTAGCAGATGCTATTACTACCGAAGCAGCTGCGAAAAAAGCATACGGCGAATTCTTTGGTACAGCTAATGAAATCACTGCTGCCGCAAAAGATGACCGTGCTTTGTTCTGCAACTATAGTTCCGATGGTACCAACACCTATTGCTGCCAATTCTGGAAAACCAATAAAGGTGATGAGTTTTTGTCGGGTTGGGGTATCACTAAGTTCACAAACTTAATGGCTGATCCTGCACGTATTGCGTCTGACACGCAACATCCTGATATGGACCTTCCGTTTATGCGTGCTGCTGAGGCTTATTTGAATTATGCTGAAGCCGTTTTGCGGGGTGGTGAGCAGTGTGGAATGACTGTTGATGATGCAGTCAACGAAGTGCGAAAGCGTGCCAATGCAGAACCCAAAACCGGTTGGAACCTGACAGATACTCCGTTGAAGGGTCTCAACATCCTGGACGAACGCGGACGTGAATTCTATTGCGAGGGTATGCGTCGTTCCGACTTGATTCGTTTTGGCTATTTCACAGGCTCTGCTGCTGAATCTGGATATCGCTGGGAATACAAAGGCGGTGAATTGCTGGGTATCAAAGCTGCACCCGAAAAATTCCGTACGCTCTATCCGTTGCCTCTGAGCGAAGTCACGGCAAACACAAATCTTGAACAAAACCCGGGATATGAAGTCAATGTGCAATAACTGACAAACAATAAACAATATTCAATATTAACAACTTTAACAAATTATTATTATGAAAGCAATTAAATTTTTCACTGTTGCTTTGGCAGCAGTAGCAATGATCTCTTGTAATCCAGCAAAAGGACCGGTAGATCCAGTTATTAAGCCTACTGTTCCTGAAGTAGCAGCAACAGAAGGTGCCTTTACGGTTGTTTGGAATGCGGTTGATTACAGCGAATGCAATGGTTTGGTATTTGCCGGTAACTACAACGGCTACGACACTAAAGCAGAGAATATGGCTGCATTCGAGAAAATCGAAGGCTATACCAATTGGTACAAAGTGGTTATTCCTGTTGGCGACCTCACACAATTGGAAGGTAAACCTTGTGCATTGGCTTCTGACGGTACTTTCCCCGCAAACTGGGATCACCAATGGATTGGTAGCGAAGAGAAACCTTGCGAATTGCTTCAAGGTCCTGGTGAATTCCAAGTTGAATATTCAACTGAAACAAAACTCATCGTTCCTGAAGCCGGTGCTGTTACTTTTGTAAAGAGCTATGGTTTCAAAGTTGATCCTTGCATTGAGGAACCTTCTTATGATATTACTTTCAATGTAACACTCACCCAGGCACTTGACGAAACTCACGATGTATATGTAGTGGGTGACTTCGTAAAAGACGCATGGACTCCTGCAGCTTACAAGATGACCCGCGTTGACGAAACTCACTTCACTGCTACTGTTGAGGCTAAAATCGGTCGTGAATACAAATATGTTGCTGATGCAGAGAAAATGATTACCGGTGAAGATGGTACAGAAGTTGCTGCTGGTTGGTATTTTGATCTGGCTGCTGCTCCTGAAGAAGGTAAAGATTGCTCTTCTAAAGGCGCTAACTCTACTATTTCTGACATTACCATTAACGACGAAGTTTATGGTTTCCTCCACCTCAATGCTGAAGAATGCGCACCTGAAATCGTAGAAGGCGAAATGTGGATCAAGTGTGCAGGCAATGCTTGGACTGCTACCCAGATGACACAAGTAGATGACAATACTTATACCTACGAAACCACAATTGCTGATGCAAAAAATATTGGTGCCAACGTAGGTCCTTCTGCCGAAGTTATGGATTGGTATGCTTTGGAGAATACCGAAGGATTTGTAGTTGATGACGCTGTTGTTTATACATTCACGGTTGAACCTGCAGCGCTCACCATTGCTAAGAAATAAGTAAACAGATTGAGTTTGCTATTTTCCAATAGCCCAATGCCCCAAGAATTCTTGGGGCATTGTTTTTGTTTGTATTGGTATATTATTTTGTTTTATGGTCAAAAATGGACTGTTTTTCGCTCTATGGATATTCTATGAAAAATTGCAGTAAAGGTATGGATTATATCATTCACAAGTACTATTGTAAAGGTTGTGTAATTTGCCTCTTTTGAGATGAGAAATTATCGCATTTATGCTTTGTAAAATATAAATAGTCAAGTAGATATTTTGGTAATAACATTGTTACTGACAACCTTATTACTAATAGACTTGTTACAAACAATTTTTTTTCGTATCTTTGCACCATAAACTAAATTGTGGTATCCATGAAAAAAATAGCATTGTATCTGATGGCTGCAATGGCTTTTTGTGCATGCAGCAAGCAGCCCCTTTCTCTCTTGGAACAAACGGCTCAAGCCGATCCTATTCAGCCTGTTCACCTCACCGGTGATACAACCCGCATCTTCCTGACCGACTATTTTCCCGGTCTGACCGACTATCAGTGGGATAGCGTCAAGGTTTGTGGTTTGGACTATCGTCAGTATGGCGACGAAGCCGACCTTGTGCTTTCGGCTGAATCTGCTGTGCTTCATACACTCACTTTCTACAAAGACGGCGATTGCATCAGTGTACCGGTTTTGCCCAATCTGTCGCACACCAACGGATTGTGTACTGTAAGCACTGAAAACAACAAAGTTACATTTGCTTTCAATGAGCCATGCAGTGCTCCACAATTGTCTGTCTATTGGCAGAATGTGGCTGTTCAGCCTGAGATAGAAGCAACAGTTGATGGTGCATATTGTCTTACTTTGCCTGATATCCGTCACAAAGGCAGAAGTTATTTGCGTATCTATGCGTTGGCAGATGACCAACTCTATAACGATTTGTTGATTCCGTTGCAAGACATGCGTCCCGTGACCGATGTGGCACAGCTCAATCGGCACGACAATCATACACAAGTACTTTATTCTCTGATGGTTGACCGTTTCTATGACGGTAATCCTGCTAACAATCAGAAATTGCATATTCCCGAAGTGTTGGATATCGTCGATTATCAGGGCGGTGACTTTGCCGGTATCAAAAAGAAGATAGAAGAGGGTTTCTTCGAGGATCTCGGTATCACTACCATATGGATTTCTCCTATCTCGCAGAATCCTTTTGATGCATGGGGCTATTACGCTTTCGATGGTGAACCTTGTCGCTACAAAGATATCAACGGCAATCAGCCGTCTTATACCAAATTCTCAGGCTACCACGGCTATTGGCCTATCTATATCAAAAGTGTGGAGCAGCGCTTTGGTACGGAAAACGACCTTCGTCGTCTGCTTTCTACGGCACATAAGCACGAAATGAATGTGATATTGGATTACGTTGCTAACCACATGCATATTGCTTCGCCCACTTTGCAGGAACATCCCGATTGGATTACCGATTCTGTTTTGCCTGACGGACGTCGCAATTTCGAGTTGTGGGACGAAGCCCGCCTTACCACTTGGTTCGATGTGCATATTCCTACGCTCGATCTCGAACGCCCGGAAGTCTATAATCCTATGACCGACTCTGCGCTCTATTGGTTGGAAAACTTCGATTTCGATGGTTTCCGCCACGATGCATGCAAACATATTCCCGAATGCTATTGGCGTGCTCTCACCAAGAAAATCAAGACCCGTATGCCTGACCGCAAAGTATGGATGATTGGCGAGACCTATGGTGACCCTGCACTAATTTCTTCCTACGTAAAAACCGGTATGCTCAATGCGCAATTCGACTTCAATATCTACCATACTGCCATCGATGTTTTCGGTCGTGACCGCAGTATGCAGGACCTCGCCCGCACTATCGAAGAAAGCTTGGCAGTCTATGGCGCACACCACACTATGGGCAATATATCCGGCAATCACGACAAGGCCCGGTTTGTTTCGCTCGCAGGGGGGGCGCTCAGTTGGGACGAAGATTCCAAAGAAGCAGGTTGGACACGCGAAATAGGTGTCGGCAATACTGCTACGGCTTACAAAAAAGCTCTTTTGCTCAATGTCGTGAACTTCACTATTCCCGGTGTGCCTTGTATCTATCAAGGTGACGAATATGCCCAGGCAGGTGCCAACGATCCTGACAATCGTCACATGATGCGTTTCTCGGGTTACAATGAAGAAGAAAGTGCTTTCCTGGCTCAAATCAAAGAACTCGTCTCGTTGCGTCGCAACAATCTCTGTCTCATCTATGGCGACTATATTCCGCTCTACGTGACCGATGATGTGCTCTGCTTCAAGCGTGTTTATATGGGCGAGGAAATACTTGTAGCCATCAACAAAAGCGAAGCGCCGCAATTGGTTCCTGCGTTGAATATCGAAATTGAACCTCTTTCTTACATCATTCAAAGCAAATGAAAAAGTTGATTTATATCCTGCCGTTGTGTGCTCTTTTTGCGTGCAATACTCCCGAAAAACCCATTGAAGACGAACCGCAACCGGGCACTTTTGCCAAAGGCGGTGATCTCGGTTGGCTTACTGAGCAGGAAGCCGATGGCGTAAAATTCTATAATGATAATAACGAAGCTACCGATTGTATCGCTCTGCTCCGTAGCATCGGTATGAACTCCGTGCGCTTGCGTGTGTGGGTCAATCATTCCACAGGGTGGTGCAACAAAGAAGATGTCATCATCAAAGCCCGTCGTGCCAAAGCGCAGAAGCAACGCATCATGATTGATTTCCACTATTCCGATTTCTTCTGTGATCCGGGTCGTCAGGATATCCCTGCGGCATGGAAAGACTATACATTGCAACAAATGCAACAAGCCATAGCCGAACATACGACCGATGTTCTTTCCGCTCTCCAAGCCGAAGGCATTACACCCGAGTGGATTCAGGTAGGCAACGAAACTACTAACGGCATGCTTTGGCGCATGGGGCAGTTGTGGGATAACAATGGTGATTTGCCTGACGGTTGGAAAAACTATGTAGTATTGTCCAATGCCGGTTACGATGCAGCTAAAGCTGTCTTCCCGGAAACGATTGTCATTATCCATATCGATAACGCATGGGAAGACCGTGTTTGGTGGTACACAGCTTTCCGCAATGCAGGGGGGAAGTTCGATATGATCGGGTTGAGCCATTATCCGCAAACCAATGATCAAAAATCATATACAGAGATGAATACGCTCTGTGCGGAGCATGTACAGCAATTGGCAAAACGCTTCGGTGTTCCTGTAATGATTGCCGAAGTGGGAACCAAATCTGCCAATCCGACGCTTGCTGCCAAAGTAATGCAAGACTTTATCGACAAAGTATGCGGTTTGAACCAATGTGCCGGTGTGTTCTATTGGGAACCGCAGGTATATAATGCTTGGCGTCCTGCCGAATACATTCCGCTTGGTTGGGGGGCATACGACATGGGTGCATTCACTGTCCAAGGCAAACCTGCCGAAGCCTTGAAACTCCTTTTGGGCTATCAATCAGTTAAATAATTCAATAACTCCATCTACTCATATCTATGAAGAAACTCTATACAGGCGTCCTTTTGTTGCTTACGTTGACTTGTGTTGCACAGCGCCATGAGACTTTGCTCACCGAGTGGGAGTTTGCTAAAGAAACCGAATCGCACGCCCTTCCGCAGAAAGGGTGGCAACAGGTAACCATTCCGCACGATTGGGCTATCTACGGTCCTTTCGACCGTTCGAACGATCTGCAAATGGTGGCAATTACGCAGAATTTTGAGACGACTGCTTCTGCCAAAACAGGGCGCACCGGTGGATTGCCTTACATGGGTACAGCGTGGTATAAAACCACCTTGCCCGCCTTGCAAACCTCGCATACCGAACTCCTTTTCGATGGTGCTATGAGCGAAGCCGAAGTCTATGTCAACGGGCACAAAGCCGTCTTTTGGCCATATGGCTACAACGCTTTCCATGTGGACATCACCCCTTATCTGCTGCCCGATAACAACGAAGTCTGTGTACGCCTGGATAACAAGCCCGAATCTTCCCGTTGGTATCCGGGAGCAGGACTTTTCCGCAATGTGCATCTAATCGAAACTTCCGATGTCTATGTTCCTGTCTGGGGCACACATATTACTACGCCCTATGTCACTGAAAAGTTGGCAAGTATTCGTTTGCGAACTAATATACAAAACACTTTAGGAAAAACCATTCGTATTATCACACGAATTCAGTATCAAAAACTTACGGTCGATTCGCTGGATAACACCTACGACATCCGTCACAATCTCCCCGTAGAACAGAATTTCACTATTTCCGACCCTCTTTTATGGACGCCGGAAACACCTCACCTCTATCATGCCGTTTCTGAAATATATGCCGATGGCGAATTGCAAGACACATATACCACTCGGTTTGGCATCCGTAAAATAGAGATTGTGCCCAATGTGGGATTTTTGCTCAACGGCAAGGTGCGGAAGTTTCAAGGCGTATGCAACCACCACGACCTTGGTCCTTTGGGTGCAGCCGTTAACGTTTCGGCACTTCGTCATCAGTTGGAGATGTTGCGCGATATGGGTTGCGATGCCGTCCGTACCTCGCACAACATGCCTGCGCCTGAGTTAGTCGAGCTTTGCGATGAGATGGGCTTCATGATGATGGTCGAACCTTTCGACGAATGGGAATGGGGAAAGTGTGCCAACGGCTACCACCGCTTCTTCTACGAATGGGCGGAAGCCGATATGGTCAATATGTTGCATCATTTTCGCAACAATCCCTCTGTAGTGATGTGGAGCATCGGCAATGAGGTACCCACGCAGTGCAGCGAAGATGGCTATAAGGTGGCTCTGTTTTTGCAAAGTATTTGTCAGCGTGAAGATGGTACCCGCCCCATCACATGCGGTATGGATCAGGTCAGTTGTGTTTTGGAAAACGGATTTGCCAACGTAATGGAAGTGGTGGGGCTCAACTACCGTACTTTCCGTTATCAAGAAGCTTACGACCGTACTCCGCAACGACTTGTACTCGGTTCCGAAACGGCATCCACCGTTTCTTCCCGTGGTGTTTACAAACTGCCTTTGCAGAAAAAAGCCGATGCCAAATATCCTGACAACCAGTCGTCCGGCTACGATGTGGAATATTGCCCGTGGAGCAATATCCCCGATGAGGACTTTGCTTTGCAAGAAGACTATCCTTGGACCATCGGGCAGTTCGTTTGGACGGGATTCGACTATTTGGGTGAACCTTCTCCTTACGATACTGACGCATGGCCCAGCCATTCTTCTTACTTTGGCATTATCGACCTTGCATCCATTCCCAAAGACCGTTATTGGCTCTATCGTTCTCAATGGAACAAGCAGTCGCATACGCTGCATATCTTGCCGCATTGGAATTGGCAGCAGGGTGATACCGTGCCCGTTTTTGTCTATACCGATGCCGACGAGGCGGAACTTTTCCTCAATGGTCGCAGTTTGGGTAAGCAGCATAAGTTCACTAAAGAAGAAGCAGCGCAAGATATCGCTTGGGGTTTGCAACGCCGTTTCCGTCTCATTTGGGAGAAAGTGCCTTTCGAGGCGGGCGAACTAAAGGTCGTAACACGGGACGGCGAAGCCATAGTGCGTACTGCCGGCAAACCGCATCACATCGAACTGCGGGCGGATTATCTGTCCGATGACCTCAATTATATCAATGTCCGCATTGTGGACAAGGACGGTAATCTCTGTCCGATGGCGGATAATCTCGTCAATTTCAAAGTCACCGGCAGTGCGGTATTTCGCGCGGCAGCCAATGGCGATGCCACATCTCTCGACCTCTTCCACCTTCCTCGCCACCATGCTTTCTCCGGGCAACTTACGGCGATTGTGAAAGGAAAAGGCACTTTTACAGCTTCTGCTAAAGGATTGAAATCAGCAACTATAACTATCGAATAATAACTAAAACAAAAACAAAACCTTATGAAAAAGACCCTTCTATTTGCCTTGACGGCAATCGCTTTGGTTGCTTGCACGCAAAAAGAGCAAACGCTCTGCCATACCGGTTGGGCGTACGATGCCACAATCTACGAACTTAATACACGACAATTCACTGAGGAAGGCACTTTTGCGGCAGCAGAACAGCAACTTCCTACCCTCAAAGCACTTGGAGTGGATATTATCTGGATGATGCCGCTCCAGCCCATTGGTGAAGTAGGTCGCAAAGGAACCTTGGGCAGTTACTATGCTATTAAGGACTATTGCGCCTTTAATCCCGAGTTTGGTACGCGCGAAGATTTCGTATCGTTCCTCAACACGGCACACGATTTGGGTATGTCTGTCATTCTCGATTGGGTAGCTAATCATACGGCGCCCGACAATGCGTGGACACAAAACGACGGTTGGCACTATCGCGACTCCTTGGGCAATCTCATGGTGCAATACGACTGGACCGACATCGCCAAACTCAACTACGACAATCAGGATATGCGCGATGCTATGCTCGCAAGTATGCGCTGGTGGCTCGATTCCATAGGTATCGACGGTTTCCGTTGCGATGTGGCAGGCGAGGTGCCTACCGACTTTTGGGAATGGGCGTTTACCGATTTGCTCAAGGATTATCCCGGACTTTTCACGTTGGCTGAAGCCGAGAAAGCAGAACTCAACATCAATGCTTTCGATATGTATTATGGTTGGGAACTCCACCATATCATGAACGATGTCGCACAACAGAAGAAAACCGTTGACGACCTTTGGGCGTATTTTGCCAAAGCCGATACCACCTTTGCGCCATACGCTATCCGTATGAATTTCACCAGCAATCACGATGAAAACAGTTGGAACGGAACCGAGTTCGAGCGTATGGGCAATGCTTCGAGTGCTATGGCGGCATTCACCTATGTTGTTCCTGGTATGCCGTTGATTTATACGGGTCAGGAGTATGCCAACAACCGCCGTTTGGAGTTTTTCGAGAAAGACCGAATCATTCGTAATCACGAACCGGAGTTCGCCATGTATCAGGAGTTGAACCGTACCCGCAAGGAGAATCCTGCTTTGTGGAGCAACGAATTGGGTGCGCCAATGGAGCGGTTGGAATGTGATAATTCCGCTATTTTTGCATGTGTTCGCGAGAAAGATGGCAATGTGGTTTTGGGTATCTTCAACTTCTCGCCGGAGGAACAAACATTCACCTTGCAAACCGCTGAATATGAGGGCGATTACACATGTATTTGCGGTATGCCTGTCACTTTGGGCACAGAGGACCGCATTACACTCCGCCCGTGGGAATGGCTCATCTATTCCAAGTAATGCAACGAAAATTATGTATTGCCGCATAAGGTGTTAATACTACTATCATACTACATCGTGTAGCGAATCATTTCGCTACACGATGTGTTTTTAGCAATATTGCTATTGTCTTCGCCCACAATAGATGTCCCTATGAGCCAAAGAAAGAATACTTACACACTTTTTTGTGCACTATCATCTTTCGGGTTGCTTCTCTGTCGCATCCCTCGCAAGGGTTATACAAGGGTCATACAGGGGTTATAGAAGGCTATAGAGTTGTATCTGTTGAGGTGTATGGAGCATTGGCAATGCTGTCGGGGTGTGGGCGTCTCGCATTTTCCTCTTGCCTTACTCATAAATTATATGTATCTTTGCAGCAAATTACAAAACTGCAGTCTGAGGCGTAATCCTGTTGCAGAAAGAAAAGGTTAAATCATTGAATAATAACTATATGAGCCGTAAAGTACGTGTGCGCTTTGCACCATCGCCCACCGGGGCACTTCATATCGGCGGTGTCCGTACCGCATTGTATAACTATCTTTTTGCCCGTCAGCATGGCGGTGATATGATTCTTCGTATCGAAGATACCGATTCCACACGTTTCGTGCCGGGTGCCGAAGAGTATATCATCGAGGCATTGCAATGGTTGGGTATCGGAATCGATGAAGGAATAGGTGTCGATACTCCGCTCAATATACACGGACCCTATCGTCAGTCCGAGCGTCGTGAGATTTACCATATCTATGTGAAGCAATTGCTCGACAGCGGCAATGCATATATCGCATTCGACACACCTGCCGAGTTGGAGGCAAAGCGTCAGGAAGTACCTAACTTTCAGTACGATGCCACAACGCGTATGTCGATGCGCAACTCGCTTACGATGCCCCGGGAAGAGGTGGATAGCAGAATCAAGGCAGGCGAACAGTATGTAGTCCGTTTCAAAATCGAACCCAACGAAGATGTGCATGTACACGATTTGATACGCGGCGAGGTGGTTATCAATTCGAGTATTCTCGACGACAAGGTGCTCTACAAATCTGCCGACGACCTGCCAACCTACCACTTGGCTAATATCGTTGACGACCATCTGATGGAGGTATCGCACGTTATCCGTGGTGAAGAATGGTTGCCTTCTGCACCTTTGCATGTGTTGCTTTATCGTGCTTTCGGGTGGGAAGATACAATGCCGGAATTTGCTCATTTGCCTTTGCTCTTGAAACCTGACGGCAACGGCAAATTGTCGAAGCGTGACGGCGACCGTCTCGGTTTCCCCGTCTTCCCCTTGGAGTTCCACGACCAAAAGACAGGCGCCGTGTCGAGCGGTTATCGCGAGACGGGATATTTCCCCGAAGCGGTTATCAATTTCCTTGCTTTGCTCGGTTGGCATGCCGGTGGTGACCAGGAAATCTATAGTATGCAAGAATTGATTGATGCTTTCTCGCTCGACCGTGTCAGCAAGTCGGGAGCGAAATTCGACTTCGAGAAAGGCAAGTGGTTCAACCATCAGTATCTGCAGATGAAAGACAATGCCGAGTTGGCGGAACTCTTCCTCCCGATACTTCAACAGCATGGTGTTCAGGCAGATAAAGCCGTAGTAGCCCATGTGGTAGGGTTGATGAAAGAGCGTGTCAATTTCGTACACGAATTGTGGGAGCAGTGTGCTTTTTTCTTCGTGGCACCGACGGAGTATGACGAAAAGTCTCTCAAAAAACGCTGGAAAGAAGATTCGCCTCGCCACATGCAAGAACTCTTGGAACTTTTGGAGGCACAAGAGGATTGGTCGGCAGAAGCATTGGACACCGCAGTAATGGGCTGGATTGCAGCAAAAGAATACGGTGTGGGATTGGTAATG
The DNA here is from genome assembly GCA_022783865.1 of Bacteroidales bacterium. Taxonomy (GTDB): domain Bacteria; phylum Bacteroidota; class Bacteroidia; order Bacteroidales; family Paludibacteraceae; genus Colicola. The sequence goes on from JALFYY010000012.1 coordinate 74,872, forward strand.
AATGCTTTCCGTATCTGCCTTGTGGGTGCTGCCCGTGGTCCGCATATCTGGGAGATAACCGGCGTAATCGGAAAAGAAGAAACATTGGCACGTGTACGTACCGCTTTGGAAAAACTGAGTTAATGGTTTTGGGCTTGCTGCTTGACACCGTTATATCATTATAGATGTGACTTACCGCGAAGTATTACATAACTATTTTGGCTACAATGATTTCCGTCCTTTGCAGGAGGAAATCATTTGTAGTATCGGTGCGGGGTATGATACGCTTGCACTGATGCCTACAGGCGGAGGCAAGTCGCTCTGTTTCCAAGTACCTGCATTGGCGCAGGAAGGTTTGTGCCTTGTTGTCACACCCCTTGTTGCACTCATGAAAGACCAGGTGGAAAATCTCCGCCGCAGGGAAGTGAAAGCCGTTGCTGTCTATACAGGTATGACTCACCAAGAGATACAAGCCGCTTTGGCAGCTTGTCAGTTTGGCGGTTACAAGTTTCTGTATGTCTCTCCCGAACGCTTGGAATCCACTGCCTTTCGCCAACGCCTTGTGCAACTGCCTGTTAGCATGATTGCTGTTGATGAGGCACATTGCATTTCGCAGTGGGGCTACGATTTCCGGCCTTCCTATTTGCGTATTGCTCAGATTCGGCAAATTCTCCGTCAATCCTCTCCGGATGGCACAGATGTTCCTATTTTGGCACTTACTGCCACTGCTACACCCGATGTCATCGATGATATACAGGACAAATTGGAGTTCCGTGAACATCGTGTGTTCCGTAAGTCTTTTTTGCGTTCCAATCTCTCATACGTAGTGCGTCAGACGGACAACAAACCTTTGCAACTGCTCCGTATCTTGCACAATGTGCCCGGCAGTAGTGTGGTTTATGTGCGCAATCGTAAGAAGACTAAAGAGATAAGCGATTTTCTCAATGAGCAAGGCATATCCGCAACCTACTACCATGCAGGTTTGGGCAATCAGGAAAAAGACCTTCGCCAACGCCTTTGGAAGAACTACGGAACGATCGGTGAATCAGTGCGTTGCATGGTGGCAACCAATGCTTTTGGTATGGGTATCGACAAACCCGATGTGCGTACTGTCATTCATATGGATTTGCCCGATACTTTGGAAGCCTATTTTCAGGAAGCAGGTCGTGCCGGACGTGACGGCAAACAGGCCTACGCTGTTTTGCTCTATCATAAAGACGACCCGGCTAAACTCCGTAAGCGTGTAGCGGACAACTATCCCGAACGCACATTCATCAAGCGGGTTTACGAGGCGTTGGGCGATTATTTCGAAGTGGCGTTAGGATATGGGTTGGACCACACTTTTGTTTTTCCGTTTGAGCAGTTCTGTGCCGAAAAGCACCTTCCTCTGTTGCCTGCCTTTAGTGCTATACAAATCCTTTCGCAAGCAGGCTATTTGGCTTATACCGATGAAACGGAGACAAGTCCTCGGGTTCATATTCTTTGTAGTCGCGACGACCTTTATAAAGAGCAGTTGACCGATAAGCAGGATGCTGTTGTGCATTATCTTTTGCGCCATTGCGAGGGTATCTTTTCCGACCCCGTGTATATCAACGAAAGCCGTATGGCTGACGAATTGCATATCCCTGTCCGGCGGCTTAACCAGGAACTTATTGCCATGGCGCAACAGCGTGTTCTGCAATATATTCCGCGTCGCAAAACGCCTTACATCACCTTTACGCACGAACGTGAGATTTTGGAGCGGCTTAATATCCCGGCATCTGTTTACGAAAAACGGTTGGAGAATTATACTTCCAAACTGAATGCCATGTTGGAATATGCCCGACAGACGCAGTTCTGCCGTAGCCAGTTGCTCCTTTCTTATTTTGGAGAGAACGATGCTGAGCCTTGCGGGCAATGCGATGTTTGCCGTTCGAAGCAGCAATCCTCTACAGAGGAGCAAGCCTGATTGGTTGCGGAAAGAAGAATAGAGTAGTGCTTATCGCTTGATTTGCTGACCGATAGCGGCTTCGTGTATAGCGTCCATGATTTGTTTCACGGTCTCACTGTCAATGCCGTTCTCTTCTGCCCATTCCAATCTCTTTTGCAGTATCTCGTCGTAACGGGCTGTTTGCAGGATAGGCAGATTGTGCGCTTGCTTGTGTTCGCCTATTTGTTTGGCTATCTGCATTCTGCTGAGTATCAATTGCCATATCTGCTCATCGGTTTCGTCTATCTGCCTGCGCAATTCCTGTAACCTTTGGTCGGTTTCCTGGAATTCATGCCATTGGATGGCATTTACTGTTTTGATCAGTTCTTCAGGTGTCAATTGCTGTTGCGCATCCGATAAGGCGGTTTCGGGGGTAGGGTGGCATTCTATCATCAATCCGTCGAATGCCAAGTCGGCGGCTTGTTGCGCAATCGTAGCAACCAACTCCCGTTTGCCTCCTATATGCGAAGGGTCGCAAATGACAGGCATTGCCGGATACAACCTTCTGAGTTCGATAGGGATTGACCAGATCGGACTGTTCCGGTATTGGCTCGAATGGTCCACGGTAGGTGTAAAACCCCGATGAATGGCAATAATGTTCTCTATGCCGCTCTTTCGGAGCCGCTCTATTGCACCTGTCCAGAGCGGCAAATCTGCACTGACGGGGTTCTTCACGAAGATGCCTTTTAGGGTGCTTTTATGCCTGTGAACAGCAATCGTATCCGCAATCTCTTGCACCATAAACGGATTGGTTACCGTTCGGGCACCTATCCATATATAATGCAGTCCCGCATCGATGCAACGCTGTGTGTGTTCGGCTGTTGCGACTTCCGTGATACACGATATGCCCAATTCGTTTTGAACCCTTTGGAGCCATGGCAAAGCCGCCTCGCCTATGCCTTGAAAACTCTGGGGATTGGTGCGTGGTTTCCATATTCCTGCCCGAAAAATAAAGGGCACGGACAAGCCTGTTTTTAGTTGCTTTGCCGTCTGCATGACCTGGTCTTCCGATTCGGCGGCACATGGTCCGAATATGTAATAGCGTTGCTCTGTCATACGTGTTCCTAAATCTTCCGCAAAGATACTACAAAACTCCCGAAGGACAAAATGAGAATAATATAGTTGGAAGGAATTGCAAGAATAATTTTTGCAGATTTATGATAAATATTTGGTAATTAGAAAAAATGTTGTACCTTTGCGCCAATTAAATTATTTAACTTGATTTTAATTGTTTATTATTTATTATGGCAAAGAAAGTATTGATAGCATTATTAGCTATGTTTATTTGTTTACCGGGATTTGCCGGTTCCAAGCGGAAAGCAGATAAAGATACGAATCGTTTCCGTTATGAAATCGAATGTGCAGGCAATGGCGTGCAAGGTACTTACCTTCTTAAGGTTTGGAGCTTCTCCAAAAAGCCGCATATTGCTATTGAACAATGCAAGAAGAATGCTGTACATGGTGTTATCTTCAAAGGTACTACCGGTACCAATGGATGCATTCCTCAACGGGCTTTGGCTGCAACACCGGGAATAGAAATGGAATATAAAGAATATTTCGACTATTTCTTTAATGATAATGGTGAATATCTGAAATATGTATCTTTGACGGAAGGGACGCAAGAAATACTGAAAGTGGGCAAAGAATATAAAGTGGGTGTAATTGTGAGTGTACAGAAAGATGCCCTTCGCAAAGCCTTGGAACAAGCAGGAGTCATTAAAGCCTTGGGAGCCGGTTTTTAATAGGCATTAAGGTAAATATGAATATCCAAATATATAATGTTATGAAAAAAATCAACGTTTTATTAGCGCTCTTTGTACTGATGAGTCTGGTAGGTTGCGGTGTACAGCGTTCGCAAGCTTACTATGATTACAAGAGCAAAATTATCGGTACAGAATTAGACGGTAGTTATACAATCCGTGCTTTCGGGCGTGCTCGTAATGCAGTGGATGCTTATCAGCAAGCACGCAAACAGGCGGTGTATGATGTGGTGTTCAATGGAGTACAATCGGATAATAGTATGATATCTCCGCTCAAACCTTTGCTTTTGGAACCGAATGCAAAAGAGCAGTATGCAGACTATTTTAACAAGTTTTTTGCAGATAACGGCACTTTTGAGAAATATTGCTCTATGAAAGAACGGAGATGGTTTTCATCGAATTATTCCCGTACGGATGCGCAGTCAATGGCACAAGTTACTGTATGCGTGGATGTAGCCAAACTTCGTGAACGCTTAAAAAGCGACGGAATCATTGACAACAAATCTCTTAACTTGGTAAAATGATTATGGATATGAAAAAGATACTTTTGTTCTGTATTTGCACTTTGAGTGCTACTTTGGCTTTCTCACAAGCCAAAAAACCAACTTTGATGGTACTTCCGTCTGATTTTTGGTGCAACCAAAACGGATATGTACAAGAATATGACAATCAAGGCATAACTACTGTTATGCCGGATTATCAAACGGCTCTAATGAGTGATGTAGATTTGAAACTGGTGATTGCTAAAATCAATGATTTGATGGCAGAACGCGGTTTCCCTCTCAAAGACTTGGAGCAAAATATCAAGATGATTAATCAGCAAAATGCCGAGATGAATCTGATAACAAGCAATGCCGGAAATACACTGGCAGAATCGCCTATCGACAGGTTGTTGCGTGTTGCCAAAGCTGATATCATTATTGAAGTAACATGGGACATAAAAGAGCAAGGTCCCAAACGTACGCTTACTTATATTATGGAAGCCAAAGACGCTTATACAGGTAAAAGCATAGGTGGTGCCAATGGTGCAAGCTCTCCATCTTTCTCGGCAGATATATCTGTTTTGTTGGGTGAGGCAGTTTTGGCTAATATCGATAACTTCAACAACCGTTTGCAAGCCTACTTTGATGATTTGTTTACTAATGGTAGGGAAGTGGCTTTGGAAGTTCGCGTATTCGAAAACAACGAAGCAGGCATCGACCTTGAAACCGAATACGACGGCTACGAATTGGTCGAGATAATCGACGACTGGATGGCAGCCAACACTGTCGAACACCGTTTCTCCAAATTAGGTTCGTCCGAGAATTATGTGGCTTACGAACAAGTACGTATTCCTCTCTACAAAACCAATGGCATGGCAATGGATACAGAGGCATTTGCACGCGAATTGCGTAGTTTCTTACGTAAGGAACCTTATCATATTCCTGTCAAAGTCTTGAATCGCGGTTTGGGTAAAACAGTGCTTGTTTTAGGCGAAAAATAAGAAATTTAATCACTAATAATCAGTGTATATTATGAAACGTATTTATATATCAATCTTGGCGCTTTGCATGGTGCTAATGGCAACTGCTCAAGCCCCTGCTGACAAAACATGGACGTTGGCAATGAAAGTGGTGGTAGAAGAATTGGCAGAACCTTTTCCTGCTACTGCACGCATACAACTGACGCATCAGCTCAATAAATTGTTGACGCAGAACGGTATTGCATCTTCCGATATGCAAAACCAATTCTTTATAACGGCTACGGCAACGCCTTTGACGAAAGACATTCTGCCCGGACCTCCTACGCAGATTGCAGAAAATATGGAAATAACGTTCTATATTGCCGATGCCTACAACCAAGTAATTTTCTCCACGACTTCGCTTACTGCAAAAGGAGTGGGTATAACAGAGGCTAAAGCATATATGAATGCTATTCAGCATCTCAATATCAACCAGCCTGATTTGCAGGAATTTGTACAAAAGGGTAAAACCAAAGTAATCGACTACTACAATACGCAAGCCGATAAGATGTTTGCCAAGGCACGTTCATTGGCGTTCCAAAAAGACTATGAACAAGCATTGTATATCGTCACCTGCATTCCTTCTGAATGTGATAGATACGAAGATGCACTGGCTATGGGTAACGAAATATTCCAACAATATATTGATTATCTTTGTGATGTGAATTTAGCGGCGGCCAAGACGGCATGGATGGCAGAGCAGAATTCCAAAGGGGCAGAAAATGCTGGAGCCTATCTTCAGTATATATATCCTGATGCAGCATGCTACGAGGACGCTCAAGTTCTTTATCAGGAAATCAAAGGCAAAGTGTTGGATGATTGGAAGTTTGAAATGAAGAAGTGGCAAGATGGTATAGATATCGAAATGGCTAAAATCTATGCTTGGCGTGATATAGGTGTTGCTTATGGTACCAATCAGCAACCGATCACTACAGGTTGGAACTTCTTACGATAAACATAAAGGCAGAGTTCTCTCTGCCCATCTGTATATATAGCAAATCGATTAATAGATTGATTGTGTAAATTTATGAGAACAAGAATAATACTTCTTTTTGTACTGTTGTGCACTGTGGTTGCATTGCAAGCCCAAAACGCAGAAGATGCGTTGGATTATCGCAGAAATGCTATTGCTACAATGATGGTATATCACTCCGAGGATGAGTTTGGTAGAGAAATCTATGATGCTTTCAAAGAAATACCCGTTCCTGACAAATACGATGATCACAATGTTGATATACGCTTTGTTGCTAACGACAATATTACCGGGGTGCAACGCAATAGCAATGGCTTGATCAAAGCTAAGTACGGCAAGGTACTCACAGCGGCTGAAGTTCGCAAAAATGCTGAAGCTTTGGAAGATTATCTCAATAGTATGGATTGTGCCAAACTTATGGTGGCGAAATGGTTTGGACTGCCTGTGTTTGAAACTGATTCTGCGAGAAAGAATGAAATCGGCTTCAATACTACTTTGATTCAACAGCGTGGACAATACAATGCCACTGATGTTGACGTTAATGTGGCATTACAATCTGCGCGCGGAGTGGCTATGTTATCCGATGCAGGCGAAGAACTGATAGGCAATACCTTCATGCTTATCAACGATATGACTTACGTCACGGCAGAAGAACAGGCGGCTGTAGCAAAAGCGATTGTAGGTGTTCTGGGAGCTATGTTTGATGCTTTTGTAGGAGGAGATTCCGGCAAACAACTTTCGGAAATCACCAATACAATTGCCGATTCTTATACTGGTTTTAAGGTGAAAACACACTCTTATCTTTATCAACTTCAATGGAATGACTCGATAGCTGCGGTATTCTACAATAATTATTATACCGAAACGGCAGATACAGCCAAGATACTCGCGTTTATTCAAGACTCTACTACTTTCCGCATGAAATATGTCGCACATGAATACGAGTACGATGGCAAGAGTGCTTTGGTGGGGACTTATACAAGAGAAGAGTTGGTACGGATGTCATGTACACGTTCCATGGATAAGAATATTGCGGCTTTGCAATTGAAATACGAAGATTTTAAGGTAAAAACGCCTATATATTCTATTCTGACGGATGATAGAGGGAGAACAACTGGCTATGCGGCGAAAATCGGCTTGAAAGAAGGTATATCTGAAAAATCGAAATTCCAAGTGATACAGCGCGTTGAGAATCCGCAAACACATCGCACTACCTATCGCTATGTAGCTACCTTGAAACCCGTAAAAGGGCAGATCTGGGACAATCGCTACAATGCCGTTACCGAGCAGGCGGAAGGTTCCGACCTTACTTATACGACCTTCAAGAAAGTCTCCGGTGGCGAAGTTCTCCCGGGCATGTTGATTATCGAAGGCAAATACCGCAAAGTGCAAGGCGAATAACTACACATCCCTGTAGAGACGCGATTTATCGCGTCTAAAGAAGTTAATAATGCAATGTGGAGACGGGGCACGCCCCGTCTCATTTTCTATTCGTAGTGCTGCAAATTTGCTGTCGCAGCGCAGGAATGCTTGTGCAGGCTCACTAATATTGCGCCTTCAGACGCATAGTTGTTAGCTATCGTAGTCATTTCACCGTGCTCTCATCTACCTGTCTTTCCCGAAGGGATACCGAAAGGATACCGAAGGGATAGCGTAACGATATCCTGCCATACACCTACCGTTATTTGGTTATTATTTGGTTGTTATTTGGTTATTCAGCTACCTTTGCGCTACCTATATGCCGCCTTTAAGCCGTCTTTTTCCTCTCTCCGCACTTATTTTCCGCATACCTATAGCATATTTCATAAATTCTTCGTATCTTTGCAGAAGAATGTGTACTATATGCATTCCGAACCTGATCATATACAAAACCGAACGGCTATGTTGGAAATACTGAAATACATTTTGCCCTCTCTCGTGGTTTTGCTTTGTGCGTGGGTAGTCATGGCAAAGCAGATGAAGAACGAGGACGCAAGGCGCAATTTCGAACTGCGCAAGCAGTCTCAGAACGTCATTTCGCCCATACGCTTGCGTGGCTATGAGCGTCTCTCACTCTTGTTGGAACGCATCACGCCCGAGCATATGCTTATCGATCTCGATTATACTGGCATGACCATTCCGCTTCTGCAGCAACACCTCTTGAAAACCATTCGCTCGGAGTTCGAACACAATATGTCGCAGCAGATCTATGTGAGCGACGAAGTGTGGACGGCAATCGTGTTGGCGAAAGAAGAGATGATGCGTTTCGTCAACACATGCGCCATGCGTTGTACCGATAGCGATACTGTCCTCACCTTTGCCCAAGCGATGATAACCACTTATAGCAGCAATGGCGAAACGCCTACCATGCGGGCACAACAGCTCCTTAAAGACGAAGTACGTACCTTGCTCTGACGATGAAGAAACTCTCCCTTTATATTGCCTGTCTCCTTTGCTTGCTTACTGCTTGCGAGCCCGACACCGAGTGCCGGCAGGAAGAAACCGTGCGACTCAAAGTCACTTTCCTTTGCGATTCTGTTAATGCAGAAGGCGAAAAGGTGACGTTTACCTCTATCGACAGCCTCACATTACAGGGCGTCGGCTCCGATTCCATCTTGCGCAATAATGACAAAAATGTCTCTTCGCTTTCGTTGCCCTTGCGCAAAGATACTACGCTCACGCAGTTTGCCGTCACCTTCAACAATGTGCTGGATACGCTTACCGTCCGCCATACCAACAATCAGCAGTTCATTTCATTGGCATGTGGCTGTTTCGTATATCACACTGTCGAAGAAGTCACCCATACTACGCACATCGTTGATTCTGTGTTAATTGTCAATGCGGCGGTAGAGAACTACGAGCAAAACAATCTGCAACTCTATCTGTCTTTCTGAGCCGATGAAACGATTTCTCAACATAGCACTCTCACTCCTCTTGACTATGGCGGCATATAGTATCGAGTATGCCGATACGGCAATCTACCAAGGCATGAACCTTAAGTTCGACTTGGGAACGCCTGTTTTCGAGATGGCACGCTCGTCGGCCAATATACAGAGCTACGAACTTGCACTCAATGTGGACCTCAAACATCGCTATTTCCCTACCATAGAGATGGGCTATGCACATGCCCTCAATCGTACCGTTGCATCGGGGGCAACCTTCAATGGCATGGGAGGTTACGCACGCCTTGGCTTGGATATAGCTCCGCTCAAGAAAGGCAATGCTGACAATATGCTCCTTGTCGGATTGCGTGTCGGTACAGCCTTGCAGGACTATAGTATGCTCAATGTGCCGGTTGCAGACCCCTATTGGCAAACCGTTGGCTTGCAGGACTATATGCATCGCTTTCGGTGCGATGTATGGGGCGAAATAGTTGCCGGAGTACAAGTGCAGGTCTATAAGAGTTTCCATATGGGCTGGTTTGTCCGCATGAAGATTCTTATGACACGGGGAAAACAGGGAGAGCCTGTCGCTTATTATATTCCCGGCTATGGCTACACCGGGGACACCAACTTCGGCTTTAATTATTATATAGGTTGGAAATTCTAAACATCTTCACAACTAAACAACTTCACAACTCCACAACTAAACAACTCAACAACTAAACAATATATCATATGAACACTACACAACTCATGAACCGGGCAGCGGACAACATTCGTATTCTGGCTGCCGCATCTGTGGAAAAGGCTAAATCCGGTCATCCCGGAGGGGCAATGGGAGGCGCTGATTTCATCAACGTACTTTTCTCGGAATACCTCATATACGACCCCGAAAACCCTGCTTGGGAAGGGCGTGACCGTTTCTTCCTTGACCCCGGTCACATGGCACCCATGCTCTATGCACAATTGTGTTTGGCGGGAAAGTTCTCGTTGGAGGACTTGCAGAATCTGCGTCAGTGGGGCAGTGTTACGCCGGGTCATCCCGAACGTTGTGTAGAGCGTGGCATTGAGAATACTTCCGGTCCGCTCGGACAAGGTCATACTTTTGCTGTAGGTGCTGCCATAGCCGCCAAATTCCTGAAGGCGCGTTTCGGCAAGGTGATGAATCAGAATATCTATGCCTTCATTTCCGATGGCGGTGTGCAGGAAGAGATTTCGCAAGGTGCCGGCAGAATAGCAGGCTTCCTGGGCTTGGACAATCTCATTATGTTCTACGACAGCAACACTATCCAACTCTCTACCTCGTGCAACGAAGTTACCAACGAAGACGTACAGAAGAAATACGAATCGTGGGGCTGGTACGTACAGACTATCAACGGCAACGATGCAGATGCCATTCGCCATGCTTTGGACAATGCTTTGGCAGAGCCGTCCCGTCCGTCGTTGATTATAGGCAATACCGTTATGGGCAAGGGTGCGCTCACTGCCGATGGCGAATCGTTCGAAGGCAAGTGTGCTACCCATGGTGTGCCGTTGGGCAAATCGGGTGCTTCGTTCGAAAAGACCGTACAGCACTTGGGCGGTAATCCTGACGAGCCTTTCTTTGTCTTCCCCGAAGTGGCGGAGATGTACGACAAACGGGCTGCCGAGTTGCGCGATATAACCAACCGGCGTTACCAAGAACTCTACGAATGGAAACAGGCTCATCCTGCTCTGGCGGAGCAATACGATACTTATTTCGCTGACGGACAACCGCTTGTCGATTGGACAAAGATTACCCAAAAGGCAGGTGCAGCCACCCGTAACGCTTCTGCTGTCGTCCTTTCCTCATTGGCGGAACAAGTGGGCAATATGATTGTGGCTTCCGCAGATTTGAGTAACTCCGACAAGACCGATGGCTTCCTCAAAAAGACACACGCCTTTACTCGTGGCGATTTCTCGGGTGCATTCTTGCAGGCAGGTGTCAGTGAGTTGACGATGGCTTGCCTTTGTATCGGTATGGCGTTGCACGGAGGTGTGATTCCGGCTTGCGGTACCTTCTTTGTGTTCTCCGATTATATGAAGCCTGCCGTACGTATGGCTGCCTTGATGGAACTGCCCGTGAAGTTTATATGGACGCACGACGCTTTCCGTGTCGGAGAAGACGGACCCACGCACGAACCTGTAGAACAAGAGGCACAAATCCGTTTGATGGAGAAACTGCAAAACCACTCCGGCAAGAACTCTATGTTGGTTCTCCGTCCGGCTGATGCCGAGGAAACCACTATGGCATGGCGCTTGGCTATGGAGAATATTGATACGCCTACGGCACTCATCTTTAGCCGTCAGGATATTCCGGCATTGCCCGTGCAAGATTTCGAGGGATTCAGCCGTGGCGCATATATTGTGACGGCTGACGAGAACCCCGAAGTGGTGTTGGTGGCTTCCGGATCGGAGGTATCTACTTTGTTGGCCGGTGCTGAACTTTTGCGCAACGACGGCATACGTTTGCAAGTGGTTTCCATGCCTTCTGAAGGACTGTTCCGTACGCAGACAAAAGAATACCAGGCATCTGTCTTGCCGGTGGGTGTTCCCCGTTTCGGACTGACTGCAGGTTTGCCTTGTACCTTAGAAGGGGTAGTAGGTGAGAATGGCAGAATCTGGGGTTTGAATTCCTTCGGCTTCTCCGCCCCCTACAAAGTCCTTGACGAAAAACTGGGCTTCACCGCCGAAAACGTATATAAACAAGTGAAAGAAATACTCCGTTAATAAATACCTTCCAAAAGAGAGTAAACGGTGGGATTTAAACAACAAAAATACCGAGATATAATGCTTTTCTGACGCATTGCCATGGAATGATAATCGGAGGCTTTGCCGAATCAATTCTTTTATGTATCTTTGCAAAGCGAAACAATGTCATTTTTCGCATAAATGAATATCAATATATTCGACTCTTGACAATGGAATATAATTTCAAAGACATTGAACAGCGTTGGCAGCGTCAGTGGCAAGATGATGCTACATACCAGGTAAACAACCATAGTGACAAACCCAAATACTATGTGCTTGATATGTTCCCATATCCGTCGGGAGCGGGATTGCACGTAGGTCACCCGTTGGGATATATAGCAAGCGACATCTATAGCCGCTACAAGCGTTTGCAAGGTTTCAACGTATTGCACCCGATGGGCTTCGATGCGTACGGATTGCCGGCAGAGCAGTATGCCATTCAGACAGGGCAACACCCCGAAATCACTACGGAGCAGAACATTTCACGCTATGTGCAGCAACTCAAGAAGATAGGCTTTTGTTATGATTGGGACAGAGAAGTACGCACCTGCGCACCCGACTACTATAAGTGGACGCAATGGGCATTCATACAGATGTTCCACTCTTACTACGACACCGTGCAGCAGAAGGCTCGTTCTATCAGCGAACTCATTGCACAATGGGAACAGAACGACGCCGCTTGGGCAACACTCTCCGAGCAGGAAAAGCAAGAGCGACTGATGCAATACCGTATTGCCTATCTGGCAGATACGAAGGTAAACTGGTGTCCCAAGCTGGGTTGTGTGCTTGCCAACGACGAAGTGAGCGAAGGACTTTCGGTGCGTGGCGGTTATCCTGTCGAACAACGTGTTATGCGTCAGTGGTGTTTGCGTGTAAGTGCTTATGCCCCACGCTTGCTGGAAGGACTCAATCACATCGATTGGACCGACGCACTCAAAGACACACAGCGTAACTGGATAGGACGTTCCGAAGGAGCGGAAATGCAGTTCCGTATCAAAGGACAAGACGAACCCTTTACCATCTTCACCACTCGTGCCGACACAGTCTTTGGCGTCACTTTCATGGTGCTTGCGCCTGAGAGTGAGTACGTTGACCGTATTGTCACCCCTGAGCACCGGGCAGAAGTGGATGCCTATCTCGATATGGTGAAGCACCGCACGGAGCGTGAGCGTATAGCCGACCGCAAAGTAACGGGTGTATTCACCGGCTCATATGCCATCAATCCGCTTACCGAAGCCGAAATACCTGTCTATATAAGCGATTACGTATTGAGCGGTTACGGTACGGGAGCCATTATGGCAGTGCCTGCACACGACAGCCGTGACTATGCTTTTGCCCGCCATTTCAATCTGCCTGTCATTCCGTTGATTGAAGGAGCGGATGTTTCGGAACAGAGTTTCGATGCAAAAGAAGGAACGATGATCAATTCCGGTTTCCTCAACGGCTTGCAGGTGAAAGACGCTATCGCCAAGATGAAGGAATATATCACCAACACCGGCATTGGTCGTGTGAAAGTGAACTTCCGTCTGCGTGACGCCGTTTTCTCCCGTCAGCGTTATTGGGGCGAACCTTTCCCTGTTTACTATAAGAACGGTATGCCTTACACACTGCCGGAAGACTGTTTGCCTTTGCTTTTGCCGGAAGTGAGCAAGTTCTTGCCCACCGAAACAGGTGAACCGCCATTGGGCAACGCACAATATTGGGCATGGGACGAGAAGAATCGTCAAGTAGTGGATAAAGCATTGATAGACAACATTACTGTCTTCCCCTTGGAACTCTGTACAATGCCCGGTTTTGCAGGTTCGTCGGCTTATTACCTTCGTTATATGGACAACCACAACAGCAATGCGCTTGTCTCTAAAGAAGCAAACGGGTATTGGCGCCAGGTGGATTTGTACTTGGGAGGCAGTGAGCACGCTACAGGGCACTTGATTTACAGCCGTTTCTGGAACAAGGTGCTCTTCGACTTGGGTTATGTATGCGAGGACGAACCTTTCCGCAAGCTCATTAACCAAGGTATGATACAAGGACGAAGCAACTTCGTCTATCGTCTCATAGGCAGCCGCAATACGTATATCAGTTATGGTCTGATTGACACACCCGAGTACAAAGACAAAGTGCAACCTATCCATGTAAATGTGAATATTGTGAGCAACGATATTTTGGATACAGATGCCTTCCGTGCCTGGATGCCCGAATACCGGGATGCGGAGTTTGTATTGGAAGACGGAGTCTATCGTTGCGGTTGGGCAGTGGAAAAGATGTCGAAGTCGATGTTCAACGTAGTCAATCCCGACGATGTGGTAGAGCGTTATGGTGCCGATACGTTACGCTTGTACGAGATGTTCCTGGGTCCGTTGGAAATGTCGAAACCCTGGGATACTAACGGTATCGACGGTGTACACCGCTTCTTGCGCCGTTTGTGGAATCTTTACGAAAACATCACTGACGACGCACCTACGGCAGACGAATATCGCACGCTGCACAAACTGATAAAGAAAGTGACGTGGGACATAGAGAACATATCGTTCAATACGTCCATTCCCGCATTTATGATAGCGCAAAGCGAGCTCACTAACCTGCATTGCAGCAAACGTGCCATATTGGAGCAGGTAGCCGTATTGCTGGCTCCGTATGCTCCTCACTTGGCAGAAGAGATGTGGCACCGTTGCGGCAACACAACCACCGTATGCGATGCCCGTTGGCCTGAACTCAACGAAGCCTACCTTACGGAAAACACGCAGAAATATCCGGTGCAGTTCAATGGTAAGGTCCGTTTTACGATTGAAGTGCAGAAAGATTGTTCCCGTGAAGAGGTGGAACGCCTTGTAATGGCTGATGAGCAAACCGCTAAATACCTCAACGGCAATGCCCCCAAGAAAGTGATTGTCGTTCCGGGACGTATCGTGAATATCGTGCTGTAAGAAAGGCTGCTATAATCAATCAGAAAGGAGTGCAACCATGGTTGCACTCCTTTTATTGTACACTACTGATGCAATACGGCAAGGTTTTGTTCAACGTATGCTGTGAGTGTATTTTCTATATAAATAATTTGGTTTATAAAATACACTTCATTACCTTTGCAGGCGGAATGGAGTGGTATTCGCAAGCCGCTCTTTTTTAACGTGAGTTCGAAATAAGGAACTAAAAGAGACACAATTGTTTACAATTTTCCTCAAAAATGATATTGAGTGAAGGTTTCTTTGGGAAGTAGCAATAGGCAGCAATGGCAGCAAATGTATTGGTAAAGAAATTGGCAATAC
>JALFYY010000013.1 GCA_022783865.1 Bacteroidales bacterium
GACTTTACAGAAGAGCAAATTAAACAGATACAGGATAAGATAAACAGAAGACCAAGAGCTAAATTGAAATTTAACACACCGCTCACGGTCTTTAATAACAAACTATTAACGTAGTTGCATTTTGATGTGGAATGTTTAAAAAGCGGTTTTAGGAACAAATATTTGCGTATGTCAGAAAGTTGTAGTAATTTTGCTCCGTTTTTTGCGGCGTAGTCGCATAAATCAATTCGATTAAGTTAAACTTAAATAAATTATTATTATGTCAGAAATCGAAGCAAAAGTAAAAGCAATTATTGTAGAAAAATTAGGTAAAGACGAATCTGCAATAAACATGGATACTAACTTCATTACCGACTTGAACGCTGATTCGTTGGATATGGTGGAGTTGATTATGGAGTTTGAAAATCAGTTTGGTATTCAGATCCCTGATGGTGACGAAACCAAGATTGCTACCGTGGGTGACGCTGTTGCTTACATCGAAAAGGCAATCGCTTAAGGCGAAAGATACTTAACTTTATGGAGTTAAAAAGAGTAGTTGTAACCGGTTTGGGAGTCGTGACTCCTATTGGCAACGATGTGCAAACCATGTGGGATGCCATGTTGCAAGGGAAGAGTGGTGCCGGACCTATTACACGCTTTGATGCATCAAAGTTCCGTACGCAGTTTGCATGCGAAGTCAAGGACTTTGATGCATCTTCTTTTATGGATAGGGCAGAATTGCGCAAAATGGACTTGTGTTCGGAGTTTGCGCTCTATTGTGCCAAACAGGCGATGGACGATGCCGCTTTTGATTTGGAGAATGAGAACAAGCACCGCATGGGTGTAATATGGGGAAGCGGTATGGGAGGCGTCAAATCCTATGAAGAAAACGTTTCAAGTTACGTTAGCAACGGTAATCCGCGTTTCAATCCGTTCTTTGTGCCGAAAGTCATCAGTAATATGACGGCGGGGCACATAGCTATTCTATTTAGTCTGAAAGGCGTGAACTTCACTACCGTATCGGCTTGCGCCAGTTCGAACCATGCGATTATCAATGCATACAACTATATCCGTTTGAACAAGGCGGATGTTATCCTCACAGGAGGTAGCGAAGCTGCTATCGAGGTAACGGGTATCGGTGGTTTCAATGCCATGCATGCGCTCTCTACGCGCAACGATGAGCCGCTGACGGCTTCACGTCCGTTCTCTGCTTCGCGCGACGGCTTTGTGCTGGGTGAAGGTGGCGGCTGTCTGGTATTGGAAGAATATGAGCATGCACGTCGCCGTGGTGCACATATCTATGCCGAGATTGTAGGTACAGGTGCCAACGACGATGCCTATCATATGACGGCTCCCGATGCCGAAGGCAAAGGGGCGGCAGAGGTAATGCAGTTGGCGCTTGAAGAGTCTGGTTTGCGTCCGTCGGATATCGACTATATCAATACGCATGGCACTTCTACACCGCTTGGCGATGTGGCGGAAGTGAATGCTATCAAAGAGGTATTCGGCGAATATGCATATAAACTCAACATCAGTTCTACCAAATCGATGACGGGTCACCTCTTAGGCGGTACAGGAGCTGTGGAGGCAGTGGCATCTATAATGGCTATTCAGCACGATATCATTCCGCCTACTATCAATCATCAGGAAGGCGATGAAGATGAGCATATCGATTATAAGCTGAATTTCACTTTCAACAAGCCCCAACATCGTGTCGTTAACTATGCACTTTCTAACAATTTCGGTTTTGGCGGACACAATGCCTGCCTTATCTTCAAAAAACCGGAGGCGTAAGTGAACCGGCAAACGTTGATAAACAAACTAAGGCTTCTCTTTGCAAAACAGGAGAAGCTTTATTCGTTTTGGTACGGTTTGCTCGGCTTTTATCCCAATAACCTTTCTCTCTACGATCAGGCTCTGACACATCGTTCTTCCAAACAAGGTAACAATGAACGACTTGAATACTTAGGCGATGCCGTATTGGGTTTGGTGGTAGCGGATATTCTTTGCCGGCTTTATCCTTCCGCTTCAGAGGGCTTTCTCACTCGGGCGCGAGCCAAGATGGTTTCGCGCGAGCATCTGAATAAAGTGGCATACCGGTTGCAACTCCATCAGTATCTCAAAGTTGGGGTGAATATCCGGGAGAATGCTGATAACCTCTATGGCAATGCGCTTGAAGCTTTGGTGGGCGCTATATATGCAGATGCCGGATATCAGGCAGCGGAGCGGTTTATACGCCAGCATGTCATCACGAAAGACGAACAGCAACTCAAACATTTCTTGGAGAAGGAGATAGATTTCAAATCGCGACTGTTGGAATGGGGGCAACGCCGGCATAAGAAAGTGGAATTTGTTTTTCTCCGTGATAATTACGAAGCCGCTCACGACCGGCATGCTTTTCTGTTTGAAGTCCAAATAGACGGGGAAGCAGTGGCGCAAGCAGCCGGCAAAACCAAACTCGAAGCACAACAGATAGTGGCAAAAAAGACTCTCCGATTGCTGAAATAGTTTGCTTTTTCACTGATTTTGTCCCTTTTGGAGCGCATATTGTTCGAATTTGCTGAATTTGTGCGGTCATTCCGATTATTATTTGTAACTTTGCAACACGATTACAAAAACAAGGTATTATTATGTTAACAGTTAAAATCGGTGAGAATGCCGGACTCGTCTGGAATGCACTGCAAGGTGGTGCACTCACAGCCAAAGCGTTGAAAAAAGCAACCAAACTCAAGGAAGCAGATTTGAATATGGCTCTCGGTTGGTTGGCTCGCGAAAACAACATCAGTTTCGAGATTTCCGAAACAGATACATTTATCTCATTGCGCAAGTAAGCGTATTTTCAGGGATAATAAACAGAGAGAATGTGTCGGATTTTTATTTTGACACATTCTCTTTTTGTGTAGCAGTTGTTGTATAGGTATAGCGGATAGGTTCACATTTGTTTATCTTCCTGTTTTGCTTCTGCTTGAAGTTTCTTTGATTCAAAAATTCTTGTTGTACAACGATAATCGGGAATATACAAAGCAACCGGCACTATGATTGGTGCCGGTCGCCGCTTTGTCCAGGTTTTGGTAGAACCTTATTTTACAATAGCATTAAATTGGTCGTCGTTAGCAAACTTCGAGAATTCGATATCTTTTGCAGCTTTTGCTTTCATGCTTGCGTCACGGCTGATGGCTGTTTGCAAGTTGGAGTAAACGGCTTGACGGTCGTTGGTGCGGGCACCTACGATAGCGAGCAAATAAGCAGTGGTTGCATTCGGATTCTGTACTTTCTCCAATGTCTGACGGGCACCGGCATAGTTTTCATCCAAAATCTGTTGAACAGCAGCATTGTTGGTTGCGCTGTTGCCATAAGAACGTTGCGCATTGTTGTAGTCACCACGCATTGTATAGTAAGTACCCATAGCTGCGGACAGGTTTGCCGATGTTCCGGCAGCTTTGCCAAGATATACGTTGGCTTTGTCCAAATCGTTTTCTGCCATAGCGGCTACAGCAGCGTTGTAGTTTACATCAGGATTGTTAGGCTCGATTTCCAAAGCTTTGGCATAGCAACGGCGTGCTTCTGCCACATTGCCTTGCTCAAAATAAATCATACCCAGGTTGTTGTGAGTACGGTAGTCGTTGCCGTAAAGTTCGATACCTTTCTTATAGATGCGTGCCTTTTCGTTTTTGTCGTTGGTCAGGGTTGCGGCATACAGCAGTTCGTCAACAGAAAGTTGTACAGGATCTGTAGCAACCAACGATTGGATTTCATCGTCTGATTTTCCGATAAGGTCGGTGGTCAGAATCAGACGTGAACGGCGCAATGCGGGAAGAATTTCATCAGCGATGGTTTTATAAACGGTAGAGAGATTCTTGATTTGTGCTTCACGTTCTTCGGGGTCAGAGTACATGGAAAGCACGCGGAGTACCAACTCTTTGTCCTGAATATTGCTGTTCTCCATAAGAGTTTGGAAGCCTTCCCAGTCTTCTGCTGTGATATTGCTTTCGATACCTGTTTGGATTTTGGCTTTTTTGAGTTCGCGTTGCAGGAATTTTTGTGCAACAGCCTGGCGTTGTTCTGCCAATTTCTCATTTTGGTTTTCTTTGCCGTCAGGAGAAGCGTAGCCGGCAACTTCGATTTTGTTGATTTCTTTGTTTTCGGCTGCATTGGCATCCAAGATGGCAGATTTCAAATCGGCGATTTTAGCAGATCTGGTTTCTGAGTAGCGCAGGTTGGCCTGGTTGATGAGGAACTTGATGTCAGCCTCTTGGATTTCTTGGATAATACGTTGGAATTTGTCGGGAGTAACAGCAGCCTTGTTGTCGCAAGCGGTAGCCAATTGAGCTGTTGCAACTACACCGTCAGCTACTTTCAAATCCGGAATTTCGATGGTCTTCTTGCCTACTACGGCATTGAAGCGCAAGTAGAGTTCTGCTTGTGCCATGTCAGGTATATAAACGCAAGAGAAAGTTTGCTTGTAAGCACCACCTGCTTTGTAGTTAACCGTTTTGCCGTTCTCTTTGGCTTTCTCACCTACATAAACAACGGGTTCGCCCACTGTTTCTGTACCGTTGTATTTCAAGACGGGCGTAACGGTGAGGACACCTTTCTTTACAAATTTCTTCTCAGGAAAAGTTCCGTTGATGTCAGCGGTTATTTTTCCGCCGACTACGGTCAACGGGTTGGGATTAACCGTAATGTTCTCAGGTTGTTGCAACTTGTTGTTGCAAGAAGTCAGCAAGGCCACAGCCAATACTGATACAATGAATAGACCTTTTTTCATATTGATTTATATTTGTTTTTATTATTAATCTTGCCACTTTGTGACCGGAGTGTTTTGTGCCTGCATATTCTGTCAAAGTGCAGGAAATATTACATGATTTGCCACTCCATACAATATGGTGCAAAGATACGAATATATTTCGGTCTGAACAATAGTTTTGCGTGATTTCTGTGTTTTTTCTTCAAATCCGCCATATTCTATCTATAAACAATGTTCGTTTGCCGTAGAATGTGGCATGTAGGAGCTATTGTGTATTGTCGGGAAAAGATTATTTAGATATGCTGTCTGATAAGAAACCTTTCTTTGTATTGCGAGCGAGACGTCTACATTTCGACAGGGTGTTAATGATTTTTAATAGTTGCCGAAAAAGGGGCATTTCTCAGGGGCAAAAATGGGCGGAGTTTGGTGATTTTTGGGCGTATTTTATAGTGCGTTCCTGTTCAGTTGTTCTTCATTCGTTCTTCATTGCCTGTTCAAATATAGCTTGCAAGTCAATGGTAATGGGCTACCACAGCGCTTTTTTATCTTTTTTAACGCAGCGATTCGTTTAAACCTGACATGCAGGTGAAAACAGCAAGATTTTACAGTGTTTTACCGGACAGTAATATTAGGATAGACACGATACAAAACCGCAAAATTTGATGTCGCTATGCTGTTGCTTTGAATTTTGAACAAATATTTGTGTGAGTCAGAAACTTGTAGTACCTTTGTCGCGTCATTGGCGAATGATACAAAATGTAGGTGTCGGTTCGTGTGCGCAGGTACACGATGAAAAGAGAATCAGGTGAAAGTCCTGAACAGACCCGCTGCTGTAAGTTTCTTGCGGTTGCACAGTTGCAACCCGAATGCCGGTACAAGCAAAGCCATTGCGGAAACATCAGTCCGTGAGAAGGCGTACCAAGCAGGAAACAAGTCAGAAGAACTGCCGATACTATAGGTTCAGATATGCTTTCGAGGAAAAAGAGCAGAACCATGGCGGCAGGCATACAGCAATGCATACCCGTATCGAAAATGATACTAGGCAGCAGATAGCAAAGGCAATGCGACATGATATTTAGGCACATCTTTTCCTGAAGCAGAAGGCTACGGAAAGATGTGTCTTCTGTTTCTTGACGGGTGTTTTTTCTCGTCGGCTGTTTGACGAATAACACGCAAACAGTGATTATACAATGCTAATACGTACATTCCTTTTAGGGCTTTGCCTGTCGGTGGTGATACAGACTGCTGCTGCAAATCCATGTGCAGCAACGGTTTATACCTATCAGCCGGCACCCGGGCAATTCGTAAATTTGTTGCCTGCCTACGCAGATGGCGATACTTCGGATGATATGTGCCGCAAGGTGGAAGCGGCATGGCTACAGCAAACTCCCGTTACCTTAGGCGCATGGGGCGGCTATGTGGTATTCGGCTTCGACCATATGGTGGCGAATGTACCCGATGAATACGATTTGTGTATTTTGGGTAACGCTTCAGTTGCCAAGCAAAGTGCCGACGGACGTTATTGGGGTGCGGCAGAACCCGGTAGCGTAATGGTCAGTTACGATGCCAATGGCAACGGGCTGCCCGACGACGAGTGGTATCACTTGGCAGGTAGTGAACACGGCAATACCGCCACTGTGCACGATTATGTCTGTACCTATCATCGCCCTGCTGCCGCCCATCAGCCGGTGGCGGGTGTTTCATGGAAATATCTTACTGATTCGCTCTATATACGCTGGACGGATAACCAAGGCGGGGCAGGGTATGTTTCCAAAAACAGTTTCCATAAGCAGGACTACTGGCCCTTGTGGGTGAGTGCGGACGAGTTGGCGTTTTCGGGAGTGCGGTTGCCCGACAATGTGGAAATGCTTGGTACCGCCGGCACCAACAATATTCTTTGGTGCTACGATTACGGTTATACCGATGTGTTTGCCAACAACGACGAGCGTAATCGCATGAAGATAGATTGGGCGGTGGACGCACAAGGTAATTCGGTCTTTTTGCCGGGAATACATTTTGTAAAGGTATATACTGCCGTCAATCAATATGCAGGTTGGACGGGCGAGGTATCTACCGAAGTAGCCGGTGCCTTCGATTTGCACGCCACCTCCACTACGGCATGTGAACATACCGCCTCGCAACCGTCAGTCACCCTGTTATCCAATCCTGTTCGGGAAACGATGGTGATAACATCGTCAACGACACAACATGCGGCTGTGTACAACTTGCATGGGCATCTTCTGTTCAATATCAATCTGTCTGCCGGCACAAACCGTATCTCATGCTCTTTGCCCCAATGCATCTATCTTCTGCAATACGATGGCGGAGCTTTGCGATTCTTGAAACAATAACAAACAAATTCATATTATCATGAACCGGAAATTACGTAACTTTTATTTATTGGCATGCTTGATAATGACACTGCCTTGTCTGCATGCCGAAGACCTGCTGATGCTGCAATTCGGCAAACAGGTTCTGACTGTCAGTAAGGATAATCCGCTCACTTTCTACGACATGAAAGGTACTGAGGACATCCCTTCCAACAACAACAGTAACTCTTTTTCTACAGCTATTTTTAAGCCTGCAGAAGAAGGGAATTCCATTGTCCTTAGTTTTGAGACAGTCGATGTGAGGAACGACGGGGCGTCTTATCCTGCTTACCTCAACATCTATAATGGCGTGTTCGACACCACATCGGTGACGTATCCTGCTACGGTAGGAGATGTTTCAACCACAAAGTTCCCGACTACCGATGCTTTGCTTGCCTCGTTGGACGGGACGTATTCCGATCTGACATACGTTTCTTCCGATGCAACGGGGGCGCTTTCGGTGTGCTACCATTACAAATATGCCAAGCGATGTGGGGGATGGAAAGCAGTAGTGTCATCCGTAAAGGTGGAAGATATGGCAATCAAGACCGCCACAGCCGACTATTCGCAAGTGAATGGCAATATCTACGCCGGCAAGCAGAATGTAGCTTTGGCAGGCCTGACTATTCAGACCGAAGGTCTTGGCAATCCCGATGCGCTTACTGGTGTAAGTTTTTCTCTTTCCTGTACGAACGTCATCGATCCCGCTACGCTGAAACTGTATGCAGGTAATGCGGCAAGCACAGCATCGCTCACAGCTATTGATGCTTCCGTCACCGGGACGAACGGCACATATAGCTTTACACTCTCCAAGCCATTGGCGGCAGGCGATAATCAGTTCTGCATAGGTGCAGATGTCCTTTCTTCTGCTCCGTTTGATGCCACAGTGTCTCTTAATATTACCGGCATCACAACACAGAAAGGATACAGTGGTTTTCAAACCGTAACGCCTGCTTTGTTCACCGTGGCACGCATGGTGCTGATTGCCAATACGCCTGCCACTTATACGGTGGAGCAGGAACTGGGTTTCTACGACGATGGCGGTCCCGAGGGTAAGATTAGTAATAACTTCGAAGGCACTGTCACTTTCATGCCTGCTCACGAAGGGATGAAAGTGCAAATCGACTTTTCCGATATCAGTATCTTTTACACCTCTTCTGCGGTCAGCATCGGCAATCAGGATCTGCTCAAGATATACAATGGCACCACTGCCGCTGCCGAAAATCTGCTTTATAGTGTAGAAACCGACAAACTGCCGTCACTGACAGTAAAGAGTACTTCTGCCGACGGTGCTCTGACGGTATATATGCGCAGCAAGACGCCTTCTTCCTATTATATAGGTACCGGCTTTGAGGCGAAAGTGTCCGAGTTTGTGCCGGAAGCAATGACGGTGGGTGCCCTGACAGTGGAGAAGACCGAGAGCCGCACTTTGTCTGCTGGCGAGAAGAACAGTCCTTTGCTCGGTTTCAACATTCAAACCGTCAATACGGAACCTGCCTTGTCGCCTGCTTCGTTTGTGTTTGTTACGAACGGTACGTTCCCGCAGATAGCAACGGCGGAAGTCTATTACACAAAACGTTCCGATGTTTTCTCCACCGCCGTCTTGGCAGGTAGTGCAACCGTAACCGGCAACGGCGTTGTCATTGCTGTTACCGATGCAATAGCGTTGCAAGAAGGCGACAACTATTTCTGGTTGGCGTGCGACATTGCCACTGATGCGCCTAACGGTGCAAAGGTGGAGGCGACTTTGTCAAAGGTGACTTTCCGCAACGGTACGGCGCAGGAGAATATCACTACTCCGGCAGGAGATTTCGAGATTTATAATATCGTCCGTTCCTCGTGTGGCTCGCAGGAGATAACCGTTTACGGCGATTGGGCATATACGCATACGCAGAGCTCGTATGGCAGTAATTATGCTGCAGAGAACTGCAATCAGACGGTTGTTTTCCGTCCTGCTGTGGAAGGCAATCTGATACAAATCGATTATGCGGATTTTGCCGTATATTATTCTTCGTCAGCTTACTATGGCGTGCGTGCCAAATACGAGATTTACAACGGTTCCGGTACTGCCGGAACCAAACTGTGGGAAGTTACTGCCGACAACTGCAATGTAGGTCCCGGCAGGGTGCGTTCTTCGGCGGAGGACGGCGCACTGACGGTGGTATTCAATCCGAATACTGCCTCGTCCTATACAGACAAAGGCTGGCATGCTACTGTTTCCCAATATACACCGTTCGATATGAAAGTGACGGAAATCACAGTAGAGCAGGCTTCTGTCAAGTTGGTAAAACCCGGAGAGAAAGCGGCGGCAATACTTGCTTTCGACATACAAACCGAAGGCATGCTCAACGGATTGACACTGCAGGAAATTACGCTCGACTTGAAGGGTTCCGAAACCGATGTGGACAGTGTGCTGCTTTTCCGTAATGGAGAAGAAATCAGTCGTGTACCGGCAGCCTCTACAGTTACATTGACGAGCGATGTTCTCTTGCAGGAGTACAGCAATCGTTTCACGGTTCTTTTCAACCTCAAAGCCGATGCCGCGATAGGTCATTCGGTGGATGCTGCCTTGACGCATGTGAAAGTGACGGACCGGGTCTTGCAACCTGTCAACGGTGATCCCGACGGTGCCCGGCCCGTCAAGAACGTCTATCTTTTGCAGGCGGGCGACAACGGGCAACTGAATGTAGGAACCAACTCTTTGATGTTCTACGACGACGGAGGCGAAGATGCCGACTATTCTTCCGGTTTCGAGGGATGGGTCACTTTTGTACCTACGGTGGAGAACAGTGCCATTGAGTTGGTGTTCAACGATTTCAATTGTGCCTACGGATGCTCGTTCTATCTCTACTATGCCGATGGCAGACAGGAAAACTACGATGCAAGTTTCGGTTATTACGACAAACCCGATGCCGGTGTCCCCCTTGTTTCCAAAGCCGGCAACGGTGCCCTTACCATCTATTTCAAGGCAGGTGGCTATTCGCAGATGGCAGGATGGCAGATTGAGGTACGTTGCCACGAACTGATGCCGCTGAAGATTGACAGTGTTGTTACTGCCGCCTTGGCGCCGGCGGTACAGACCATCGGTGCCGCTGACGTACAGCTGATGCAAGCCGCTGTCTATGTCTCGGGCGACCGTGGACCTTTGTCGCTGAATGCTTTCAATACCTCGTTGGAAGGTCCTGCTACTAATCTCCGTTGGTATGCTGCCGGCCATTCGCCCGTCTTTACTTCCACCGAGCCTTTTGCAGCCCCTTATGCGCTGACAGAGAGTGGTGTGTGGTATTTCTATGCAGTGGCGGATGTTTCGCCCGAGGCGTCCGAAGGCGACAATATCACCTTCGCTTTGCAGACCGTTACGGTCGGAGAAGACAACATCGCCCCCTTGCAGACGGTGCAGACGGCTACCCGTATCGTGAGCGGTGTGCATGGCACTTTCGTTATCGGCAAGAGCGATGCTGCCGACTATCATACTTTGCAGAGTGCCGTCAACTCGTTGGCTATCGGCATTGACGGTCCTGTTACGTTCCTCTTGGAGTCGGGACGCTACGAGGAGCAGGTGATAGTGCCTGTGCTCAAGGGTGTGTCCGAAACCAACAATGTCCTTTTCCGCTCGCTTACGGGTAATCGCGACGATGTGGAAATCGTTTACAACGGTTCGTTGGGAGACAATACCGGTGTTTGGACTTTCGATGGCGCCGATTGGGTGACCTTGGAAGGATTGAGTTTTACGAGCACTTATACGCTTGTCAACCAAGCTTCGGTCGTATGTCTTCGTAACGCTTCCGAGCATATCACTCTCCGCAATTGCTATATCCACGCTGCCTCTTTCACCGAACCTGCCGCCAGTCTCAATCTGCTCCGGCTCTATGTTGTGTCCGGCTCGCAAGCTTTCAACCATCATTTCACGTTGCAGGATTCCCGCTTGGAGGGCGGCTATATTGCTTGCTACCTCACCGGACACGCGGCAGCGGCCGATCCTTGTACCGAGGGCTTGAACATTGTGGGGAATACCTTCGAGGGGCAAGGTGCGAAGATGATTTATTCCGATGGTTTCCGCCGTCCGCTCATTGCCGGCAATACAATGACTGCCACGGTACGCAAATCCGGTTTCTATGCTATCGACAATATCAACTTTGCCGATACGCTCACGCTGACCGGCAACACTGTTACCCTCACGCTGGGAGGCAATTTCGGAGCATCGGGCATCTATTTGCGGCCTAATGGCTCGCAGGACAAAACGGCGCTCTTCGATATGTACAACAATGCCGTCAGCATCATTGCCGACAACGACTATGCCTGCAATGGTCTCCATCTGAACAACAATCTCCCGCTTGTCCGCATCGCCTACAACACGTTCCGTGTACAGAGCAATGCCGACTACTCTGCACCTGTTTACTTCTATTCCAAGCCGGCGGAAGGCTCTTCGCTGACCAACAATATCCTGCTTTCTGCCGTCAAAGGGCAGGCGTTGCGCTATCGCAGTGCCTCCTATGTAGGCAATGTCACCTTCCGGCACAATTGTCTGTACACTCCCGAAGGAAATAGTTTTGCCGGCACGGTGGCGGAAACTTTCGATGCGTGGAAAACGCTGGTGGGTGCCACCGATGAGCAGGGTAATATCAGCCGGAATGTCGATTTCGTCAGTGCCGCTATGCTTATGCCCCGTACCGGAGACGGCTTGCTCAGTGCCCAACCGCTCGACTATGTCACTACCGATATCACGGGCAGGCAGCGTGCCGCACAACCTACTGTCGGCGCCTACGAATACGACCCCGAACTCACCCGTATGCCGCTCCTCCTCGAAGGTTATCCTTCCGTTGCCAACGTCACGCACAATGCCGCCGCTGTCTTGCTGCGGGCATCTGCCAACGGTACGGCATACCTCTTGGTGCGTACTGCCGCAGAAGCGGCACCCGACAACCAGACTGTTGTCACTGAGGGTACCCGTGTCGAACTCCCCGCCGACAGAGAAGTATCCTCTTCGCTGACCGGTTTGCAGGAGCACACCGCTTATACGGTTTATGTGTTGCTTGCCAACCTTTTGGGCGAACCTGCACAAGAGGCACTCACTTGCATGTTCACCACCGAATGGGAACGTCGCGATATTGTTATCAACGAAATCCTGCCGCAGACCGTCAATGCGGATACACCTGTCCGCTTTGTCGCCCGACTTGCTGCCACTTATCCGCAAGCCGAGCCTTATCGTTTTGTCTGGACCGATTTCCGGGGCGACACACTCTCTACCGATAGCGTACTCACTCTCACGGCTGACCGTACACTTGCGCTTAAAGTGAGTGTCACCGATGCTTTCGGAACGCGTGCAGCGGCAGGAACACACTTGCAGGTATTGCAGCAGGAGGCGCAGACCGCTACTTTCGAGGAATATCGTTTGCCCGCCGAATCAGTCCTTACCGACGATGAAACATGGACCGATTGGGCGTTTAACCCGATCTATAGCGGCACTTATGCTTTCGATGCTTACCTGCAGCGCGATTGGGGAATGTGCACCGGCTTTGCTGTTTCCAACGAGACTTCTACTCTGTACGAAAACTACTCCC
This sequence comes from Bacteroidales bacterium, assembly GCA_022783865.1. GTDB lineage: Bacteria > Bacteroidota > Bacteroidia > Bacteroidales > Paludibacteraceae > Colicola. Next base: position 12,657 of record JALFYY010000013.1, read on the forward strand.
ATCAGTTCCGTTCCGCGGCAGGTGGGGCCTATGCCGGCAGTAACTATGCCGTCTTCTTTCCCGTCTGGGGCGAAACGGCGGCTGTCCGTCCCACTCATACCGGCCAACCTGCTACCGTGCGTGGTTTCTATCTCACCAACACTGCCTGGGTGGTCGATGCTGTACGCAACGGCGATGGAATGACGGCAGGAGGGTTTGAGCAGGGCGATTGGTTCAAACTTATTGTAGAGGGCTGGAATGGAACGGAAAAAGCCGGTACGGTCGAAGTCTTTCTTGCCGACTACCGTTCGGAGAATGCTGCCGAACATACTCTCCTCGAACAATGGCAATGGGTGGATCTCTCGCCGTTGGGAGCAGTGTCTGAGATTACTTTCTCTTTCGACGGTACACGTCGCAACGCCGGCGGTCTTACTACGCCTACCTATTTCTGTATGGACAATTTCAACGGCGTGCATGATGACATCCATACAGGTGAAGTCAATCATTGGAGCAACGATGCGGAAACTTTTATGGTGCGCACATATCCCAATCCTGTTACTGACTATTTGCACATTGTTCTGCCACAGGCAGAAGGCACGATGGAGATATATACTACTGACGGTATTTGCGTAATGCGTCAAGACTTGACGTCTGAACAGATTGTGCTCAACGTAAGTAACTGGGATACCGGTATTTATATCTTGCGTATTTGTTCGGAAGATGCTGTGGCAACACAACGAATCTTCAAACGCTGACAAACCCGAATCGTCACAGACAGAGGCTACAGCGGTATCCCTGTATTAACACCTTGTTTTCTGCCAATTACCAAGTGTTTGCTGTGGCGTTTTCAGAGAGGTGTGTCCGATGGGGCACACCTCTTTCTGTTTATTTCCTTTCCCCTTTTCCATCCTGCTGCCTGTCCTTTCTTCTCTTCACGCCTTTTCCTCATCTTTGTCTTTGTTCTATCTTCCTACCATATTCCTTTTTCAGATGTCGGCTTGATACCGGCTGAATCACCCACTAATCACCCACTAATCACCCACTTATGGTTGCTTGTGGCTATTTAGACCATTAGAACAACCTAAGAGATGAATAGAGAGCAGGGCAGGTATGATGTTGGAATACAGAGTATTGCCTTCCGCTGTCATATGGTTAACGTAAATTCATCAAACTCAGGTTAAATAGGGCTTGCCCGATAAATCGTAAATACTAATTTGTCTTTTGTTCATTGTCTTTGTCTTCGCTTCTTTGTCTAATTATAAAATAGGTTGTAATAAATGTTTCTTGTCTGACAGCAATATTATAAATTGTCAATGAAAATATTTGTGTATGTCAGAAAGTTGTTGTAATTTTGCAAACCATTTCGGCGTGAAATGCGAATGCAGGTTCACCTGCAGGAGGATAGGGCGTCGGTGTGGAGAATAATATTATTAACAAAATTAACTAATTTACTCTATGTTAAATCATTACGAGGCCACTTTCATCTTGACTCCCGTTTTGTCTGACCAACAGATGAAGGAAGTGGTTGACAAGTTTGAGGGTCTGCTCAAAGACAACGGAGCCAGCATTCTCAATCGTGAGGAATGGGGTTTGAAGAAACTCGCATATCCTATCAAGGGCAAAACAACGGGATTCTATGCCCTGCTGCAATTTGATGTTGAACCGTCATTCATCGCTACACTTGAGACCGAGTTCCGTCGTGACGAACGGGTTATCCGTTTCCTCACTTTCGCACTCGACAAGTACGCTTTCGAATACGCTGAAAAACGTCGCAATGTTAACTTAAATAATAAGGAGGCTTAATTATGGCAGAACAAGAAATCCGTTATCTCACTCCGCAAAAACGTGAGAACCAGAAGAAGAAATACTGCCGTTTCAAAAAGAGCGGTATCAAGTATATCGACTACAAAGACCCTGAGTTCTTGAAGAAGTTCTTGAACGAGCAAGGCAAAATATTGCCCCGTCGTCTTACCGGTACTTCGTTGAAATACCAACGCAAAGTATCTCAAGCTGTTAAAAGAGCACGCCATTTGGCATTGCTCCCATACGTAACCGATATGATGAAATAAGGAGGATAACTATGGAAGTAATTTTGATTGAAAATGTAGTTAACTTGGGCTACAAAGACGATATCGTAAAAGTACGCGACGGATACGGACGTAACTACCTTATCCCTAACCGCTTGGCTGTGATTGCCAACGAGTCGAACTTGAAAGTGCTGGCTGAGAACCAGAAACAACGTGCTCACAAGTTGGAGAAAATCAAAAACGATGCACTTGCTTTGGCAGAACAAATCAATGCTGCTGAACTCACTATCGGTGTAAAAGCAAGCGAAAACGGCAAGATTTTCGGTACTGTTACTACCGCTCAGTTGGCTGACGCATTGGCTGCCAAGGGTATTACGGTTGACCGCAAGACGATTGTTATTGCAGAGCCTATCAAAGAGTTGGGCGAATATACAGCAGTAGCCCGCTTGCACAAAGAGGTTAGTGCCGACATTAAGTTTACCGTTGTTGTTGAATAATTAAGAAAGGACACGCATTATGAAAAACGGAATTCATCCAGATAACTACCGTGTTGTAGTATTCAAAGACATGTCTAACGGAGAACAGTTCTTCAGCCGTTCTACCGCCGCAACGAAAGACACTATTGAAATCGACGGTACCACCTATCCATTGATTAAGTTGGAAATCTCCAGTTCGTCTCACCCATTCTATACGGGTAACTCGAAACTGGTTGATACTGCCGGTCGTGTTGACAAGTTTATGCAACGTTACGGCAACCGTAAACATAAATAATCGGGCTTGCCGCTGTTTTGTGGGACACGCTTCTCTGACAAGACAGCTACGGCTTGTAATAAATAGAATAAGGGCGGAGCAATCCGCCCTTATTCTGTATCTAATCACTATCATATTCTATTTACCATGAACCGCAATCTCTCTCTCTGGAAACAAACCGGCAAGAATACGATTCTCTCTGTTCTGCTGTTTGCCGCCTTGTTCGGCTTGCTCTATTTAGTGGAGCACTTTTATCCTGAATTGCAACTCTTGCGCTTTTACGACGCTGCTTTTTGTGTGGGTATTCCGGCAAGTATAACCGGTGTAGCCTATGTGCTTTCCATCAAGAATCCTGAGAACTATACGGGTTTCTATGCGGGCATCGTTATGTCGCTGTTGCTCTGCGTGCAGTTTTTCCTGCAAGGCAACTACGACCTCTGTCTGCTCTATATCGCCATCTTTGTGCCTTTCCAAATCAAATCGATTGTGCAATGGGTGAAACCGCATAGTGCCGACGCTCCTTTTGCTCCCGAGTTTTTGAGCAAGAAAGCCATGTGGATATCCGTTGCGGTATGCATGGCGGTTACTGTTCTCGATTATCTCTTTGCTACTTATGTCGTCCATTCCGACGGCTTGCTCCATAATTGGCTGTTGAAACTGATGGGCGCACTGATGATATCTTCGAGTGTGTTGGCAAATTTCTGGCTGATATACAAAAAGAACGATGCGTGGATTTATTGGGTAATCTACAGCCTTTCGGGCATCATCTTCTATGTGATATTGAATAACGCCTTTAGTGTCGTACTCTTTGTTTTCTTTGCCGTTATCAACGGTATGGCAGGTATTGCATGGATACGCAATACGGATGAAGAACATATGGGATGGCTCAGACGATAAAGACAGGACAAAGGAGCAAGGACAACGGAATCAGGAGGAAAGAGCAAAAGGATAATTAGTAGTATTTTGCAACAGGTGGAAAAGCGTCTTCGAAATGGGTAATAGTAACATCGCTTGTTTTCGCTTGTTCTGCGGGGATATCCGGTGGTAAGAGTACGGCAATAATATCGAAACGTGGAGATAAATTGATGTGCTTCAAGTGAATATAGATATTTGCAGCACGGGTCATACGCTCTTTGCGCCGCATATCAACGGCTTCTTCAGGAGAGAGAATACTGCCGGTTCGTCGTGTTTTCACTTCTACAAACACAATCTCCCGTCGTGTCCGGGCAATGATATCCACTTCCAAATGACTGCATCGCCAGTTGGTTTCTACAATGGTATAGCCTTTCCGGCGCAAGTATTCCTGCGCAAAATGCTCGCCTTGTTGCCCTACTGTGTTATGCTCCGCCATGGATTGTTAAAATATAAGAAACCCAACCTGCGGTGTACAGATTGGGCTTCATTGTGTTAGAAACGGCGTGTGACCAAACTACGCACTTTGTCGTTGAACTTGGTGTTCCTCAGAAGATCTTCTAACTGCAAGTGCATGCGGTAGCACCAAAAATGATGCGGATTCTCAGGCAAGTTAATGCGTTCTGCATGAGGATCTGCCAGACGCACTTCGTTGTCGATAGCGAGCCAGTCTTGCAAGGGCAGGATGACCCACATGGCAGGACTGTACATGTGTTGGTTGATAATAGCTTCTGCAATCTCGGGTGTCATCACTTGCGGTGCTTCCCCCCACCATCCTAATTGCTCATTGTAGAAGCGTTGTGTTTTTTGTCTGTCCTCTTCCCACCATGCACGGAGCGGATTCATATCGTGTGTACCCGTGGTGCAGATACTCAGATAAGGTGCATCGGCAGGATGGGCAAAGGTGAGGTTCGGATTTTTGGGCATACGCTGTATTTCGAGCGAGAGTATCTGCAATTGTGCCATTACGTGCGGTACGCAATCGGGCACCATACCCAAGTCTTCGCCACATACCAACATATCGGTAGCATTGATGAGCGACGGCAGTTTGCGCATTGCAGACTGATACCAGAAGTCGTTGTGACGACGGTAGAAATAGTCGTTGTGTATCTGTTCCAACAAGCGTTTCTGATCGTCCCACAACTCATTGTAACTGTGTGAACTCATCAGCGAGATACGCGGGTGGAGCAACTGTGGATTGCTCTGGTCGTGTACGAACAGCACTTCGCAATGCAGGTAATAGAGCGCATCGCGCAAGCGGATACTGCGCTCATCGGTCAGATGGTTCTGCTCGAAGTATTGCTGCACTTTCAGCTGCGTATCGAATTCCTGTTTGAACCAATAGATATATCCGTCGTTTGTATTCAGGAATGTCTCTTTGGCATATTCGGTTTCATAGCCGAATACTTCGCCTAAGAAATTGCTGCGTATATAAGGCTTGGTGAGCCGGTCTTCGTCCACTTGTACCCCCATGTTCCACAGGTCTTGCATCGAATAGGGCATAGCGGGCGAGAAGTGTCCGGTGAGTCCCCATACGGCAGTCTTGGGCATTTGCCAAATGCGGAAGAAACCCAATATATGGTCAATGCGGTATGCGTCGAAATAATCCGCCATCTTGGTGAAGCGTCTGGTCCACCAACGGAATCCGTCTTGTGCCATGATATCCCAGTTGTAAGTAGGGAAACCCCAGTTTTGTCCCGAGATGGAGAAATCGTCAGGCGGTGCACCGGCACTGGCATTCAGATTGAAGAGTTGCGGATCTGTCCAAGCGTCCACCGAGTCAGGTGAGATACCGATAGGTATATCGCCTTTCAGTGCTACGCCGATACTATGGGCATAAGCCACAGCGTCAGAGAGTTGCCGGTCGAGATGGAATTGCAGGAAATAGTGGAATGCCACCTTGTCGTATTCCTTGGCGGCCGGTGAAGACAGCTTGGCGACATCTTTGGCGTTATATACGGAGTATTTTTTCCAATCGTAGAAGTGCGGTGTGCCGTACTTGTCGCGCAAGTAGCAGAATACGGCGTAAGGTACGAGCCATTCTTTGTTCTTTTCAAAGAAAGTCTTATAGGCTTCCGATGAGAACACTGCTTCTTTTTCTGCCTTGTACAATGCCGTGAAGAAGCGCATCTTTTCGTCGTAAACTGTCTGGTAGTCGCTTATTGTTTTTGCATTGAGTTCTTTTTTCTTCGTTTCGTATTGCTTGCGCTGTGCGGGCGTGAGATGTCCCATACGCTCAATGTTGAGGTAGATAGGGTGCAAGGCAAACACACTCACGGCATTGTACGGATACGAGTCACGGTTGGTGTGGAGCAGGGTAGTGTCGTTGATGGGCAAAGTCTGTATCATCTTTTGTCCTGTGAGTGCCGCCCAGTCAGCTAACTTCTTCAAATCTTGAAACTCGCCGATACCGAAGCCTTCGTCGGTACGGAGCGAGAAGACGGGTACGGCAACGCCGGCACCTTTCCAGCGGGGTTGTGTGCGGCGGAATTGGCGGTCGCACTGCATTACTACGGCATCCTTTTGCAATCCCCATACGTGGCGGTTCTCACCCGATTCCATATCTACAATGCGTCCGGACCTGAGGTCGTAGATGACATATTTGTATTCTATCACTTGGTCGGTCTTCACCTTGATATCGGCATGCCATATAGGAAAGCCGGTGTCCGACATAAGCAGTTTGCCCGATTCGGACCATGAGCCTAATTCCGGTATATTGCCCATTACGGCTACGCCTTGGGTAGGCAGAATCTGCGGCAAATCGATAGAGAAGCGCAAGTTGCCCTTGGGTGTATAGGGACGGTTCTTATGTTCGGGTCGGCGGAACAGACTCTTGAGGAAAGCCGTAGAGTAGAACGACTTCTCGTAGTCGTTAACCTGCCAAAAGTCGTGCAGTACGAGTTGCTTATCCGATGAGTGGAGCGTAATATGCCGTTCTTGTCCTGATTCGTAGAGCAAACCGCCGTTTTCCAAACGGATAGCATAACGATAAGTCAGTACGCCTGCAAAATCGGTAACTGGTACGGTAGCTGTCCAATAGTCGGTACCTTGGCACGAGAGTTCCAATGGCGTCTTGTCTGTCCAGCCTAACAAAGGATTGTCAGAGACGACACAAATGCTTTGTCCCCAAGGGGTACGATAGTTGATAGAAAATGTAAGTGTCATGATATTGTATTTTCAGTCCTACGGCAGTGCCATAGAGAAGGTTACTAATGGTAAGTAATTTACCTTGCAAAGGTACTAAAAACTTTGCAGAATAGAAAGCTTTACCGACGAACGGCAGTATTTTTCAGGACGAACCGCTATAAAATGTACTTTTTATTGCTTTCTTATGCCCAATGCACTTCCTGTCAACATCGGCAGCACTGTGTTGAGTACCCATACCATTACAGCAGCCAGAGCGATAGCTGCCGTATTGTCTGTAAAGAAGGAAAACACCGCTATCGCCCACGATCCTCTTACTGCAGGATCGGCAATCGTTACGGACGGTGTCAGTGTAATGAGCAGATAGTAGGTCGGAATACTCAGCAGTGCACAAGGGAGCGGAAGTTTGATGCCGCAGAAAGCCAATATCAAGTAGAGTTGCACGGCAAAAGTAAGATAGCGCAGCATACTCCAACCTGTTGTTGAAAGGAAACGCTTGTGACTGAATCGGGCAATGGCTTGCAACACTTCTTTTGTCTTTCCGCCGGTCTGAACTTTACCTAACAGCCAATGTGCTATTTGCGGATAGAAAACAATGAGCAGTACCAATACAGCTATACTCACGCTGCCCGCTATCCATGCCCAATGGCTTTCTGTGGCGGTAACGGCTTGTTGCTCCACGAAAGCAAAGGCAGCAGGAAGTCCGATGAATACGATGGTGAAATCCAACGCCAATGTACCGATAAAGCCCAATGCAACTGCTGTCAGCCAATGCTCTTTGTGTTGCAATTGTGTCACGCGGGCAGGATAGTCGCCTAACCGTGCCGGTGTAAGGAAAGCCCCGACAAAGCCGAAGTATGTCTGCCGCTGTGCTTCACCATAGGACATCGGTTCGACATCCGTCAGGAGTTGCCGCCATTTGCCTGCCTCGAAGAATATATTGAGCGGTACCAGGCATAGGGCAACCGCCAAGTATGCATATTGCCAACCGGCTTTCGTTAACAGTTCTCCCAACTCGGCGTAATGGTCGTACTGCACCAACCGATAAATCAGATAAGCGTATGCCCCTGCAATAAGCAGGTATTGCAGTACGGTCCAAATGCTATATTTGTGCGTTGGTCTTGTCACTCTCCACTAAACTGAAATCCAACTGTTTCTTCCGTAGGTCAGCCCGTTTGACGCGTACCGTCAGGCGGTCGCCCAATTGATAGCGTTTGCCCGTCCTGGCTCCCTCTACGCAATACTCTTTCTCGTCGAAGATGAAATAGTCGTGGGGGTCTAACTCGCGGATGGATATCATACCTTCACATTTGTTCTCCTCCAACTCTACATAAATGCCCCATTCGGTTACGCCGGAAATAATACCGCTGTAGGTGTTGCCGATGCGCTCCGACATATATTCCACCTGTTTGTATTTGTTGCTGGCTCTTTCTGCCGAAGCCGCCAATTGTTCACGGTCGGAACAATGCTTGCACTTCTCCTCGTAATCGTTCTTGCTGACCGAACTGCCGCCTGCCAGATATCTTTCCAACAAGCGGTGTACCATCATATCCGGGTAACGGCGGATGGGCGATGTGAAATGCGTATAGTAACGGAATGCCAAACCGTAGTGACCGATATTGTCGGTGGAATAGACGGCTTTTGCCATACTGCGTACCGCCAAAGTCTCAATGAGGTTCTGCTCTGCACTGCCTTTGGCTTGGTGAAGCAGTTTGTTGATGTTCTTTGAGTTGGTCTCAGCCTTCGCTGAAGTCTTCAGATTATACCCGAAGCGTTTGATAAACTGAGAGAAGTTGCGCAGTTTCTCGGGGTCAGGCAAATCGTGTACGCGATATACAAAGGTCTTGCTCATATCCCGACGTATTGCCGTTTGTCGCGGACTGCCGATATGTTGTGCCACCGTCCGGTTGGCAAGCAGCATAAATTCTTCGATAAGTTGGTTCGACTCCTTAGGTTCTTTGTAATATACCGAAAGGGGTTTGCCTTTTTCGTCTATCTCAAAACGTACTTCCTCCCGCTCGAAGGCAATGGCACCCTGGTCGAAACGGCGTTGCCGAAGTATCTGAGCCAAACGGTTGAGCGTCAGTATTGCTTCGGTATAGTCGCCTGTCCCGGTCTCAATGATGGCTTGTGCTTCTTCGTAGGTAAACCGCCGGTTGCTCCTGATAACCGTTCGGCATATTTCATAATTCAGCACTTCCGCTTTGTCGTTCATGGTGAACACTACGGAAAAGCAGAGTTTGTCTTCGTCAGGGCGGAGCGAACATACCTCATTGCACAGGTGTTCGGGCAGCATGGGTATTGTGCGGTCCACCAGATAGACCGATGTGGCGCGCTTATACGCTTCGTTGTCGATACCCGAACCGGGGCGCACATAATGCGTTACATCGGCAATATGTACACCTATCTGATAGCGTCCGTCGCCCGTCTTTTCTATCGAGAGTGCATCATCGAAATCTTTCGCATCGCGAGGGTCGATGGTAAATGTCACCGCTTTGCGCATATCCTTGCGCTGCCGGATCTCCTTCGGTGTTATCTCATTGGGGATAAGGTCTGCTTCGGCTTCCAATTCCTTGGGATAAGAGTAGGGCAGTCCGAACTCTGCCAAGATGGCGTGCATCTCCGTGTCGTTCTCACCCTCAATGCCCAAACAGTCGATAATCTCGCCTTCCGGATTGCGCATGTTGCGGCTCCATTTCGTAAGGCGAACCACAACCTTCTCGCCGTGTTGCGCATTCCCGAGTTGGGCGGTCGGGATAAAGATGTCGTCCTTAAGCAATTTGTGATTGTCGATTACCACATAACCGCCGCGTCGTGTCCATTCCAATCGCCCGACGAAAGTGTTCTCCTCCGATTCGGTCAGTGCATTCTTTTGCGGACGCAACCGGTAGAATCCGGGTTCCGGCTCTATGATGAAATCGAAATCTGCCAGATTGCTCAGTATTTCTTTGATTGCCAATCGGTCTTGTACCTCTCTCAGTCGCAAAACAGATGCCATCTTCTTGGCTGTGTAGTATTTGTCGGGATTGTGCAGGAACTCTTTCTGTATCTTCTCTACCAACTGTGTCAAACGTGGTTTGCTGCTGCTCATGTCTTTCTTTCTCATTGTGCTTTCTCGTTTATAGGGTTATTATCTTCGTTTCGCCCGCTGTCCGCATCTTTTTGCAAAGGTACACAATTATTTCCGCTTGGCGAAATCCTGCCCGAAAAAAAACGGGAGAGCTGACTCCGCTATAACAGAATCACCTCTCTCGTTTGCCGATTGTATCATCCGGTTTATATCTCTTCGAAGGTAGCGTCTTCGATGATGTTCTTTTTCACGAAGGTATGAATCTTGCGCAAGTGGAAAGCCGTTATACATGCAGTCAAACCTGCCAAAAGCAGACCACAACCTGCCAAAACGATAACCATCGATGCGCCCAAGCGGAACGGATTGAACAGGATACATACCGACAGTAAGAGCAACAATACGCCCACCACTATCTGCCAGGTGCTGTTCGGAACGTCGAACATACGCATACGGCTCCAGAAATCGATGAACTGGATACTGCGGAACAAGAGCCATACGCCGAGCATGATGGGCAGAATGATAGCCGATATGCCGACATGGGCACAAAGGATAATACCCAATACCAGGTCCAGGATACCGCCCAGTAAGTTGAAACCCGATCTGACGAAATAGCTTCGCGAACCGAAGAACAACGCTATCTCTACGATACCGCTCACCAGCATTACGATACCCAGCAACACGCTTAAAGTGAGATAGAACTCTGCGGGAAAGCAGAATGCCGATATACCGGCAGCAATACAAGCGATGCCGCCAATCAGGATAAGCCACCAGTTTCTTACGGTTGCCGTGGCTTTGTCGGACAACCTTTGTAATGTAGTTTTCATAATAACTATGGTTTGGTTAATGGATGAGGTTTTCTGTATAGCATGCAAATCCTGTGCCAATCCCTTGGGCGCTGTTCCGGACATGGCAACGCCTTGTCTGCAAAACGCTGTCTGCATACCTGCTGCATAACGGGCAATGTCGCCTGCAAGGATCATACAAGGCTTACACAAGGATGATACAAGGCTCATACAAGGATGATACAAGGGGCGCACAAAGGGCATAAGCATACCCTATCCATATGCTATCCCTAAGGTATCCCTAAAGTATCCCTAAGGTATCCCTAAAGGAAACGGCAAGTGACGACCTCTCTCTGAAAGCAAGACGAAATGGCAGAAAACAGACGGAGCCAGTGCCCGTAGATATAAATAAGATTGGCTTCTCAGACAGAAGTCAACCCGCTCAGGAGTAATTTGCCCGTGTCTTTTTACTCCTTTGTCCGATGGCCCGATTGTCAAATAGGGCTTGTCCCTTCAAATCGGGCAATCGTCAAATCGCTCTATTTCCGTATCCAGTATTGGGTCCGTCCCAAGAAGCCGCGTTTGTCCAGCGAACCGCGCAGTTTCAGTTTCCCGTTCTCATACGAAATCTTGCCGTAGTAGAATTTGCCGTTGTCGGGGTCCAATACCTTGCCGCCTGTCAACGCACCGTCTTTCTCCACCATGTCGCGAATGATAACCAACCCTGTTACAGGCTTGTTCTTGTCCTCGCCCTCACATGCAATGCATACGGCGTCTTCTTCGCCCGGCACCAACAGACGCACAATCTTACCGTAGTATTTGCCGTTGTCGGCTTGGTAGATATTGACGATGGATAGTTCCGCACCGGTATTGTCGTCCACCGTGCGCCATTCGCCTATGATATGCTTCACTTGGGCATTTGCGCTGAGCAACCCGCTGATGGCAAGTGTTGCCAATAGAAAAACTTTCTTCATATTGTATCTTTATTTGGTATATATATTGTCTTGTTCGAACCGTACGCAGTCCTCTGTCACCTCTATCGTGCAAGGGGCGTTCATCATCATGGGCAGGTTCAGATCCACATGCCCTGCAGGGAAACCGAAGACAACGGGGAAGCCGTATGGTTCCACCGCTTGACGAACCGACTCCTGGATAGTGCACAGGAAACGCGGGTCGTCCTGACAGTCGGTGAATTGCCCGACAATCAAGCCCTGCAGTTGCGGCAATATGCCGCTCAGGCGCAGATTCTGCAGCATGCGGTCGATTGCGTGATGCGGCTCGCCTATATCTTCAATAAAGAGGATGGTGTCCCGTCGGGTGTTGACTTGCAACGGCGTACCTTGCAAACCGTACATTACCGACAGATTGCCGCCCCGCAGCCTGCCTGTGGCTTTACCTGTTCTGTTCAGCGGATGAGGCGCAACGGTGTAGCGGATAGGTGCGCCCTCCAAGGTTTGGCGCAAAGCTGTAAGCGCTTCTGCACCTTCCGGCAAACGGGCGATATGCTTCGCCATGATGGCATGAAGCGAGGGCGTGTCGGTCTGTCCCAATAGGTTGTGCAGACAGGTGATATCGCTGAAGCCGATGAGCAGTTTCTGTTTTTCTGCGGGCAATTGCACTCGGTCGATAATCTGTGCCAATCCGTAGCCGCCACGACTGCAGAGTATGGCGTCTGTCTCGGGATCAGCGAAGGCCTTGTTCAGGTCTTCCAAACGTTCTTCTTGGGTGCCTGCCGATCCGCCGTGTGCGCCTTTGGCATACTTGCCTATCGACACTGTGTGCCCCCAACTCTCCAATACCGCTTTTGCTCCGTCGATATAATGCGGATCAATAGCCGCTGACGGTGATACAATTCTGATACGCATAGTGTTTTGTTTATTGATTTTGTCCTCATCTCCCCATCTCCTCATCTCCTCAACTCCTCAAATAATTATTCCTTTCTCTTTCGCCAACTGCATCAGATACGCTTTCGCCGGCTCATATTCATTGGGAATGATTCCGTCTAATATGGCGTCTTTGATGGCGGCTTTCAGTTCTCCCACCGCTTGGCAAGGCGGCAGATGAAGCAACTGCATTATCTCCTCGCCGTGTACCGGCGGTTGGAAATTCCTGATGCGGTCTTTCTCCTCTATTTCGTGCATCTTCTGACGGACCAACTGATAGTTCTCTCTGTACTTGCGCACTTTCTCCGCGTTCTTTGAGGTGATGTCCGCATCGCAGAGCAGCATCAGGTCTTCTATGTCGTCGCCCGCCTCAAAGAGCAATCGCCTGATTGCAGAATCTGTCACGGTGTCTTCTATCAGATTGATAGGGCGCATGTGCAGATCCACCATTTTCTGCACGTACTTCATCTTTTCGTTCTGCGGTAGTTTCATCCTGGCAAAGATACCCGGTATCTGCTTTGCACCCAAGTAGTTGTGGTTGCGGAATGTCCATCCCGTACCGGGTTCCCATTTCTTTGAACGGGGCTTGCCGATGTCGTGCAGCAGTGCCGCCCAGCGGAGCCATAGGTTGTCCGACTTTGCGGCTACGTAGTCCAATACTTGCAGCGTGTGGTTGAAAATATCCTTGTGTCCCCTTCCGTCCTTTGTCTCTACGCCTTTCAAGGCTGCCAACTCCGGAAAAATAAGGGGCAGTAGTCCCGTTTTGTCCAATAGTGTCCAGCCCACCGACGGACGGCGCGACAGCATTATTTTGTTCAGTTCGTCGGCTATGCGCTCTTTGGTGATGATATGGATGCGCTCTTTGTTGCGCTCGATGGCTTCGAACGTAGAGAGGTTCAGATAGAAGCCCAACTGACTTGCAAAACGTATACCCCGCATCATGCGCAGTGGGTCGTCCGAGAATGTGATGTCGGGGTCAAGGGGTGTGCGGATAATGCAGTTCTCCATATCGTTCAATCCGTCGAACGGGTCAAGTAATTCGCCGTAGCGGTCGGCATTCAGACAGATAGCCATGGCGTTGATGGTGAAATCGCGCCGGTTCTGGTCGTCTTCCAGCGTGCCGTCTTCTACTATCGGATTACGCGATTCTTTGCGGTAAGACTCTTTCCGCGCGCCCACGAACTCCAACTCGATATCGCCTTTCGTCACTTGTGCCGTGCCGTAGGTCTTGAATACCGACAAATGGCTGTGCCGTCCTAAGGCTTTGGCGACGGCTCGTGCCAGCTCTATTCCGCTACCCACTACCACTATGTCGATATCCTTGCTCTCGCGGCGCAGGAACAGGTCTCTTACGAAACCGCCTATCACGTAGCATTCCATACCCAGTTTGTCGGCTTCTTCGCCTATCAAACGGAATACCGGAGTATCTATTTTTGCTGATTCTACTATCATAATATATTCTCCTGTCGCTTTTTTGCATCTTCTCATCTCCTCATCTCCTCAATCACCTGCAAAATTACTGCTTTTAATTAAAAGAACAAAATCGCATATCCTCCTTCGGAAGATTGCCGTAGTGTTTTGTGCCGATATGTTTGTATTGCTGCCTGATGACTGTCTTGCAAAAATAGCAGAACAATCAAGAAGCGATGAAATGTCCGTCTCTATAAAAAAGAACTATCCTGTCGTAAAACAGGATAGTTCCACATAAAAGACGAAATGTGCGGTGCTTATACCATCGTTTATCAGAATAAGTAAGAAAGACAAATGCTGAATGGTTTATTGCGAGTATAGGTTATTGCCGTTCCCCGATTTTTTTGTACCTTTGCACCCGATATCGCATATTCTCGAAACTAAACAATGCAGCAACTCATCAATATAGTCGAAAATCTTCTCTTGGAGCACGATTGCGTGATAATACCCGGTTTCGGAGGGTTTCTGTTGCAGCGGCAATCGGCGCAACTGCGCAATGGCGCACTCCTGCCACCGCGCATTGTTGTCGGTTTTAACCGTCAACTCACGCACGACGACGGTTTGCTCGTCTCCCTCTATGCACGGCAGTATGCGCTGACCTGGCAGCAAGCCAAAACGGAAGTTGCCCGGAAGGTAAAGCGGATGCAACAATGCCTGTGCGATAGCGGACATCTCTCTTTGGGGCGTCTGGGCGAAATGTACCTCAATGGCGATATCCTGTCATTTTCGCCTGCTGCGGCATTGTTCCTGCCGCAGAACTTGGGTTTGGTTACGCTTTATCCTGAGAAACGGCAAGAAGAACCCGTTGTCACCATCCGTCTCCGCCGCCGGACGCTCCACTACGCTGCCGCCTGTGCGTTGGGCTTCTGTCTGCTCGCTTTCCCGCCCAAAAGTGGCGATGATGGATTTGAGCAATATGCAGCCATCAATCCTGTCAATTATACCGCTATCCTGACGGAACGCCAAGCCGCCATTGAGGCGGAACAAGCCCGGCAAGCCGAAGAAGCGGCGCGAATTGAACGCCGCAAGCAATGCCGCTTCCATATAGTAGTCGCGTCGCTCGACAAACAAGCAGCCCACCAATATGCCGCACGTTTGCAAAACGAGGGTTATAACGATGCTTTTGTCCTGCCCTACAAGCGCAATCAATATCGGGTGATACTCTCATCCTATTCTTCCAAAAACACTGCCCTCCGACAAATGCAGCAGTTGCGCCAGCAGCCTGCTTATCGCCGTGCGTGGGTATATTGTGAACACTGATAACTGGCATCTATGAAAAAACTCATTATCTTCGACCTCGATGGTACGCTCCTCAATACGATAGCCGACCTCGGTGCGGCTTGCAACCATGCTTTGGCTCAGGGGGGGTATCCGTTGCACGATTTTGCCGAATACCCCCGTCTGGTGGGCAATGGCGTCAACAAACTCATCGAACGTGCTTTGCCCGAAGATGTCCGTACCGAAGCCGAAGTGCTTCGCTTGCGTCCGGCATTCGTCGAGTACTACAACCTTCATTCCGCAGTACATACCCGTCCCTACGATGGAATAACGGAACTGTTGCAGGCACTGCATAAACAAGGGTGGCTCTTGGCAGTATCCTCGAACAAATATCAGCAGGCTACCGAACATTTGGTCAATCACTATTTTCCAGGGCTCTTCGATATTGTCTTGGGAGAACGCGAAGGTTGTTCCCGTAAACCGGACCCGCAGATTGTGGAAGATATCCTTTCTTCTTTGGATGTTGACAAACAAACCGACCGTGTGGTTTATGTAGGCGATTCCGATGTGGATATGATTACTGCACGCAATGCGGATATAAAGGCTATAGCTTGCACATGGGGCTTCTGCGAACAAGGCAAATTGCAGCAGTATCCACATTGGAAGATGGTTTCTTTCCCCCGTCAAGTACTCGATGTTCTATGAAAAAAACAATCATTTTCCCTACGCTCTTTCTCGCTTTTTGCCTTTTGGCAGCGTGTCATCGCCCCACCGATACCGAGCTTTCTGCACAGCGTATTGCTTATGCCCGGCAATTGGCCGGTAGCGGCAATTTCAACCAAGCCAAGTTGGAACTCGATTCAGTCCATCTTCTCTATCCGAAAGAAGTCGGTATGCGCCGTCAGGCAAAGCGGCTTAACGATAGTATTGTTTATCTCGAATCCGTCCGCACGCTCCACTATTCCGACAGCGTGCTTCAAACGCTTTTGCCCCAAACTGACCAATTGTTAAAGTCGTTCCGCTATCAGAAAGACGAGGCGTACGAAAAGAGGGGAAAGTATGTGCACCGCCTGCTCTACACCAATTCCAATATTGCCCGTTGCTATCTTCAAGCCTACGTCACTGACAACAGGCAGACTATCCTCAAGAGTTATTACTATGGCGCAAAAGCCATCAACCACACCGCAGTGGATCTTGCTGCCGGCGATATCCGTTGCGATATCAGCGGTACACTCCATTCTTTTGAGGCGGAAGGGCACTACGAGATACTGACTATGTCGGAAGAATCCGCTTTGCAAGCACTGCTTTTTATTTCCAACAACAAAACCGAAAGACTGAAGGTAACTTTGCAAGGAAAAAGCAATTATGTCTATTATCTGCAGCCCAACGAGAAAGAGGCTTTGGAGCAAACCTACCGTTTGGGTATCCTTATGAAAGATATCCGCCTCTTGGAGGAAAATATGCGTCTTGCACAGGCAAGAATCTCCAAATGGGAAACGAAACACTGAAAATGCAGAAAAATATGTTGTACAACATGTTTTCCGGTAGTGGCAGAATGATAAATTCGTAGTATCTTTGCAATCTGGAAAATATTGTACAATAAAACTAACAAACCATACGTATGAAGCAGTTAAATGATTTTGTTGCCTCTAAATTATTACGGATGAAGGCTATCAAACTCCAGCCGCACAATCCCTTCTTGTGGGCTACAGGTTGGAACTCACCTATATATTGCGACAATCGCAAGATTCTTTCTTATCCCCAAGTGCGCAATGTCATCAAAGTGGAATTGGCGCGTATCGTAGCGGAAGAATATCCCGATGTGGACGTCATTGCCGCTGTGGCTACCAACGCTATTGCCATGGGCGTATTGCTCGCACAGGAATTGGGCTTGCCTTTTATCTATGTACATTCATCGCCTAAAGACCATGGTTTCGAGAATATGATTGAAGGCGATTTGCGTCCCCGTCAGAACGTATTGGTGGTCGAAGACCAAGTCAGCGTCGGTAAGAACAGCATGAAAGTGGTGGAAACGATCCGCAAAAACGCCTGCAAAGTAGTAGGCATGCTTGCCATCTTCGATTACCAGCTTTCGGCTACACGCCAGCAATTCAAGAAAGAAGAAATCAACCTCACAGCGCTTACCAACTTCGAAGCGGTCATCCGTCATGCCCTCGAAGAAGGTTATATCCACGAGGAAGATGCCGAAATACTGCAAACGTGGCAAAAGAACCCCGAGAAGTGGAGTATGGATAATAAATAAGAATATTGTATGTCAGAACAGAAATACGAATCAGGTGTCAAACAAATTACTGCCAATGCCGATAAGGTTTATGCCGTACTCGGCAATCTCAACAACATAGGGCGTGTCATGGACCTTATCCCAAAAGACAAGGTGCAGGACATCACCTGCGACCATGACTCCGTGCGTTTCAAAGTGGACGGATTGGGGCAGAAACTCACCGTCCGCATTGTTGACCGTGAAGAGAACAAGACCCTCAAATTCGGTATCGACAATGTGCCGGTTCAAATGAACTTTTGGGTACAGCTCAAGCAGGTGGCAGAGGGCGATACGCGTCTCAAACTCACCATCAAAGCGGAACTCCCCATGATGTTCAAGATGATGTTCGACAAGAAACTGCAAACCGGTATCGAACAAGCCGCCGATATGCTCGCACAAATGCCGTACAACCAATGGGCTGAAACTGTATGAAACGCTTCAGAATACATAAAGAGGGACGTACCATCATCGTATCCTTGGTGCTGGTTATCTTTGTTATCAATGTGCTGGTGTTTTTTTATACCTCCCATTGGGCATTTGCTATCACCCTCATTCTTACGGCTATTCTGCTTTGTTTCGTCACTTATTTCTTCCGTAATCCGGTGCGCATTTTGGAGTTGGACAACCCCAATTTTCTCATTGCACCTGCCGACGGGCATGTTGTCGTTATCGAAGAAGTGGATGAATTGGAGTATTTCCACGACCGCCGCTTGCAGGTGTCTATCTTTATGTCGCCGTTCAACGTACATGCCAACTGGTATCCTATAGAAGGAAAGATTATCTGCTCCGAGCACCAGAGCGGACGCCACAAAGGTGCATGGTTGCCCAAGTCAAGTACGGAGAACGAACGCTCTTTGGTGGTTATCGAAACGGAAAACGGTATTCAGATTGCAGTGCGTCAGATTGCCGGAGCCATGGCACGCCGTATCGTCACTTACGCCAAACCCGGTAAACAGGCGCAGCGCAATACCCACTTGGGTTTTATCAAGTTCGGTTCCCGTGTGGATATGTACTTGCCTTTGGGTACGGAACTCTATGTCGAATTGGGCGATTTGGTGCGGGGTAACGAAACCGTTATGGCGCGTATCCTCAATGCCGAAGATGCCGCTGCCGCCGTACAAAGCGAGAAAGACAGTTATAAACACTAAAAACCGAGTATAAGTATAATCCTTAAACAACTATAGATATGGAAAAGTTTGAAGAACTCTTTGCACAATACGATTGCAGTTGTACCAACGAACAAGTCAGTGCGGCTGTAAAAGAAATCCTTGATGCACATTTCGAGGAGAACAACAATGTAGAAGTATGGAAACAGTGCTTGCACCAGATTGACCTCACCACGCTCAGTGTTGATGATACTGTGCAGCGTGTACAACGTATGGCTACGGCGGTCAATGAGTTCCCCGGGCATTTCCCTGATGTGCCTAATGTGGCTGCCATTTGTGTCTATCCCGCTATGGTCGCTTCCGTGCGTGAAGCACTCAAAGCCGATATCGGTATAGCCGCCGTCAGCGCAGGTTTTCCCGCTTCCCAGACATTCTTGGAAGTGAAAGTAGCCGAAACCCTTTTGGCTATCCAGGCGGGAGCTACCGAAATCGATGTCGTTCTCTCTGTGGGCAAGTTCCTGGAAGGGCGCTATCAGGAAGTCTATGACGAACTCACCGAATTGCGTGAGGCTTGCAAGAATGTCTACCTCAAAGTTATTCTCGAAACCGGTGCGCTCCAAAACGCAGAGAATATCTACAAAGCCTCTATTCTTGCTATGCAGGCAGGTGCAGATTTCATCAAGACCAGTACGGGCAAGATTGCCGTCAACGCCACTCCAGAAGCTACCTATATCATGTGCCGGGCTATCAAAGACTGGTATGCGAAAACGGGTATCAAGGTCAACTACAAACCAGCAGGCGGGGTATCCACTACCGAAGACGCCGTCAAGCACTATACTTTGGTGAAAGAAATCCTGGGCAGTGAGTGGTTGAATAACGAGAGTTTCCGTTTTGGTGCTTCCCGCCTGGCGAACAATCTGCTTACCAGCATAACGGGCAAAGAAATCAAATATTTCTAACCAGTTTATAATATTCCATCAGGCAAGAAAGGTGCAAGCCTTTCTTGTTCTGTATTTACCAAAACAAGGTCGCTATGCCGTACCTCCCAAATCCGATACAACAGCCTATGAATACTATTCTCTCCAAACGCCACTTTTCCGAAAATGTGGTAGAACTCGTTATCGAAGCTCCTCTCATTGCCAAAGCACGCCGTGCGGGACACTTTGTCATTGTGCGTGTTGATCCGCAGGGTGAACGTATGCCGCTCACCATTGCCGATGCCGACCCTGAGAAAGGCACTATTACCCTCGTAGTACAGCAGATGGGTGTTTCTTCTGCCAAACTCTGCCGTTTGACCGAGGGGGACGCTGTAGCCGATATTGTCGGACCATTGGGTAAGGCGACCAAGATAATGAACTACGGTACCGTCGTATGCGCCTGTGGCGGAGTGGGGGCAGCTCCTATGTTGCCCATTGCACAGGCGCTCCACCATGCCGGCAACCGGGTCATTACAGTGCTGGCTGCACGCACCAAAGACCTCATTATCCTCGAAGAACAACTCCGCCGATACTCCGATGAAGTCATCGTCATGACCGACGACGGCTCTTATGGCACCAAGGGTTTGGTTACGCAGGGTGTTGAGAGTGTTATCCAACGGGAAAAAGTGGATAAGTGTATCACCATCGGACCGGCTGTCATGATGAAGTTCGTGAGCCTGCTGACGAAGAAATACGATATCCCTACCGAGGCGAGCCTCAATACTATCATGGTCGATGGTACGGGTATGTGCGGTGCCTGCCGTGTTACGGTAGGCGGACAAACGCGTTTTGTCTGTGTTGACGGACCCGAGTTCGATGCCCACCAAGTGGATTTCGACGAGATGATCAAGCGCTTAGGCGGCTATCGTCCGTTGGAGAAAGAAGCCTACGAGCATTACACCAAGGGTGAAACCGCCACAGCGGACGCTCCGGCTGTTAAGGAACAAACATTGCAATCTGTTGACGGTGCTATTCTCACCGATGACAGTCGTGACGCCGAATGGCGGACCGCTTTGCGCACGGCGATGAAAGCCAAAGAGCGTACTGCTATCCCCCGTGTTGTCATGCAGGAGTTGGATCCGCATTACCGTGCGACATCTCTCTTTGAGGAAGTCAACCGCGGGCTCACCCGTGAGCAGGCGCTTACCGAAGCCCGGCGCTGTTTGGATTGTCCCAATCCTACCTGTGTGCAGGGGTGTCCCGTCAATATCAACATTCCTACCTTCGTCAAACACGTGGAGGCGGGCGATATCCTGGGTGCGGCGCGCGTCATCAAGCAGAGTAGTGCGCTACCGGCTGTGTGCGGCCGTGTATGCCCGCAGGAAAAACAATGCGAGAGCCAATGTATTCACAATAAGATGGGGCACAAGCCGGTGGCTATCGGCTATCTCGAACGCTATGTGGCGGACTATGAACGCGAGTCGGGACAGATGGCCTTGCCCCAGTGCGCTGCGCCCAACGGGAAGAAGATTGCCGTAGTCGGCTCGGGTCCTGCAGGGCTCACTTTTGCGGGCGATATGGCAAAATACGGCTATGAGGTTGTGGTCTTTGAGGCGCTCCACGAGATTGGCGGTGTACTCAAATACGGCATTCCCGAATACCGTTTGCCCAATGCCATAGTGGATGTGGAGATTGACAATCTTCGCAAGACGGGTGTCCGTTTTCTTACCGATACGGTGGTGGGCAAAACACTTACTATTGACGATTTGCTGCAGCAGGGTTTTGCGGGTATCTTTGTTGCTTCGGGAGCGGGACTGCCGCGCTTTATGAATATACCGGGCGAGAACCTTATCGGCGTGATGAGCAGCAACGAGTATCTTACCCGTGTCAATCTGATGAACGCTTCTTCTGACGCTACGGATACGCCTGTGTTGCGTGGGCACAATGTTGCCGTCATCGGTGGTGGCAATACCGCTATGGATGCGGTGCGTACCGCCAAACGGCTGGGAGCGGAGCACGCCGTTATCGTTTATCGCCGCAGCGAGGAAGAGATGCCTGCCCGTGTGGAGGAAGTGCGTCATGCCAAAGAAGAGGGAGTGGAGTTTCTGACGCTCCATAATCCGTTGGAATATCGCGGCAACGAAGCGGGACAAGTCACCTCTATGCTGTTGCAAGTGATGACGTTGGGTGAGCCCGACGAGTCGGGTCGCCGTTCTCCCGTGCCGGTAGAGGGCAAGACGCTGGAAGTGCCGGTTGACTTGGTGATTGTGGCGGTAGGTGTGAGTCCTAACCCGTTGATTCCGCATAGTGTAGAGGGTTTGGAAGTGAGCCGCCGAGGTACGATTGTGGTGAACGACGAAATGCAGTCATCGTTGCCCGTTCTCTTTGCCGGAGGTGATATTGTCCGTGGCGGAGCCACCGTGATTCTTGCCATGTCGGACGGTCGCAAAGCCGCTGCAGCCATGCACCGCCACTTGTCGTAGTTATCTCTTTGTCCGCCAGTACCAGTAGAGACGGGACGTACTCTGTCTGAATTGCCGTCCGCCCGTGCCCTGTCGGGGTGAACGGGATTTCCGTATACCTTTGTTCGTACGGGGTGTCAGTCGGGCGCTTCGCCTGCGATAAGAGCCATATATCCTTTTGCTTCCTCTTTACTTTCATCTCATAGGGTTTCCTTTAGGGATACTTTAGGGATACTTTAGGAATAGTGTAGGGATGGATAGCGGGCAAGGTGTGGAAAAGAGAGACGCGGCAGGGTGTGTCTGTTGCCGCGTCTTCGTTTATCGTTGATGAGGGGATATGTTTACAATTTCCTGAGCGTAGCGATCAGGAATCGGTAGAACTTCCCGACGGAACCGATATTGACTTTTTCTTCGGGGGAATGGGGGTGTTTGATGGTGGGTCCGAAAGATATCATATCCATATCGGGATAGTTTCGTCCGATGATACCGCATTCCAATCCTGCGTGTATGGTAATGATGCGTGGGTTTTGTTTGAACTCTTGGTAGTATGTTTCTTGCATGAGCCTCAGTATATTGGAATGGAGATTGGGTTTCCATCCTGGGTAAGATCCGGAGAACACTACTTTTGCGCCCGCCAAAGCGAAACAGCTCCCGATGATTTCCTGCACTTCTTCTTTGCGGCTCTCAACGGAACTGCGTGTCAGACATGAGATGACCACTTGCTTATCCGAAGTGGCAATCATGGCAAGGTTGTTGGATGTTTCCACCACATCGGGCATTTCGGGAATCATGCGATAGACGCCGTCGGGGCAAGCGTTAACGCTGTGAATGATTGCGTCTTGAATCTCTTCGGGAATCAGCTGTGTTGGGCATTCTGTGGGTTCGGCATAGAAACGGATATCGTTTTCCACGCCGTCGTATTCTCGGATGAAAAGGTCTTCGTAGTCCTCCACAAGGTTGATGATATCGTCAACGCCGTCTTTTGGTACTGTGAGTATGGCTTCGGCTTCCCGTGGGATAGCATTTCTCAGTGTGCCGCCTTGTACTGAGGCAATGCGCGCATCGTATTCCGCCACCGCTTTTTTCAAGAACCGGAACATAAGTTTGTTGGCATTGGCTCTCTGTAGGTTGATATCGCACCCCGAATGTCCGCCTTTGAGTCCTGTGAGGGTAATCCGCAGGGCCGTATCTCCTTCGGGAACGGGTACGGGGAAGTATCCGAAAGTAACGGTTGTGTCCACTCCTCCGGCACAGCCGACATAGAGTTCTCCTTCCGCTTCGGAATCCAGATTGAGTAGTATCTTTCCCTGTAGCCAAGCGGGTTGTAGGTCGAAAGCGCCGTACATGCCGGTTTCTTCGTCAACGGTGACAAGTACTTCCAACGGCGGATGTACGAGCGACTTGTCTTCGAGAACCGCCATAGCCGTAGCGACACCGATGCCGTTGTCTGCGCCTAAGGTAGTACCCTGGGCAGTAACCCATTCTCCATCGACGCAGGCGCGTATAGGGTCGGTAGTGAAATCAAAATCGATATCGTTGTTTTTCTGCGGCACCATATCCATGTGCCCTTGCAGGATGACCCCCGGATGGTTTTCCAACCCCGGAGAAGCGGGTTTGCGGATAAGGACATTGCCGATGTTATCTTGTAGCGTTTCCAAACCGAGCGCTTTGCCGTATGCTACGAGGAAATCGCCGATTTGTTTTTTTTGTCCGGACGGACGCGGAATTTGCGTAAGGCTGAGGAAATGTTTCCATATAGCCGCCGGTTGCAGCGTTTCAAATTTGTTCATGATAATATTTGATATTAGATATTTGTATTAATTATCTTCCACGCTCATTTCTCCGCAGAGCGAAGTGCGAAGCAAATCGCGCACTGTATCGATGTTGTCGCCCTCTTCACCGAGCAGATACATCATCTTGGTGGTAAGTGCTTCGGTGGTGATATCATATCCGCTTATAACTCCGGCTTTGAGCAGGTTTATGCTGGTTTGATAGCGCCCCATCTCCACCGATCCCTTGCTGCATTGCGTCTTGCTAACAATGATGATACCGCGGTTGTATGCGCTTTGCAGTGTCTCATACAGCCATTCGTCGCTCGGAGCATTGCCCGCACCGAAAGTCTCTAATACAACGGCTTTCAGATGGGGTATATTGAGGATTGCCTCGACTGTCTGTTGCGAGATACCGGGGAACAGCTTGAGTATAACCACATGGCGGTTGATACGTGTGCGCAGGCGTAGCGGCAGGTCAGGTTGCGGATAGCGTATGACGGAAGTATTGTATTTGATGTGTACACCGGCTATTGCCAAAGGCGGGTAGTTGTACGAGCGGAACGCCTCGAAACGTTCGGCGTCTTTCTTGGTAGTACGGTTGCCGCGAAGCAGTTTGTCTTCGAAGAAGATACAGACTTCCGGTACAATGGCTTTCCCGTTGCTGTCTTGTGCTACTGCAATCTCAATAGCGGTGATAAGGTTCTCTTTCGCATCGCCGCGCAGTACCCCCATGGGCAGTTGCGAACCGGTAAAGACAACCGGCTTGCTCAGATTGTCGAGCATAAAACTGAGCGCAGAAGCTGAATAAGCCATTGTGTCCGTACCGTGAAGAATGACAAAGCCGTCGTATTCGGTATAGTTGTCGTAGATGATATGGGCCAGTTTGCTCCACGTTTCCGGATTGACGTCTGAGGAATCAATGAGCGGCGTAAAAGGTAGCATATCGATATGGATGTTATACTCGAAGAGTTCCGGAATATATGCTTTAAACTGCTCGATGTCAGCAGGATGCAAGACGCCCGTCTTAGGGTCTTGAATCATCGAAATAGTGCCGCCTGTGCATATCAAAAGTACTGCTTTCTGCTTCATAGCCATTTCTGCTGTAGTTAGTTGCTGCAAAGGTACTGAATGTTTTTCGGAAAAGCAAGAGATAAGACCATTTATTTGTATATATCGGAAATAAATAGTACCTTTGCAGGCACTTTTCGGCGTATATGCAGGAAGAGTCGGCTTGGTAGCTCAGCTGGATAGAGCAACAGCCTTCTAAGCTGTGGGTCTCGGGTTCGAATCCCGACCGAGTCACGGGATGATAGTAAAACAAAAAGCAGGAAAACTTATTGCGAATAGCAATAGATATTACTATCAAAAGAAACAGACAAAGATTGAATCCTTGTCTGTTTCTGCTTTTTCAGTCAATCATTTTCATACGGAGTACACTCCGTTTCTGCAACCTGCGGATTGTTTTCAGAGCAGTGCGTCCAATTTGGCTTGGAGGTCGGCTTTGCGTGTAGCGCCTACTTGGCGGTCAACCATTTCGCCATTCTTGAAGAAGAGCATAGTCGGTATATTCATAATACCGAATTTGGCGCATGTCTCGTCGTTTTCATCGACATTGAGTTTGCCGATAACGACTTTGTTTTCGTACTCGTTTGCCAGTTCTTCGACGATAGGCAGCATCATCTTGCAGGGACCGCACCAAGGCGCCCAGAAATCAACCATCACGGGTTGTCCCGACGACAACACGTCGTTGATGTTGGAATCAGTAATTTCTTGTATCATAATCGTATAAGTTTAATTTTTGTTTGTTTTTGTAGGTGTGCAAAGATAGAAATAAGTTTTGTTATGTGCAAGTCTTCAAGCAGGAATTATTGTTAGTTTTCCATCAACGAGTTCCGCTTTGATGTTGTTGCCGGATGAAGGTGATGATGTACACATTGTTTCTGCTGACAGCAGAAATTCCGTAAGGGCGTCTTCCAGGTCGTTTTGCAGTGTACGTTTCAACGGGCGGGCACCGTATTGCACATCATATCCTTTCTTTATGAGCCACTCTTTGGCTTCGTCGGAAACAGCAAGCGTATAGCCCAAGGTACTCAGACGGGCGGTTACGGCACGGAGTTCGATATCGAAAATCTTCGAAAGCGACTCGTGGGAGAGTTGCGCAAAAGTCACTATATTATCAATACGGTTCAAGAATTCCGGTGAGAATGTTTTCTGTAGTGCCTTCTGAAGGATAGCCTTTGTTTCCTGCTCCGAGAGCGTATCTGTATTGGTGAATCCGATACCCCGACTGAAATCTTTGAGTTGGCGCGTACCGACATTGGAGGTGAGAATGATAACGGTATTTTTAAAATCGACTTGGTGTCCCTGGCGGTCGGTTAGCCGTCCTTCGTCGAGCAACTGCAAAAGGATATTGAATACGTCGGGATGTGCTTTTTCTATCTCATCGAAAAGAACGATGGAATAGGGTTTGCGGCGTACAGCTTCTGTAAGTTTGCCGGCTTCTTCGTGACCGACATATCCGGGAGGCGCTCCCACTAAAAGCGAAACGGTGTGTTTCTCCATATATTCCGACATGTCAATCCGTATCAGTGCATCGCGCGAACCGAACATCTCCTCAGCCAGGCATTGTGCCAAATAGGTTTTGCCCACGCCCGTTGGACCAAGAAAGAGGAAGGAACCGATGGGACGATTAGGGTCTTTGAGTCCTACACGGTTACGCTGGATACTGCGCACAACGCTGCGAACGGCTTCGTCTTGTCCTATCACACGGTTCGTCAATGTATCTGCCATATTGCGCAAACGGACATTCTCCGATTGGGCAATACGTTGTACCGGTACGCCCGACATGACGGATACTACCTTTGCCACATCTTCCACCGTGACGGTTTGCGGCAAATCGGTTTGTTGCGTTTCTAATTGTTGCAATTGGTTTTGCAACTGTATTTCGAGTTCTTTCTCTTGGTCACGCAACGCCACAGCCCGTTCATAGTTTTGTTCGGCCAATACGGCCTCTTTCTCCTGGCGTATATCTTTGATCTGTTGTTCCAACTGACGGATAGGCATAGGTATATCCGGTATTTGGATATGTGTGCGTGCTCCCACTTCGTCCATGGCATCAATGGCTTTGTCAGGGAAGCAACGGTCGGAAATATATTGGTTGGTGAGCCGTGCACATGCTTCCAATACCTCGTCGGTATAGACAACGTGGTGGTGCTCCGCATATTTGGGAGCTATCTGCCGGAGCAGTTCGATAGTTTGTTCCAAAGTGGTAGGCTGCACCGTTACTTTTTGGAAACGGCGTTCCAATGCTCCGTCTTTCTCGATGGAAGTGCGGTATTCGTTGATGGTGGTAGCACCAATGCACTGTACTTCACCTCGTGCTAATGCCGGTTTGAGGATATTGGCGGCATCTAATTGTCCTGCCTGATTGCCGGCACCGATAATGGTATGGATTTCATCGATAAAGAGGATAACTTCGGGGTGTTGCCGTAGTTCCTCGATAACGGCACGCATACGTTCTTCAAACTGACCGCGATACTTCGTACCGGCGACCATAGAGGCTATATCCAAAGTAAGGATACGCTTGTTGAAGAGCAAAGGCGACACTTGCCGGTTGACAATCCTGAGTGCCAATCCCTCAACGATAGCCGATTTTCCCACACCTGGTTCACCGATGAGGATAGGGTTGTTTTTCTTTCGTCTGGAAAGGATTTGCATTACACGTTCTATCTCCTCTGTACGCCCCACTACAGGGTCAAGGTCGCCATCGGCAGCGGCACGGGTAAGGTCGTTGCTGAAATTGTCAAGTGCCGGTGTATCCGAATTGGAGGGACGGCGTTGTGTGGTCATCGACGTCTGTCCGGGCATCATGTCTTCGTCTTCTTCATCGGAAGCGAAACCAGCATCAGCACGCGGTTGTTGCACCTTTGGATAGAGACGTTCCATCGTGTCGTAGTTAACTTCGTATTCGTTTTCCAACAAGCCGGCAGCGGCATTGTCGTGTTCTTTCAGGATAGCAAGCAAAAGATGTTCTGTGTCGGATGTTTGCATGTGGTAGGCTTTGGTTTCTAAATCAAGAATACGCAAAATCCGCTCCGACTGCCGGTCGTAAGCGGGTTGTTGCGCCAATAGTTCTTGTGTGCGGTTGCGATCTTCTATTTTGTTTTTGATATTGACGGGATTGACACCGCTGCGGAGCAGCATTTCGTAGGCTTGTCCTTTTCCCAAACGGAGGATACCCAATAGCAGGTGGTCGGGCAGAATCTTTGTATTGCCCAAGCGCTCTGCCTCTTGACGGCTGTATTGCAGTACCTTGTATAAGTTCTCTGAATAAGTCATAGTTATTGTTTTCAGGTTGTGGTTATTTATAGAAATGCCATGCTAATCCGGCTCTGAAGACAGGAGGATTCAATGGATAACCGGACATGGAGTAGTAGTTTTTATGCTTCATAAAATACTGGTTGAAATGCGTAAAGTGCGCAAATAGTTTCAGTCTGAGCGAGCGTACATAGAAGTTGGCATAGACATTCAGAATAGGGTAGTTTCCCACCTTCTCTTTGTGCTGAATGCAGAACTGTCCCGTAGCGGGATTGAGGAGCGGTGCATAGTAGGCTGTGTGGTAACGCATATCTACGCCTATTTGCACATCCAGTGCTTTGAACCAGCAATCGCGATAGTAGATATTGTGATAGAGGGCAACAGATGGCAACGGAAGCGCCTTGTCGGACGAGAGTTGATAGACAACATTGTTGTCCATACCGAAACGTTTGGTGCGGAAATTGAGTTGTGCATCAACTGCCAACACTTGGATATTGCCTTCGTGTTGCACAGGTAGTCCGTCTTCGCCGAAATAGATATAATGTGTCAGGTTCTCAAAGCCTACATTAATGCTCGGTTGCACATATTTAGTGGGATATGCCCATTCACCGCCGACATAGAAGCGGTAGGTTTTCCTGAAGTCGTTGTTCCAATAGTAGTGATTGGAGCGATAGTGTTGCAAGAAATAGTCGGGTTGCTCGTTTTTGACGTAGGCATTGGCGCTGATGCGCATGGTGTCTTTGCCGACACGGAAATCCGTATTGATATGTCCGTTGACTTTGAACTCGCCCAATTTGTATCCTACCACGCATACATCACCCGTAAAACCATAGCGGATATATTTGCCGGTGTTCTTGTAGATAGAGCCGCCTACCCACGTATTGTTCACCCACTGATGCCCTGTCAGACTGTCAGAATGCAACAGCAATGGATTGGCAAGCATGAAGTCGTAGTCGTTGTTGATAATATTGACTGTGCTGTCTGTTGTCTCCGGTACGGAAAAAGCGTATCGCTGGCATTCGTTCACGGCATAGACCATGGCGCCGAACCGCAACCATTTGTTGAACTCTTCTTCGAAGGTCACTGCCAAAGTGTTGCGGATATTCAGTACATTAGCCGTATCGCGTGTGTCACGACGGTCGAAATACCGATGGGCGTAGAATCCCTGATCGGCTTGCTGCTCTACATAACGTTTGGTGGACTGGTTCACCTCGAAAGTGTGCATAAAGGTTGTGACGGGTATATAGTCTATTGTCACCGAATCGGGCGTCACGCGTCGTTCTCGCTCTACGCAGATACTATAGTGATGATTCAGGAAGCCGGAAATATACTTGTATTCCGACATCGCTTCCAAGTTCACCGGTATGTCTTCGGTCTTGAGCGAACTGCTCAGGTAGTCCACTGAGTCGCTTACTATACCGCCGTTCTCGAAGTTGCTGAGTGTGTTGAAAGTCACTGCCCCCCGGCATCCGTAATGAGTGCCGTCATACGAACCGAATACCGAGCCGTTGAACCGCTTGCCCGATTGCGAATTGTAGTGTCCTACGGCATTGAGATAGTTGAGCGTCAAGCCCAGATTGAAATCGGGTGTAAGGTTAGCCGTAAAGGAGAAATCCAAATCGTTCTCTTCCCGATAGGTCGTGAATCCTTTTTTGTAAGCAATAGTGCTGTAGGGTGTAGTCGTATTGTAGAACCGCACATCGCCAGGTGTGAGGATATAAGGCATATAGGCTCTCGCAAAGAGGAAATCGATTTTGTCCTGGCGGTCGAAATATATTTTCGACTCGATGGGCGATACCAAGTTGCCGTTATAACTGTTGGCGATAGAATACGTATGCGGCATTTCTTTCATTGGAAGGTTCAGGAAAGAACTGTCAATCACTACCGTATCCGCTACTCCCAAATCGTTAGGCAAACGCCATGCGCGAATCACTGTTTTCACATCCTTATCGCTCGTTTGCGCTGCCATAGGAACGGTTGTATTCATCAGTAAAGCACAGATAACCACAACCAACCGCACCCCGAAAAGAGGTGTGTTGGAGACGTTCTCGCAGTTTTTGCCGAAGAAACAATGTGCTATGTCTTTGAATAATCGCATTTGGGTACAAAGGTAGTAAAAAAATATGACTTGTGTGCAATGATTCCGATTTTCTCGCTCTGCTTTGTGATATAATGCGGAAAGCAACCTTTCTGCCCGCTTCTGACAATCATCTCGTCTTCCTTGTATATTGCTTTCGTGCAGCACCCTTCACGCACTTCTCGTGTACCCCTCGCAAGGGTCATACAAGGGTTATACAGGGGTCATACAATGACAATGGAAATAATCTGCGATAGTGCAATCACGAGGATTATCGTACGGTCTGCCCGAAGGAAGTAAACGTATGGGAAGGTGTTTTCATATAGAGCAATCCGTTGTTGTAGAACCAACGGACACTTTCAGAACCGGCTGCTTTGGGTTCGGCAAGAGAGGTGATGACTTGCTCTATACTGTTGATATACAGCTCTAAATTCGAATAGCCGCTTTCTGTAAGCAATGCTCCGTCGTTCGGGTTATGCGGGTCTAGGCCATGTGCTGTTTCCCATTCGTCGGGAATACCGTCCAGGTCGCTGTCTTGATAGGGTGTTCCGTTTAATACGGGCCATCCGCCTACCGCTGTCGGGTCGTCGATAATGCCGTCTGTGCTCTTCGAACCTTTGCCCGAAGCTGTTCCTGCAATCGTTTCCTGTACAATGCGGGCGTCTTGTCCGTCGCGTTTGGGAGCACAAGCACCAACATGTGTCATCACTTGCTCAAAGGTTTCCTCGGCACTGGGCAATTCTGCCGGCAGTACTTCCAATACCTCGGGCGAAAAATCGGCAGCACGGAAAACGGCTTTTGCTTGTGCCGTGTCGGAATAACTGTTAAACTGCACGCCGCAATACCAATTGTCAGCAGCAATCTCCGGATAATGGGTGATAAAGTTGCCGGTGATATAGTGCTGCGAGCGGTAACCTTCGTCCACTGAAGCTTTGCTCTGGTCGATACGCACCAAGCGGTGCACTTTGTTTGTCGGGCTGATTTTGCTCCCCGTATTGCCCGATGCCGGACCGTGTTTGTAATAGTTGTTCACCATGTTGAGTTCGTTGCGTGTGGCAGGTGTTTTCACCTCCACTTCCAATCCGTAACCCGAATTATTGGTGCCCCAGTTATATACCACATTGTTCCTGAAATCCACCACTGCAATCGTATCGTGTGCCCGGGCGCCGTTGAAGCGGATATTGCGGCTGTCGTTGTGCGCAATCAGGTTATGGTGATACGAAGCAAACTGTCCGCCCCACACGCCGCAATACGAACGGTTGCCTTTCGGGTGGTTGGCATGGTACAATCCTTCCGCTACCAGACACCACTGAACCGTGGTGTATTTCGTATCGTAGATAGCCAGGCATTCCTCGTTTGCCCAAGTCATCGTACAATGGTCGAAAATCACATGTTCGTAGTTCTCCACATCCGTTCCGTAGGTGATAAACTTGTTTTCCGCTGTAGGAGTTGATGGGCGGAAGCGCATATAGCGCACTATCAGATGCTTGCGTCGTGGCCCCCAGTACCACATCTCGCCGCCTGTTGCACCGTTGAAGGTCATGCAATGTCCTGTAATGCAAACGCCGTCGCCGGGTGCTGTCTGACCGGCAATAGTCAGATAGTCACGCTTTACTTTCAAGTCTTCTTTCAGTTCTATATTGCCTGCCACATTGAATACTATTGTCAACGGTTCATATACCGTGATAGTCTGTTTCACCACCGAATCTGCTCCATGGATATCTTTCAATACTCTGTCCGCCTGTTCCGTCCGTACATACTGGTTCAATGCCCAACGCAGCGAACCTTCTATCGGAGTTTCCGTTGCACTGTAATCCTCCAAAGTGGTTACAGTCAGTACTTTGCCGCCTCTTCCACCTTGCGCATAACGCCCAAAGCCTTCGGCTTCAGGAAAAGCAAGGGTCTGTGCACCGGTGGCGATAGCAGAAAAGAGGAATAGCACAGATAAGAAATTTCTCATATTGATGGTGATGTTTTGTTTGTTTGTTTGTTTGTTAACACTCGTAATCCACGGCGGCACGGGCGGATTTGCATTTGCCGATATAGCCCGCCACTTTCAAGTGTTCGGGGTGATTGGCGTAGATGTTCAAGTCTTCCCACGTGTCGAATTCGCATTGCAGACAGATGTCAAAGTCCGTTTTTGTCGCATTCGGAATATTCAGTCCCACTTCTGCATGTTTCAGTCCGGGCACAAGGTGAATAAGGTTCTCCAATCCCTCTTTGATAATCAGTGCGTTCTCTGTTTTGGTCTTTCCTTCTGCTTCATCGAGCAGTCGGAAGAATACGATGTGTTTTACCATACTTCCTGCGTATTGTTGTTAGGGTTTTTCGGGTAGTCTGTTGTATAGTGCAATCCTCGGCTCTCTTTCCGCTCGAGGGCATGACGGGTAATGAGATACCCTACGTTAATCATATTCCGCAATTCGCATATGTCGCGTGTGGCTTTCACCCTTTTGAAGAGGTCTTCCGTCTCTTCGTAGAGCAAATCCAATCGTTCCCATGCACGGCGCAAGCGCAAGTCAGAGCGTACAATCCCCACGTATGTTGACATGATTTGTCCCACTTCTTTGACGTCTTGACTGATAAGAATCTGTTCCTCGTTCGACATAGTGCCTTCGTCGTTCCATTCGGGCACTTTGTCATTGAAACTGTAGGTATCCACCACAGTCAAAGCGTGTTTGGCTGCCGCGTCGGCATATACTATTGCCTCTATTAATGAGTTCGAAGCCAATCGGTTGCCGCCGTGAAGTCCTGTGCAGGAGCATTCCCCTACGGCATACAGACGGTTGATCGACGATTGTGCGTCTAAGTTCACTTTGATGCCGCCGCACATATAGTGCGCACACGGAGCCACAGGAATATAGTCTTTCGTAATATCGATGCCGATGCTGAGGCATTTGGCATAGATGTTCGGAAAATGGTGTTTCGTCTCTTCTGCGTCTTTGTGCGTTACGTCCAGACACACGTGGTCCAAAGCGTGAATCTTCATCTCGTTGTCGATGGCACGCGCCACAATATCACGTGGTGCAAGGCTCAGACGTTCGTCGTATTTCTGCATAAATTCTTCGCCGTTGGGCAAACGCAGAATACCGCCGTAACCGCGCATTGCCTCCGTAATCAGATATGCAGGATGTGTCTCGCCCGGATGGTAGAGAGCCGTCGGGTGAAATTGCACAAACTCCATATCCTTCACTTGCCCTTTGGCACGATACACCATTGCGATGCCGTCGCCCGTTGCGATGTTCGGATTGGTCGTGGTGGCATATACGGCTCCTGTTCCTCCGGTTGCCATTAGGGTTACTTTGCTCAGATAAGTGTCTATCCTGCCCGTTTCTGGGTTTAATATATATGCGCCG
Source organism: Bacteroidales bacterium (assembly GCA_022783865.1). GTDB lineage: Bacteria > Bacteroidota > Bacteroidia > Bacteroidales > Paludibacteraceae > Colicola. The sequence continues at coordinate 46,180 of JALFYY010000013.1, forward strand.
TAGCATTCGATATCGGGCGTACGGCGGGTAATGCGTTGTCCTAAATGGTGCTGGGTGATGATTTCCACTGCAAAATGGTTTTCCAGTACTTCGATGTCAGGGTGATTGCGTACGGCTTCCATTAAGCCCCGTTGTATCTCTGCACCGGTGTCGTCAGCATGGTGCAGAATACGGAATTCCGAGTGTCCTCCTTCTCGGTGCAAATCGAAACTTCCGTCGGTTTTGCGGTCGAAGTTAACGCCCCAGTTGAGCAGTTCCTTTATCTGTGCAGGGGCATTGCGTACCACTTGTTCCACAGCGGCAGGGTCGCTTATCCAATCGCCTGCCACCATTGTGTCGTGGATATGCTTTTCGAAGTCGTCCACCAATAGGTTTGTCACCGAAGCGATACCTCCTTGCGCTTTGGCTGTGTTGGCTTCATCAAGAGTTGTTTTGCAGCATAGGGCAATCTTGTACTTGCCTGCACGTGCCACTTTCAAGGCAAAACTCATACCGGCAACACCACCGCCGATAATGAGAAAATCGTATTTGCGTATCATATTGTTGGTTCAATCAGAATGTTATCTGTTTAGATAGAAAGTATCTGCAATGCCGTTACTTTGTCGCTTTGCACATCTTTCCGTTGATGAATGGCTTTGGCAAGCGGTACATATACGATTTCTTCGTTCTGCACACCCACCATGATACTGCGTTGTTCTTCGAGCAAAGCATTGATGGCTGCCACACCCAATCGGCTTGCCAGAATACGGTCGTTAGCAGTAGGCGAACCACCACGCTGCAGGTGTCCTAAGATAGTGACACGCACATCGTATTCGGGATGTCGCTCTTTGAGCGTATCAGCCAACACCTGTGTCCCTCCCGGAACGCTATTTTCTGCCACGATGACAATACTGGAGTTCTTCGACTTGCGGAAACCGCTGCCTATAAAGTGTTCCAACTGTTCTTCTGCTGTTTTGCGTTCGGGAATGATAGCAGCCTCGCAACCGCAGGCAATGGCGCTGTTCAGGGCAAGGAAACCTGCATTGCGTCCCATTACTTCCACGAAGAACACACGCTCGTGGCTCGTAGCCGTATCACGGATTTTATCCACGCAATCCATAATCGTATTGAGCGATGTATCGTAGCCGATAGTGGCATCTGTGCCCCAAAGGTCGTTGTCCACCGTGCCGGGAATGCCTACAATAGGGATATTATACTCCCGTGCAAGGAGCGTACCGCCGGTGAAAGTGCCGTCGCCGCCTATCACGATGAGTGCATCAATCTCTTCTCTGCGAAGAGTTTCGTATGCCAACTGTCTGCCCTCCGTAGTCTTGAATTCATCACTGCGGGCGGTTTTCAGAATAGTGCCGCCGCGTTGAATGATATTGCTTACGTCTTCAGTATGAAATTCTTTGACTTCGCCCGTAATCAGACCTTTGTATCCACGAAAGATAGCTTTGACACGGATGTTGTTGTTGAGTGCCGCACGTGTCACTGCACGGATTGCGGCATTCATGCCGGGTGCATCACCGCCTGAGGTGAGCACACCTATTGTTTTAATGGTATATTCCATAGTTATGTTGGTACTTATATCGTTTTATTCTCTATTTTTTCGGCGCATCGCTGCATAAGCCATAGCGGTGTGGAAGTGGCGCCGCAAATGCCTACGTTTTTGCCTTTGCAAGCGGCTATATAGTCGTCGGTTATCTCCTTTTCGTCGGAGATAAAGATTGTATCCGGATTCACTTTCCGGCAATGTTCAAACAATACCTTGGCATTCGACGAGTTGCGTCCGCCTACAAATACAATGCGGTCGTTGCTCCTTGCAAATTCTTGCAAATGCTGCACCCGGTTGCGCACCTGTCCGCAAATAGTGTCGTGCCACTCGAATACCGCTTCTGTATGCTGTTCTTTTCGGCGCTGTTCTATCTCTTCCACTAAACGGCGGAAGTCGTCTGCCGATTTGGTGGTTTGCGAAAAGAGGTAGATATCATTTGTCACATCCAGTTTGTCCGCATCTTCGGCATGCTCCACCACGATAGCATTATTGTCGGTTTGCCCTTGCAAACCTACCACTTCTGCATGTCCTTGTTTGCCGAAAATAACTGTCTGTGCATGGGGTGTGAGTTGGTACTGACGGCGTATTTTTTGTTGCAAATTCCGTACCACAGGGCAACTTGCATCCACTATCTCAATATCGTTTTCGGCAGCAATCCGGTAAGTTTCGGGGGGCTCGCCATGTGCACGAAGCAGTACTTTGGCATGGTGAAGAGTTGCGAATTGCTGGTGGTCGATAGTTTTCAGCCCGAGTCGGGTCAATCGCTCCACCTCTTGCTCGTTGTGCACAATGTCGCCCAAGCAGTAGAGTTGGTTGCCCTTTTGCAGTTCTTCTTCGGCTTTGCGAATGGCGGTAACCACACCGAAGCAGAATCCCGATTGTTTATCGATTGTGACCATCGAAAATGGCTGTTATATATTTCATTTGTTGCTCGCGCGTCATATCGGAATTGTCCACCACAATGGCGTCGTCGGCTTGGCGAAGTGGACTCTCCGCACGGTGCGTATCGCGATAATCGCGGTCTTCTACATCTGCCAAAACGGCAGCAAAGTCGGGTTGTTCGCCTTTGGCTGCGAGTTCGTTGTACCGCCTTTGGGCACGGATTTGGGGCGAAGCCGTGAGGAAGAGTTTGAGCTCCGCTTCTGGAAATACCACTGTCCCTATATCGCGACCGTCCATTACGATGCCTTTTTCTTTACCCATCAGTTGCTGTTGTGCCACTAAGAAGCGCCGTACAAAGCCGATAGTGCTTACGCGTGAAGCCCCGTTGCCCACCTCGAGCGTGCGGATTTGTGTTTCTACATCTTCGCCGTTAAGGCAGACATGCTGAGCACCGTCCACAAAGCGGAAACTGATATGTATGTTATCCAATTGATCTTGCAAAGCCTTCTCATCGATACTTTTGTCAGTGATGATGCCATGTCGCAATCCGTACAAAGCCACGGCACGGTACATTGCACCTGTATCCACATATGTATAGCCGGCATATTGTGCCAATGCCTTGGCAATCGTGCTTTTCCCGCAAGAGGAATAACCGTCGATAGCAACTATTATCTTTTTCATTATTGTAATTTCTAATTTGTCCTTCGTCCGAGTACTATTCACTATTTCAAGAACTCGTTAATATCTGTCGATAGCGTAACTTGATAGACATATTGCCCCCGTAGGTGTTGCGAGAAGGCAAAGCCCACACGGAACTGCTTTATCTTCACACCGGCACCCACTGCAAATCCGGCGAAAGAGCGTTGGTCCTGTATGGTCATTTCCATTCTCCGCCGATGGTTGTACGAAAGTGTCAGGTAGTATTTGTCGGTCTTCGGCACCAAATCGATAAAGAAGATGGTGTGGCGGAACATCATATCGTACCAAGCGATTGTGCCGTCGTCGGTTGCTGCACTTTTGTCGTTGAGTAACGTGCTGCCCGTCTTTTGGTTGGTGCTTTGGTAGCTCAACTGCCATCGCTGCATGTTGTGGATAGTCATACCGATGCGGATAGGGGCATGGCGGAAGCGGTAGTTCAATCCTAATTGCAGATTGAGCGGCAGTGTCTCACGGTGTTGTCCGTTCTCGTCTGAATAGAAACCTTTGAGTTGCCAACCGATGTTCTGCAGCGATAAGCCCAATTGGAACGATTTGTCTTTGGTTTGGAAATGCCCGCCCACATCGGCTGCCAAAGCAAAACTATAGTACGACTCATAGTGCGAATAGATGGGCTTGAGCGATACGCCCACCGAGAACATTTCACCCAACTGACGGGCATACATCAGGTTCACGAGTACATCGCGTGCTGAGAAACTGCCGCCTGTCAGGTTGCCGTATTCATCGGCGTATGGCATCTTGCCATAGTCTAAATAATGAATGGCAACGCCGAAATAGTTTGCCTTGTAGTTGTGACCGTAGAGGACAGAGCCGAGGTTGATGCCCTGCATATAGTAGGCATAGTTGAGTTGCAGTACCTTGTCGGTTTGTTCGTTAAGCAAGGCAGGATTGCTTAGCGACATACCCAAATCACCGTCTCTTACGCTCACATTTGTACCGCCGTACGAATTGAGCCGTGCCGTCATCGGGATATCCATAAAGGCAAAAACGCTGCTTCCCGTCTGCGCCTTTGCAGGAAACGCAAACAACACGTATAGTACAAGGACCAATATAGTTTTGACCTTCGTTAACTGCGTGTTAGTCGTTATAACTGCAGATGATGGGGATGCAAGATACGTTTTGCTCATATGTACAAACTTTACCGCTACAAAGATACTGCAAATTTCGCTTTCCTGCAAATAGGGCGAATTTTATCAAGGTACAATCGCCTCAGGTTGTTTTGTACTATGTCATCCTATACTTGCCGTTCGGTAAAATCCGGCTGTTTTTAGCCCCGTTTCGGGCTTGATTAAAACATCGCCTTAAAAAAGATAAAAAAGCGCTCTTGTAGCCGATTGCTATTGATTTGCAGCGTATATTTGAACAGGCAATGAACAACGAATGAACAGGGAATGAACAGGAACGCACTCCAAAAATGCCCAAGATTACCCTAAAAATGCCTTCTTTTGCCCTTGAAAAACGCCTTGATTTTGATGATTATTAAAAAGTGTTAATGCTTTGCAGGGCTGTACGGAGTTCCCATAGAACTTGTTCGTATAGGGTGTCAGTTGGGCGTTCTCGCCCGCAATATTAACATCGTGTAGAAACGGGGCGTTCTCCGTCTAAAAACTCAATCGTCAAATTGTGAAATCGTCCAATTGTCAAATAGGGCTTGCCCGGTAAAAAGGTTGGGAATGTCTGACTTATATTCTTCTAACAAGGAGAATAGATAAGACTCACTATCCACACTAAATTTCTCAGCTGTAAGGCTAAGTGCGATAACTTCTAGGTCAGAGAAACGGGGAACAACTCCTCTACGAGGCATGTTTCCACGTTAGTCTACCAGATTTTTTGAAAATTTCTTGCGTATGTCAAGAATTTTTTCCGAAATTTGCAGCCAAGTTGCGCATGATGAAGATGTTTAGTTATAAAATTTTGTTTTTTAGAGCACTACAAAGTTACTAAAAATCAACGATATGTGCAACTTTTTTTGTTACTTATTTTTATTCAAAGAACACTTAATTTAATTCCGCCAACAAGTTAACCATAGAATAGTTATAGCAACATCCGTTGTTTTCGGACGACCAAAACCGCAATAATAACAACTATTGTTTGTAAAAAAGTTTCCGGTTATAGAGAATTTTTCCCTTCGGGGGGGGGAATGCCATATATCAACAACTTATTAAAATTGTTGATACCCCTTGGCAATATGTAAGGCTCTTTTTCTCATTTTGAGATTACGACCTGTAAAATTAGGCTTTTTCTTTGGAATATGCAAACTCTTTGTGAAAAAAATATTGTTGTCCGATAAGACTTTGTTTGCAATGATAAAAAAGGTAAGTCTTTATGTCGTTCAACAAAAATTAATGGTCAATTAACGGCAATAAATGGGAATTACAATGTAGGTGGGCAATTCATTCAGTGCAGTTTTGGCAGATACCGATTTCTTTGCGGTGGTGGAGCAGTTGGCGACGGAAAGCGTCGGCTTGTCGGCTGTGCCAAATTTCTCGCAGGGTAGTGTCGTCTTTGAGTGTGCCGAAAGCGTGTGCTGCATCTTTGTCGAAACAGCAGGGCAGCACTTGTCCGTCGGTGGTTACAACCGCACCGCTCCAGAGACGGTAACAACGGTTGCGGAGTCGCTTTCGGAGATGGTAATGCCCGTCCTTCGTTTGGCGGTAACGCGAATAACGCTCGTTGGTGGGCATAAGCGGATGACCCTCTGCATAATCGTAGAACTGTGCCGTCTTCAGTACCAACCGGTCTGCACCCCACTTGCGGTAATGCTTCCGGGCATAAGTCCATTGCTGTTCGTTACTGCTCAGACGCAGGCATTGCAATTCTATGCAGATGTTTGCTTCCTGTCTTTGTTTGGCTTCCTGCAAAAAGCGCAAAGCTGCGATGGCTTTCTGCAAACTGCCGCCGATGCGGTACTGCTCGTAAGTCTCTTGCGTAAAGCCGTCGATAGAAACGATAATCTTGTCGAGTCCTGCCGCTACCAAACGTTCGGCATAGTTGCGGTCCAAGAGTTGCGCATTGGTAGATACGATGGTATAGAGCCGCTGTTGGTGCGCCATGCGTATCATTTCGGGCAAGTCTTTGTGCAACAGCGGTTCGCCTTGAAAATAGAAGATGAGTGTATGGCAATAGGGTGCCCCCTCGCTGAGTATCTTGGCAAATAGTTCCATTGACATTTGTTGCGCCTCCCGCTGTTCTTGCCGCATACCTACGGGGCAGGCGGGACAACGGAGCATACAATAGTTAGCCGGCTCAACTGAAAGGAAAGTCGGCATGTGCGGAACATGGACAATACGGAATCGGCTGAGGCAATAACTCAATCGGCATTGCACTGCATTGAGGCAACGCCGTAGGGTCAAGGGGCGGAGATAGGGGCGGAGCCGCTTCATCAGTCTGTCTGGCTGTTAGCAACTGCAGGCAATCTTCCTGACACGGCGCTCGTGGCGACCGCCTTCAAAATCTGTTTTGAAGAAGGTATCTACTATTGCTAATGCGGTTTCTTCAGAGATGAAGTTAGCCGGCAAACCCAATACGTTGGCGTTATTGTGCTGCCGTGCCAATTCTCCCAAACGGGGTTCCCAGCAGAGTGCGGCACGGATACCGGCATGTTTGTTGGCAGTCATGCAGATACCGTTGCCGGTGGAGCAGATGGTGATGCCGAAATCGTAGTCGCCATTTTCTACGGCTGTTGCCAACGGATGGGCATAGTCGGGATAATCGCAACTCTCGGTGGAGTAGCAGCCGAAATCGTGCAGGGTGGCACCTTTCTCTTTGAGGAATGCGATGACGGTTTGTTTGAGTGCATAGCCGGCATGGTCGCTTGCCAGAGCTATGCTGAGTTCTGTGTATGGTTTCATATCGTATTATATTATTTGATAATGCCTTGTAGAGAGGCGGTTTATCGCGTCTAAATGCCCAATATCTAATATTAACTGTCAACTACTTTGCCAAGCGGTGGAGCAAACGCTGTTTCTGCCGCCGTGAGGTGCTTTCCCAATCGGCTTTAGTCATGGTGAGGAAAGCTGGGTTGGCAACTAATTCTTCATGCCCGGCAGGTTGCAGCCCTTGGTTGTAGGGGCAGGCTGTTTGACAGCAGTCGCAGCCGTAGAGCACATCTTTTACAGCAGGTAGCCATTGTTCCTCTAACGGCTCTTTGCGCTCTATCGTGAGATAGGATACACAGCGTCGTGCATCGAACATCTCGCATCGCAAAGCACCTGTCGGACAAGCCCTGAGGCAGGCTCGGCACTCGCCGCATTGGTCAGCTGTCGGCTCTGAGTAATCCTCCATCGGGGCATTCATCACCAATATGCCGATATGGACGAACGAACCTAAAGTGGGGTGGATAAGCAGTTTGTTGCGTCCTATCCAACCCAAGCCTGCTCTCTGTGCCCAACGGCGTTCAAACACGGGAGCCGAATCACAGAAGAGGTGTTGGCGTTCGTTGTTGAAACCGTTGTCTCCTACTCTCGTCTTCAATAGCTGTTCCAACAGGGAGAGGCGGTGTTTCACAACTTCGTGATAGTCGTTTTTCGATAGTCCGCACATCGCTATGTGTGGCGCGCCGGCAGGCTGCCGCTCGGTCTTGTAGTAACTCAAGAGACAAACAATCACCGTTGTTGCTCCCGGCACCAATTGGCGGATATCTTCTCTTAACGGGGCGTTGCGGGCAAGGTAATCCATTGTGCCGTGATGTCCTGTTCTAATCCACTTGGCAACGAAAGCGCTGTCATCCGGCAAAGGGCAGGCGGCTGTGGCACCGCAAGCGTCAAAGCCTGCTTGCTGTGCCAATTCTTGTAGTTCGTTTAGCGCAAGCATTGCTCTATAGCGGCAGGTAGCTTGTCGAAACTCTGTACGCGTTGCACCACTTCGCCCTGACGGTTAATCAAAAACAATGTCGGTAATGCGCTCACATTGTATTGGCGGAAGCACATGGCATTCACACCGTGTTCGCTGCGCACGGTGGTCCAGGGTAGTTCGGTTGTGGCTTGTTCCCAGCGGAGACGGCTGTTGTCGGCACTCACTTGATAGATTTCCAATCCCTTTTGGTGATAGCGGTTGTAGAGTTCGCGCAATTCGAAGATATAGGCAAAATAGTTGTCTATATCCGTTGTGGAGAAATCGAGCAGGATGACCTTGCCTTTGTAGTCGGACAGACGGCGTTCTGTACCGTTTTGGTCGGGCAGGATAATATCAAGAAAAGTGTTGTCCGCTTGGGCAATAAACTCACGGATAGCGGCTTCCTGTTTGGCTGTGCGCTCCGTGGTGATGATATCCGTCACTAAGTTATAGAGGGCTTTGCTGCGCTCGTACTCTGGCATGAAAGCGTGGAAAGCAGTAGCTACGGCAGAGTAGTATGGACGGTCCGCTTTGTCGTATGGGTCGAACACCAAACGGTTGTCTTTGGTCTGGAAAAGAGCATAGTAAGCCGCAATGCTGCGCGGGTTGCTGAGTATCACTTTGCGGGCATACTCTTTATGTTCCGCCAAAGGCTTGCTTCTGAGCGATTGGCGCAATTCTACTATCTGCAGGGTGGCGTCCGAACCGCTGATACAGGGGGAATATGCCATATTGTCGAGTGTGGTCTCCACGCTGATGTGTTCTGTGGAATCCACTGCCAGTACCACACTCTTTTTGCCGATACGCAGACGGTAAAGTTCGGGATATTCGGGTGCTTTGGCGGTAAAGCGGAACTTGCCCTCTTGGGTGAGACGCACCGAGTCGATGGTTCTTGTGCTGCGGAGTGAGGTCTCCTCAAGATAGAGTATTTCGTTCTCGGCACCTGTGATAGTGCCGCTTGTCTGAAAGGTCTCGGAGTCTCGGCAGCCTGCAAGTAGGGCAACTAAGAGGAGCAAGCCTGCTGTCTGAAGGCGTTTCATAGATTGATGATGTTTACAATGTTGGTAGTGAAGAGTTTGACGGCAATGGCGAGCAGTACGATACCGAAGAACTTACGGATGATGTAGATACCGCCTTCGCCTAATACTTTTTGTATCCAGCGGGTGGAGCGCAACACAACATAGACACATATCATATTGAGTAGTAGTCCAATAATGATGTTGATGGTGCTATACTCGGCGTGGAGCGAGATGAGTGCAGTAAAAGCTCCCGGACCGGCAAACAAGGGGAATGCCAAAGGCACAATTGATGAAGCGCCTTCCGGGCCGTTGTTCTTGAAGATTTCAATGTCGCACACCATTTCCAATGCCATAATGAAGATGATGATGGCACCGGCAACGGCAAACGAGCCGATATCCACATGGAAGAGTCTTAATATCCATTCACCCACGAAAAGAAATAAAATCATAATGGCGAAGGCGATAACCACAATTTTGAGTGGGTAGAGTTTCTCTCCCTTCTTCTCCAAGTTCAGTATGATAGGAATACTTCCTAACGGGTCGATGATAGCGAAAAGTACGATGAACGCACTGGCTATCTGCATCAAGTCAAACTGCATATACGATATAGTATTTAATTATGTTGCAAAGATAACGTATTTCCCCAAAATGTGCAAGTTCATCTCCTCATCTCCTCATCTTCTCATCTCCTCATCTCCTCAACTAACTGTTCCTATACGCTTTCGGCGTCATCCCTGTATGGGCTTTGAAGAAACGGTGGAAGGCACCGATACTCTGAAAACCCAGCGATACGGCTATCTCTTTGGCTTGCAGATTAGTTATCTTCAGTTGTGCTTTGGCATCGGTGATGATGGCGTCGATGATGAGGTCGCTTGCCGTTTTGCCGCTCACCGACTTGACGGTGGAACACAGATGGGGCAGACTGATACGCATCTCCTCGGCATAGCGGGCAACGGAGCGCCATTCGTGGTAATGCTCAAGCACCATGGTGCAATATGTCTGATAGATTTCTGTCTTGCGGTCGATGGGTTGGATGACGTTCTTGTTGACTTGCATGGCATATTCTTTCCACTGCAGTTGCAGAATGCTGTAGATGTGTACCATCTTTGCTGACGACAGCATCGACGGCTCGCAGTTCGAAGCTTCCATAAGCAGATCGATAAAATGCTTCATCACTGCGCCCATTTCCGTAGTGAGATGGAGAATAGGGCTCTTGATTTGCAAACTCTCCATCGGAATACGGCTGTTGAAAGTGTTCTTTTCCAAGAACGACGACGAGAACAATATGTAATATACCAACGCATCGTCCGTAAACTCGTGAATCAGGAGAAAACTGCCGGATTCGATGAGCAGGAAGTCGTTCTCGTGGAACTCGTATTGGGTGATATTGATAGTGGCTTTCGCACTGCCGCGTACCATATAAGCATATACTCCGCACTTGATTTTGCAGGGGAAAGTGCCGTATTCGTTCATTGTTTTGCCGCTGGCGTCGCCTATCAGGAAGTCGATAGGGCAGTCGAGCAGCGGAATGTTTTTTGTTGCCATAAATATCGGTTCTTGTTTGCGGCTGTAAAATTACTGCTTTATTTTCAAATATTCATCATCTGCGTAAAATAATGGCACTTTTTCAGCTTGAAACAGGCAGAATCTTATGTGTTCCGATAACTTTCATACTGTTGTCATATCACCTGTTTACCACTATCGGCTCACCTACCTTCCGTTATTTGGTGATTATTTGGTGATTACTTGGTGATTACTTGGTGATTCAGCACATCATACGCATTCCTTGTGCTATCTTTATAGCTACTCTGAGATATTTGCTGTTAATTATTAACTATCAACTAAGCCCCCGTCGTGCTACCGACTCCCGTATCATTATATGCCCCGTATATCCTCTGTGTGTCCCTTGTATGTAGTATTACAAGCCGAGATTCAATCGGAAGCGTATGCCCCAGTAGGGGGCGTTGGGGTCTTTCAGATGGGTCACCCGTCCCACAGCGTAGAGGTCGAGCACACGGAGAATATTGCCTATACCGACACCTATTTCCACATACGGTATCCTGAGCGACTGCATTTCTGCAGGAAAAGGCACTACGGCCTGGTGGTTGGCGGACAAACTGCCGTACGCCATCTTCAGTTCGAGCAATTCTCTCAGACGCAGATACCTGATACCGGGAATACGGTTGAAAATCAGTCCTTGCATGTTCCAATGGGCGTGAAGCAGGAGATATTTGTCGGCAGCGAATTGGTATTGGTTCATCAGCGTAAAGCGGTACGGGTCGAACGAATACGATTGGTTGCCGTTCATGATTTCGAGCAAGGGGTATGGCACTTTGCCGACGATGATGCCTGCTTGCGCCATATAGTCCAATTCGCCGCAGATACCGAGGTTCACTTTTTGCCGTACCATCAGACTGAGTTTGCCGTATAGTTCTTCCTGCACCATCTGTGCCGTCTGGTAACTGCCGCCTTCTATATAGGCATACACCGTCGGGTAGCGCCCCGCTATATGCACACGGCGGAAGTAGCCGTCCACTTTCCTTTCTTGCCAACCCAATCGCACCATGCCGCTCAGTGTCTTGAACTTGTAACTCGGAATCTTGTGGTAGCCTGCCATAGGGTCGCCGTAGCCCATATGCCCCACTTGCACCGAAAAGCGGGTTTCTATATTGTCGGTCCAGTCGTTCTCTGTCCAGAGCATCAGTTCCCTTCGGCGTGTGGCGGAGTTGACGGCGTGCGGATTGGTATAGAGGTTCTCCATAAGCCAGGTGGTGAAACTCATATCACCGTAGCCTATGCTGTTTTCGTAACTTAATCGGGTCATTTCGTTGACCTCTGACCGTACGTATCGGTCGTGGTATTTAGCCCCGATGATATGCCTCCGGTCGGTGGGCAGTTGCACTTGTATCTGCCCTTTCCCTTTCCAGGCTTGGTCACGGAATCCATAGCTTGCATATGCTTCTAACGATACGTTTTTCCATAACTTGGCGTTGGTGCGCAGCGGCAAACCTATTCCTACGGTCTCTTGTGGATTGAAGCTCGCAATGTCGGTGATGTTGCCTACATCTATGCAGGTGCCGGTCGGTATATAGCCCGTGTTAATAATCTCTGCTGCGAACTTTACTATTTTCACTATTGGTAGGCGGCTCAGACTGTCCATTGCCGCCACTGCCGTCGAATCCGCAAAGGCGGAACGCAGTGTATCTGTGGATAGGACAGGCTGCGTAAATGGAATCTCCTGCACTGTTCCTCTCAGGTGTTTGGTGAGGAGTACCGTAGGAAAGATATGCGAGGTGTCGCTCTTGACGGCAAAGTCGAAAATGGTGGAAAAGTCTTCGGTGGCGAGGGCATTGTGCTGATTGTAGGTCTGCTGTATTTGCAATGCACTTAGGTAGTTGATGCTCACTTCGCGCGGTACGCTCACGCTGATATGCCTCAGAGCATAAGTGGCGGAGTCAATAAGCATTTCGCCGTTGAATGAGAGCAGATAGGGGTTCTTGCTCTTGAAATGGAGCAGATAGTTCTTTTCTGTTCCCGAGCCGATACTGTCTGCCAAATAGTAGCGGTAGTAGCTGTTGCCCGTGCTTGACAGCGGACTGACGAAAGTCTTGCCGAAGATAGTGAGCGTATTGTGGTAGAAGTTGAGTGGTTTGTCGTTGCCGCCCAATAATACGGAATAATCGGTTTCGGTGAGCAATGTGCTTTGTTCTTCGGGTTGCTCTATTGCTATCCGTTGGTTGTGTGTCAGGCGATAGGTGCCGCGGGAGCGGTAGAGCGGAAGCAGATAAGTGGAGTCTTCGGTTTGGAGCATACCTTTTTGCAGGCTCTTCCATAGGTAACGCTGCAAGTGCCGTTGCCGGATATCGCTGATGTAGAGTTGCTTGTCCTCTGTGAGGTCGTAGGTATAGCCGGTGTTCTGCGTGATGTCGTTCTGCCCGCGGTGACGCCGTACTTGTTCCATCAAGGGCAAAGCGGGATTGTTGCCCGGCACTAACAGTACTTCGTCCAGGATAGTGTTCTTCTCCTCCATAAGGATTTCCACGCCCATATAACTTTCCGGCTCTATTGGATAGTGCTGCGACTTGTATCCCACTGCCGAGATTACCAAAGTGCGTTTCTTGGTGAGCTCTGTGCGGAGCATGAAGAGCCCTTCGCTGTTGCTTGCGCATCCCGTTTGCGTGCCGCGATAATAGATATTGGCATTCTCGATGGGTTGCCCTGTTTGTGCGTCTGTCACGGTGCCGACAACGATGGTCTCGGCAATGGTGAGGGGCAGAAAGCCCAACAGCAGCACGATATGACAGAGCAGGCGTTTCACTGATGACGGTTGGCAGGGTGGTATTTGAGTATGGCTTGGCGCAAGTCTTGGATATCTATATGGGTATAGATTTCCGTCGTAGTGATGCTCTCGTGCCCGAGCAGTTGTTGGATTACTCTGAGGTCGGCGCCGTTCTGCAGAAGGTGGGTGGCAAAACTGTGGCGCAATGTGTGCGGCGATATCTGTTTCTGGATACCGGCTTCCCGTGCCAGGGTCTTGGTGATATGGAAAATCATCGAGCGGGTCAGTTGTCTGCCGTAATGGTTCAGAAAGGCGATATCCACATACTCGGGTTTGATATCCAATTGATTTCTGTCTTGCAGCCAGTAGCCGAATTGTTTCATCGCTTCGGGCGAGATAGGTACTAAGCGTTGTTTGCTCCCTTTGCCCTCAACGAGCATATAACCTTCTTTCTGATAGATGTTCGAGAGTTTGAGGTTGACCAGTTCGCTTACGCGCAGCCCGCTGCCGTACAGCATTTCGATGATGGCTCGGTTGCGGTGCCCTTGCGCCGTGCTCATATCGATCTGTGCTATCATGTCGTCTATTTCCTCTACGGTCAGCACTGACGGCAGGCTGTAGTCCTGCTTGGGCATCTCTAACAGTTCTGACGGGTCGTTGTCGATATAGCGGGCATATACCAAAAAGCGGTAGAACGAGCGTACACCTGATAATATACGGGCTTGCGAACGGGGCTTGTTGGTGCTCTTGAACTGTTCGAACACGAAGGCTTGCAGGTCATCGAAAGTGGCGTCTTTAGGTTCTTTGCCTATTATAAGGAAATAGTCACGCAACTTCGTGAGGTCCTGTTCGTAGCCTGAGATAGTGTTCTCCGACAGCGATTTCTCTAACTTCAGATACGTATGATATTCTTTGTATATAGGCTCTTGGCTCATTGTCGTGTAGGTAGTTGTTTCCGCTTTGCGGCTTTCAGTTGTCCTCCTGTATCGTCAGGGTCAGGCTGCCGCATATCATACATGGGTAATATGCCTCTGAACTGTGCAGCATACGTTTTGCCGCCCTCGGTCTTCATTCGAATATCTATCAAGGCGGAGTCGCCTTTGTATTGCAATGTGAATCCGCCTTCGGTGAGGATGGTGATACGGCTGATTTGTGAATCGACGATATCCAGCAGGTATGCCCCCGATACATTGCCTTCGTAATTCATACCGGGTAGGAAGGTGAGAGGTGCAGCAGTCGTATCACTCTTGTAGGTGGTAGCCGGCAAGAGAGTGTCTTTGGGCGGAAGGAAAATATCGGAGAGATAGAAATTGGTGCCTGTCCCTCGGATAACTCCCAAAGAGTCCAGACCCAATTTGGGTGAGTAGAGGTCGAGTACCACCACGTTGCGGTCGATATCGTCTTCGGCATAATAGGCGCCGTAGAAGAAGGCATAGCCCGTATTGAACTCCGTAGCGGAGTTGAGTTCAGGATGATTGACGGTATTGTTGCAACCTGCCATGCCGAGCAGACTGCAGATAGAGAGAATATAGGCGATACGTTTCATATCTTTTGTTTTAATTGTCGTGTCGGATACCATGCTGCTACGAAACCGAGCAACAGTACTACCGCAGCGATAATGAGGATGTCCAACGCCTGCACTTCTACCGGGTAGGCACTGATGATATAGTTAGTGCCGTTGCCCAATTTGAGCCAGCCGAAATGCTCCTGACCGAGACAGACAATCAATCCCAGTACCAAGCCGATAGCAGAACCCAAGGCGGAGATGAGCCAACCCTCGAAAAGGAATACCTGCTGTATCTGTTTGGGCGTTGCGCCTAAGTTGCTCAGGGTGCGGATGTCCTCCTGTTTGTCAATCATCAGCATAGAGAGCGAACCGATAATGTTGAAAGAGGCAATCATCAGGATAAAGACCAATAGTAGCGCTGTCATAGCCTTCTCTATCTTCATGATGCGGAAGAAGTCTTCCTGTTGCTCATAGCGGTTGCGGACGACAAAGTCATCGCCCAATAGCGTGCTGATTTTCTTTTGTGCCTGTTTGGTATTGGTGCCTTTCTGCAGCGACAGCTCTACGGCTGTAGCTTCCGTTTCGTCGTATTCGAACAGTTCACGGGCTAAAGGCAGTGATACGAGCATATAGCTGTCGTCGTATTTCGTTTGGTTGACGGCAAAGACACCCGAAATGAACACCCCTGCCTGATTGAAACTCTTGTCGGGACGTAGCATGTTTACGCGTCCCGTACGCTTGGGGGCGTAGAGTTTGATACCCGATACGAAGTGCGCACCGATACCGATATTATTGGCAAGCCCTTGTCCGAAAACGGCTCTCTCGAAGGCTCTTTGGGGAGGTGCACCGCTGCCGTCATCGAAATAGTCGCAGACCGAGAAACTGCCGTCCACGATGATAGAGTCGATGGCGGTCAGTTGTTCGAAATTGTCGTCCACACCTTTGAGCAGGGCAGGCACTTGTTTGTCGTTATAGATGATGAGTGCCGTTTCTTCGACGGTCTCCGAATAGACAGCCACTTCGTCCATTGTCCTGAGTTGGCGGAATGCTTCTGTGTCGGTGCGGAATGTTTTGCCCGTTGCAGGAGTTATTTTCAGTTCGGGGTCGAAGGCGGAGAACATCTGCTCCACCAGACTGCCGAAGCCGTTCATCACTGATAGCACGCACACCAAAGCCATGGTCACTACGCACACGCCGGCGGCACTCACGCCCGATACGATGTTGATGGCATTGTGACTTTTTCTGGCAAACAGATAGCGCCATGCTATGCGCAGCGACGGGTTCATGCTCTTGCCGGCTTAGTGTTTGAGCAGTTCATCGATGTGCTCCATGCGCTCCATGGTCTCATCGTTGTGGAATACGAGTTCCGGAATGATGCGCAGTTGATGGCGTTCGCGGTTGCCCATCTCGCCGCGTATCTTGCTTTTGTCGCTGTTCACTTTTTCCAACACTGCCTCTTGCCGGTCTGTGGGGAAAATGCTCAGATAAACGTGTGCTATGCTTAAGTCGGGAGATATGCGCACTTCGCTCACCGAGATGAGTGTGCCGTGCAGACTGCGGGCATATTGCAGAAAGATGTCGCCCAGGTCCTTCTGTAGCAGACGGGCTATTTTTTGTTGTCGTGTTCCTTCCATAATGGTATGTATTATATGTAAATTGTCAGATTGTCAAATCTATATGTAGCAAAACAAGGGAAAGGAGACGTATCTCTTTTCCCGGCTGTATTGTTTTTAGCGAATAGTTGATACGGGGCAATCTGTCTCGTATCTGATATCCGATAAATTAGAATTTGTGACGACCTTCGTCAGCTACGGTCAGTTTGGCACGACCTTTAGCGCGACGAGCAGCTAATACACGGCGACCATTAGCGGTAGCCATTCTTTCGCGGAAACCGTGTTTGTTACGTCTTTTGCGTTGTGAGGGTTGAAATGTTCTTTTCATTGTTCAATTCCTTTTAGTCCTTCTCCCGAAGGATGTGTTATTATCTCGTAATAGAGCCTTTTCTGAAAGGCGGGTGCAAAGGTACGGCAAAAAAATCAATCTCGCAAGTCTTTCGCCAAAATAAAGAGTAAAAAATCTTCCGTTTGCCGCTCAAACCTGACTGTGCAATGTAGAGACGGAGCGTGCTTTGTCTAAATTGTCCGATATGCGACAGCTGTCGGAGCGTGGGAGTTTCGCCTGCGTTGTGTTTTCATGTGCCCGTCATCTCCATGCTTTTCCTTTAGGGTGAAGGAAGCCCGGTGGGCTTCCGATAGAGAGCGCGCCGCATAACTCCTATGCGGCGAAAAAGCGAACGGGAGAACAAAGGGATAGCGTACGGATATTTGCTCCGTATCGTTGCTGTCGTATTCCTCTTTCAGCGGTCGGCTTGATATCGGCTGAATCACCCACTAATCACCCACTAATCACCCACTCTTGCAGGCTTATGGTTAGTTAACGGATAAGGTGAGGTGGCTTACTTTGTAGTATTCTGTCTTTTGTGTTTTGTCCTTATTCCTTTGCCCGATTGTCAAAGTTTTCGTATCTTTGCAGTCTCAAACTGCGATAATGCATTATGATACATACTAATCTATGAAGAAGATTCAATCCTTATTCTTAATGGCACTAACGATTATGTCAGTAAGTTGCAAACATCAGCAAGACACCGGTATCCGCTTGGAGAACCTTGATACGACCGCTGTCGCACAAAACGATTTTTATCAGTACGCTTGTGGCGGATGGATGGCTCTGCATCCTCTCACAGCTGAATACAGCCGCTTCGGCTCGTTCGACAAATTAGCGGAAGACAACCGCGAACAAATCAATGGCTTGATTGGCGAAATAGCCCAAACTGCTCATACCGCAGGCACAGTGGAGCAGAAGATAGCCGACCTATATTCTTTGGCTATGGATACTGCACGACGCAATCAGGAAGGTATAGCACCTGTGATGCCCGTCCTCATGGAAATCGAAGCGTTGCAAAGCCGTTCTGAACTCTCTGCCGCTTTGGGACGGAGCATGCATTATGGCATGTTTGCGGTATATGTGGACGCTGACGAAATGAACAGCGCCATGAATATGCTCAAAACCTATCAGTCGGGCTACGCTCTCGGAGAAAAGGAGTACTATTTCGATACCGATGAGAACACCACCATGATCCGTAACGAGTACCTCCGTCACCTTGCCCGTATGTTCACCCTCTTTGGATATGACAATGCCGAAGAGCGCGCCCAGACCGTCCTTCGTCTGGAAACACGTTTGGCGGGTGCTGCCAAAAACAATGTGGAACTCCGTGACCCGCAAGCCAACTACAATAAGATGACGATTGCCGAGTTGCAGCAACTTGTTCCCGAAATCGACTGGAACGCTTTCCTTATAGCAATGAACATACATACCAACACTATTTCTGTCGGACAAATCTCTCATTTGCAGGAAGCCGGCAAGATGTTGGCAGAAGAACCTTTGGAAGACCTCAAAACGCTCTTCGTATGGCAAACTATCGACGGAGCAGCCTCTTCGCTTACCGACGAAATCTATGCGCAGAACTTCAGTTTCTACGGCAAAATACTTTCCGGTCAGGAAGAGCCTCAGCCATTGTGGAAACGGGCTGTAAGTGTGGTAAACGGCACACTCGGCGAGGCTGTCGGACAGATGTATGTACAACGCTATTTCCCGCCTGAAGCAAAAGCGCGTATGGAGCAATTGGTAAAGAATCTGCAGACTTCTCTCAGTCAACGTATTGCCGCCCTCACTTGGATGAGCGACGAAACCAAAGCCAAGGCACAGGAGAAACTCGCCGCTTTCTATGTCAAAGTGGGTTATCCCGATAAGTGGCGCGACTATACCGCACTCACTATCGATGCTGCCGACAGTTATTATACCAACCTGCAGCGTGCCGCCAAGTTCGAACAGGACTATATGCTCAGTTTCGTTGACCAACCGGTGGACCGCGACAAGTGGTACATGACGCCGCAAACCGTCAATGCTTACTATAACCCTGCTACCAACGAGATTTGCTTCCCTGCCGGTATCCTCCAATATCCCTTCTTCGATATGAATGCCGACGATGCTTTCAACTATGGTGCTATCGGTGTGGTTATCGGACATGAGATGACCCATGGTTTCGACGATCAGGGATCGCAGTACGACAAAGACGGTAACTTGAATAACTGGTGGACTGCCGACGACCGTCAGAACTTCGAAGCTCGTACCAAGGTTATGGCGGAATACTTCAACAATATCGAAGTGGCACCCGGTGTACATGCCAACGGATATTTCACTTTGGGTGAGAACATTGCCGACCATGGCGGTTTGCAAGTGTCTTATCAGGCGTTCAAGAACGCTACCAAAGATGCGCCGCTTGCTGTGCGTGACGGTTTCACACCCGAACAGCGCTTCTTCCTTGCTTATGCCAACGTATGGGCTGGCAATATCCGTCCCGAAGAAATACTTCAACGCACCAAGTCCGATCCTCACTCTT
This sequence comes from Bacteroidales bacterium, assembly GCA_022783865.1. Classification (GTDB taxonomy): domain Bacteria; phylum Bacteroidota; class Bacteroidia; order Bacteroidales; family Paludibacteraceae; genus Colicola. Next base: position 65,413 of record JALFYY010000013.1, read on the forward strand.
TGGGTCGCTGGCGTGTAAACGGTGCGTTGCCCCACATCGGAGCATGGTATGAGGCTTGGAACGTTACTGATGAGTCACCGCTCTATGTGGCGCCTGAAGACCGTGTAAGTATCTGGTAAAAACCTTTGCTGTAATGAAATCAATTGTATTGCATAGCGTAGTGCCTGTTAGGGCAGCGGCTGCCGAAGAAGCGGAACAACTTACCCAACTGCTTTTCGCCGAGACGGTGGAGGTGTTGGAGCAGTTGCCCCGTTGGACACGTATCCGTAACGATTATGACGGGCAGGAAGGATGGGTCGATTTCAAAATGCTGTCGCCTATGACCGATGAGGAATATGCTGCGTATCAGAAAGCGGATATGACATATATGGTGAAGTTCCCGATGGCTTTTGCGATGAGTCACAACAATCATCAGACCATTCCCCTTACTGCCGGTACGCACTTGCCCGATTACAAAGACGGTGTTTTCCGTATCTTGGGCGTGGAGTTCAGTATCGATCCGCAAATGGTTACCGACCCTATGCCGTTGACGATGGATAACTTTATGCAGACAACCCGCTTCTTTCTGAATATCCCGTACTTGTGGGGCGGTAAGAATGCTTTGGGAATGGATTGCTCCGGCTTGTCGGGTATCGTGTTGAGCCTTTTCGGCAAGCGTCTGCCCCGTAATGCGGGAGAACAGGTGATGTTGGGTGAAGTAGTACCTTTCTTGCAGGAAGCGCAGTGCGGCGATTTGGCTTTCTTCGACCATCATAGCCGTCAAGCCGGCCTTACGGACATCTCGCATGTGGGTATCCTGCTCAATAGCGAATATATTCTTCACTGTTCCGGCAGGGTAAAGGTGGAGCACATCGACAGCAACGGTATCATTTCCGCAGAAACAGGCACTCTCACCCACGACCTCCGTGTTATCAAACGCTACTGAGTACTTACGTAAATTATGCGATTTGCATAATGTATTATTCTTAATAAAAAAGTCCGCAGCTATTGTAGTTGCGGACTTTTGGTTTGCTATGGCAGGTACTGCGTTTAGCTATGGTATTATTGCGTTTCTGCTATGGCAGTACTGCGGTTAGCTATGGCAGTATAGCCGTATTAGCGGACACGCTCACAATAACTGCCGTCGCGGGTATCAACACGGATAAGCTCTCCTTCGTTGATAAAGAGAGGTACACGAATCTCTACACCGGTCTCCAGTTTGGCTGGCTTGGTGGTGTTGGTAGCCGTATCCCCTTTCAGACCAGGCTCCGTGTAAGTTACTTCCAATTCTACTTTGGTAGGCAACTCGGCAAAGAGAACCGTCTCGGTAGAAGCATCACTCACTACGTCGATTACCATACCTTCCTTCAAGAAGTCAACACCTGTAATCAAGTCATGGGCGATAGGAATCTGCTCATAAGTCTCCTGGTTCATAAAGATGTAATCGCTGCCTTCCATATAAAGATATTGGTAAGGACGACGCTCTACACGCACGTCTTCCAGTTTCTCACCGATGTTGAAACGGCGCTCCAATACACGACCGTCAACTACATCTTTGAATTTTACACGCATGATGGTGTTGCCCTTTCCGGGTTTTACATGCAAGAACTCGATAACGAAATACAAACGGCCATCCATACGGATACATACGCCATTCTTAATGTCTTGTGAATTAATCATAAGTTTTTTATTCTATTATTTTGTGTATTATTTGATTATCTTTCAGATACCCGACAAACGCACTATGTGCCTTGCGCACAATGGGTGTGCAAAGATACTAATAATTTGTGAATTACACGGCAGAAAACGCAATTTATTTTCTTTCGAGCACAATATCACCTCTACAACAGCAGACAAAAAGTTTGCTATTGCTGTTGTAAATGTTTGTTACTCAACGATTTCTCCAATCAGTGTTGCGGCAGAGCAAGAGAGTATGCGTACTTGTATCAATTCTCCGATATGGCGTCCTTTGCGAGGGAAGACGACTGTCTTATAGCCCGATGTGCGTCCGTAGAGTTGTTCCTGAGAGCGTTTGGAGAATCCTTCTACAAGTACCTCAAAGGTTTTGCCTACGTCACGTCGGTTACTCTCCAATGACAGTTGGTTCTGCAGTGCGATAATCTCATTCAACCGGCGTATTTTCACTTCTTCCGGTATATTGTCGGGCAAATGTTTGCTTGCGTAAGTGCCGGGGCGTTCGGAGTATTTGAACATGAATGCCGTATCGAATCCCACTTCGCGCATGAGAGAAAGCGTTTGTTGGTGGTCTTCTTCCGTTTCGCTATGAAAACCGCAGAACACGTCCGTACCGATGGTGGCGTCAGGCAAAATGCGGCGTATGGCGGCAATACGCTCCAAGTACCATGCGCGGGTATATTTGCGGTTCATCAGTTTCAGGATGCGGTCGCTTCCGCTTTGTACGGGCAAGTGAATGAAACGGCACAGGTTAGGGTAGCGTGCTATGACCTCCAAGGTTTGGTCGGACATGTCTTTCGGGTGGGAAGTGGTAAAGCGGATGCGCATATCGGGTACGGCTTGCGCCACTTTTTCCAACAGCACAGGGAAGGTAATCGTTTCTCCGTCCTGCTCAAAGCGATAGGAGTTGACATTCTGTCCGAGCAGTGTGGCTTCTTTATAGCCGCGTTGCTGCAAATCACGCAGTTCGTTGAGGATACTTCCGATGTCGCGACTGCGTTCTCTGCCACGGGTATAAGGTACGACACAATACGAGCAGAAGTTGTTGCAACCACGCATAATGCTTACGAATCCCGAAATTGATTTGCCGATACGGGAAGGGATGATGTCGCGATAGGTTTCGGTGGTGGACAGGAGGACATTGACAGCCTTATGCCCTTGTTCGGCTTGTGCCAGCAGATTGGGTATATCAAGGTAAGCATCGGGTCCGGCAACAAAGTCCACACCGTAGTTATCTACAAGTTCTTGTCCGACACGCTCTGCCATACAGCCTATCACTCCTATGATGCGGGTTTTGTGTTTGGGCTTTTGCGATTGGTAATAGCGCAGGCGTGACACAATCTTCTGTTCGGCGTTGTCACGGATAGAACAAGTGTTGAGTATAACAAGGTCAGCCTCAGTCTCTGACTCGGTCAATTCATAGTGAGTGGTGTGCAAAATAGCGGCAACCACTTCGGAATCGGCTACATTCATTTGGCAGCCGTAGGTCTCTATGTAGAAGTATTTGTTCATATCGGTATCTCGAAAACGGGACAAAGATACATATTATTTGTGGATTTTTCATAGAATCAGGGTGGACAAACTAACGAAAATGCTGTTTTCCGGCAGAAAAAGCACATTTTTTCGGGAAAGTTCTTGCACGATACAAGGAAAAGCCTTACCTTTGCAGACGAAAACAAAAATTTTCATAGTTAAGGTTTAGGTTTAATGGCAACGAGAAGCTGGGAAGTTTCTCGTTGTTTTTCAATCGTATTTTTTGCAGCGTGCCAAGTGCCGGAACAGACGGTGCAGGTACGCATAAAACAAAATTGAATATGGTGTGGATAGAAACAATAGTGACGGTTCTGCTGCTTATCGTGATAGTAGCACTGACTAATCTCCGCCGGAAAGATACGGGTAAAAAACGCTCTTTCCGCAGCGATGATGACGCTACGGCTCAGCGATACGACAGTACGGACAATACAAAGGCGAACTACAACGAGCCGACCGCTTTCTTGCCCGAAGAAGGCGGCAGGGTGTATACACAAGTGAAGAAAACGCATCCTAAACCAAAAGTACAACCAGTTGCGGCTGCTGTTGAAGTAGAGCAGGAAGAGACGGACGATACACCGATGATAGACTTTTCCGATGCCGAAGAAGCGAAGAAAGCCATTATTGCATCGGAGATACTCAGTAAGAAATATTAATACATAAATACTATATATTATGGCAATCAGTTATATGACTGCAGAAGGACTGCAGAAATTGAAAGACGAACTTGTATATCTGGAAGGCGTAGAGCGTCCCCGTGTAATACAAGCTATTCAGGAAGCACGCGACAAAGGTGACTTGAGCGAAAACGCAGAGTACGATGCCGCCAAAGAAGAACAAGGCAAACTCGAATCGAAGATTGCTTTGCTCAAAGAGAAGATTATGGATGCCCGTATGATTGACGAGTCGCGTATCAATACGAACGAAGTGCAAGTACTCACCAAGGTGAGGATAAAGAATCTAAAGACAGGGGCGGAGATGTCGTATCGTTTGGTAACCGAAAGCGAAGCCAACTTCAAAGAAGGAAAACTATCCGTTACGACCCCGATAGCCAAAGGCCTGCTCGGCAAGAAAGTAGGCGATATTGCCAAGATAACCGTACCGTCCGGAACAATGGAGTTCGAGATCCTGGAGATTACACTCTAAAAAGATATCGGATCTTACATACTAAATATTGGATATTTATGACTATCTTCTCTCGTATCATCAATGGGGAAATACCAAGCTACAAGGTTGCGGAAACTGACCGCTTCTACGCTTTCCTGGATATCAATCCGCTCACCAAAGGCCATACTTTGGTTATCCCCAAACTGGAAGAACCCGAAGCCGATTATATCTTCGACTTGGACGACCAATTGCTTGCCGATATGATGGTGTTTGCCAAACAGGTCGCCAAAGGCATGAAGCAGACTATCAACTGCCAACGGATCGGCGTGGCGGTACTCGGAATGGAGGTGCCGCATGTGCACATCCACTTGATTCCTTTGCAAAAGGAAACCGACATGCTCTTCAGCAATCCGAAACTACAACTTACGGCTGAGGAAATGGCTGAGATTGCCAACTCTATCGCTATCGCTATCGACGGCGAAGAATAGAGCCGCCTGTACGCAGGATATTACAACCGACCGGTCACAGATGAAATCGCTCGTTTGTGGCCGGTCGGTGTTTTGTATCTATCGTACACTCAAGCCACATCCATGTTCCATGGATGTCCCATGGTGCTACGGCTGTGCTGCGGGAGGCGGTAACATATTGGTACCGGAAGTATTCCACTTGGCTCACAAGATGCCTCTCTATCCCTAAAGTATCCCTAAAGTATCCCTAAAGGAAACCTAAAGGAAAACTTGGTAGGTGAGGGCTGTGACAAAGCAGGTTGATTCGACAATCTGACCCCTTGGGCAATCCGGCAATTATGCAGGCGGGGACGCCCACACCCCGACAGCACCGGATAACAAAAAAGAGACAGGGCACGCCCGTCTCTACTGCTATTGCTGTTCTCTGAGACGATGCACGCATCATCTCTACAAGATGTTGTAATGCTTATGAGGCGGTTTTCTTTACACCGCAGATTCGGCTGAAGGGGCAGTATTTGCAATTATCGTCAGACGGCATGGCGGTGAAAGGAATTGCCGGATTGAAGATTTCCTCCAAGACGGCTTGGAGCGCTTGGTTGAAACCCGTACTCATGTCTTGATAACCGTGCAGTTCGGGCTCGTCCTTCTTGATATAACAAATCTCTTTTTCGAACTCCTTGTCACTCTTCTTGATATAATAGATGTACGGGTAGCAGTTCTGCCCTGTGGTGTCGAGGAACATCCTGCTATAGCAGAGCGTCTGCCGTACGTGGTCGGCTTTGTTCTCCTCGTGAGAGAAGAGGGTATCCAATGCAGAGAAATCACAATGCGGACTGCCGGTCTTGTAGTCCACGATACGGAGTCTGCCCTTCACTTCGTCGATACGGTCGGCAACACCATACAAAGTGACCGTTCTGCCGCCCGACAGCGTGATTTGTGTGGAAACGGGCAGTTCGGAGCCTATATAATCGAAGGGCACAAGTGTGAGGTCGTGTCGGAGTATCTTCTGTATATAGGCAGTGATAGTCTGTATCATAATGTTGTCCCAACCGGACAAGCGGGCATCGGCACTGACGGTATGCAGGAAAACTTCGCAATAGATGTTTTGCACCATATTCCCCGAGGCTATCCGCTCTTGCATACCGTGGATAACGGCATCTGTTATCTTGGCACGATGGCGCAATGTTTTATCCCCTGAGGGGGCTGCATACGGAGCATAGAGTTGCTGCATGACATTGTGTATCACCGTGCCTATTTGATTGACCTCTATCTCATCGGTGATCTTGTCTGCTTCTTTGATTCGCTCCACATAGCCGAAGTAGAAATGCAGGGGACACGCCGCATAGGTGTTGAGTGCCGACGGCGAGAGGCTGCCGGGCTGCCGGCTGCCCGTTGCGGGGTTGATACGGCAGGTGAGGCGATTGAGCATGTCGGCGGTCTTGCGGACCACAGGCGGATTGGCTGCGGAGGCAGAAGGCGAATAGGATACGCTTATCTCTTTGACGGGTATATGATATTGATAGCGGAGCTGATAGACATAGCGTGACACTTCGCCCGAGTTGTTGTCGTCGGCTACGGTGTTTTGCAGCAAACAGATACGCTTGGCATGGGAGATGAGCCGATAGAAGTTGTAGGCAAAGACGGCATCTTCGCGTTGCGGGGTCGGCAGATGATAATAACAGCGCAGGTCGTAGGGAATGAAACTGTTGAGTTGCGGCGAACCGGGGAAGATGTCGTCGTTGCAATTGGTCATGATGACGGTGTCGAAATCAATACTGCGGCTCTCCAATACGCCCATGATTTGCAGTCCTTGCAATGGTTTTCCCTCGAAGGGGACAGCCTCCTGCGCAAGCAAGGCGAGCAAGATGCGATAGAGCGTTTTTTGCTCCATCGCAATATCAGGGTATCGGGGGAGGAGCGACAGCAGACGGTTGACTACACTACGGCTGCGATAGATATATTCGTTCTGCTCGGCATAGGTCTCAAATTCGTTCTCTGTGTTATCGTCCTTCGTTTTTGCCGGCTGTATCAGATTCTGCAGCAAGGTTTGCAACCGGTGGAGCAAATCAAGATTGTCGTGCGCCGTAAACAGCAAACCATGGAACAGCGGGCAACCGGCAAAATAGGAGGCAGGGAGGTAGGTGCGGTTGTTCCTGAGCATGTCCTGTTCATACTCGTCGGCTTGCTCTTTGATCAAAGGATAGATATACGGATGGCGGAGGAGTGCCAATACGGGCCGGTAGTAGAACAGCACCTCGCTGTTGACTACGGTTTGTTGCAGCAGCAGTTCGCTCAGATGTTCGAAGAGCGAATAGACAGGCGTAAGGCGCAGTTGCTGCCCCATAGTGACGTTGATGTTGCTGATTTGTTGCGGTATGGCAGTCTTGAGCGGCAAGAGCATTCCCTCGTCAGGGAGTATGATGCCGATGTTGAGAAGGTTCTCATCCGCTTCTTCTTTCTTGACGAGTTGGTCCAGGATAGTGTAAATCTGTCCGGCTTGCCCTGTGGCGGACGGCACTTTGTAGAGGCGGATTTCGGGTGTATCCGGTTTGCCGGTTGCAGGAAGGGGATAGCGGGAGGGGAACTGAGTGGTGTTCTGCTCAAAATAGAACGATGCCCGGTTCTGCGGGTCGCGGAGCCATTCGGATTCGTAATCCCAATAGAAGTCGGCTTTGCCGAACTGCTTCAACTTAGCCATCAGTGAACGTTCTGTTTCGGTCAGGGCATTGAAACCGATGAAGATATAACGCTGTCCAGTGACTTTGTCTTCTGTCAGCGTTTCCACCACGTGGCGCTGCTGCATACCGCCGTATGCCAGACCATCGGCTTGCAAGTTCTTCCGAAGATCCGTATAGACAGGATAGAGGCAGTCCCATAGCGACAAGAAACTGTCCCGATACTTGTTTGCAGTATCGGAGTGCATATCGCGGATAAATGTCTCCACCGAATGCCGCTCTTCTTCGCCCAACTCACTCATGCGCTCATCGATGGCTTTCATGTCTCTCAGACTGCTGAACAATTGGTCTGCAGGGATTAAATGCTGGTCGATCTCGTTGAAATCGCTGAGCATCATCCGTCCCCAGAAGATGAAATCATCGAAACTCTCCGTTTGCCGGTTCAGTTTGCCGGTATATATTTTATAGAGCCGGAAGAGCAGGTCGATAGAGTCTGCCAAACGATAGGGCGACAGAGCGTCGAAGAGCTCGTTGATGGTGCAGATCTTTGGCGCGAAGACAGGTTGGGCGGTTTGTCCGGCAAGATACTTGCGAAAGAAAATGCCCGCTCTTTTATAGGGAAAGACAAAGGTGAAGTCCGACACTTGTGTGCCATGTTGTTTCCAATAAGCGGCGGCTACCCGTGCCAAAAAAGATTGCGGCTGTGCCTGAGACGAAGGGTTGTTTTCGGTGTAGGACATGGTTATAAGTATCTACCGGTTATGCTGCTCTTATTGTTCCTGATTTCCTCTTGTGTACCGCAGGCTACCACCTGACCGCCGCCTTTTCCGCCTTCGGGTCCCATATCGATGAGGTAGTCGCACGCGCGGATAACGTCCAAGTTGTGCTCAATGATAATGACGGTATTGCCCTTGTCCACCAATCGGCGCAAGACTGAGAGCAGCACACGGATATCTTCGAAATGGAGTCCGGTGGTGGGCTCGTCCAATATATATAATGTGTTGCCCGTGTCGCGCTTCGAGAGTTCGGTGGACAGTTTGAGCCGTTGGCTTTCGCCGCCCGAAAGGGTGGTACTGCTTTGCCCCAATTTGATGTAGCCGAGTCCGACCTCCTGCATGGTTTGAATCTTATTGAGTATATAAGGCTGGCTCTCGAAGAACTCTACGGCTTGGTTGACCGTCATATCCAATACGTCGGCTATCGTTTTTCCTTTGAAACGTACTTCCAGAGTCTCTTTGTTGTAGCGCTTTCCGCCGCACGCCTCGCAGGGGATATAGACGTCTGAGAGGAAATGCATCTGAATCGTCTTATAGCCATTACCCGAACATTCTTCACATCGCCCTCCGGCAGTGTTGAACGAGAAACGCCCCGGTTTCCAGCCGCGTATCTGCGATTCGGGCAGTTGGGAAAAGAGGTTGCGGATATCGGAGAATACGCCGATATAGGTGGCAGGATTGCTGCGCGGTGTGCGCCCGATAGGACTTTGGTCAACTGCCACCACTTTGTCGATATATTCTATTCCTTCAACGCTTTCGTAGGGCATAGGGTCGCGCAAGGAGCGGTAGAAATGCTGCGACAACAAAGGATATAGTGTCTGATTGATAAGTGTGGACTTGCCCGACCCCGACACACCTGTAACGCCTATCATTTTGCCTAAGGGGAAGGATACATCGATGTTCTTGAGGTTATTGCCTTTGCAGCCCTTGAGGGTGAGATATTTTACCGCTTCATCTTTGGGATAGGCAGCGGGCAAAGCTAAGGGGGTTGTCTGTTTGAGATAATGTGCCGTCAGCGTGTCCGACTGCAGCATTTCAGCGGGTGTGCCGGCAAAGACAACCTTGCCGCCCAAGCGGCCTGCTTTTGGTCCGATATCCACTATATAGTCCGCTTCGCGCATCATCTGTTCGTCATGTTCTACCACAATGACGGTGTTGCCCATGTTGCGGAGTTGTTTGAGCGATTGAATCAGACGCTCGTTGTCGCGCTGGTGGAGTCCGATACTCGGTTCATCCAATATATAGAGCACATTCACCAACTGCGAACCAATCTGCGTTGCCAACCGGATACGCTGACTCTCGCCACCTGACAGACTGTCGGACGAACGGGAAAGCGACAAGTACGACAGACCGACGTTCAACATAAAGCGGAGACGGCTGCGTATTTCTTTGAGTATCTCGGTGGCTATGGTGCGTTGTTTGTCGGTCAGCCGTTGTTCCGCCTTGTCCAAGAACTCCAACAAATCGGCGATATCCATATCCGCCAACTCTGCTATATTCTTGCCTGCGAAGCGATAACTCAGGCTCTCTTGGTTGAGCCGTGCGCCATGGCAGATGGGACAAACGATGGTTTTGGAGTATTGACTCGCCCATTTCTGTTCCGTATCCGACGCACTTTCCTCCTGTTGGATTTCGATATAGCGGATAATGCCCTCGTAGCGCAAGAAATAGTTGTTCTCGGTGAGCGTCTCGCTCTCTATCTGCAATTGCTCATCGGTCCCGTTCATAATTTCGTCAATCGCCTCTTCGGGCAATTCGGCAAAGGGAGTACGAATATCGCAGTCGTATTGGGTGAGTATCGCTTCAATCTGTTTGAAAAGAGTGCTCTTTTTCTGTTTGCCTAATGGTTGGATAGCGCCATTGGCGATTGACAGACTCTTATCGGGAACGATTTTGTCCAAATCAATCATATTGATAGTGCCGAGTCCCTTGCAATGCGGGCAAGCGCCTTGGGGTGAATTGAACGAGAAGGAGTGGGGAGCCGGTTCTGCATACGACAGACCGGTGGTGGGGCACATGAGGTTGCGGGAGAAATATTTCACCATCATCTCCTCTGCGCTTTCTTCGGCATATTCTGCCACCATGACAACACCATTGCCTTGCTGCATGGCTTTACCGATGGAATCCATGAGGCGCTTGCGGTCATCGTCGGTCGGATCAGACTTTATCTTCAGCCGGTCGATCACGAGCTCGATACTATGATTCTTGTATCGGTCGAGCTTCATACCGAAAGTCAGTTCCTGCATTGCGCCGTCGATGCGCATATACATGAATCCTTTGCGACGGTAGCGATCGAGGAGTTCCTTGTAGTGTCCTTTCCTGTTCTTTACCAACGGCGCCAAAAGGAGAAGCTTCTTGCCTGAATAGAAATCAAGAATGCGCTCCACAATCTGTTCGTCGGTATAGTGTACCATCTTTTCACCGGTGAGATAACTATACGCTTCACCGGCACGGGCATAGAGCAAACGGAGATAATCGTAGATTTCGGTTACGGTGCCGACCGTAGAACGGGGGTTCTTGTTGGTCGTCTTTTGGTCAATAGAGATTACCGGACTCAAGCCTGTAATCTTGTCCACGTCCGGGCGTTCCATATTGCCCAAGAATCCCCGGGCATAGGCGGAGAAAGTGTCGATATATCGGCGCTGTCCTTCGGCAAAGATAGTGTCGAAAGCCAGACTCGATTTGCCGCTGCCCGATAAGCCGGTTATTACCGTCATAGCGTGACGGGGCAACCGCACGTTCACATTCTTCAGATTGTGAACACGAGCCCCGATAACTTCGATATATTCTTGTTCTTCTTTCACTTATCGTATCACTTTATGCGTTCCCGACTGTGTTTTGTAGATGTACATACCGGCAGGCAGCGTAGCGTCTTCTGCCTTATCAAAATGCCCGATATAATTGCCCACAACGGTATAGATGTCCACTCCTTGTGAGTAGTCGGTGAGGTCGGATAGGTCGCTGGATACGGCAGGTGCCACGGCTTCTTCCCAAGTGGTGGCGACTCGCAAGCCGTCGATGACGAGCCAGCCGTCAGCGTCGTAGCCTCGGAGTTGCACATTGGCAGGTGCAATGTCCTTTTTGCTGTTGTCCACCAGAGTTCTGATGGTCGGCTCAGTCGGTTCGGTGGTAGCCGGCTGTTCCAATACGAATAGTGATACTTCGTCATTGTTCGCGCCCTCGAGAATGGTGTATTTCACTACGATGAGATATACTTTCTGACCGTCAAGAGCCTCCTCCGTAAATACGGCTTTCTGGTTGTCGGCAAAAGCGAGTCCTATTCTACTGTCAGCGTCTAACAATACGCGGGCATTGAGGTTGAACTCCGCCTTGTTGTTGTCGCGTAGCGCAAAGAAATAGCCCTTTTTATAGTTGATGACCGGTTGGAAGAGGAATGCGGCATAGACAGTGCCTTTGCTCACTTCTTTGAAAGCCAAGTGGGGTTGTGAACTGCCAGATTTGCAATCGATAATGGCTGCGTTGCCCACACCGGAACCGATGTAGCCCGTGAACTCCAAGCCGTTGGTCAGGGTGATGCCCGACGGCTCGCCGTATTGCGTGTACCACCCGTGCCCTGTCAAGTCGTCGCCGAGCGGATAGTTGAAATCTTCTTGTACCAAAACTTCTGCTTGTGCCATAGCAACGCAGAGCAGCATTGGCAATAAACTTAAACCGTGTTTCATAATCTTTATTCCGTTGTAATAAGTTGCAAATATACGAATAATTTCTGAATCAGATGAGGAGCATCAGCACAAATCCGGCAATCAGAGCGAAGGTAGCCGCCTTTTGATAACCGTGCGCATGCGATTCGGGTATCATCTCATCGCTCACTACATAGAGCATGGCACCGCCGGAAAATGCCAGCATAAAGGGCAATAATACCACTGATATCGACCCCAAATAATACCCGATCAGCACGCCTGCAATCTCCAATAAGCTGACGATAACGGCAATGCAAAAAGTGCGTCGGTAGCCAACTCCTGCCAAGAGCAACGGCGAAATGATTACCATTCCTTCCGGGATGTTTTGCAGCGAGATGGCAATGGCTACATTGACGGCATTCGTAGCCATCTGAGCCGTTCCGCCGTCGGCAAATCCTACGCCTGCCGACATACCTTCGGGCAGTTTGTGCAAGGCGATAGCGAGTACGAAGAGCAGCGTCCGGTCCAATCGTTCGTTGTTGCAGTGCTGTTCCGGTTCCATGCCCGTCAGACGGTGCAAATGCGGCGTCACCTTGTCCAACACCGTGAGCAATGCTGCGCCGCAGAACACTCCGACTATGGGAATAATTTGCTCCGCCCAACTGTCGTACATACCGAAAGCGGGCAATATGAGTCCCACTATCGCTGCCGCCATCATGATGCCCGCACAAAAGCCGATGATGGAGTCGTTGAGACGGTGGGGAACTTTGCGGATAAAGAATCCGAGGACGGCACCTAACAGCGTGGAACCGCCTATCCCTATGATAGTTAATATGAAATCTGACATATTCTGTTTCGTGCAAAAGGTTAATCTGCAAAGGTACGAATTTTTTGCCGTTTTCCCAAGCGTTGCGCCCGCCGAGCGGTAAAAAAGTTCCGTCATGGCAGTCAGGGTGCCGGTGCGGTCTGACAAATTGGCAGAAACCAAGCACCAAAATATCTTTGGCACGGATTTCGTATAGCCGAAAATATCAACAGATAATAATAGTAATACATAAACATATATCATTATGAGTAAAGGTAATATCGGGGTGACATCAGACAATATCTTCCCCATTATCAAGAAATTTCTCTATTCCGACCACGAGATTTTCCTTCGTGAATTGGTTTCGAATGCCGTGGATGCCACGCAAAAACTCAAGACTTTGGCTTCGGTGGGCGAGTTCAAAGGCGAACTCGGCGATACCCGTGTGCGTGTCAGTATCGATAAGAATAAGAAGACGCTCACTGTTTCCGACCATGGTATAGGTATGTCCGCCGAAGAAGTGGATAAGTACATCAACCAGATTGCCATCTCGGGTGCCGAGGAGTTTGTCAACAAGTACAAAGACAATGTGCAAGCCATCATAGGGCACTTCGGATTAGGTTTCTATTCTGCCTTTATGGTCGCCACGAAGGTTGAGATATTCTCTCAGTCCTGGCGCGAAGAAGAAAAAGCGGTCCATTGGACTTGCTCGGGCAATCCCGACTATGAGATGGAAGAGACCATCAAAGCGGAACGCGGTACGGATATTGTCCTGCACCTTGATGATGAGAACCTCGACTTTCTCGAGGACAGCAAGATTCAGGGACTCCTTAATAAGTACTGCAAGTTCCTGCCCGTGGAGATAGTGTTTGGCAAGAAGAAAGAATGGAAAGACGGACGTGAGCAGGAGACGGGCGAGGACAATGTTATCAACGACGTCAATCCTGCATGGACACGCACACCGGCTGACTTGAAAGAAGAGGATTACGACAAGTTCTATCACGAACTCTATCCTGCGCAGATGGACGAACCGCTCTTCCATATCCACCTCAATGTGGACTATCCTTTCAACTTGACGGGTATTCTGTATTTCCCGCGTATCAAAAACAATCTGGATATCCACCGCAATAAGATCCAGCTCTATTGCAATCAGGTGTTCGTAACCGACGAAGTGGAGAATATCGTACCGGAGTATCTTACTCTGTTGCATGGTGTGATTGATTCGCCCGATATTCCGCTGAACGTGTCGCGCTCCTACCTGCAGTCCGATCAGAATGTGAAGAAAATATCGTCGTATATCACCCGCAAAGTGGCTGACCAACTGGCGGATATCTTCAAGAACAAACGTGAGGAGTTCGAACAGAAGTGGAACGATATTGCGCTCTTCATGCGCTTTGGTATGTTGTCCGATGAGAAGTTCTACGAGCGTGCCGTCAAGTTTGCGCTCTTGGAGGACATCGACCATAAGTACTACACCATAGAGGAGTATCAAGCCGCCGTAAAGGACAATCAGACCGACAAAGACGGAAACCTCATCTGCCTTTATACACAAGATGAAGAGAAAGCCTACCCGTATATCCAACGCGCCAAAGCGAAGGGCTACAATGTCCTCTTGATGAACGGGGAACTTGATGTGCACTATATTTCGCAAGCCGAGCAGAAGAACGAGAAACTGCGTTTTGTGCGTGTGGACTCCGATGTGATAGAGAACCTTATCCGCAAAGAGGACGCTGAGAAGACTGTATTGACGCCGGCAGAAGAAGACGCGCTGCGGTTCTCCTTCGAGTCGCAACTGCCCAAGGAGGGAACTACGCAATATATGGTCAGCGTCGATACGGTGAGCAGCGATGCGCTTCCTGTGTTCCTCACGCAGAACGAGTTCATGCGCCGTATGAAAGACATGTCTGCTCACCAGCAGGGTATGTCGTTCTACGGTCAGATGCCCGACCAATACAATCTGGTTGTCAATGCCGCGCACCCGTTGGTAAAAGACCTCTTGCAGACTATCCAAACGGCTTTGGCGGACAAGGTGGCTCCGTTGGACGAACAGATAGCTGCCAAAGAAACGGAGAAAGAGCAACTCCAAGCCGCCCAGAAGGATAAGAAACAGGATGAGTTGACAGAGGAAGAGAAGAATGCCGTGACGGAGGTAACCAAGACGTTGGCAGATTTGCGCAACGGGAAGAAGCAGCTCTATGCCGATTATGCGAAAGAGAACAAAGAGATTTCGCAATTGGTGGACATAGCTCTTCTGGCTTCGGGCTTGTTGAAAGGCGAAGCGTTGGCTGCCTTTGTGAACCGCTCGGTAAGTCTGTTGGGCAAATAATAAAGTGTAGAGACGGGGCGTGCCCCGTCTCAGAAAATGCGGCAATGATAGTAGAGACGGGGTGTGCCCCGTCTCTTTTTGTTATAGGGTGCTTCCCTATACATACTGTCGTGCTCTCATCAGGCATCGTTTCCTTTAAGGATACTTTATGGATACTTTAGGGATAGCGTAGGGATATGCGCTGCAAAAAAGTCCTCTTTGTATTCCCGCAAATGACGGATATTGTCCCCATAAATGGTGATTATCGTAAAGGCTGTGCAGGCGGTAAAAATCCTAAAAATAGGGGATTGCAGTACAATATTATTGTCTGTACTTTTTCGGCGCAAAACGACAACAAGTATATGACGAATATGTACAAAGGTAAATCTGTAGCAGTGTTGGTGCTGCTTTCATCTTTGAGTTTCAGTATTTTATATGCAGAAGAACCCCTGCCGTCGGCAAAGCCTGTGTGTGTCGATACGTTATCGGTAACGTATGCGGGAGACGAATCAGTTCTCGTCAAGCGTTCCGAGTGGGAAGCTTTGTTACGCCGAGTGGAGCGTTTGGAAGTGGATGCCCTTTCTGGTGCGACGCCTGTGGAAGAACCGCAGAGAGAAGATACGGTGAAAAAGCCGATTCCCGCAGCCACCGGTATGAAAAATATGTTTGTATGCTATCCCTCATATCATTTGGTACGGTTTTTGTCTTTTGTCCTTGTTCCTTAGTCAAATCGTCAAATTGTCAAATCGTCCAATCTATGTCATTTTATGGTATCATAATAGGAGCCGCAGTGTTTCTTTGTATAGGTCTTTTCCATCCGATAGTGATTAAGTCGGAATACTATTTCGGCAAACGTTGTTGGTGGGTCTTTCTATTGGTGGGGATAGTGGCGTTGGTGGCGTCATTGTTTGTACGTTCTGATGTCTTCTCTATCGTGTTGGGTGTATTCTCTTTTTCTTGCTTTTGGAGTATTTTCGAGTTGTTCGAGCAGGAGAAACGGGTTGAGCGCGGTTGGTTTCCGCGCAACCCTAAGCGCAAGCACTGAAGAAGATTGCTTTATACGAACGCTGTTTGTATGGGACTTGCTTTATGTAACCGCCTCTGCCGGCGGAAAATAAAGCCGTAGGCAGGTGATATTGTCAAATAGTGCTGCATTATTGTCAATATTTCTATAGAAAGGTTTTTATAGTCCTGAATTTTTCATTACCTTTGCAGTCGTTAAAATGGAGAATAGGGCTTGTGTTGTAGAAAGCGCGGTCCTGAGATGTGATTACGACTACGAAATGAAACATATACGCAACTTTTGTATCATTGCCCATATCGACCACGGCAAATCTACTTTGGCAGACCGCTTGCTGGAATACACGCATACGATTGCGCAAAAGGACATGGAGAACCAGGTGTTGGACAACATGGACTTGGAGCGTGAGCGCGGTATCACTATCAAGAGTCATGCCATACAGATGGATTATCAGTACCGTCGTTCTGCCGCAGATAGTAGTTTGCCGGAAGAAGGGCATTATACGCTGAACCTGATAGATACTCCCGGACATGTGGATTTCTCATACGAGGTGAGCCGCAGCATTGCTGCTTGCGAAGGTGCGCTGTTGGTGGTGGATGCTTCGCAGGGAGTACAGGCGCAGACAATCAGCAACCTCTATATGGCGTTGGAGAACGACCTCGAAATTATCCCCGTGATGAACAAATGCGATATGGATTCTGCAATGCCGGATACGGTGGAAGATGAGATAGTGGACTTGTTAGGCTGCAAGCGTGAAGAGATTATCCGTGCGAGCGGCAAAACAGGGCAGGGGGTAGAGGAAATTTTGCAGGCGATAGTAGAACGCGTTCCTGCACCCGTAGGCGATGCGGACGCACCCCTTCAGTGCTTGATATTCGACTCTGTGTTCAACTCTTTCCGTGGTATCATTGCCTATTTCAAAGTGGTGAACGGAGTGTTGCGCTCGGGCGACCGTGTGAAGTTCTTCAATACGGGCAAAGAGTACGATGCCGACGAAATAGGTGTACTCAAACTGAATATGCAGCCTACCCGTGAACTCCGTACGGGCGATGTGGGTTATATCATCAGCGGTATCAAGACCTCCACTGAGGTGAAGGTGGGTGATACGATAACGCATGTGGCGCGTCCTTGTGCGCAAGCGATTGCGGGCTTTGAGGAAGTGAAACCGATGGTGTTTGCCGGCGTTTATCCTATCGAAACGGAGGACTTCGAGAACCTTCGTGCCAGTTTGGAGAAACTGCAACTTAACGATGCTTCGCTCACGTTCTCGCCGGAGAGTTCCGTAGCTTTGGGCTTCGGTTTCCGTTGCGGTTTCTTGGGATTGCTCCACATGGAGATAGTGCAGGAGCGGCTCGACCGTGAGTTTGATATGGACGTCATTACCACAGTGCCGAACGTAAGTTACCTTGTGTATGACAAACAAGGTGAGGTGAAGGAAGTCCACAATCCAGCCGGTATGCCCGATCAGACACTCATCGACCATATAGAAGAACCCTATATCCGCGCTTCGATTATCACAACCACCAACTTTATCGGTCCTATCATGACACTCTGTTTGGAGAAACGCGGTGAGTTGGTGAAACAGGAGTATATATCGGGGAACCGTGTAGAGATATATTTCGATTTGCCGCTCGGTGAGATAGTGATTGATTTCTATGACAAACTCAAATCCATTTCGAAAGGTTATGCTTCGTTCGATTATCACCCGAACGGCTATCGCCCTTCCAAACTCGTAAAGTTGGATATTCTCTTGAATGGCGAACCTGTAGATGCACTGTCCACTTTGACGCATGTTGACAATGCGGTGGATTTTGGACGCCGTATGTGTGAGAAACTCAAAGAGTTGCTTCCGCGTCAGCAGTTCGATATAGCCATACAGGCAGCCATAGGGGCAAAGATTATAGCACGGGAGACGGTCAAGCAGGTGCGCAAAGACGTGCTGGCGAAGTGCTATGGCGGTGACGTAAGCCGGAAACGCAAGTTGTTGGAGAAACAGAAGAAAGGCAAGAAGCGTATGAAGCAGATTGGTAATGTGGAAGTGCCGCAAAAAGCCTTCCTTGCCGTCCTTAAATTGGATTGATATTGTCGGGGTGTGGGTGTCCCGCCCGCATCAACGTAAATGAATAGTACAATCATCAAATAGTCAAATAGGGCTTTGCCCGGTAAAATTGTGAAATAGAACTATGGAAGAACTCGTACATTCTGCATGGAGTATGATTCCCTTTGGTTTGATGCTCCTTATGATTGCCGTCGGACCGCTTGTGGCGGAACATTGGTGGGAAAAGAACAGTAACAAACTAATCGTATCGCTTGCTTTGGGCGTACCCACAGCTGTGTGTCTGATTATTGGAGATATGCAGCACGAATTGGAACACCAGGTGCTATACGACTATGTGCCGTTCATTATTCTGCTGCTGTCGCTCTTTGTCATTACCGGTGGTATCCACCTCAGTGGCGATATCAAAGCCAAACCGTGGATTAACACATCCTTTCTCGGAATAGGATGGATCTTGGCGAGTATCATGGGAACTACGGGAGCCGCTATGCTCCTTATCCGTCCTCTGATTACTACCAACCAGCAACGTAAGTACAAAGTACATACCATTCTCTTTTTCATAGCCTTGGTAGCCAATTGCGGCGGACTCCTTACACCGCTCGGTGACCCTCCGTTGTTTATGCTCTTCTTGAGAGGTGCCGGGTTTACATGGTTCTTGCACTTGCTGCCTGAATGGGCTTTCACCGGACTGCTCTTGCTGCTTATCTATTTCCTGACAGATACGTATTTCTATAAGAAAGAGCATTGGACATCCCTGTCGGCAGACTCGCGTGAACAAGTGCCTTTGCGCTTGGGAGGCAGTATCAACTTTATCTATCTGCTGGGCGTAGTTTTGTCGGTGGCTTTCATCAATGAGGGTACCATCAAACAAATGGGCGAAGCAGATGCCCCGCTGTGGCTCAAATACATGCGCGAGATAGTATTGCTCTCCTTGACAGGTCTCTCGCTTTATACCACCAAACACAAAGTGCGCTATGAACTCAATAAATACTCATGGTCGCCTATCATCGAGGTGGCAGTACTCTTCCTTGGTATCTTTACTACCATGACGCCTGCTCTTGCTTATCTTTCCGCTCATGCTCCCCAACTTGGACTGAGCCACACTTGGCAGTTCTATTATTCGACAGGCGTGCTTTCCGCTTTCCTTGATAATACGCCGACGGCAGTTGCTTTTCATAGTGTGGCTCAAGGACTGACGCCTGACCAGATGACTGCTTTCGGCGGTACATTGGTGGCCGGTATCCCTGAGATACTGCTCAAAGCCATATCGCTTGCCGCTGTTATGTTCGGCTCGCTCACGTATATAGGCAACGGACCAAACTTTATGGTGAAAGCCATTGCCGAAGAGAATGGTATCAAAATGCCTTCGTTCTTCGGATATATGCTTCGCTTCTCGCTTGTAGTGCTGCTGCCGATTTATGTGCTGGTGCAACTGCTGTTCTTATAATAACCGATAAAAACTATTGATTATGTCTGAAGCAAAGGATATGAATCTGTTTGATCTCTGTGCCGCATTTTTCCGTTGGATAGGCAGATGTTGTATGACACTCATTCGTTGGGTAGGTGAATCTCTGCGCTTGACATGGCGTTGGTGGTTTGTGGTATTGCCGGTGATGGCTATTGTCTTGGGCATGGGCTTGTGGTACTCGCGTACCGACAACCGTATCTACGAAGTGAACGCTATTGCTCATCTCTATGGTCCTACCGTTGACGATGTGAATCAGGTATATGGTGCATTGGCAAACGCTCTGCCGATGAGCGTGTCAGCTACGCAATCGTTGCCTGCTCTCTTGCAATTGGATCCTGCTGCCACACGTACTCTGCGCCGTTTCGAAACCTTTCCCGTTATCGATAGCCGGCACGATTCTGTCGCCGACTATGTGGACTTCAAAAGGAAAGCCAAATTTAGTGATACGATTAACGTTGTGATGGCGTCCCGTATCAATCTGCAGTTCCGCACCAAACAACCGGATATGGTTCCGCAAGTTGAAACGGCAATAGTCAATTATCTTAATAGTAATACTGCATTCCAAGCGGCTTACGGAACCAAATTAGCGACTTTGCAACGAGAATATCGTTTCTGTCACGAACAAATAGAAAAAGCTGATTCACTTTCTACAGCATTCTATTTCGACCAAGGGGCTAACAAAGCACTTATGTACGACCGCTGGGAACTTCTGGTTGGTACACGGCAGATAGAGTTGGTTCATCCACAGATTATCAGTCTCTTCCGTTATACCAAGAAAGTGGACAAAGAGTTGGCATTGGCAACTGCGCCCGTTGTGCTGGAACAAGGATTCGTAATCAATGCGAAACCGATAAACGGCTGGAAGAAATGGACTGTTATCGGATTGGTAGCAGGTTATTTGTTGGGTTGTCTTATGGCACTTATCATCGACCGTCGCAAAGCTATATTCGCTTGGCTCTCTCAGAAATAAATGACCTTCTGGCAATACATACAATGCGGATGGAAAGGATTAACTGACCTTTTCTATCCGCATTGTTGTTGGCATTGCGGACAGAAGTTGGACGATGATACTGTCTATCTTTGTCCCGATTGTGAAGCGCATCTTCCACGTACTGAGATGGCACACATGCGGGATAATAAGGTGGAATTGCTGTTCTGGGATATTCAGAAGTTTGTACGCGGCGGTGCCTTTTGCTTCTATGGTCGCGATGAATGCTTTCGTTCTTTGATACGCCGTCTCAAATATTCCTCTTCGCCCGAGATAGGTATTTATTTGGGGTGCTTGGCAGCCCGGGAGTTTATGGAGAAAGGTTTCTTTCAGGATATTGATGTAATTGTTCCCGTTCCGCTTCACCCTAAACGGGAAAGAAAGCGAGGATACAATCAGGCGGAAATGATAGCTCGTGGACTATCCGCTGTAACAGGTATTCCGGTGGATACGATGCACCTCTGCCGAACGAAGAACAATGCAACCCAAACCCGAAAACAACTTCAAGAACGGGCAGACAATACGCAAGGAATTTTCTCTCTTTGCCATCCTGAGAACTGGAGAAACAAGCATATTCTCTTGGTGGATGATGTTATTACCACCGGTTCCACGCTTCGTTCTTGTATGAAAGTACTGACACCTGTCAGAGGGACACGGATTAGTGTGTTTGCTTTGGGCTTTTCTTCGTCTTCACCACTTTCTTCACGACGAAATACACTACCAAAATAGCCAGTAGGGCGAGTATAATCACTGATAGTTCGTGGCTGTACCGGTTGATAAGATCGGCTTGCCCGTGAGCGATATACCCCAGTAGTGCTAAGACGGAATTCCATAGGAAAGCTCCCAGGAATGTATATAGCAGAAAACTGCCGAAGTGCATGCGTGCTAATCCTGCAGGAATGGAAATGAGTTGTCTGATGCCCGGAATGAGCCGTCCGACGAAAGTGGATACTTTGCCGTGGTTATTAAAATAATCTTCCGCTTTCCTGATTTTCTCACTGCTGAGCAAAAGCAGATGTCCCGCTTTGCTGTCGGCAAAAGCATAGATGATAGGGCGACCGAGCCAGAGCGATAAAAAGTAATTGATGATGGCACCTATCATTGCACCGAGCGTTCCGAAAAGAACGATGAACAGCACATTCAGTATATATGACGGACTCGCATTCAGACTGCTTTCTTCGTGCCCGGCTACATATACGGCAGGCGGAATCACTATCTCTGATGGAAAGGGAATAAAGCTGCTTTCTACTGCCATTAGAGCTGTGATACTGCCATAGTTCATGTTTTTTGCATACCATCCTTCTATTCGCTGTATCATGGTTTGTTTGACCTCTGTTGTATCCGTTGCTATGGTATCGGAAGCGATATTGCTTTGCGCCATCATCGGCATAGCCGATATCATTATCAATAATAATACTCTTGTTCTCATTGTTCTTTTATCTTTTGTTCTTATTTGTCTTTGTCTTTGTCTTTGTCTTTGTCTGGGAACAGATACCTTCCTCCTCTCGGACAGATATTAAGGAATATGTTAACGGCATTTTCGTCTTCTTGGCGGGCGACATCAAGATAGCGTGTAATGTCTTTTCCGTTGTAGAATTGTGCGTTTACCACTGCCATCATGATATTGGGAAGTGCTTCTGTGGGAGCTATTTTGTAGGCTTTGCGTACATAGCGTATACCGTTTTGTACGTTGTCCATATCAAGCATCAGTCCGGCATATAGCAATAGCAAGTTCGGATTATCGGGCATCAGTCGGATACATTTGCGCAGATATTTGACGGCGATATGCTTACAGCCCGTTTTCTCATACACTTGGGCAGTGTGTTCCAATAGCGAAACGTTGTCTGGATAACTGCTGAGCAATGTTTTGCAGATATCGAGTGCTTCTTTCCACCGGTGTTGCTCTATTTTGATATCCACGTAGTGAATCATCGAATCAATCGGGCAGTTGTCGTTAGCCAAACATTCTTTATAGATTTTGGCAGCAGTGGAATAGTCTTTTTGTAGATAGAGAATATCGGCTTGTAGCGCTTGGAAATCATAGTATAAAGCAGGTAGTTCTTCTGCTTTTTCTGCTATATACTCACCGGCTTCTTCATATTTTTCTAAGTCAATGAGAAGATGTGCTTTGATGAGCGATGCATGTTGGTGGTTTGGCTCAATAGCTAAAGCATATTCCACAGCGTCTAATGCTTCTTCGTAACGCTGGCTTATTGCATGGAGTTTGCATTTTTCTATCCATGCCAGAATAGAGTATGGTTCTATGTCGATGGCTTGATCGAAATAGTATAGTGCTTTTTCTGTATCGCCTTCCTCTGAATAGATAAAGGCGATTTGCATGATAATGTCGAAGTGTTGCGGATTATAGAGCAATGCCGACAGCAGAATCTGTTTGGCGGCCTCGGGATATTCGGGTAGAAAGATATTGATGATATCTCTCGTATATAGAGCACTGTTGCTCTTGTCCTGCTCTATGATGTATTCGCCTTCTTTCTCTGCTTCGTCGATTCGTCCGAGTGCTGTCAGTATCTTTGCCCGGTTGTAGTGCCAATTCGGATTGTGTTGCAAATCCAGTGCGTCTATCATACGGAGCGCTTCTTCGTTTTTGTCCTGTTGATATAGCAATATAGGACGAAGAATCTGTATCAGTTCGTCGTCCTTATGATATTGCTCTCCCAGCGAGAGAAGATATGCTGCGTATTCGAATTCTTTGCGTAGGCAATAGTAACTGAATAACTCGTCGATATCCTCCGTATCTAAATATAGTTGTTTTCCCGCTTTGAATGCTTCTTCTACTTTGTCGATCAATTGGAGTTCGCGTTGGGTTTCAGGGTCAATACCATCATTTGTCTCATCGTCCAATTCATCGTTGTACCAAGCATCGTCGTCGAATATCATGCAAGCAGTTCTTTTACTTTCATAGAGATGGCTTTGCCTTCTGCTTTGCCCGCTAATTGTTTGGTGGCAATACCCATCACTTTGCCCATATCTTGTGGTCCGCTGGCGCCTACTTGTGTTATGATGGCTTTCAGAGTGGCGGTCAGTTCTTCTTCCGACATGGGTTGCGGCAGGTATTGCTCGATAATCTTCACTTGTGCCAACTCGTTGTCAGCCAGTTCCTGACGCCCTGCTGCAACATACATTTCTGCTGACTCTTTGCGTTGTTTCACCATCTTTTGCAGTATCTTCAAGGCTACGTCGTCGTGCAGTTCTCCGTCTGTGCCTTTGGCTGTTTTGGCTTCCAGAAATTCTTTCTTGATGCCACGCAGGGCGTCTAATGCTACTTTGTCTTTGGCGAGCATAGCTTTCTTAATGTCCTCGCTGACTTGGTCAAATAAGTTCATATTCATATCTGTTTAGTATAGTTGTTTTTATCGGCGGCGCATCCATGCAGGTATATCCTCTACTTGCTGTTGTTGTTCGTCGCTTAAGTTCTCAATATCAATAAAGTCGGTATTGGCGTCCCAAACAATAGTATTGCTCTCCGGTGTTTCTTCTGTAGTATCTTCCTCTGTTTCCTGCTCTTCTTGTTCCTGTTTTGCAGGTTGGTTCTCTTTGTCGGAAAGATTGCCATAGAAAGCGTTCATCGAATCTTCGATACTATTGGTGTAACCTTCGGTTTTTAGTGGCGTCTTGCTGTCCGTATCCGACGGGCAGGCATCTTCTAATCCCGGAATATCTACTACGCTATAGCCCGTTGCGATGAGAGTTACTTTCACTTCTTCTCCTAACTCTTCGTCATAAGCAATGCCCCATTTGATTTCCACATTGTCGCCTACAATATCGTAGAATGCTTCCACTTCCTCAAGTTCCTGCATAAGTACGGCATGTTCTCTGGAACAATAGAAGTTCAAAAGAATGCGGTGGGCACCTCGTATATCGGTCGTGTTCACCAATGGGGAGTTAAGAGCGTCTTCAATAGCTTTTGTAATACGTTTTTCACCACCGGCACGTCCTACATTCATAATCGCTACATTGCCGTCTTTCAGTGTATTGTAAACATCTTGGAAGTCGGTATTGATATAGCCGGTGATAGTAATGATTTCGGCTATCGACTTGGCGGCATTGCTCACTACCTCATCTGATTTGCTGAAAGCATTGGGCAAGTCAAACTCAGGAAAAAGGAGTTTGAGTCGTTCGTTGTTGATGATGAGTAAAGCATCTGTATGTTGTGCCAGTTTGGCGACGCCTTCCATGGCTTTGCGGATAGCTCTTTTGCCTTCAAAACTGAAAGGAATAGTCACAATACCTACCGTAAGCAAGCCCATCTCACGGGCAATACTTGCTACTACGGGTGATGCACCTGTTCCCGTACCGCCACCCATTCCGGCGGTGATGAATACCATCTTCGTTCCGTCGTTCAAAGCCTCTTTGATGCGTTCTTTGCTTTCTTGGGCGAATTGTTCGGCAACTTCCGGACGACCGCCTGCCCCTAACCCCTGACCCAATTGCAGTTTGGCGGGTACCGACATCTTTTCCAATGCCATACTGTCGGTGTTGCAAACCAGGAACGATACATCCTGTATGCCTTGTTTGTACATGTAGTTTACGGCATTGCAACCGCCACCGCCGACACCGATAACTTTGATAATGCTGTTATCTACAACGTCTAACGCTAAGTTCTCAATAAAATCTATGTTGTCCATACTGCTTTTGTTTGCTTTGTTGTCATTGTTGCTGTTGGAATAAATCTATAACAAAAGTTTCTACCTTGTTTTTGATTTTCTGCGGGAACGGTGGAGGAGGCAATGTGGCTTTCTTGTGCTTTTCTCTGTAGTCTGCTCCCAATGCCAAAGTACCGATTAGTATGCTGTATTCCGGTTTGAAATACTCGGTCTCATGCTCATCTTCACTGAGCCAGTCCGAATGTGTACCGAACTCCACAGGCAGGCTGGTCAGTTCTTGCAGATAGTCGGTTAATCCCTCAAGCATCGCACCGCCGCCTGAAACATATACTTTGCCGATAATGTTGCTGCAGTCGTTGATTTCCTTCATAATCGGATGTACAATCTCATATAGTCGCATTTGGATGATGTTTGCTAAGAAGGTGGTGGAGAGTTTCACTTTTTCGTCGGTTTTCGTAGAAGGAATGGCAAGTGTCTGACTATGGGTGATTTGTTTTTCCGACGCCTTGCCGTAGATGGTTTTGCACTTCTCTGCGTTGGCAAAACTGATGTTCATGGCGGTAATATCGTTGGTGATGTGATAGCCGCCGAGAGGAATGGTCTTCACCTTCAGTATCTGACCGTTTTTGTAGATGACCAATGTGGTGGTCTGCGCACCGAAATTGATGATAGCGCATCCTTCTTCGCTATCATCTTCGTTCGTAAGAGCTGTAACCAAGGCATCCGATGTCGCCCATTTGTTTTCAATGATCATAATGGCTCTGTCGAAACTGCCTTGCAATTTCTCTGCAGCGATTTTCTTGCAAACGGTGGCGGTGTATCTGCCTTCCACCCATTGTGCTGCCTGTCCCTCGTCAGGGATATCCGTCTGCTCTGTATCGTCTAATATAAACGATTGTGGTTCAATGCTTACTACCGTATATTCAGGGTTCTTGTCTTCTATCATCTCTATGCATTTCTGCTCCATTTCCTCCAATAGTGCCGCCGAAACCGGTTTCTTGTTGATTTGATTGGTCTTTTTGCTCACCGTCACCACTTGCATACCCTTTCCTTCTATCGTCACAAATGTCGATAGCAACTGTTCCTGCATGCCGATTTCTTCTCCTAATTCCATAAGAACATTGCGGATATGTACATGTGCTTCGGAGGCGTTGGAGATAATGCCGCGTTCTTTGAATACTTTGTCAGGTCGGATGGCAATACGTTTCAACCCGAGTATTTGCAAAGTGCCGTCCTGTTGTTTGCGGGCTGCCATGGCACGCACTGCCGTAGTGCCGAGGTCAATGGCGACTATCGGCGGTTCTGAATTGGTGTTTTTTTTCTTCTTCTGTGGGGTCATAATAATGCACGTTTCTATGCTGTTATCGTCTGCCTATTACTTGTCCGTGGTAGCGCAAGTCTATTTCTTTGTACTCCAGCCAGCCGCGTTTGTTCATAACTGAGGTGTAGAATGTTTCCAACTTGTCTAATTTCTTCTTGTAGCCGTCAAGTTTGCCGAGCAGTATTACTTGGTCGCCTACTCTCGGTATCAATTCTATTTGCTGGTTCGGAGTGACATTTATCTGCACAATCTGCGCATGCCAGAAATCGTCATTTTCCAGAAACTCTACAAAGTCATACAGGTCGTTCGTCGCACGTTTCTTCGTCACTCTGCCCGTAAGCACCGGTACATAGCTGGCGGTCGTAAAACCGACGGGCATAATCTTCCGATTCGTATCCACAAAATAGCTCTCTTCACCGATGACCCGTAGATAGGGGGTGCGTTGTGTTACATTAATGCATACGCGTCCGTCTTTGCTCTTATATACCTCAACCGTCTCCAGCAACGGGTGTCTTTCAATGGCGTCTTCTATGTCTTTCGTCGATACTTCCTTCAATATCTTTCCCGTAGGATCTGATTGTTGTTGCTTAATCAGTTTTTCCAACTCCCGACTGCTCACGAATTGCCGTTCCGTACTGTCTTTCACGCAGATGGTCATACCTGTGCAATATTGTTTCGCATGCCGTTTCGAAGCGAAGCAACTCGCAAAAACCAGGTAGCCGCCTATAACGCAAAGGCTCACAATAAGCAATATGGCTTTTACTCCTTTTTTCATTGCAAAGCGTTCTTTATTTCCGGCACCATACGGTCGATGTCGCCTGCTCCCAATGTCATGATTACTTCGTTTTCGCGCCCTTGCAGTTTGCTGATGAGCTCGCTCTTCTCCACAATCGACTTCTTCCCGCAGGTGATGCGGCTCAGTAGCATTTCCGAATCCACTCCCGCTATCGGTTCTTCCCGTGCCGGATAAATAGGCAATAGTATCACTTCATCCAAGGTCGAAAGCACCTTCGCAAATCCGTCCGCAAAGTCACGTGTCCGGCTGTACAGATGCGGCTGGAATACGCCCGTCAGTTTCCTCTCCGGGAACAGACGGCGGATCGATTCAATGCTCGCAGCCAACTCTGTCGGGTGATGCGCATAGTCGTCTATATAGGCGATATGCTCATTGTTTACGTGGATGTTGAACCTGCGGTATATACCCGTATATGAGGCTAATCCCAATCTCAACTCGCTGGCATTCACTCCGTTGAGCCATGCCACAGCCATTGCTGCCACACTGTTTTCGATGTTGATATACACCGGCACACCTAATTTCAGGTTGACGAATACTTCCGTCGGGGTGTGAAAGTCAAAGTGTATCTCTCCTTTGCCGATTTGTATGTTGTCGGCGTAGAAATCCGGCTTTTCCTGACTTTCGTCCTCCACTACGCCGTAGGTGTACAGTCGTACGTTCTCCGCCAAACGGGGGGTGATGCTGACGCCCTGCTTCAATATCAAAGCACCTCCGGGCTGGATCAGCGACGTATAATATTCAAAACTCTCCCTGTAGTGGTCCGCATCGCCGTAAATATCCAAATGGTCAGGGTCCACAGCCGTAATAACACTGATATAGGGTGTCAAGTGATGAAAACTCCTGTCGAATTCGTCAGCTTCCACTACTACGTAATTGCTTTCTTGCGACAGTAGCAGGTTCGTTCCGTAGTTCTGACTGATGCCTCCCAAGAAAGCATTGCAGTTGATGTCCGACTGATACAGCAGGTGTGCCAGTATCGTACTTGTCGTCGTCTTGCCGTGGGTGCCGGCAACGCATAGCGCACGCATTTGTTGCGTGATAAAGCCCAATGCTTCTGAGCGTTTTACTATTCTGAACCCTTTCTCTTGGAAGTAGGTATATAGCTTTTCGTTCTCCGGCACGGCGGGAGTGCGGATAATGAGCGTATGCAACTCGTCCAAGAATGCGGCGGGCACACTTGCTGTTTCGTCGTCAAAAATTATCCGGATGCCCTCTGTCTGCAGCTTGTCAGTCAGTGGCGAAGGACTACGGTCGTAGCCGCCTATCTGATAACCTTTCGATTGGTAGAAGCGTGCAAGTGCACTCATACCGATACCCCCTATCCCCAAAAAGAAGATATGTGTAAAGTTGTTGCCCTTCTCATTTTGCAACCCCGCTGCTCGCTTTCCTGTGTTCTCTACACTCATAATAAATTGCTGATAAGTATTCAATCCTATTGTTTTTTTCCGTGTCGGCAACGCAAGTAATTGGTCTTTTGGCCGTTGTCCTTGCTCCATTGTCTTCTATTCCTAATCTAATCTTTGTCTGCAAAGATACGACAAATTTCCGACTTGCGCCCTATCTTTTTTCATTTATTTTTCAAAAAAGAGCAAAAACCTCTCCTGCACATTGGATATTGGATATCAGATGTTGAATATTGGATATGGAATATCAGATATTAGATATTGGATATCAGATATTGTATGCTGTCAGGGTGTGGTTATCCCGCCCGAAAAATCATAAATCGTAAATTGTCCGATTGCTAAATCTGTCTGTTATTTACGTAGGATATACGTAAGATATACGTAGGATATACGTAGGATATACGTACTATAAACGTAGGATATACGTAATATTCATATGCTCTCACCGAGCCCCTGTGCTGACATCATCATACCTTCTCCATGCAATTTACGGCAAAAAGACGGCAAAAGGACGGCAACGGCATATGACATCCGTAGGCTTTCGTGCTGACTTCATCGTACTTGCCAAGCACCGCATAAACAAAATAAAATTTCTTTCGCCGTAGTTCTCCCCTTATCTGCCAATATATCTACAAAATACACCTAAAACAACACAAAAACTCTGTCCTGCTTCTTCGCCCGTTCAATAAATCTTTGTACCTTTGCACACATAAATATATCAAGCTCAATACAATTATTACAATATGAAAACCCATTACGAAATCCGTTATGCGTCCAACCCTGTGGATGCCAAGTCCTACGACACAGCCCGATTGCGTCACGACTTTCTTATAGAAACGCTTTTTGCAAAAGACGAAGTCCATATGGTGTACTCTATGTACGACCGTATGATTGTCGGGGGTGCCATGCCCGTTGACGAATGTTTGCCGCTCGAAGCCATCGACCCGCTCAAAGCCCCTCACTTCCTTACCCGTCGTGAGATAGGTATCTTCAATGTCGGTCATGGAACAGGTATCGTACGTGTAGGCGGCCAATCCTATGAACTGGCTTACAAAGAAGCCCTCTATCTCGGTGCAGGTGACAGGGAAGTGACCTTCTGTAGCAAAGACAAAAACAGCCCTGCCTTGTTCTATTTCAATTCCACTACGGCGCATTGCACCTATCCCGACCGTAAGGTCACCAAAGCCGATGCCGTAGTAGCCCATATGGGTTCGCTCGAAGGCAGCAACGAACGCAATATCAATAAGATGTTGGTCAACCAGGTGCTCCCTACCTGCCAATTGCAAATGGGTATGACCGAGTTGGCGGTTGGTAGTGTTTGGAACACTATGCCCGCACATGTTCATTCGCGCCGGATGGAAGCATACTTCTATTTCGACCTGCCCGAAGACCAGGCTGTCTGCCATTTTATGGGCGAAGTGCAGGAAACACGCCATATCTGGATGCGTGGCAACCAAGCGGTTCTCTCTCCCGAATGGTCTATCCACTCGGCAGCTGCCACTCACAATTATACATTTATATGGGGTATGGGCGGTGAGAATCTCGACTACGGAGATCAGGATTTCTCTCTCATTACCGACTTGAAATAAATACGTAATTGTCTAATTCTTATAACGATGAACAACTATCTCAATTTCTCTCTCGAAGGCAAAGTGGCACTCGTAACGGGTGCATCCTATGGTATTGGTTTTGCCATAGCGTCCGCCTTTGCTCAACAAGGCGCAACCGTATGTTTCAACGATATCAACCAAGAGCTTGTTGACCGTGGCATGAAAGCCTACACTGAAGCAGGTATCCCGGCACACGGCTATGTATGTGACGTAACCGACGAACCGGCTGTCCAAGCTCTCGTGCGTCAGATAACCGAAGAAGTCGGACCCATCGACATACTTGTCAACAATGCCGGTATCATTCGCCGTGTACCGATGCACGAGATGGAAGCGGCGGATTTCCGTCGTGTGATTGATATTGACCTTAACGCACCCTTCATTGTCTCCAAGGCTGTCCTGCCGGGTATGATGGAGCGCCGTCACGGTAAGATTATCAACATCTGTTCTATGATGTCAGAACTCGGACGCGAAACCGTCAGTGCCTATGCCGCTGCCAAAGGCGGACTCAAAATGCTCACGCGCAATATTTGTTCCGAATACGGGGAATACAATATCCAGTGCAATGGTATCGGTCCGGGCTATATAGCAACACCGCAAACCGCACCGCTCCGTGAGCGTCAGCCTGACGGAAGCCGCCATCCGTTCGACTCATTCATTTGTGCCAAGACACCGGCAGGACGCTGGCTTGATCCGCAGGAACTCACCGGACCTGCTGTTTTCCTTGCGTCAGAGGCAAGTAATGCGGTCAACGGGCATATCCTCTATGTTGATGGGGGTATCCTCGCTTATATCGGCAAACAACCAAAATAATACCGCCTTATGAAAAAAAGCCTTTTCTTGGCGCTTGCGATGCTCTCTTTGATGGGTTGCAACCCTGAGGAAAAGACAGTCAGTGTCTTTAACTCCCGTGCCAAGAGCCGTACCCGGGAGTTGGTCGAAGTATCGGCTCGGCAACTCTCTTTCGATACAACACACTTGGGCTGCTATGCCCTTACCGATGCCGAAGGCAATCCGGTGCCGTACCAAGTCATGTACTATGGACAACCAGAGCCGCAATCCATTGTTTTCCAAGCTGATGTACAGGGTGGTAGCACGGCTGTCTATCATTGGAAAAAGGGTACACCTGCCACTGCCGAAGCCAAGGTCTATGCAAGGTATATACCCGAGCGGAAAGACGATTTCGCATGGGAGAACCAGACCGCAGCCTATCGTATGTACGGACCGGCTTTGGCGGATGAGAACCCGAGCAATGGGGTGGACTTGTGGCTCAAATGCACTGACGAACTCGTGGTGGATAGTTTCTATTACCGTGAGCATCAACTCGGCTGTTCCTACCATATCAATTGGGGTAAAGGGCTTGATTGCTATAAGGTCGCTCACACGCTCGGTTGCGGAGGCGTAGCTCCTTTTGTCAATGATTCACTCTGTGTGCTTGATCACTACAATACTTGGGAGATTATCGACCAAGGTCCCTTGCGTGTACGTTTCCGCTTGACCTACGACGATATGGCTCTTACTGTTACCGCCGATGCAGGCAATCCTTTCAATCGTGCCGAAGTCGTCTATACTGGCAAGGAAGACAGTTTGGAATTGGCGGCAGGTATCTATCTCCATGATAATAAGGGAATAAGTAACTACGATATCGAAGCCGGTTGGATAGCTTATGCTGAGGATGCAGTGAGTGATGCCGGAGTACCGCAGGGCAGGAATTATGTGGCGGTTATTATGCCGTCTGCCTATATGCATCAGATGGATAAAGAGCATCATCTCCTGATTGCTCCTTATAACAAAGGCGAGGTGTTGACTTATTGGTTCGCAGGCGGATGGAGTCAGTGGCAATATCCTACCGACGACTCATGGTTTGCCCTCGCTGCCGCTTCTTCCAATTTCCTCACCCATCCTCTTCAAGTCACGGTAAGATAACGGACATAGCAGTGTAGAGACGGGGCGTGCCCCGTCTAAAAAAACTATAAAGCTGTTGTAGCGACGCGATTCATCGCATCTGAATATTCAATAATATTGTAAAGACGGGGCATGCCCCGTCTTCTTTTTTTTGCCCGATATTACAATGGTAACTATTAATTATTAACTGTTGATTATTTAGTGTTTGTCGGGGCACTTTCGTCTTGCCCGCATAATTGTCAGATTGTGAAATTGTCCGGTTGTCAAATCTAAACGAACTTTCTGTTTCTGAACCAATTCACCAATAGCGCAACTGCAAAAATCGGATGATAATACTTTCTCACGGAGTAATATTTCGTTTTCACCGACCCGAACTGCTTGTAGTGGTTCGCAACGCCTGGAATCATGCTGCCCTCGAAGTCGAAGCACGCCGCTTTCCCTCTGGCGAACTTGATGGCTTCCAAAGCCAATAACGCACTGGCACCCGAGTCTTTGTATTGGGGATGATAACAGGGTATCAGATAATATAATGTCTTCTCGTCCCACACAACGAAAACTGCGGCTACCGTTACGCCGTCCGCATTCTGAATACGGATAATCTGTCCTGCTTGCTCTTTGACGGCTTTGCGGTATATTACTAAAAAGAACTCCCTCGTATAGTTTATTTCCTTGCCTTGTGCTCTGAGACACTCCTCATGGAAATGATAAAACTCTTCGTCACTCATCTCAAAGTCCGCATGTAGCGAAAGTGCCTTTTGCAGTTGTCTTTTCTTGTTTTTCGAGAAGCGGTTGATAACGCTGTCCAAATCGGTCAGTTCGTTGATTCGGTACGTTTGTCTTTCCTTTACGGCAAACCCCGATTGTTTCATTTGTGCCGGACAAGGCGAACCGATAGGGTATTGTTGGTAGTAATACCATAGTTTCATTTCCCGTAGTTGCTCCACAAAGTCCCGACAGATGGCTGCTATTGTTTCTGTGTCG
This sequence comes from Bacteroidales bacterium, assembly GCA_022783865.1. GTDB lineage: Bacteria > Bacteroidota > Bacteroidia > Bacteroidales > Paludibacteraceae > Colicola. The sequence goes on from JALFYY010000013.1 coordinate 98,564, forward strand.
TCTTGCAGGTCTTTTCTTACCCACATTCCGCCTATTTGTGTTTCTTGGGGCATGATGATATAGCGCATACCCAGTCGTTTCCTTATTAAATAAGGTAAGGCAGCCCGTATTTCGCCTGCCTCGTCTTTGGAGAAGAGTACGTCCCATTCTTTGCCTGCGCAAACACCGGTGAGCCACCACGCTTGCAAAAAGACGGGTATATCTTGCTGTGTACGGCACCACTCCGCATATAGTTCTTTGTTGGTTGCCATCTTGTCTTGTTTGGTCTGTAATTGCTGTTTGTTTATGTCCTACAAAATTACACCTTATTTTTCATATTTGCAAATGTCCGGCAAAGGTTGTATCTTTGCCGGATAATACGTACACTATGAATACATTCGGTCAAATCTTCCGTTTTACCTCTTTTGGTGAATCCCATGGCGTTGCTGTCGGGGGTGTTATCGATGGCTGTCCCGCAGGCATCAGAATCGATACCGGTCTCCTTGCGGCTAATCTCCGTCGCCGTGCTTGTGGCGATGAGCCCTATACGGCATGCGGTGCTTCTGCCCGTGCGCTCCGTGAACCCGACCGAATAGAGTGGCTCTCCGGACTACAGAACGGCATCACTTTGGGCACGCCCCTTGCTTTCCTCATACGCAACACCGATACGTGTTCTGCCGACTACGATGCTGTCCGTCACCTTTATCGTCCCGGACATGCCGATTATACTTATCAACAGAAATACGGTATCCGTGCTGTAGATGGAGGAGGACGTGCTTCAGCACGCGAAACGGTGGCACGGGTGGTGGCAGGCTCTTTGGCGCAGCAGATACTGCTCCGGCGAGGTATTCATATTGCGGCTTGCGTTACCCAAGTAGGGGCGGAAACAGAACCGGAGCGTATCATTGCGTTGTTGAAACAGGTGGCTGCCGAAGGCGACAGCATAGGTGGTATAGTGCAGTGCGAAGTTACGGGTTTGCCTGCGGGAGTGGGTGAGCCGATCTTTGATAAACTCTCTGCCCGCCTTGCCTATGCCGTACTCAGTATCAACGGTTGCAAAGGTTTTGATTACGGCAGTGGATTCTTGGGGGTCGCTCAAAGAGGTTCGGAACTCAACGATGCCATGCCTTTTCAGACGAATCGTGCAGGAGGTATCCTTGGCGGAATTAGCAACGGACAACCCGTTACTTTTCGTGCAGTTTTCAAGCCGACTCCATCTATCAGTAGAGAGCAGACCACTGTTGATGATAATGGCAATCCTGTTACTTTGCGCCTTCATGGCCGTCACGATACCTGTATCGCCCTCCGTGCTCCTGCTGTCGTTGAAAGTATGACCGCAATGACCATCCTCGACCTCCTGTTTCAAATGTCCCGATAATGCAATATTAATTGTATTCCCTTGCGTATCATGATAAATCTTCGTACCTTTGTTCCCAAATTGACAACTTAATTATCCTATACGAATATGAAACGCTTTTTATTTATTTCCCTTTGCTGCTCTCTCCTCGTATTGGCAGGTTGCAGCACGTCTTCCAAAACCACCGGTACCATCGATCTTATCGGTGAGTGGAGTATCCTTTCCGCCAACGGCATGAGTACCGCCGAAGGAATGACCCCTGCCTTTATTGCTTTCGATAGCATAGGCAATGTACACGGCAACGCTTCTGTCAATTATTTCTTTGGCGGCTATATCTTGTCGGGTGACTCTCTTTCGTTCTCGTCTATGGGCATGACGCGGATGATGGGACCCAATATCGAGATTGAAGATGCTGTCATTGATGCCATCAATCATATTGCTACTGTCCGGGTTGATGCTGACACTGCTACGTTGTATAACATAAGCGGTGAACCCATTATGCTTTGGCAAAAACGATAAGCCTGTTGCCCTTGTTTTTGCGGAAAATTAAGCCTGTTTGCAAAAAAAAACGCCTTGTTCTTGTGGGAACATAAAAAAAACCGTATATTTGCACTCGCAAATAAAACGTAACGCTAAATCTATATCATATGCAAATCAAAAAGTCAAAAAAGGCAAGTCTTGAGGACAAGAAGCTGACTTATCTCCTGATGGGTTTTGTACTTGTGTTGAGCATTTGCTTTGTCGCACTTGAGTGGACGGAAAAAGAAGTCACCAAGTATGATGTGGTTGATACGGATTTCTTGATTGAGGATGAAATCGAAATCGAACAGACCAAACAAGAAACTCCTCCACCTCCTCCACCACCACCTGCACCCGAAGTAATCGAAGAGCTGAAGGTTGTGGATAACCAAACCGAAGTTGAAGCTATCGAAATCAAAACCGAAGATAATAACGCCGATACGGTGGTTATCGCTCCTCCTGTAGTGATAGAAGAAGAGGAAGAGGATGAAAGCGTTATCTTCGACCGTGCCGAAGAACAGCCTGAGTTCCCCGGAGGCAACGAGAAGTTATTCAAATACCTCTCCGAGAATGTGAAATACCCTGTTATAGCACAAGAGAATGGTATCCAAGGTCGTGTTATCTGCCAGTTTGTGGTGAACAGGGACGGCAGTATCGTTGATGTTGTCGTAGTGCGTTCCGGTGGTGATGCTTCGCTCGACAAAGAGGCTATCCGACTCATGAAGTCCATGCCTAAATGGAAACCCGGTATGCAACGTGGTAAACCTGTTCGCGTGAAGTTCACAGTGCCGGTTAACTTCAAATTGCAATAATAACCAATCATAATAAAGGGGCGGCTGCATAGGTCGCCCCTTGTTGTATAATATTCCTTGCAAATCCCTTACTTATCGTATAATCATTATGAAAAAACAATTCATTTCCGCTTGCGTCTGCCTGTTGGCATTCGCTTCTTGCTCTACCAAACCCGTTGCAGACTGTCACCCGCAGCAACTCATCTATAATGCCGATGTATCCGATGCTTTCATCACGGAGCGTCTTTCCCGTATCGACTCCGCCTTTCAATGGTATGTTGATGCGGGTTATATACCGCAGTGCGTTACTATGGTCGTTCACCGTGGTCGTGTCGTACACCACAAAGCCTATGGCTGGCGCGATATCGAACGTCAGATACCTTGTCAGACTACCGATATCTTCCGTATGGCATCCCAAACCAAAGCCATTACCGTTACCGGCTTGATGACACTCTTCGAAGAAGGCAAGTTCCAGTTGGATGAACCGATAAAGAAGTATATCCCCGAGTTTGCCGATCCCGTAGTATTGGATAGTTATGACAACCGGACAGGCAAATATACCACGCACCCTGCCAAACGCGATATCACAATACGTGATTTGATTACCCATACTTCCGGTTTGTGCAACAACGGAGTATTCATGCGTATATGCCGCGAGAAAGGGGTCTATCCCCTTGTCACAACCGATTCTGTCACCTTGGCTGAGAATGTAGCACGTATGGGCTCTCTTCCACTTAAGCATGAACCGGGCGAAGGCTTTACCTATTCTATGAATGTCGATGTCTTGGGACGCTTGGCAGAAATCCTTTCCGGACAGGATATCTATACTTTCTTAAAAGAACGTGTACTCGACCCCTTGGGCATGAACGAGACTTGTTTCTATTTGCCCGAAGACAGAGTGAGCCGTCTCGTTACCTTGTACGAATATCCCGTTGGCGGTCCTTTGCAACCATGCTCCAACGAAGTTTACCAAACCTATCCCTATGCAGGAGCCAAGATGCTTTGTTCTACAGGAGCGGGCTTGTGTGGCCCTATCGAAGACTATGCCAAGTTCTGCCAAATGATACTCAATAACGGAGAGTTCAACAATCATCGTATTCTCGGTCGCAAAACCTTGGAGATGATGCAGCAGAACGGTGTTGCAGACTTGCGTGGAGAAATAGGTTTCGGTATGGCATGGGATGTGTTCCGTCCCCAAAACGCTCACAATACCATTGTTTCCGTTGGCTCTATGCGTTGGGGAGGTATGTTTGGTACCGACTATATCATCGACCCTGAGGAACAACTCATTCTCCTTATGTATGTGAACCATGTCAACAACTTCTCGGGTTACAATCCGAAAACCTTGATGCACAACGTGGTTTACCAAGCCTTGCGTTAATCCTGTTCTGAATGGAACTTGCTCATCAGGATATTACCTATTTGCCGGGCGTTGGTCCCAAGCGTGCGGAACTGCTGAAGAAAGAACTCAAAGTCTCTACTGCACTCGACCTGCTGTATGTCTTTCCTTATAAGTATATCGATCGCAGCAAGTTTTATAAGATTCGTGATATTCAGGATGAAGACACCTATGTACAGATCATAGGTGTCATACGCAGCTACCAAACCGTTGGTATAGGCAAGGCGCAGCGTGTCAGTGCAGAGTTCTTCGATGGCGAAGACACTATCGAACTCGTATGGTTCAAGGGGGTGCAGTATCTCCGTCTTGAATGCAACGTACAGTATCTCCTTTTCGGTAAACCCTCGCATTTCAATCATCAGTACAATATAGTTCACCCCGAACTCGAACGGCTGGATAAGGTCAACTTGCAGACACGGCAAGGATTGGAAGCGCACTACAATACCTCGGGCGAGATGAAGTCTTCTTGGCTCAACTCGAAAGCTCTCCGACGCATTATCCAAAGTATCATGCCTGCTTTGCGGCAAGGTGTGCCTGAGACATTGGGCAGTGATTTGATTGATAAGTTCCGCTTCATGTCGCTCACCGATAGCCTTATCAATATCCATTGCCCGAAGGATATTCCTTCTATGCAAAAAGCAAGGGAACGGCTCAAATTCGAAGAACTGTTCTATATCCAACTGCAGATACTCCGTCAGGTAAAGTTGCGGGAACAGAATGCCGGCGGATTGTTAATGCCGTATGTAGGCAATACTTTCAACGACTTCTACTTTCACCACCTTCCCTTTTCCCTCACTAATGCCCAAAAGAGGGTTATCCGTGAGATACAGGCGGACCTTAAGAGCGGAAAGCAGATGAATCGCCTCTTGCAAGGCGACGTAGGCAGTGGCAAAACCCTAGTCGCACTCATGTGTGCCCTTTTGGCGAAGGACAACGGTTTCCAGACTTGCATTATGGCGCCCACAGAGATATTGGCAAACCAGCATTACCAAACCCTGACGGCAATGTTGCAAGGCGTTGATGTTAATGTTCGCCTGCTCACCGGTTCCACTACGGCTGCCCAACGCCGTAATTTGCACACTGCTCTCCAAGACGGAACGGTCAATATCCTTGTCGGAACCCATGCCCTTATCGAAGACAACGTACTCTTTGCCAACCTCGGACTCGTTATTATCGATGAGCAACACCGTTTCGGAGTGGCGCAGAGGGCTAAACTGTGGGCAAAGAATGTGTGTCCGCCCCATGTGCTGGTCATGACGGCAACGCCCATTCCCCGTACATTGGCGATGACGATATATGGCGATCTCTCTGTATCGGTGATCGACGAACTTCCGCCCGGACGTAAGCCTGTTCAGACCTTGCATTATACAACCCTTCGCCGTCCTGCAGTTTATGATTTCTTGCGCAAACAGATAGAGTTGGGACGCCAAGCCTATATTGTTTATCCGCTCATCGAAGAGAACAAGAAGATGGATCTTGCTGACTTGCAGCATGGTTTCGATGAGGTCTGTCTCACCTTCCCGCAGTATCGGGTTTCGATGGTGCACGGCAAGATGAAAGCTTCCGAAAAGGACCGCCAGATGCGGCTTTTCGCTTCCGGTGAGACGCAGATTCTTGTGGCTACCACTGTCATAGAAGTGGGTGTCAATGTGCCTAATGCCAGCATTATGATAGTGGAGAATGCCGAACGGTTCGGACTTTCGCAACTCCATCAGTTGCGTGGGCGTGTCGGACGTGGAGCGGAGCAGAGTTATTGCATTTTGCTCACCAAAGTGGAACTGAGCAAAGACACACGCAAACGCATGGATATCATGGTTGCTACCAACGACGGATTTCGTATAGCGGAAGCTGATTTGCAACTGCGTGGACCGGGCGACTTGGAGGGTACGCAGCAATCGGGTTTGCCTTTCGAACTGAAGATAGCATCCTTGGCGACCGATGGGCAGTTGCTCGAGATAGCCCGCCGTGCAGCACAGGATATCCTGTCTGATGACCCCTTGTTGCAACGCCCCGAGCATTTCATCTACCGCAATCGCTTACAGAAGCTCAAACCTGTCGGCGTCGATTGGGGAGAAATCTCCTAACCCTATCGGAAATGCAGTGTAGAGACGGAGCGTGCTCCGTCTGAATTATTTAATAATGCCTTGTAGAGACGCGATTCATCGCATCTAAAGCCCTCGTGAATCCCTTGTAGAGACGGGGCATGCCCCGTCTTTCTTTGTTCTCTGCTGCTGTCGGGGTGTGGGTGTCCTTGCCCGCATGCAATAATCTAAATTGTAAATCGTCCAACATAATTCATGGCTCTCCTCTCCTGTCCGTTTCTTTAGGGATACTTTATGGATACCTTATGGATAGCCTACTTTTATAACCCTTTTATAACCCTTTTATAACCCTTGCAAGGGGTGCGTGACACCTGCGCGAGGTTTGCTGCAGGAAAGCAACTCGAAATGTAGAGGAAACGACAGTGGAGTTTATACTGTGTTGCAAGCCGCACATGACCCCCGGATGAAACGTAGGTACTTTGCGCTTGCAAAATTACAACAATGTAACAACATCCCATTCCCAAAAGTTTGGGAATGACAACCGAAGCAAATGTATTATCTTTGCAGGCTGATGGTATAGGTATGGTTCAAATCGAAGAAAGAACTTGGCGTCCCGCCCGCATAATTACTGCTGTTCTTTCTTGAAGTACTCTCTAAAGTGCTGTTCGAATCGCTTTACCGTATCTTCCAGCGAGTCATAGCTTTCGCCGCCGGCAGCGTTTTTATGCCCTCCGCCGTTGAAATATTTAGCGGCAAATTCGTTGACGGGGCGTTCGCCTTGGCTGCGGAATGAGATTTTTATCTTGTCCTTATCCTCTCGCATAAACACGGAGTAATGCACATTGGCTATTTGGAGAGGCAGATTTACAAGGCCTTCTCCGTCTCCCGATTGGAAATTGAAACGGAGCAGTTCGTCTTTCGATAGGGCAATCAGCGCGGTGTTCTTGCCTAAGATGCGCATTTTTCTGTACAGACAATAGCCCGTCAGTCGCATACGCGATACAGAGTAGGTGTTGAACACTTGGTCATAGATGGCGTCTTTGTCGATATCCTGTTTCATAAGTTCGGCGGCAATCTGGTAGAGTTCCGGATCGTTCGAACTGTAAGAGAAGTTGCCTGTGTCCGTCATGATGCCGGTATAGATGCAGGTCGCTATGCTTGTATTGAGCAAGCCGAAATCGCCCGATTGGCAAATGAAGCGGAACACCAACTCGCTCGTTGACGATGCATGGGGGTACGACATCGTTATGTTTGCAAAATCCTGTGGAAAAAGATGGTGGTCGAGTACTATCTTCTTGGCGGCGGATTGTTCTACGGCTTCGCCCATTTTGCCGATACGCTTCGTATCGTTGAAGTCGAGACATATAATAAGGTCGGTATTGGCGATAATAGTATTGCTTTCTTCTTCCTGTTTGTCATAGACAAGGATATTGCCGGCATCGGGCAGCCATGCCAGAAAATCGGGGAAACTGTTCGGTACGATGACCGCAATCGTCTCTTTGCCCAATGCTTGCAGATATTGTTTCATTGCCAGACTGCTGCCCATGGCATCGCCGTCGGGTGACATATGGGTCAGGATGGCTACCGATTGTGCTTTTCTTATCAGTGCGTTGGCACGGCTTACTTCTTCAGAATGAATGGTTTGCGTTATCATATTTCTTCTTTTTTCTTTGTTGCAGGTTGTCCGATAAATCTCTTGCTGCAAAGATACGCATTATTTATGAAATACATGGCATATAACTTGTCTGAAACGGATGTTCCGCTGCAATTACCGGTGGTATGATACAAATGTTAACAGGGAATGTCCTCCTTTTGCAAATAATTACTGCAATAGTTGCAAAAAAACTGCTTCTTTCTGGCAAACTTATGTTGTACAACATATAAAAAATATATTGTAAGTAAGAAAATAGTTGTATCTTTGCAATCGTAAAATATCGTGGCTGACTATGTAGTGGGCATAGTGCCGAAAGGTATGGCTGTCTATGTGGAAAGGAAAAACCAAAGTTGGCGCCCGATATGGTATAACAATCTAATATGAAAACACATACTAATGCGTGTATGAAAAAACTATTTACTTTATTCGTCTGTACGATGATGGTTTCTATGGCTTGGGCAAGCATTACGGTGTCCGGTGTAGTAACCTCTGCAGAAGACGGTTTGCCGGTTATCGGTGCTTCGGTGCTGGAACAAGGAACAACCAACGGTACGATTACTGATTTCGATGGTAACTACGAGATTACCGTTGCCGACGGTGCAACGTTGGAATTCAGTTACGTGGGTATGACCACTCAAACGATTGCTGCTAAAGGAGCTGTTCTGAATGTGGTTCTCAACTCCGATGCTATTGCAATGGACGAGGTGGTTGTAACTGCCATGGGTGTCAAACAGGAAAAGAAACGGTTGAATTTTGCCGTGCAGAACGTGAATTCAAACGAACTTACCGAAAGCAGGTCTGCTAATGTGCTGAATTCGTTGCAAGGTAAGGTGGCAGGTGTGAATGTCACTACCTCCGGCGGTTCGCCTAACGCAGGTTCGCAACTTATTATTCGTGGTGTAACTTCCATTTCCGGAAGCAATACTCCTCTGATTGTATTGGACGGTATGCCTATCTCCGGTGGAGTTGGCGACTTGAACCCGAATGATATAGAAGGTATTACGGTCTTGAAAGGTGCTGCAGCTTCAGCTTTGTATGGTAAGGATGCCGCAAGCGGTGTGTTGATGATTACTACAAAATCAGCACAAGACGGCAAGGTTACGGCTACAGTCAATGCAAGTTGGCAGTTCGACACTCCGGCAAACCTGATTCAAGTACAGCAGAAGTATCTGCCCGGTTCCAACGGATTCTATAATACGGAAGTGAAGAACGGTTGGGGACCGGAAGTGAATGGCGAAGATGTCATTTACGACAATGTGCGCAATTTCTTCAATGATTTCGGTTTCTATCATAAGTATGATATTTCTTTGACGGGAGGTACCGATAAGTTCCGCTCTTTTGCTTCGGTGTCTTATTCGAAAAACGATGGTATCGTGCCTAACGACTATCGTCAGAAAGTGTCTGCTTTGGTGAAAGGTGATTATATTCCGAATCAATACATCAAAATGGGCTTGTCGGCAAATGTAATCAATAATCAGTACCGTAGTGCCGGTAGCATAAGCGGTATTTATTCGTGGCCTATCAACAAAGACATCCGTGACTATGAAACAGAAGCGGGAGATATTAATTTCCTGTATTATACAATGAACAAGGCGAATAGCCCGTTCAGCCCGTTGTGGAGTCGCTACAAAGATCATGGTATCAACAAGAGTACACGTACTTTGCTGCAAGGCTACCTTACGGCTACTCCCGTGAAGGGCTTGGATTTGACGGTACGCCTTAGCTACGACCAGAATAACTATTCTTATGATGGTTATACGGTTCCCCGTTTCAGCACGACTACAGTTGTGCCTGATTCACAATTGGACGATCGTGACTTGTATTTGTCGCACCCTTATCTCTCAGAATCGCAGTTGGCATCTATTAGCAAATCAATGTTGGGTGAATACTCTTATAGTCAGTCGCAAAGCCAAATGTTGACGGCTCAGTTCTTGGGCACTTATCATGCCGATTTGCCTTTGGACTTTGGCTTGGATGTTCTGGTGGGTGCTGAAATGAAAGAGCAAAAGGGCGTATCTTCCGGTGTGAACGGACGCAATTTTGTTATACCGGGTGTGTATTCTATTAAAAATGCGGCTGAGATTAATGGAAACAGCGATGTGTCTGTAGGTCACTCTCAGATGCGGACTGCAGGTGTGTATGGCGAGTTGAGAGCTGATTACAACGGCTTGGCTTCACTTTCTGTCACAGGACGCTGGGACTGGTCTTCAACGCTTTACAGAGAACAGAGCCCTTATTTCTATCCTTCCGTGACAGCCGGTTTGGTGTTCTCGGAATTGATACCAGGATTGAACAATACCAAAAACAATTGGTTCTCCTATGGTAAACTGCGTGGCAATTTTGCTATGGTAGGTAATGATGCTCGTGCGCCTTATTTGTTTGACAGACGCTTCGGTCCATTCCAGACATTGCCCGATGGAGGTTATGCTACCGATGCATCCTTGTCTGTTGGTTTCCAGTTGGTTCCTGAGATGAGCCAATCGTGGGAAGTCGGTGTGGACTTGCGTTTCTTCGACAATAAAACGCGGTTGGATGTAGCTTATTATGCGATTCAGACCGATGAGCAGATTGTGACGGTGCGTGTACCGGTAACTACGGGTTATGTTCTTCAAACGCGTAACGAGGGTACGGTTCGTAACCAGGGTGTGGAAATCACTTTGGGGCAAGATATTATTAAACGCAACGGATGGCTGTGGACGGCAAGTCTGAATATGGCATTTAACAGAGGTCGTGTGATAGCATTGCCGGAAGGCATGGCGGGTGTGCCCAACGGACAATATGGAGATGTTATACCTATGGCGTACCTGGGTGGCTCTACAACATCTTTGACGGGTAAAGATTATCAGCGTACGGAAGACGGTAAAATCATCTGTGATGCCAACGGCTACCCGATGATCAGTCCTTTGAAGGAAAATCTTATCGGTGATCGTGAACCGGACTTGAAACTGGGTTTGAGTACTTCGGTTACTTACAAAGGATGGAGCCTGAGTGCTTTGTTTGACGGGCGTATCGGAGGCGATGTGTTGAATGTTACGGGACGTGGTCTGTGGTCAAGCGGTATGCATCCTGCTTTGGAACACTATCGCGGACGCCAAGTAGTTTGGGATGGTGTGACATCCGATGGCAACGGAGGATATGTTACCAATACCAAACCCATCGTATTGGATTCGAAAACCATCAGCACGTACTATTATGAAGTATCTTCCAACTTTATAGAAGACGGCAGTTACCTGCGTTTGAGTTATGTTACGTTGTCGTATAGTTTTGCCAACATGCTGAAACAGGTGAAAGGCATCGAAGATGTGCAACTTGCCTTTACGGCTAACAACCTCTTCCTGCTGACACGCTATACCGGATCAGACCCGCAGATTAATGCCAATACATCTGCTAGTGGTACGGGGGCATCGGGCATCGATAACTATGCAGTGCCTTCAACGAGGAGTTTTAACTTGTCGTTCCAGATGACATTCTAACAGTTACGTACAATCTTTGAAAATTCTACAATTATGAAAAAGATATTTTATTTGATGTTGCTTCCCGTTTTCGCTTTTTCCTTTGTCGGGTGCGAAAACGATTGGTTGGACATTAACACATCGCCGGACAATCCGGTTAGCGTTACGGCAAATGCTGTTTTACCCTCCGTATTGTTCTTTTCAACCCAACAGGTTTACGATTGTGCTGAATATGGTGCCTATTTGTCACAGTGTCTTACCACAGCCGGTAAATCCGCTTCCGGAACATACGCCTACAAAGTAGGCTGGGGAGGTTTTTTGGAAATGAACCGTCACCCCCAATGGAGACGCTGCTACTATGATATAGGTGTCAATGCACGCTACTTGATTCTTGATGCGCAAGCCAACAATATGCGCAACTATGAATTGATTGCCAATACGCTTTTGTTGAAATCGTTGATGATGACAACCGATTTGTTCGGTGATATTCCGGTGAAAGAGTCTTATGCTTTCTCGCTCAATGATGCCGACAGAACTCCCAACCCGAAATACGATACACAGGAATATATTTACGACTACCTGGAAAAGGAATTCAAACGTGTATTGGCTTTGTACGACAATCCTGAATGGATTAACTGTCCGACCAACGGAGTCATTACGGCTTCGGAAGACCGTATGTATGCCGGTGATATGAACAAATGGCGCGCATTGACAAAAGCCTTGTATGCACGGCTTTTGGTCCGGCAGATTCCCAACAGAAACAATACGCCCGAAATGTGCGACAAGATTATCGCTGCGGTCGATGATGCTTTGACCGATCCGGGATGGGCGGAACCATTGTATCATTTCGATGGAGGCTCGGCAGAAAAATGCTGTATGTGGGGACCTTCTCAACCAAAGATGAACTTAGGTTGGCCGCAGGCGCGCGAAAATCTTCTGAATCAGGCAATCCCTTCCAGATTTATGGGCTCTATCATGGGCTTCTATGGAGCAGGTATTCCTTTTGCCAATTCGGTAACATCCGATCCTGACAAAAAGAAAGTGCCTATGTATGCTTTAGACCCACGTGCTACCCGTATGATGGAACCGCGTATGAATAAAACCGAAAAAGGTTTGCGCGACATACCTGCAAATCTCGGAATGGATGTGGCTTATAACTCCGATTATAAGATTGATTTCTTCCCTGATTTGTACACAACTACCGACAAAACTAATCCTTATACCCGTGACGACGGATATATTGCCTATATTACCGAAGAAGAATTGTTGTTCGACAAGGCGGAAGCGTTGTATTGGAAAGGCGATAAGCAACAGGCTTACGAAGTGACCAAACAAGCTGTAGAGAGAAGTTTTGAACGCTATGCCGTAAGAGGCAATTTGGGCATAGTGGAGGACGATATGATCAGTTTGTTCTACGAACTCCGTTTGCCGCTTTTGGGAGGAGCCAACGGCTTCAATATCTCGCATTTGATGCAGCAAAAATATGTAGCAATGTATCTGCAACCTGAACAATGGAACGACATCCGCCGCTACAATTATAGTACTTCCGCCAATGGTATCATGTACGATGGTGTATATGTTTATGAAGTGCACAATGTTTTCAAGGAAGGCAAGGCAAATGTTTCACCGAAACAATTTACCGAAACATTCCCACTGGTTCGTCCTTACAATATTTATACTGCTCACTGGGATACCGGGAAAGACAAAGGAGTAAGTTTCCGTCTTTCGGCGAATGCGTGGATTAACCGTGTCAATCCAGACCCGGAAACAGAGGAAAAATACAATCGTGACGAACTTATACGGATAGGTGCATTCCAAAATCCTGATTATCTGAGAAAACGCATGATTTGGCAAATACCGCTGAACGATGGCGGGGCTTTGACCAACAGGGGTGACGGTGAGTGGATGTAATTGTAAAACCTACAGAATTTATTTAGTTATGAAAAATATATTGAAAATAGCAATACTGAGTTTGGTTCTGACAACTTTCTTGTCGTGTGACAAACACGACAAGATGGACGATCTTGTTTTTGTGGGTGAAATGGCACCGCATGTACAATGGTCCATAGCATCCACTACCGTTACTGCCGGTACGGATGTGACTTTCAATGCCGACTACTATACGACTGCCGAATCACCGATTTCGCATCTGGAAGTGTGGTATAATATACGTGAAACCGAAAGCAAAAATGTGCAGGCGCCTTGGGTTGTTTCTACACCTTATTTGGTGGCAAGCGAAAAGGAAGTGGAAAAACGTATTTCACAACTGATCAAGACTTACGAACATGATGAAAGCAATTGGAATGGCGAAGAGCGTGCTTATAAGTTCTCGGCTGCTTTCCCTACTAGCAATACATTGTCACGTGTTGCATGGGGCGGGGCAGAGTATGACGAAGAAAAAGTTGAAGCCGCTTTCGGAGCAACCTTTATGCAGAATTACAAAGATTCGTTGTATAACTATTTACAGAGCAATCCGGATAAAGCATACAAAGATTTTGAATCTTTGGTGAAAACTGACTCTATCTGGCAGGCTGACTATTTTAAACCTTATGTAACGGAATCGTTCGACGAGAACTCACAAACAACATACAAGCATTTTGTTGACCATAAGATACCGCAGCCATTGGATTCGTTGTATAAAACCTTTACATTCAAGGATATTATAAGTAATGAAAAAGGCGATTTGAGCATATCTTATTCCCGTAGTTACAAATTGTCGGCACAATTGCGTTGTCTCGACGAAAAAGGTACAGCCGGTTTGTCAATCGTAAATGAAATAACACTTAACTAAATACTCTTATGAAAAGTTATTATAAAATCCTGATAGTTTGCCTCTCGGTTTTGTTTTTTGTGGGGTGCAAAGAGCATGTTCCAGCTGTTGAAGATTTGCCCACAGAGGCTGTCGATTTCACTTATCTTGTGAGCGATGCCACCTATCAACTCGATTATTATGTGGGAGCAACAATCAAGTTCTATCCTACGGTAAACCTTAACACTCCTTGTATATGGGATTTCGGCGATGGTTCTGAAAAGGTGGAAGGCGATACCGTTTATCATAAATTCACGGTTGCGGGTACCTATAAAGTCAAGGCTACTGCGAATGGCGGAACAAAGCAAAATGATATTATGATTTCAGATATCTTGCCTATTGTAACACTTGTACAGGAAGATCCCATCTGTGAGGTAAAGAGTTCGTATATCAGTTTTGAGGTCGAATTGCCGAATCCTGACAATTTGGAAGCTGTTTACAAATGGACTTTCCCTACAGGTACTACCAACGAAGCTGACGAAGAAGTGGCTGCTTTCGAAGGAACGGCAGAAGAGTTGGGAAAAGTGAAGTTTGCACGTGTTGGTTCACAAACCGTACAACTGCAAGTCGTATTGGGTGGACGCAATCTGGAAGTGGTGAAGAAAAACGTACAAGTGGCTTTAAACGAAGAAGCACCTACATTGTACTATGCCGTTAAAGAAGGTAATATTATGGCAATAAAACTTCCTGCAGCTCCTATCGAAGGCGTTGAAATCGACCCCTATGATATGGGAATCACTGCAGGGCAACATCCTTTGAATATCCTGTTCAACAACGAAAGTCTCTATATTCTGGATGCAGGGAAACAGTTTGTGTACATCAACGATGAGAACAAGGTGATGGGTGACGGACAGATTACGATTATGGCAAAAGACGCATCTTCTGTCGAAACCATGATAAGCAATGTCGGAGGACCTGCTTTCCAAGACCCGTTCTACGGATTTATCGAAGGGATGAATCTGTATTACTCTGACCGTAATACAGGTATGATAACGGTGCCGCTATCTACCAGAAATGCTGTCTATAATGCAGAAGCATTCCCCTATTTTATACAAAACAACTATTTGGGATATTATGGTCGCGGGCTTGCTTATGGTGCTATTACCGCTGGCTTCGGTAAAATCAAGGACACTTACTATTGGTCAAAAACTTATAACGGCAACGGACTCTATCGTTTTACGGCAAGCGATATACTTACCGAACCGGTAACCGACAAAGACCCGATACCGGAAGCAGGTGTTGTACTTACCGCATTCTCGCCGAAGTCGTTTGTTTATGATGAAAAAAACGATTGGTTCTATTTCACTATTTATGGAACAGGTGAAGGATTTTATCGTTGCAAAATCCAAGATCTGGAAGGATTCAAGGATTCAAAGACTTTGGCACCTTATCAAATCACATTTGCCGATGGAACAGGCTGTCCGCAGATTACCGAACAAGGCAAGGGTGAAGGCTCTTCGGGTGAGTTTATTGGTATTTGCCAAATGGCGCTCGATGAGGCTACAGGCGACATCTATTTTGGGTTGCGTTCCGGCGACTCCAATGTCAAATCCGGCTTGGTACGATACAATGCTGCCACTGAGAAATTAGAGTATCTTATCAAAGATGTCAATGTTTACGGTGTGGCTATCAATGCGAAACCTGCTAAACTCTTCTAAAATCTATTAACACACTGATTATATCAACATCCGGCCGCTATTCGTAGCGACCGGATGTCGTGAATAAAAACTGAATAATAATGAAGCGCAATATCCAACTGATTATACTCATTCTTTTTCTTTTCATCGCTTCTTCTATCTTGGCACAAGAAGTATCTCCTAAACGCGAGTTCCGTGGAGCTTGGCTCTCAACTGTTTGGGCTATCGACTGGCCCACGCATCGCGATAATGATGCCAATGCCGAGAAAGACCAAAAGATTCAAATGCGTGAGATACTCGATCGCTATGTTCGTGCCAATATTAACGTCTGCTTTTTTCAGGTGCGCGGATTTTCCGATGCTTTCTACAATTCAGCCTACGAGCCTTGGAGCCAGTATCTCTGTGGCGAGCGTGGCAAGGCACCCAACTACGATCCTTTTCAGTTCGTTATCGACGAGGCGCATGCACGTGGTATCGAAGTGCATGCTTGGATTAATCCATACCGTTATGCTACCAGTGCAGACAACTATGGTACATTGCCAACCGATTATGCCAATACACACCCAGATTGGTTGATTGATGCAGGCGGTACGGTGATTTTGAATCCGGGCATACCGGAGGTGCGCCAACGTATTGTGGATATCGTTAAAGATATCCTTAGTAAGTACAATGTCGATGGTATTGTCTTTGATGACTACTTTTATCCCAATGGTGCTATGCACGACCGATATGACGACGAGCAGTACGTGCTCTATAACCCGAATAATCTCTCACGTGCCGATTGGCGGCGTGAGCAAGTTAACCTCATGGTGGCAGATGTCTATAAGGCTATTAAGGACTTTGCGCCATGGTGTCGGTTCGGTATTGGTCCTGCAGGAGTGGCGGCAAGCAGCAAAGAAGTTGCGGATAAATATGGCGTAACACCCTGCCCCGGAATCGATTGGCAGTACAATGGAATTTATTCCGACCCGCTGGCGTGGATATCATCCAATACTATTGATTATATCTCGCCGCAGGTCTATTGGACTATCGGCTCCAGTAGCGATTATGCCAAGATTACCCCATGGTGGGGCATGGTAGCTCATAAGTTCGGACGCCACAACTACGTCAGTGCCTCCCTCTCAAGCCTTCAGTCAGAGCCACGTAACGTTCCGCAAAAGCGTATGCCGGCGGTAACTAATTATTATCCGCAAGAGACTGTTGACGAGATTCTCATTAACCGTGCTTCTGCCAAAGAGAATGCACCGGGTATGGTCTTTTTCTCTTCTAACAAGCTCTCTACGGTCGGCTTTATCAACAAACTTGTTGATAATGTCTATACTCACAAAGCTTTGCCGCCCGTACTCACATGGTTCCGTGCACCCGAACAGGGCATGGTTACCAATCTGACCCTCACAGGGCAAATCCTTTCATGGGACTATGCTGATACCCGGATGCGCTATGGTGTCTATGCTATTCCTAAAGCCGAGCGACACGACCGCAAGGCGCTTTCCACTATGAAATACTTTTTGGGAATGACTTATACTACCTCTTTTGCCTTGCCTTCTGACGTATCTGTCACTACTCACGATTTTGCTGTCACCGTTATCGACCGCTATGCCAACGAGTATGCCATGCGTTTCCTCTCCGAGCCGTTGGCTGCTGATGTCACGCCGCAATTGCTCTTTCCTGCTGATAATGCCGATATCCTTTTGCCTACTATGCTTACGTGGCAACCTGTTGCTGACGCTTCGGGCTATACCGTCAACTTGGCGTACGACGCTCAGTTCAATAACATTATTGCAGTTGCCCAAGTCGATTCTGCCGCTTTCTCCACACAGCAGTTTGCCAAGATGAATGGCGATAAGTGTTATTGGCGTGTATTGGCGCATGTGCCGAATGCCAAGAGCAACTATTCCGAAACTCGCTCTTTCTCGGGTAAAGTCTTTGCTTTGACTGTACCGCAAGATGGCGAATCAGAAGTGTCTGTTGCGCCCACTATCGCTTGGGACAATGCTGGAGCTGATGCTTCATATCTGTGTGAAATATCCGATGAGAGCACTTTCCGCGCAACCAACATTGTTTATTCTGCTACTGCTAAGACGAACCGACTTATTGTGCCTGCCGATGTACTCAAATACAGCACTAACTATTATGTTCGCATAACGGCTACAACGCAGCTCTTCACCATCACGTCTTCAACTGTAATGTTTACCACTGAAGACATCGTTATGGTACCGCCTGCTATTCTTTCTCCCTATAACGAAACAACCGTTACATCGCAGGCGCTCCGTGTAACGGTTAGCGACACACCAAACAATGGCTTCCGTTTTGAATGTTCTACAACTGAATCTTTCCCCAAACGGGGAACCAAGATAGTCCAAACCGCTATTGGAGAGCGAACAGTGGAGTTCGAAGGGTTGGCAGAGGGAGAATATTATCTGCGTGCGGCTACGCGCATCACGGCAGCTACTTATACTGACTTTTCGCCTGTCGTCAAGGTGACCTATAAAATAGGTACGGCGATAGAGGATGTTAGCGATGCAATTGCTTATGTGGTAGGTAATAGGCTTTATGCCTCGGAAGGGCAGTCTTATACAGTGTATTCTGTTGCGGGTACCTTGTTGGTATCGGGTATCACTACGGCAGATGTTACCATCTTACCTGCGTTGCCGCAAGGTATTTACTGCTTGCGCCTTTCTGGCAAAACGCTCAAGTTCATGCAGTAACCAACAAAAACGCATACCCCATAACTAAAACTATCGAAAAAAACATGTTGTATAACATATAAATTTATGATGACGATACCAAATAAAAGCTTTATCTTTGCAACGTAAAATACCGACAGATGATTTATGAAGGTGTTTCACATGATGAAAACAAACCAATTTACTTAATAAAATAGGTAATGTCAGTACATTGTGTACGTGCTACGCTCCGCTGACAGAACCAAAACTTAAATTAATTTATTATGAAAAAACTTACTTTATTAGTAGCGGCATTAGCCGTTAGTTTCTTGTCTTTCGCTCAAGGTAAGATTACCTACGATTTGGCAGGAGGTGTAACCAATGATTATGGTTGGCAAAACAAAGCTCAGATGTTCGATGCTTTCCTTGAAGATGGTGGGTGTACCGCTTTGTTGGTAAAGGATGGTGAGAACCCTACTTACAAAACACTTGATGAATGGAAAAAGGTAACTGACCCTTATACCCCCATTTGCGGAAAGTTGACAATTGCTCATGTAAAACAGGCTTTCGAATTAGAAGAAGGTGCTAAATGGGGTTGGTTGAAGACCTATTTGCAAACTGTTCATACGGCTCAAGCAGGTGACGGTGCTTCTGCTTTGGATGATGCTGTTACTGCTGCTGCTTGGCGTTTTTCTGTTACTGCTTTCTTTGTTGAAGGACAACGTGCCGGTTGGCCTAAATCGGCTGATTTCTCGCAAGCTGGTCAGTATAGTGCTTTTGCTTCTGCATGGAAGCATGGCTGGGTAAGCCCAGCTGAATATGCTGAAGGCGAAACCGTTACTCTCACTACTCCTTATTTGGAAGGTAAAGTGTTCCTTGGATGGTTTGATGCAGCAGGTAACAAGGTTGCTAAAGTTTCCGGTAAAGGGGACGTTGCTCTTACTGCTCGTTGGTTCGATTATTATGTGTATTCTTGTGCTGAATTTGCAGCTTTGGAAGATAATACTGCAGATGTGTATGTACAAGGTACGGTTTCTATGGTAATTAGTTCTAATGTTTGGATTCAAGATCCTACCGGAGGTCTTTATTGTTTCATGAAAAATAACGACCTTAAAGTGGGAGAGTCTGTTATTCTTAAAGGTAAAAAAGTTCTTTATGGCGGTATTCCTGAAATTGAAATTGCAGAGATTTCTGTTCGTGAAAACGGAACAGCAGTCGTTCCTGTTACGACTTTGATTTCCAACTTGGTTGCAACTCCTGATAATTTCATGTCTCAATTGGTTAAGTTGGAAGGTGTTCGTGTGAAACGTGTTGCTAATGGTGAATATACAGATCTTTATCTTTATGATGATAATGCTGAAATTTACGCTTATCGTCTTACGCTTGATGCAACAGCATTCCCCGATGGCTCTAAAGTAAATGCCATTGCAGTAATGAGTAAATATAACGATAAATTGCAACTCCGTACATTGGCAGAGAATGTAACAGCTGCTTCTGCTGCGGCTGTTGACAAATCGGTTTACGACGAAAAACAGATTGATGGTATTACATACAAATTGGCTAATAACTGGATCTACTCTATTAACGAAGAAAACTATATTGACAACCGTCCAAATCCGGTTGCAGAAGGTTCTCGTTCTGTAGTTTACAAAGACGGTATTCTCTATTTTGCTTATCGCCAAGGTAATGAACCTGCTATCGGTACTCCGTATTTGGTACGTGTTGATGCTAAAACAGGTCTCATGTTGGATCCTGTTAAGTTTGCAGAAAATATCTTTGTAAAAGAAACAGAAGCCGACGGTGTTGTAACTAAACAATTTGTCTTTGGTCCTTATTCTGATTTCAAATTGGATAATGCCGGTCATGCTATTACTTCCAATTTGCCTACTGCTGGCGGTGACTTCCAGATCTGGATGGTTGATTTGGCAACTGGTGAAGGCTCTTTGCTCGTTGATATGACGAAAACCGGTGAATTCCTGAAAGACAAATATCCTGACAATACTACTATCCGTATCGACCGTATAGGTGTATATGGTGACGTAACCAAAGATGCACGTATCATGGCACCGTGTGCAAGTGCAAAAGACATCTATTATTGGGACATCAAAGACGGAAAATGGGATGGCAATACAGGTTGGTTCAAACTCGAAATGGATGCTGAAAACTTGGGTATGGCTCCTGTTTGCTGCCCTGTTGCTGACGGCTATTTCTATGTGGACGGCTTTACTACCTATCCGA
The DNA here is from genome assembly GCA_022783865.1 of Bacteroidales bacterium. Lineage (GTDB taxonomy): Bacteria > Bacteroidota > Bacteroidia > Bacteroidales > Paludibacteraceae > Colicola. The sequence continues at coordinate 119,107 of JALFYY010000013.1, forward strand.
TGCTCTTTGATGAGGACGGTAATATGGTTGACAACCTTGGTGCATATGTTGAAACCAATCCTGAATTGCTGTTGGGTTCTAACGGAAAAGCCCGTGCTTTCGGACACAATGGTGTACTTGAATTCGAAGTAAATGGAGAATATTTCCTCTCTATCGCCGGTGATAACACCGAAGGTAAGGGTGGTGCTCCTTCTACATTTGTTCTCTATAAATTCAAAGATGCTTCCCGTAACTTTGCAGAAATGACAACATTGTGGGAGTTCCCGGCTAACGGTATGGGTACGGTTTCTAACCCGCAACGTACGGCTACCAGTTTCGCTAACGTAGCAGAAGACGGCAAAACCGTAGATCTCTATGTTTATACTTGCGAAAACGGTTATGCTTCTTACACTATGACCATCCAAGAACAAGGCGATGCAGTTGAGAACGTAGCAAACAATGGTGTTATGGTAACTGTTGATGGTATGACCATCCGTACATCTGAAATCGTTGATATGGAAGTATTCAATATCTCCGGTCAGAAAGTAGCTGCTGGTAACATGAATGTTGCTGAAGTTGCTGCACAAGGTGTTTATATGGTTCGCACTGTAAACGCTAATGGCACTTCTGTTGCTAAAGTATTGGTTAAATAATCCAATCAACTGATATAATACTTGGCGGGGCAGCCGGAAGGCTGTCCCGTATTTTTATTCATTCGTTCATTATCACCAATAATGCAATACTAACAAAAAAACTCTGCAAAACCCTTTGTACTCTCAAATATTCTGTGTACCTTTGTCACAAATTAGGCGGATACTGTCGTACTGCCTCTTTGGGTAGAAAATATCTTAACCTTAAATTACATACCGCATGAAAAAACATCTCGATCTTCTTTTGGCAGGCATGTTCTTCTTTTCTGTACATGCCAATTCGCAAATTACTTTGAATGACGTCCAGTATTCGTTGGATACATTGGAAACTTTCCAAGCAGGTCCGGGTACCGAATATTTGTCAGTTCAGATGAAACGTCTCAGTGACAATGGGGGACGGTTGGACGCTTTCATCCTTAAAGTGGATTGTACCAATCCGTATATCTCTTTCGGACAAGTACTGGGCTCGGGGAAAGTCATTGGTACGGAACGTCCGTCGGCTATGGCAGAGCGTAATACTACTTCTACCAAAGTCTATTTTGCCGGTACCAATGGTGACTTCTTCGTTACCAAAGGTAATGTAGGAACTCCTATTGGTTTAGCCATAGGCGATAGTGAATTTGCACATATTGGTTCTACTAATTATCGTATCGGAGCAATCGACGACAGCAACCGTCCGGTGCTCGGTACGAAATGGTCGTACAAAGGCAGACTCAAATATGCTGATAAGGATCTTAAAATCAACCGTGTCAACTACGTTCGTAATGAAAACGAATTGGTACTCTATAACCATCATAATGGTGCAACTACGCTTACGGACGAATACGGTACGGAATTGCTTTGCGAATTGATTCCCGGTGAGAAATGGCAAACTTCGGGTTCTACAAAGCTCAAGGTGATTGGCAAAGAACAATCCGTAGGCAATATGGCTATTCCGCAAGGACAAGTGGTATTGTCCGGCAATGGTACGATGGCGGAAGAACTGAACAAGATTGAGGTCGGAACGGAACTGACGGTTGATTTTTCACTCACCATTGATGACCAATTGCTGAATATATCACAATGTGTAGGTGGCGACAACTATGCTCTCATTGTTGACAATGGTAAGGTAGAAACATCCAACTTCTGGAACGAAAATCACCCACGTACAGGCTTTGGTTCGTCTATGACGGGCGATACGGTTATCTTCTGTGTCGTTGACGGTCGTAGCCGCTCAGTGGGTTGTACTACCAAAGTACTGGGTGAAATTATGTGCCACTTTGGTGCTTGGAAAGCAACCAATTGGGACGGCGGTGGTTCGTCTTGTATGTACGTGCGCCAATTCGGACAGGTCAATCATGGTTCCGACGGACAAGAACGTGCTGTCGGTAACGGAATGTTCGCCATTGCCAATCTCCCGGAAGAAGATAACGTTATAGCGGATATTCAAGCTTATTCGAAAACTCTTAAACTTCCTAAATACGGTATGCATACACCCAAGTTCTTGGGTTACAACAAATATGGCTTACTTCTCGATACTGATGTTCAGGGTGTTACACTATCATGTGACGAAACCACAGGTTATATTGATGAACAAGGTCGTTTTGTTTGTCTTAACGAAGGTACATTCACTGCTACATACGGCGATATCACTACCACTGTCAAAGTCAATCTCGTTACTGACGCACCTATCCAGATGCGCTTGGATACTGTTTGGGTTTCTGACGATACCAATTATCCTATCGAAGTGGAAACCACTATCGGACGCAATGTCATAACGCTCCACCCTGCAGTTCTTACGTGGACGGTAAAAGACCCTGCGGTATGTTCCGTAACGGAAGGCGGTATCCTCAATGGATTAATTGATAAAGGCGAAACTGAGGTGTATGCACAATTGGGCGAATTCAAAGATACTATCGTTGTAAAGGTTGAAATACCTGAGTCGAAGCCTCTCTTGTGGAACACGATGAAAGAGGTACCTTTCGAGTCGAAGCCTTCTTCGATGCCGTTTACTGTTACGCCGACCGATGACAACAAGTTGGAACTCTTTGTGAACTTCAATGCCGGCCGTGATCCGAACGTTAAGTTCAATTTCTTGATGCCGCTCTATAGCTTACCTCAAACACTCGAATTGCGTTATGATCCGCAAGGTTTCCCTTTGAAGGACATGATATTCAATTTCCAGGCACACAATAGTATAGAGAAGAAAAACTACCTGGTAGAATCCGTTCCGACTACCGAACCTACTTCTATCTATGTGGATATGAAAGAGGTATTGGGTCTGACAGCTGATGATATAGCTATCTATCCTATCATGTTCAACTCTCTGAAAATTGGTTTGGGAGGAGATAAAGGCGAATACAAGATGTTGATAGAGGGTATCTATCTGCACTATGGTCCGATTGATTTGGGCTTCAATCCTGTTCATACTCCGTCGTTCCAAGTATATCCTAATCCTACTTGCGATATGCTGCACTTGCAAGGATTGGACAATGCCACTATCGTTCGTCTCTACGATTTGCAGGGTCGTTGCTTGATACAGCAACAAGTTTCCGGCGATAACCTGACACTTAACATCAGTCATCTGCAGCAAGGTAGTTATTTTATCAATGCAGGAGACTCTACTGTGAAACTGATAAAAAAATAATATGCAATGCGCAAGCATTCGAAAATAGTAGGCTTGTTGTTCCTGATAATGATGTTCCAATCTTTGCATGCGCAAGTTGTTCTGCAAGGTGTGGACTATCAGGTTGATACATTACAACGGTTCAAGGTAGGGCCGGGTACGCATTACACGCAATTGCGTATGTGCCGTGCTTCCGATGGCAACGGCAGACTGGATGTATATCTGCTGCATACCGACAGGCGTAACCCTTATGTGAATATACAAACTGTATTGTCGAACGATTCTGTCGAAAAAGGAGAGTGCCCTACGGCTATGGCTGAGCGCAAATCGACGCCTACCAACCTTTATTTTGCAGGAACGAATGGTGATTGGTGGTCCACTACACGTCCCGGCGTACCGGCAGGTGCATTTGTGGCAGAATCCACTATCGCCATTACGCCCGGTAACGGCCGTGCGGCTTTGGCTATGGTGGCAATTGATAAGAACGACAGTTTGTATTTCGGACATAGTTTTTTTACTGATCTTTATATCATAAGAGGCGAAGAGAAACAACGTTGCACCCATGTCAATGACCTTCGGTATGAAAATGAGTTGGTTATCTATAACCGTTATAACGGATATTTCACGCATACCGACAATACGGGTACGGAAGTGCTGTGCCGTATTCTCGACAATGGCACGTGGGGCACCAACAAACAGCTTAAATTGCAGGTGGAAAGCATAGAAGTGAACCAAGGCAATATGGCAATAGCCGATGGCTGCGTTGTATTGTCGGCTACGGGAGAGTATATGACATGGCTCGAAACGATGCAGGTAGGCGAACAGCTCACGCTCGATATACAAACGACAATCAATGATATTGCCGCCGATTATAAATGTGCTCTCGGAGGGCAAGACCGTCCTTTTATGTTGTGTGACGGTGTAGTCAGTGAAACATGGGCAGAGAATCATCCACGTACAGCATTGGGTGCATCACAAACGGGCGATACCATTATCTTCTGTGTGGTGGACGGTCGTGGTCGTTCGGTAGGTTGTACGACAGGCGTATTGGGTGATATAATGAAGTCGGCAGGAGCCTGGAACGCTATGAATATGGAAGGCGGGGGAAGCAGCAGCATGAATATTCATAAGATAGGCATAATGAATGTGCCGTCCGACGGCTCTGAAAGAGCAGAGTCAAACGGTATCTTCGCTGTGGCTACCGTGCCTGCTGATGACCCCGTTGTGAATGAGATTCTGCCCTATGAGACCCATGTCCGTTTGCCGGAATGGGGGCTTTATAGCCCTAAGTTCTTGGGGTATAATCAGTACGGGATATTGCTTGATACCGATTTGCAGGGTGTTAGTTTGTCTTGTCCAGAGTCGGTGGGGTATATCGACAAACAAGGGCGCTTCGTTTGCAAGGGTAGCGGTATGCTTACGGCAACCTACGGCGAACTGACCTGCAACATCGGTATAACGCTGTATGCCGATGCCGTTCCTACGTTCCGCTTGGATGAAGTGCTTGTATCGGACGATACTGACTATCCTGTCGAAGTGACAACTACCATAGGTAACAAGCAGGTACTTTTGCAACCGTCGGCACTCCGATGGAGCGTCAAAGACCCGTCGGTATGCACTGTTTCCGAAGAAGGTGTACTCAACGGATTAAAAGACAACGCCGAGACAGAAATATATGGCGAGTTAGGGGAGTTTGCCGATACGCTATTGGTAAAAGTGGAGATTCCCGAAACCCGGCCTTTGTTCTGGAATAGTTTGGCAACAATGCCTGTAGAGGTAAAGCCTTCTTCGATGAACTGCAGTGTAACAGAAACGCCGGACAAGCAGACGGAGATAGCTGTTGATTTTACTGCAGGGCGTGACCCGAATATCAAGTTTACCATAGATATGCCCTTGTATAGCCTTCCCAAAATATTGGAATTGCGCTACAATCCGCAAGGTTTTCCTTTGAAGGATATGATCTTCAATTTCCGTGCGCACAACAGTCTCGAAAAGAAGAACTATCTTATAGAACATGTTCATACTACCGGACCTTCTTCTGTTTATGTTGATTTGAACAAGGCATTGGATGTCAGTGGCAACGATATCGCTATTTATCCTGTAATGTTCAATTCCTTGAAAATGAGTTTGGCGGGAGAAAAAGGCGAATATAAGATGTTGATAGAGGGCATCTATTTGCATTATGATGAAATATCGTTAGGATTCGATTGTACAAGTTTGCCCTCGTTTACGGTATATCCTAATCCCGCCTCTGGAGAAACTCTCTTTCTAAGCGGGTATGCCGACCATTCCGTTGCGCGACTCTATGACTTACAAGGCAATATGTTACGGATGAAAGCATTGGATAGTACTGCTGATACGATTGATATTTCGGGGTTGCCCGTCGGTGTGTATGTATTGCATATCAACGGAGTAACCGTTAAAGTGATAAAGAAGAAATCTTAAACTTCAATATTTTACCATATGAAAAAACGAACGCTATTAACTATCGCTACCTGCTTTGCAGTGGCGTTGCTCTCTGCTCAGAATATACGTGTATTGAGTAATGAGAAAGTAGGTGAAGGGTGGTATCCCCGTCTCAACGAGAATGCTACCGAATTGCAATACCTTCAGCAGGAAACAGACGACTATTCCGCACAGCAGAGCAGTGCAGTCTATGTCAGCAACGAAGATTTGAAGTTGGTTCTCTATCGCAATGGAGAGCGTAAGGAGTTAATCCCCCATGGCAGCCATGTCAATTACATCTGGGCATCGCTTTCGCCTGACCAAACGAAGATTGTGTTCAACACCAAGTTCGGTACCGCTATCTGCGACCTGCAAGGCAAGGAGCTCATTAATCTCGGTCAGTTGGATGCTCCCGTTTGGTATGGCAACGACTATATCGTAGGTATGTACGATACGCACGACGGTCATAATTACACAGGTTCCGCTATCGCTATCCGTAGTATCGACGGAAGAGTGGACCAAGTATTGACTGATGCAAAAGAAATGGGAATGTATCCTTCGGTTTCGGCAAAGACAGGCAAGATTGCCTACAATACTTTGGAAGGTGATTTGCATCTTATGCAACTCAATCTGACAGACGAACCTATAGTTGCCGCTAAACCCCGCTTGGTGCTTGCTCAAGCCCTTAAGCCCGTTCGTAGAATGCCTTCTGCTACTCAGGCTGATTTCAAGGATTTCCGTATTTATATCAATCCCGGACATGGCGGACACGATTCGGACGACCGTAATATGGCTATCTATCCCTTTAAGCAAGGCGATCCGGAAGGTTTCTGGGAGAGCAATTCCAATTTGCAAAAGGGGTTGAAACTCCGTGACATGTTGGAGGGTTTAGGTTTTCAAACCATGATGAGCCGTATCACCAATACTACGGCTGACGACCGTTCGCTTTCCGCTATCGTGGCGGAAGCCAATGCGTATAAAGCCAATTTCATGCTGTCAATCCACTCCAATGCCGGCGGTCCGTCGAACTACGTGTTGCAGCTCTATGCCGGTATCGACCCTGATGACAAAGTGCAGTCGTATCCTACTGCTACGCCATGTTCCGACGAGAGTCGTGCTATCTCTACCATTATCGGTAACAGTCTGATGGAAAACACCATTACCAACTGGTCTGCTTCTGTTCCACGCATAACGGGCGACAAGACTTTCGGCCGTACCGCCATGGGATGGTCCGACGGTTATGGTGTGTTGCGCGGATTGAAAGTGCCCGGTGTGATTTCGGAAGGCCGTATGCACGACTATATTCCCGAGACTTATCGTATGATGAATGCCGATTACAACTATAGCGAATCATGGTTCTTTATGCGCAGTTTCTGCAAATATTTTATGAACTATGAGTTGCCTACGGGCGTTATCGGTGGTCAGGTGCGTGACGCTTTCAACAAGCAAACCTTCCCTGATATCAAGCGTCAGAAGAATACACGTGATGAGTTGCTGCCAATCGACCGTGCGAAAGTCGTATTGCTGCAAGACGGCAAAGAGTTGGCTACTTATCAGACCGATACGCTCTACAATGGCGTATTCTTCTTCTGGGATCTGAATCCCGGCAAATATACCGTTCGTGTGGAAGCCGATCACTATTATGAATTGGAACACGAAATAGAGGTGACTGCTAACCAAATCGCTTACCAGGACTTCCTCGTGAATATGAAACGCGAAACGCGTCCCGAAGTCATCAGTTACTCCCCCAAAGTGGAACTTACCGACAGTGTCGAAGTAGCTACTCCTATCGTGCTTAATTTCAATTGGGATATGATGGAAGAACCTACGCTTGCTGCTTTCTCTATCTCTCCCGAAGTGGAAGGTACGCTTGCCTTTGAGAATTCGCAACGAACTCTTCGTTTTACACCGAAAGTGGGTTACGAAAAGGCGACAGAATATACAGTTACACTGCGAAATACCGCTTGCCATCCGGATAGCAATTTCCCAAACACGCTTGAGAAAGACTTTGTGATAAAGTTCCGTACAAAGAACCGTAGCAAACTCAGTGTGATACAGTCATATCCCGAACAAGGAGCCAACGGGGTGGACCTTTTACCGACTATAATGCTGCTTTTCGATAACAAGCTTGACACTAAGACAACCAAAGCCAATATGTTTGTTATCTCCGACGGCAAAGACTATTCTGTTTCTCCTGCGGCTCGCTATTTCAAAGTGAATAAGGATATTCAGAGTCCCTATGGCTCAGTGCGTATCGATATGACAGGTGACGGATTGCAACCCAATACCCAATATACGCTAACGATAGATGCCGCTGTGAAAGATACGAACTCGGTTATCCTCTCCGAGCCTTATATCCTTACTTTCTCTACGAAAGCCACAACAGAAGAACCTGTAGGTGTACTGCTCAATGCAATCGACTCACTCTGCTTCAGTATGAACAGCGAGAAATCTGTCGGTGTCGCAGATAAATCCATTATGTACAATACCAGCAAGAAGTCCTACGGTAAAGGTTGTACACAGATTGACTATGAGTTTGCAGATCAAGATGCCGATGAATATATTTTCTTGTCACCATTGGATCTGACGCAGATATTTACGGATGTCGATTCGTTTGCTATTGATGTATATGGCGATTTGTCGTACAACAAAGTGAGTGTCGAGTTTTCTACCGAAGGTGATATCCACCTCATTCCGTTGTGCGAATTGAACTATGCCGGATGGAAACAACAAGTAGTATCGCTCAAAGATTTGCCGGAGAATGTGGAATTCCAATTTACGGGTATCCGTATCCAGAAAGGAACGAACCTTACTTCCAAAAGCGGCTCTGTTATGCTTGATGCGTTGCGCAAGGTCTATGGTACACGTACGGGTGTTGATAATGTGGCTTACGAAAACATTACCATTCTTCCCAATCCGGTAGAAACAGTGCTGACCGTTATGGGGGTTGAAGATGCCGATTTGCAGTTGTTCAGTGCCGACGGCAAGGCGGTCGGGCAAGCCAAAGGCAACCGGATGGATGTTTCCTCACTCCCCGCAGGCAACTATTTCCTCCTCATCAAACAAGACGGAGAAACCATCTACCGGCCTGTAATGAAAAAGTAAGATACTTACTGCATCAACAATCATTATCATCAGAGATTCCTGCCATTGTGCCGGAGTCTCTGATGTTTTATTGTCTGCGAAATAACAGAAGAACAGAAAAGTCTGGTGCGGTTTTGTTATTTGGATGCTATGTGCCGACTCTTTACACTGCATTATCGGGCAAATGAAACGATGTACACTGCCACTCTGTATTGTACTATGTTGATAGCAGCTATATATCCGGTGACGGATTGCACGAGGTTTATACAGGGGTCATACAAGGTTCATACAAGGGTTATACCGATCTGCTGTCCGCAGGCTATCCCTAAGGTATCCCTAAAGTATCCCTAAAGGAAAACGCCGGCAAAAGCAGGGACATTTGAGCAGGCAGAAAGCTACTTGATTCCTGTCGGACGGCTAATGGTTTGCTGCCGGATCAGGTGGTGGCAATCTGTTTTCCGCTCCGGTATTTCTTCTTGCCACGACTGCCGAATTGGCAGGTTTTCTTGCGGTATGATATTTGTTCTTGCTTATGTCGGAGAAAAGTATTACTTTTGTAGGTTGATAGCATTTGGCTTGTTTGGCACTGCCGGCAACGGGACGGCAAGGCTCAAATGAACCCCCAAATGCCAAACAACCAACAGCAGAAAACATTATAACAACAAGATACTATGGGATTTATTGAGTTTTTAAGCAAACTGTTCGGCAACAAGTCACAGCGTGACCTGAAAGAAATCATGCCTTACGTGGAGAAGATACAAGCTGTCTATCCCGAGATACAGCAACTCTCTCACGATGAACTGCGTGCGCGTACCGAAGCCATCAAACAACGTATTGCCGACTTTGTCGCACCCGAAAAAGAGCAAATCGCAGCCCACAAAGCGAGTGTGGAAGAAACACCGATAGAGAAACGTGAGAAGATCTATCGTGAAATCGACCGGTTAGAGAAAGAGATAAAAGAGAAATACGAAAAGATTCTCAACGAAGTGCTGCCCGAAGTGTTTGCCATCGTCAAAGACACGGCACGCCGTTTCGCCGAGAACGAGACGATAGAGGTGACTGCCAACGCTTTCGACGGTGACCTTGCCGCCACACACGACTTTGTGGAGATTCACGGCGACAAAGCCATCTACCATAACCATTGGACTGCCGGTGGCAACGAAACCACCTGGGATATGGTGCACTATGATGTACAGCTCATCGGCGGCGTTGTGCTCCACCAAGGCAAAATCGCCGAGATGGCTACCGGTGAAGGTAAGACTTTGGTGGCGACCTTGCCCGTCTTTCTCAATGCATTGACGCACGAAGGCGTGCATGTGGTTACCGTCAACGACTACTTGGCAAAGCGTGATGCCGAGTGGATGGGACCGATTTATATGTTCCATGGTCTGTCGGTGGATTGCATCGACAAGTATCAGCCTAACTCCGACGAACGCCGCCGTGCCTACGCTTGTGATATTACCTTCGGTACGAACAACGAGTTCGGTTTTGACTACTTGCGCGACAATATGGCTACTTCGCCGCTCGATCTCGTGCAACGCAAACACAACTACGCCATTGTCGATGAGGTGGACTCCGTCTTGATTGACGATGCCCGTACCCCGTTGATTATCAGCGGTCCTGTTCCCAAAGGCGAAGAGCAGTATTTCGATGAATACAAACACAAGGTAGAACTCTTGGTGCGCTCGCAACAGCAGCTCACTACCAAGCTTTTGGCAGAAGCCAAGGAGAAGATGTCATCGTCCGACAAAGCCGTTGCCGAGGAAGGCGAGTTGGCATTGTTCCGTTCGTACAAGGGTATGCCCAAGAGCAAGCCTTTGATCAAGTTCCTTTCGGAGCAGGGCAACAAAGTGCGTCTGCAGAAGACCGAGGAGTACTATATGCAGGAGCAGAACCGCAATATGCACATAGCCACCGATGTACTCTATTTCGTTATTGATGAGAAGAACAAGAGTATCGAACTGACGGATAAGGGTATCGATGCTCTGACGGGTCAGACCGACGACCCCAATTTCTTCGTCCTTCCCGACGTAGGTTCGGAGATTGCCGACCTTGAGAAGTCGGACCTTTCTGCCGAAGAGAAGCAACACAAGAAAGACGAACTTTTGGAGCAATATGCCATCAAGTCGGAACGTGTGCATACGGTCAATCAGCTGTTGAAAGCATATACTTTGTTCGAGAAAGATGTGGATTACGTCATTATGGACAACGAAGTGAAAATCGTGGACGAACAGACAGGACGTATCATGGAAGGGCGCCGTTGGTCCGACGGTTTGCATCAGGCGGTCGAAGCCAAGGAGAACGTCAAAGTGGAAGCTGCCACGCAGACTTTTGCTACCATCACGCTGCAGAACTACTTCCGTATGTACAACAAACTCGCCGGTATGACGGGTACTGCCGAAACCGAAGCAGGTGAGTTCTGGAACATCTACAAATTGGATGTAGTGGTTATTCCGACCAACCGTCCGATAGCGCGTATCGATATGAACGACCGTGTGTATCGCACCAAACGTGAGAAATACAATGCCGTTATCAACGAAATAGTCAGTTTGGTGGCAGAAGGCAGACCGGTGCTGGTGGGTACTACGTCTGTGGAAATCAGTGAGTTGCTGTCCCGCATGCTGAATATGCGCAAGATACCGCACCAAGTCTTGAATGCCAAGTTGCACCAGCGTGAGGCGGATATCGTGGCAGAAGCCGGTAGGAAAGGAACGGTTACTATTGCTACCAACATGGCAGGCCGTGGTACGGATATCAAGCTTACGCCCGAAGTAAAAGAGGCAGGCGGTTTGGCTATCATCGGTACGGAGCGTCACGAGTCGCGTCGTGTCGACCGTCAGTTGCGTGGCCGTTCCGGACGTCAGGGTGACCCGGGTTCGTCCGTCTTCTTCGTATCGTTGGAAGACGACCTGATGCGTCTCTTCGGTTCGGAACGTATTTCTGCATTGATGGACAAAATGGGCTTCGAAGAAGGTGAAGTCATCGAACATAGCATGATTAACAACTCTATCGAGCGCGCCCAAAAGAAGGTGGAGGAAAACAATTTCGGTATCCGTAAACGCTTGCTGGAATACGATGACGTGATGAACCAGCAGCGTAACGTCATCTATGCCAAACGCCATCACGCATTGATGGGTGAACGCTTGGGCATCGATGTTACCAACATGATTTACGATACTGCCGAAGCCATTGTTGCGCAGGCACACGAGTACCTCGATTACGAAGGCTTGAAAGCCGAAGTGTTGCAAGTCTTTGCTATGGAAGTGCCTTTCGCTGAGGAAGAGTTCCGTGCCAAGAAAGCAAAAGAACTGTCGGTTGCAGTGGCAGAATCCGCAATCGAAACCTTCAAACGCAAGATGGACAAACTGGCGGATATCGCCAATCCTATCATCAAGAATATCTACGAGACCAAAGGGCAGATGTACGAGAACGTACTCATTCCTATCACCGATGGCAAGCGGGTGTACAATATTGCCGCCAACCTCCGTCGCGCGTACGAAACCGACTGCAAAGAGGTGGTGAAGGAGTTCGAAAAACGTATGCTGCTCTATGTCATCGACGACGAATGGAAAGAGCATCTCCGTCAGTTGGACGACCTCAAACAGTCCGTGCAGAATGCTTCCTACGAGCAGAAAGATCCGTTGCTTATCTATAAATTAGAGTCGTATAACCTCTTTGCGGATATGCTCAACCGGCTCAACCGTCGCGCGCTGGCTATTTTGTTGAGGGGGCAGATCCCGATGAACCAACGCCAGAGCGAAGACTTGCGTCAGGCACAGACTGAACGCCGGCAAGATTATAGCAAGTATCGCACACAGAAGGACAATATAGAGAATCGTGCACAGCAAAATGCTGCTCAGCGTGATACGCGCGAACTGCAAAAGCCAGAGCCTTATCGTGCCGAGAAGAAGATAGGGCGTAACGACCCGTGTCCGTGCGGTAGCGGCAAGAAGTACAAGAACTGCCACGGCAAGAACCTCTAATTCGGCAAACATAATATAATAGGAGTAATTCGATACAGATGTTAGATTTCATTACTTGGAATGTCGATCCCGTAGCTTTCTCCATCGGCAGTTTGCAGATCCGTTGGTATGGCATCTTGTGGGCAGTGGGTATCTTCGGGGCATACCTCATACAAGTCAAACTCTATAAGAATGAGCATTGTCCCGACGATTGGACCGACAAACTCTTCACTTACATGGTGTTAGGTGTTATTATCGGTGCCCGCTTGGGGCATTGTTGGTTCTACGAATGGCACGAGGCGGCGGCACTCGGTTTGCAACCCGTGCATTTCTTGGGCATGACCTTCAACTATCGCAATCCTTATATTGAGCACCCCTTGGAACTGCTCAAAATATGGCAGGGCGGACTCTCTTCCCACGGTGGTGCTATCGGTTTGATTACCGCTGCCATTATCTTGAGTAAGAAGCATTTCCATACAGGCATCAACTGGATATTCGACCGCCTCGTTATCGGTGTTTGTGTCACAGCCACTTGCATTCGTTTCGGCAACCTCATGAACTCCGAGATTTATGGCGTTCCTACTGATATGCCTTGGGGCTTCCTTTTCGTCCGCAATGGCGATACACTTCCTTGCCATCCGACGCAGATCTACGAAATGCTCTATTGCATCGTGGCTTTCATCGTCACTTGGTTGCTCTACTGGAAAGCCAAAGCCTATCAGCGGCACGGCTTGATTTTTGGTGTCTTCCTCGAAATTATCTTCTTCACGCGTTTTTGCTTGGAGTTCATCAAGTTAGACCAAGAGAGTTTTGAGCAGAACATGTTCCTCAATATGGGGCAATGGCTCAGTCTGCCGTTTATTATCTGGGGTATCTACCTTATCGTCAATGCCTTGCGTCTTCCTCCTGATACTGCTACGCCTGTCTGGCTGACGGCACCGCAACAGAACAGTAAGAACAAGAAAGAGAAAAAATAAATCAAAGGGACGCACTCGTAGTCGTCTTTTTGCTGTCAGATGCGTAAAGTCTGTCTCATAGTATTCGTCTTCCTGTCGGGCTTGCTTTCGGCACAAGGCGTTGTGCATGTCCATCAAGACACTTTGCGTGCCTCCGAGTTGGTGGAGCAGGCGGAAGCCGACCATTGGCTGCTTGACCTCATTGCCGAACAAAGCCGCCAACTGGCAGCCTATGAAGATTCTGTCTATCAGTTACGTATCCAAACCGATACTACTACCGTGTCTCCTTTCCACGTGGGCTTTGCCGACTCTATCCGCATCGCCAAAGAGGTCAACAAGATGTATGGTTGCTATCCCCTTGCCTTGCCGCTCTACTATGTACCGCATGCCTATCCGTCCTTGCGCGACAGTTTGTCCGACGAGGTCAATATCTATGCTATTCGTGGTAATGCCCGTCGCTATCTCACACAGCATCATGCCGACCTGTATATAGGTATGTACGACTCTATTGAGTTTCACTCCGCCAGTGAGATTCATGGCGATAATACGCCTTACGTCATTGTGCCTGAGCGTTCATTGATTAAGGATACACAAGAGGATATCAAAGCACGGCTCCGTGCCATTCGGGAGATGCGCTCGCCTTGGCGCATGGAGGCAACTACCTTGTTGCAGATTACGCAGAATTATGTCTCCAAAAACTGGTATGCCGGTGGTAATAGCAACTTTACTATCTTGGGTATTGCGCAGGGAACTGTCCTGTACGACAACAAAAAGAATATCACATGGGAAACCACCGGTGAGTGGCGTATGGGCTTCAGTGCAACCACCGGCGACACACTGCATAAGATCAACACCAACGACGACCTCTTTCGTATTTACTCCAAACTCGGTATCAAAGCCTTTGGCAAGTTCTCTTACATGGTGTCCGGTGAGTTCCAAACGCAGTTCTTCAATAGTTGGAAAGAGAATGTCATGGAACTCAAGACGGCTCCTCTGACGCCTATTCGGTTCAATCTCTCTGTCGGTCTTGACTATAAGCCTATCGACGGGCTATCCGTCGCTTTTGCCCCTTTGACCTACAAACTTGTTTATGCCCACGATACTACATACGTCGCCTCTACTACTTTCGGTGTGGAAGAAGGACAAAAATTGCTCAACGATGTGGGTAGTTCTTTACGGGTCGAATGGCTCTGGAAGCCTGTCAGAGAAATCAGTTTGGATAGCAAATTCTATTTTTATACCAACTATCATAAGGTCGAAATCGATTGGGATATCAGTTGCAACTTTATCATCAACCGCTATTTTTCGGCACGTCTCTCGCTCCATCCGCGATATGATAACACCGTTGTGTTGCCCGACGACGAGAAAGCCAAACTGCAGTTCAAGGAGCTGCTCTCAATCGGCTTCTATCATAAGTTCCACTGATAACTCGGGCTCAAACCGCTTTTGCCATTTGTCGAACTGATGGACAGAGCGCTTCCCGAATTTCTCTAATTTCTTTCTCACAATCGGCAGGGGAGTCTCTTCGCCGATATGGGTCTTCGAATAGAACTTGTCGGCATAGCAGATAATCTGCTCCTCCATAGTGCGTGGCAGATAATCTCCCGGGGGAATGGGCAAATGCCGTTGTATGATTTGTTTCATGGTGATGCCCGTTCCCGTATGCCGTCGGGCGACTTCGGCATGTCTCGGAAACCCCTCTTTCTTAAGCAATTGGGCACCTAAGTAGCCGTGCTCTATGTATTGGTGTGTGCCATGGCAATGTATCCCCGGCGCATTGCAATAGATAATACCGATGTCGTGGAGCAATGCGGCTTCTTCTATAAATGCCAAATCCAACTTGGCGCTTGTCTGCTGCTTGGCAATACTGAGTGCCCTGCTTGCAACTTGCTGACTGTGAGCCAAAAGTAGCTCCTTGAGCTCAGGCTCAGAGGCATAATATTTGTCAATCAGTTCTATCGCGTTCATAGTTGGATACCGTTGAGTAGTGCTTGTGCAGTCATGCGTTTCTTGCCGGGCAGTTGCAGTTCCAATACCTCTACAAAACCGTCTTGCACGGCAATCCGTAGCCGTTTCCTGTCTTCGATAATCACCTCACCGAACGCCGAATGATGTTCTTGCTCTATCGGACGGACAGCATAAATTTTGGCAACCTGTGGTTCGCAGTTCGGTAATCTCAGTTGGCACCAGGCGGCAGGATACGGACTCAGTCCTCGCACGAAATTATGCACTTCCCGTGCCGTTTTACGGAAATCAATCTCACAAGTCTCCTTGAATATTTTCGGTGCAGGGCGGAGTTTCTCTGCCGGAAGTTCCGGTTGCGGAACAGCATGCACATTGCCTTGGAGTATCAATTCCACAGTGCGGATTACCAATCCGGCGCCCATTACCATCAGTCGGTCGTAAACCGAGCCTACGTTCTCCTCATCCCCGATACCGATGCGTTCTTGCAGTATCATATCGCCCGTGTCAATATCGTGTTTGAGGAAGAAAGTGGTGGCGCCCGTCTCTTTTTCTCCGTTGATAATGGCCCAATTGATGGGTGCGGCACCTCTGTATTGGGGCAGTAGGGCGGCATGCAGATTGAATGTTCCCATCGGTGGCATCGCCCATACTACTTCCGGCAACATTCTGAAAGCCACTACTATCTGCAAATCAGCTTGCAGCGAGCGTAGTTCGTCCAAGAAAGCCTCGTCTTTCAACTTTTCGGGTTGCAGCAATCTCAGTCCTACCGCCAAGGCATATTCTTTCACGGCACTGTACTGCACCTGATGTCCTCTGCCTGCCGGTTTGTCGGGCATCGTCACAACGCCCACCACGTTATATCCCTCTTCCACCAGTCGTCTCAGGCTCTCCACGGCAAACTCCGGAGTACCCATAAACACTATTCGTAAGTCCTTTTTATCCATTGTCTTTGTTCTTTGTCGGGGTGTGGGAGCACTCGTGCGGTCCTCGCCCGCAAAGAGGATAAAAGTGGGCAATTAATGCCTTATTGATTGCAATCAATGGAGTCCTCATTTCCCCCGATAATACAATATTAACTATTAATTGTTAACTGTTAACTGCTTATATTCCCCACATCAGTTTCGTTTTCAGCGAATTGATAAACGAATGTTCTTTCGTCTGTACCACTTTGATGGTATATGGCGCTTTCTGCACATGCAGTGTCACATCGTCTTTCAGTGTCTGACTCCGTCCGTCCACCGAAATCAGGTAGCTGTGCGACCGGCTCCTGATCCTGAGGTCAATCGTCCAATCATCGGGGAATACCAATGGGCGCACGTTCAAACTGTGTGTGGCAATCGGAGAGATAATCAGGCTTTTGGCTTGCGGCACCATTAGCGGACCGCCCACCGACAGATTATAAGCCGTTGAACCCGTTGGGGTTGAAATCAGCAATCCGTCGGCTTTGTATGTGTGAAGAGGTTCTTCGTTGAGCATTACTTCGATGCTTATCATCGAACTCAACTCTTGTTTCATCACCGCTATTTCGTTCAGTCCGAAGGGCGTCTCGATGTGACCGCCGGCTGAGCAGGTTACTTGTAGTAGCGACCGTTGTTCTATCATGTAATCGTTCTGTACTAATTGGTCGCAGATCCGGTCAACGTCGGAGGTCTGTACATCGGCAAGAAAACCGAGGTGACCGCAGTTGATACCTAAGATTGGGATATTCTTGTCGCCGATTTGCGAAGCGGTATAGAGAAAAGTGCCGTCGCCGCCTACTGATAGGGCGAAATCCACGTCAGTGGCAGTGTCATGCGTGAATGGAGGATACGTGTCTCTTAGGTTCATCTCGTCCCGAAGTTCCTGTGCGAGTAGTACTTCCACGCCTCTTTGTTGCATAAATTCAAGTATATGATCCACTTCCTGTAGGGTGGTCTTTTTGTACCAATTGCCGAAAATTGCTATCTTCATGGTGCTGTCTGTTTGTTCTGCTGCAAAGATACGAATTATTTGTGAATTGACCGCACTCTCTCCTATAATTGTCAGATTGTATAATTGTTCGATTGTCTATACACTTTCCTACCGTTATTTGGTGATTATTTGGTGATTATTTGGTGATTACTTGGTGATTACTTGGTGATTCAGCTACCCATACGCATCCCTTGTGCTACCAACTCCCGTAGCATCCCCGTACCACACCCGTAGCATTATGGGACTTGCATGGGACTTGTATGGGCTTTGCATGGGCTTCAATAATGCCTTTGTAGAGCCGGAGCATGCTCCGGCTGAATTGTTCGATACTGAGAAATGAATGGCTGTTAATGGAGAACCGAATTGTCAATCGCAAATTGTAAATAGGTAGGGCTTGTCCGGTAAATCATAAATACTGTTTTGTTCTTTGTCCACACAAAAAAAGAAGCTATTCTCATAACTTCTTTTCTTCAGCGGTGCGGACGAGACTCGAACTCGCGACCCCATGCGTGACAGGCATGTATTCTAACCAGCTGAACTACCGCACCAACTTTTGTGCTAAGGTGTTGCCCTTATTTGCGGGTGCAAAGGTACACCAAACTTTTTATTCTCGCAAGAGATTCCAAGAAAAAAGTTGCACTTTTCTTTCCGTTTTCCGCTTTCTTGTTGATAAGTAACAGGTTACTGACGCAACTTTTTTGCATATTTCCCTTTTTTGTTGTGCTTGCTCTGCTCTGCCACCAACCTCTCATACGCAATAAATACGCTGTAAATCCCAAAATCCGACACTTTTCTTTGGTTTTCTTTTCCAGTTCGGAATATATTTCGTACCTTTGTGCGTGGATGTCTGACCAATGCCCTGCAAATGGCAGACAATCCGTACGCATATACCTTAAATACAACATACAACCATGAAACCTCTCTCTCTCTTTTGCCTTTCCTTGCTGGCATCAGTAAGCTTATGGGCACAATCTTCCACCATTGATATCAATGGTACTTCCTATCCTGTTGATACGACTATGCAATATCAGGCGGGTCCCGGTGTGTGGCACACACGCTTCACTGTCAATAAGAATGGTACCAAGCACAACCTCTATCTTCTTGAGGTGGACCTTGCCAATCCGTATAATACGGTAGAGGAATACCAGTCGCAGAGCGAAATGGGCAAAACCGAAACCATGGCAAGTGCTTACCGCGTTTTGGACGCAGAGAACCACCGCACTATCGGTGGTGTCAATTGTAATTTCTGGATAGTTCCTGCTAACATCAATGGTGATAAATTGCTTGATGGCTGTCTTGGTCAGCCCTTTTCGGCTACAGCACGCAATGGCGTTCTCGTTGGTAATCCCGACGGATGGATGTGGGGTGCCGCCGGAATGGTAATGATTGACGAAAACAAACAGGTGCAGATCGACCATATGGCATTCGACGGTGTTGTCACTGTTGGTGAACAACGCTATGCTATTCGTGAAGTCAACCGTTCCCGTGTTACTCCCAATGCCGATGAGATTTCTCTCTTCAATCATTATTTGGGTAAAACGCCTACTCGGGCTACTTCGGGTATAGAAGTCGTTTTCAGTATCAATGATTGGAAAATCAATAGCGACTTGGCTTGCGAAGTCGTGGATATCAATACTACCGGCGGAACGGTAATCGCTGAGGGAATGGGAGCCTTGCAAGGCTTGGGCGAAGGACAAACCTTCCTCTCTCAATTGAAGAAAGGTGATAAGTTCACGCTCAACCTTGGTGTCTTCTCTACCAACCAACCCGACTATCGGCCGGATATCCGGCAAATGGTAACGGGCAATGGTCTGTTGATGAAGAACGGTGTACTCACCGACCGCAATACCAATGATGGTTATAATAATCAGAACTATCCCCGTACTCTTATGGCAACCGATGATACCCACAACCGCTTCTATATGCTTGTAGCCGAAAAGCCGGGTATGTTTACTGCCGATATGTGCGGTATCCTCAAGAACTGCGGTGCTACCTTTGCTGCCGGATTGGACGGTGGCGGTAGTGCACAGATGTGTCTCGATGGCGCTGTCATCAATCCTACTACCGAAGGTGTTCCCCGTGCCGTAGCCAACTCTTTCTGGGTCTTCTCTACCGCTCCCGATGACGATTATGCTACCCGTATAGCACCGCTTACTCCTACTTTGGTGTTGCCTAAATATGGTGCTTTCATGCCGCAGTTCTATTGCTACAATCAATACGATGTCCTCCTGTCCAAAGGCTTTACCGATGTACAGTTGTCTTGCGATGAAACTACAGGATATATCACTGAAGATGGCAAATTTATCTGCCTTGGTGATGGCGTTCTCCATGCCTCCTATCAAGGAGCCACTGTTGATATGCAAGTGAAAGCTGTTACCGATGCCAAGTTCTTTATCCGTTTGGATAGCGTTTTCGTTTCCGATGATACCGACTATGCTATACAAGTACAAGCCGTTGCCGAAGGCAACCTGGTTGACCTTACTCCCGATGTGCTTAAATGGACGGTAGCTGACCCTGCTGTCTGCACCGTATCTGATAAGGGTGTGCTCAACGGATTGCACAATGGCTCAACATGGGTATATGCCGAGATGGGCGGAAACACCGACTCTATCCTCGTTTATGTGGAAATACCCGAAACCAAACCTCTCCTTTGGACCAATATGGCGGAAGCCGAAACGTTGTGGGATGTTGATATATCCTCTTCTTGGAAACCGGTATTCTCTGTCAACGGCGAAAACCAAACCCTGCTCACTTTCAACTATTCTATCGGACGCAAAGCCTCTATCAAGTTCACAATGAATACTCCCCTCTATAGTTTGCCGCGCTATATGGAGTTGCGTTTCAATCCCGGAGATGTAGTGTTTGAAAGAGTCATCACATCTCTTTCGGCAAACAATGGTGTGCAATCCTTCGTACAAAACGATACTGCTTTTGTACTCAACGAAAACAACCATGTTATAATCGATATACAAAAACTCCTTTCTTCCGATGACATTGCTATCTACCCTGTTCAACTCAATTATATCAACATGATGGTCAATAAGGCGAATGGTGTTATGCAGAATCGTGAATATACCGTCACTTTCGATGGCATCTATCTGCACTATGGAGAAATCTCTGTCGGTTTCGACGGCATTACTGCGCCTTCGTTTATGGTTTATCCCAATCCTGCAGAAAACATACTCAATATCATGGGATTGCCTGATACTCCTGTCGAGGCACGGCTCTACGACTTGCAAGGACATCTTTTGTTGCAGACCGTTTTGCAAGGCAACGGACAAATCAATGTGGAGCAGCTCTCGCAAGGAAACTACCTGCTCAAAATCGGTACGGAAACACTGAAACTTATACGTAAATAATTAACTCCTTATGAAAAACCAACAGAAAAACATCTCACCCTGGCTTTGGGTGCCTACGCTCTATTTTGCAGAAGGTATTCCCTATTTCCTTGTAAACAACATCTCAGTTATGATGTTCACCCGTATGGGTGTACCCAACGGACAGATGGCGCTTTTCACTTCGTTGCTCTATCTGCCTTGGGCTATCAAACCGCTGTGGAGTCCTTTCGTCGATATCCTCAAAACCAAACGCTGGTGGATTATCACCATGCAAATACTCATGACGGCAGCTTTCATTCTGCTTACGCTTACTATTCCGCATCCCGATGCGGCTACTATTGCAGCCGGTGAAACGTCGATCTCGCTCTTTACCGTCATGCTTGTTCTCTTCTTTATTACCGCATTTGCTTCCGCTACGCACGATATTGCTGCCGACGGCTTCTATATGCTGGCACTTACGCAACACCTGCAAGCCGCTTTCGTGGGTGCACGTTCTGTGTTCTACCGTCTCTCCAGTATCTTCGGACAAGGCGTGTTGCTCGTTATTGCCGGACTTTTGGAAACCCATACGGGCAATATTCCTTTGGCATGGCAACTCACATTGCTCATTACTTCCATCCTGTTTGCACTCCTCAGTTTGTGGCATACTTTCTTCCTGCCTAAACCGCAGACCGACAAGTCGTCGCTCGAAGGAAAACAACAATCCGCTGTTGCTATTCTCCGTGAGTTCGGACGCACCTTTGTCACTTATTTCCGCAAACCAGGTATCTGGCTCGCTATGATTTTCATGCTTGTCTATCGTCTGCCCGAAGCTTTCCTTATTAAGATGATCAATCCCTTCTTGGTTGCCGATATGGAAAAAGGTGGATTGGGATTGGCTACCGAAACGGTGGGTGTCGTCTATGGTACGATAGGTGTCGCTTTCTTGATGCTCGGTGGTATCTTGGGCGGTATCTATGCTTCGCGCGTCGGTTTGCGCAAGTCGCTTTGGTGGATGGCTGCCTGTATGACGTTGCCTTGCTTGAGTTTCGTCTATCTTTCGATGGTCCAACCCGTCAATTTGGTATGGATCAGCATTGCCATTGCTATCGAGCAGTTCGGCTATGGCTTCGGTTTCACTGCATACATGCTTTATATGATGTATTTCTCCGAAGGCGAGTTCAAGACGGCGCACTATGCTATCTGCACCGCCTTTATGGCACTCTCCATGATGATACCGGGCGCTGTGGCAGGCTATATCCAGGAAGCTATCGGCTATCAGAGTTTCTTCTGGATGGTTATCGCATGCTGTGCCGCCACACTTATAGTCACCTTCTTTGTTGACCGCCAGGTTGACCCTGACTACGGCAAGAAATAAGGTCTCTCTTTCAAATACGGAACATAGCGGGATGAAAAAATAGTATCTCGCTATGTTTCTGTTTGGCAATATGCAATATTTATTGTATCTTTGCTCCCAATAATTGTATATGGAATAATATGAAAAAGCACATTCCTAATATGCTCACTTGTTGCAATCTGCTCTGTGGGGCTGTGGCAACCTATATGGCAACGCAAGAACGCTTTCTGTTGGCGTTTATGCTCATCATCTTGGCGGCTGTCTTCGATTTTCTCGACGGCTTTGTGGCGCGTTTGCTGCGTGTCAGTTCGCCTATCGGTAAGGAGCTCGACTCTTTGGCGGATGACATCACTTTCGGACTTGCACCCGCTACGATGCTGTGCGTATTGCTTCGCCCTGCACTCGGATGGTGGAGCCTGTTGGCATTCTTGATGGCTGCAGCATCAGCATTGCGCCTTGCCAAGTTCAATGTGGACGAACGGCAAACCTCTTCCTTTATCGGTCTTGCTACGCCTGCCAATGCAATCTTCTGGGGGGCGCTTGTCGCTGTGATGGCACCTATGACGCCCGTTGTGCTGAATCCGCCTTTTGCTTGGGTGTATCTCGGGCTGTCGCTCGTGAGTTGCTGGCTGCTCAATGCCGAGATACCTTTCTTCTCGCTCAAGTTCCATGGCTTTGCCTGGAAACAGCATCGCTTGCAGTATATCTTCCTGATTGTATCACTCCTGTTTGTACTCTTGTTCGGTGCGATGGCATGGGTGGCACACAATGTAATATTGCTTGTCTTTGCCGGAGCGGTATGCGTGGCGTGGTATGTTGTTCTTAACCTCTTTGTGTTTATTCTCAAACAATAATACGCCGCTATGCGCAAGTCCTGCCTGATATTGTTGTTCTGTTTGCCTGTTATGCTTTGGGCGGAACCAGTTCCGTCCGGTTATTATTATAAAGCACAAGGGCAGAGCGATGCCGCGCTCAAAACAGCGCTTCACGATACGATACGTGGCGGTATGCGTTTTCACTATGGCACGCAGGGAACTTCTTATACTGACGGCACATATTATACTGCTACTTGGAACTATTTCCCTTTGACCGATCAGCGTGCCGACGGCACCATCTGGGATATGTATTCTTCTACCAAACGCTATTTCCCCTATGATGGAGGTTCTGCTTGCGGGCAGCAGATTGAGCATTGCTTGCCAAAGTCGTGGTGGGGATGGACCTCTTCTGATACAGGTTCTTCCAAAAGGGCTTATCAGGATTTGTATATACTTAATCCGGCGGATGCACAGGCGAATGGACAGAAATCCAATTATCCGCCCGGTCATGTGCAGCGAGGTGATAAGTTCGATAACGGCTCTTTCCGTATGGACAAAGCCGAATCTTCACTCTATGGCTGGATTTGTTTCGAACCGGAAGAGTGTTACCGGGGTGATTTTGCACGTACCTGGTTCTATGTTGTCACGGCTTACCAAGACCTTGCTTGGAATCCTGACTATGCGCGGTATTTGGGCAATGAATCGTATCTTGTCTTTCAGCCTGAACTGATTGAAGTGCTGCTCGATTGGCACCGTGCCGACCCTGTCAGCCGCAAAGAAATCCATCGTGCCGATGCTGTCAGCAGTCTGCAGCACAACCGTAATCCGTTTATCGACTATCCCGAATTGGTGGAATATATATGGGGTGACAAAAAGGGGCAAAAGGCAGATTTCTCCCGACTTGTTTGCACGGCTTCTCCCGACTATATGCCTGAAGAAGACTTTACTAATTTTACCGCCTATGAGCCTGTCAACACTACATCCGACGGCTTCACTGCTCTGTGGGATAATTTTCAAACCGACTATACGCTCGATGTCTATACCCGCACCTGCTCGGGGCATAACGATACGCTTGTCAACCTGCCGGCACTCACGGCAAAACTGTTGGAGGCACATCCGCTTGCTTCTTACGAAGGCAAACTGCAATCTGCCGGCACCAATGCTGTCACCATGGGAGCAAGCAATACCGATGGGGCGGTATTGTTGTCAGGCTTGCAACTGACTGCGCCTGCTACGCTTGTATTTCGTGCGAACATCTTCCAAACAGCGGATGCAGGCGAATTGCAAATCTTTCTCGATGGCCATCAGTCGGCAGATACTACAATCGTATTGCCCGTTTCGCGCGATGAACGGCGCTATACTTATACGCTCCCTCAGGGCACTGATGCCGTGAAGATACTTTCTGTGGGCGGTTCAACGAAGAAGCGTGCCTGTATGCAGGAGCTCTATCTCGTGCAGGGTGACCTGCAGGAAACCGTTACGCATCTTGCCGGTTATCCGCAAGAGGTGGTTTTCGACCCCATGTCGCATGATGCTTGTTGCACTTGGCAAGTCGCTGTGTCCGAGAGTTATAAGAATATGCCGCTCTACTACCGTGTCACCACGAAGGAAGGTCGTGTTTCCAACGAGCAAACTGTTGTGCTCTCCGGTACTACCAATCTGCCTGCTGTACAAATGCAACAACAGGGCAATGCACGCATCGTACTACGCAATGGCACATTGTATATTTTCAGAGAAGAGCACTACTATACCGTTTTGGGGCAAAAAGTGCAACAATAAATGATTGGACAAACTGACGCTTCCTCAGTTCCTCAATTAAAGTTCTGTCCGCTCAATTCTTCATAACCTAAAATCTTCACCTATTCTGCCAATATTTCCACAAGATTTTGTAAATGTTGTAGTATCTTTGCACTCGTAATAATGTGCAAACTATAATTTAGTATCATGAACAGATATTCAAAGCTAACTCCTTTATTGTCAATTCGCTGTAGTCTGTGCAAGATGTTGCTTGCGGGCGGATTGCTGTTGTCGGCGGCATCGTTGCTGTCGGCACAAAATGCATCGCACGATGGGCAATCTACCGAAGGCACTGACTTTTGGGTGACTTTCCTCAGAGCCGATTCGCACGATGGTGATGACAAGAAAATCACTCTTTCTGTGTCTATCTCTGCCAGAGAAGCTTGTGATGTAACCTTGGAAAATATACGTTCCGGCTATAAAGAAGAAGTGCATCTTAATGCCAACGAACTCAAAGAAGTGCAGCTTTACTATGGTACTGCCAGGGTGGATAAAAATCCCCGTCAGAGCGATACGAAGATTTGCTATACCTATTTGTCAGAGAGGATTGATTCGTCGGCTATTCATGTCACTGCTACGGCAAACATCTCGCTTTTTGCCAGCAATCATAAGGATAAATCGTTTGATGCGACCAATGTTCTTCCGACAACTGCGTTGAACGATGAATATGTCATTCAAACCTATCCGCCAAGTGTGCATTCCGACACACCGCAAGGCTCGCATTTTGCCATTGTGGCTACTGAAGACAATACGGTGGTTGATTATACTCCTACGGTTGATACTGAAGCACTGAACGGTTTCCGTTCGGCTTTGGCTGCTTGGGGTATAGACAAAGTGTTCGAGATGTATCCTGAGTACGAGCGTTTCCGCAACTATACGACCGATGGTTCTATGGCTACCGATACGCTGCAAGCCGGCGAAGTGTGGTACGTTTGGACAGGTGACCGCTCAGGCGAGAGTGCCGACTTGAGCGGAACTACCGTCAAAGCACGCAATGGCAAGAAGATTGCTGTTTTCCAAGGTTGCCCGCATACGAATATCCCCGATAAGATTCGCGACCGCGACCATATCTTCTCACAAGCCATGCCTACTACAACATGGGGTACTAATTTTGCCCTCACGGCTTCACTCACCCGCAAGCGTGACATTATCCGTGTGTTGGCACTTCATGATGATACCGAAGTGCGTGTGAACGGCAACCTTATTTATACTTTCGACTTCTCTACTAACCCCAAACGTACTTTTGAGTTTGAACTCGGTGAGAAAAATGTTACGTGCAGTGACAAGAATCATAAAGGAGCGCTCCCGTTGGCAGGACGGGAAGATATCCCCTTTGTCGAAGGAACCAATTGTTTCGTGGAAACATCCTGCCCTTGTGCAGTCCATCTGTTTATGTGTTCCAATACTTATGACAGTACGCCTGATGGTGACCCTGCTATGGTGTGGATTAACCCTATCGAACAGGTTATCGACCAAATCACCTTTGCCACCTACATGTCCACCAACACGCACTATGTAAATATTGTTACCACCAAAGATAATGTAGCTACGATGCAGTTGGACGGCACAGATATCTCTGCCGATTTTGCACCTGTAACAGGTAGCAACGACCGATACTGGTTTGCCCGCAAGAACATTTCCTATGCCACTCATACACTCCAAGGCAAAGAAGGATTCATCGCCCACGTCTATGGCTATGGCGACAAAGAGTCTTACGGCTACTCTGCCGGTGGTGCCACCAAAACGCTGACTTCGTCTATCACTATCAACGGCAAAGAGTTTACCGCCGATAGCAACAATCTCATCTGCGGTATAGACGAAGTGAATTTCGGTTGCTCGCTCAACTATAACTTCGAGAAGATAGTTTGGGGATTCGGCGACGGCACAGCTCCTTATACGGATAACGGACCTGACTCTGTATCGAATGTGACACACTTATATGAAAAAGACGGAGTTTACGAAGCTTATGCGCTTGTTTATCGCACCTCTACCAATCTGTGCGAAGGGCAGTCTGCTATGGATAGTATCCCTATCAAAGTCAATATCGGACGCTTCACTTTCAGTATGGGTGAACCCGAAATTCCTTGCAACAACGGCGTAGAGGCTTGGATAGGACGTATTCCGTTCAACAACGAATCGGGTACCGACCTTGAGTCAGACAACACTACTATCGAGTTCGACGCCAATGCTATTGCAGCCGGCTTTAGCAATGCCGACCTTGTACTGCGCGACAGTCATTTCGAAATCAATATCCCTGATGATGCTACGGTAGGAACGGAATACGGCATTCATATTGTCATTACCTCCGAGTGCGGTGGCACTGATACGACGCTCTATTTTCAGCTCAACTACGATGCCGATGTGCTTTCGCAGCGTGCTGAC
Organism: Bacteroidales bacterium; assembly: GCA_022783865.1. GTDB lineage: Bacteria > Bacteroidota > Bacteroidia > Bacteroidales > Paludibacteraceae > Colicola. The sequence continues at coordinate 146,371 of JALFYY010000013.1, forward strand.
AATGTATTGGGCTTGTTGGCAGAGCCTTTCGAGGGTGACGAACTGAGCGGTTTCCAATGGTATAGCATTGATGCAGCGGGCGATACGACTGCTATCGACGGACAAGTGAGTGCAACGCTCAACTGGTACGACCTGCCTGCCGACCAATACAACGGCAATACCTATTTCCTCTGTTTCTGTAAGAACCGCGGCACAGAAAAAGAAGTGCGCACTTGTACCTGCGACAAGGGCTTTACCGGAGATGACGGGGATTTGGTGTTTGAGATACCGGATAGTATCACCATTGTGCAACAGAACATGGCGCACATAGGCGAACGCATCTTTGTCAATGCCAAACTCCCATCGACGCTCACTTGGCTCACGGTGGATGGCACTGCCTATGCTACCGAAGATATTCCTGCCGGCGGACGCACCGTAGAGGTACCCGACAGGGAAGGTTTCTACATCTTGCGGGTAGCCACACTTGCCGAAAAGAAGAAAAATGTACAAACACGCAACTTCAAATTCTTAGTAACCAAATAAATGCCGAAGACACATTAATACGATAACAGCATGAAACGTTTATTTCGCAATATACTGACTATCCTGTTGTTCCTCACGCTCTCTTGCGGTGAGACAGCCCTGATGGCTATGCCGGCACCTGCTGCCAAAGAAACCGCTGCCCAACAAAAGAAGAAAGCGGAGGCTGCCAAGAAAAAGAAAGAGCAGGAAGCTGCCAAAGCCAAGAAGCAGAAAGAGCAGGAAAAGAAGAAAGCGGCTGCAGCCCGGGAGAATGCCAAGAAGCAGGCACAGCGTGAGAAAGACCAAGCCCAACGCCAGAAAGAGCAGGCAAAAGTGCAGGCTGAGCGGGAAAAAGCAGAAGCGCAGCGTCGGAAAGAAGACGAGCAGCGTCAAGCGCAAATAACGGCGGCAGAAGCTCAGCGTGCCCAACAAGAAGAAGCGCAAAAACAGGCATGGTTGCGTGAGCAGGAAGAACTTGCCAATCCGAAAACGGAAGTGGTGAGCCTCTTCAATATCAGTGGCAAACTGGGCTATGCGGCTATGATGGACAATATGGGTGCCAACTTTGCCAATGTCAACCGTCCTGGACAGTTGGGCAGTACCTATCCCTATCAATCATTGGTAGGTGGTCCGGGTGCAGGCATTGCTGTTACCTACGAGTTGGAGTACGGGCATTTCCGCTTCGAGACGGGTCTCGACTTCACTTGGCTCAACTCCGCTTCGCACTACGAATTCATGCTCCAACGCCAACTCTTGCAACCGCACGAGGCTACCTATAACTATATCACCGACGACCTCTTGGAAACACGCAATGAGGGCTATATCGGTATTCCTGTTATGTTCGGTGCCCAGTTCTCGCGCTACTGGTTTATGTTGGGTGCCAAAGTGGGTTACGGCCTGTTTGGCAACTATCGCCAGAAGGGACAGTTCGACATCGTGGTGGACGACAAAGCTTTCCTCGAGCAATACGGTTTGGGTACATACGATATTCCTGCTAAGGCTGCCGACCAATATAAGTTGGCATTCCGTCAACCCTCTGTCAGCCTCTGTGCAGAAGTGGGTATTGATTTGGATGAGTGGTTGCAACAGCAGCCCGATAAGCGCAACCGCCAACGGGTGAAAGCCGGTGAGCGTTTGCCTTTTGGAAAGGAGCATATTCATTACAAAGTGAGTGCATTTGCCGAATACGGCGTTCTCAATACCAATGGCTCGTCTGCGGCTTATCCGTTGGCATTCAGCGATAATGCCATTTGGCCGGATGCTACCAACACCGTACTTGCCATAGGGGGAGGCAATACAAAGCTCAATAACCTCTTTGTAGGACTTAAGTTCGCCGTGCAGTTCGAAGTGCCGGGTAAGACGCCACGTCCTACACCGCCGCCTGCTTCGTATGCCGAAATCACTGTTGTGGATGCCCTGACGGGTGAGACGCTGCCTGCTCCTATGCTGAAAATCAACAGTATCGACCGCAAGCGCACTGTTATGCAGATGCGTACTGTCAAGAACGGGCAACACCGTCAGAAAGTCAATCCGGGCAACTATCAGGCTATTGCGCAACTTGATGGCTACTATCCGGCTACGGTTGATTTCTCGGTGCTTACGCCGGGTGATAACCTGCCTTTGCAGATACGTTTGCAGCGTCGTCCTGTCTTCAATGTGAAAGTAGTCAATGCCGACAACTCTCAACCGCTACAGATTGCCGTGGCTTTGCAAAAGCGGGGTACAGAGCAACTCTGTTATACGCTCCATACCGATTCAGTCACCGGCGAAGCCGATATGATATTGGCTGATTCGCTTCTCTACGATTTGCATATCGAGCAGATGGGCTTCGAAACCTATCATGCCCAAGTGCCTGCGTTGGACAGCCGTATGACGGTAGTGCTGCAACCCGTCAAGAAAGGTGATGTGTTTGTGGTGCACAATCTGTTCTTCGCTACCAACAAAACGCGTATCCTGAAAGCCAGTGAGCCTGCGCTCAACGAGTTGTACCAATACCTCAGTCAGAACACGGAAATCAATATCCGTATCATCGGTCATACCGATAATGTGGGATCTGATGCAGCCAACCAACGTCTTTCTGAAGGACGTGCCGCTGCCGTTCGTGCAGACCTGATAGAGCGTGGTATTGCGCCCGAACGCTTGCAAGCCGAAGGACGGGGCGAGTCGCAACCTGTCGATACCAACGATACTGAAGAGGGACGTCAGAACAACCGCCGTGTAGAAATAGAAATCTTATAACTCCTTATATATAATAGTCATGAAAAAGCGTTTGTTTATATATTTTGCTCTGCTGATGATGATGCCGGTATCCGTTTTTGCGGCAGCCGGCACGGAAGGACGAGAGTTCTGGATTGCACTCACCATTGCACGTGCACCGGAAGACAAGGGTACTTCGTTTGAAACCTTTATCTGTGTTTCCTCCAAGTCGCGCAAAGGTACTGTTACGGTGACTAATCCGCAGACCAATTTTGTGCAGACTTATCAGATTCCTACGGGTACGGGGTGGCTCAAGATTACAGATATTCCTACATCTGCCTGGTATCCTTACACAGCAGGTGAAACGCAGCAACAGAAAGCATCCGGCAAAACATTCTCAACGGGTTTGCAACTTACCAGTACAGAGGATGTGTCCGTTTTTGCAGCCATACGTTATGAGTATGCTTTCGATGCCAGCAATATCTTGCCCATTACGGCGTTGCAGTCGGAATATATCATTCAGGATTACCCTCCTTTTGCCAATGGCTCTCCATCTACTTCGTTTAGCAACTTTTGTGTTCTTGCTACCGAAAACAATACCGAAGTGGAGATTACGCCACATGCAAAAACCTACGATGGCAAGCCTGCAAACATACCTTTCAAAGTGACGCTCAATGCCGGACAAGTCTATTATGTGGTCAGTGAACAATCTACTGAAAATGACAAGAAAGGCAGTGATGACTCCAAAGTAAAAACATTGTCAGGTTCTTCCGTCAAGGCACTCAATGGCAAAAAAGTGGCAGTCTTTAATGGTGATATCTGTACGCGTACGCCAAATCATGTTTCAGCCCGAGATATCAACTACGAACAAGCCATGCCTGTCGATTATTGGGGTATGGAGTTCATTGTCACTCGTTCCAAAGAAAAAGATGCGAACCGTATTCGTATCACTGCACAAGAAGACGATACAGATGTCAGTATCGATGGTTATAAGGTTTGCACGCTTAGTGCACGGGAAACTTACGAAATAGAACTGGCTGTAGCTGCTGATATGCAAAAATATGCCGACAATCCTGCCGGACAACAAATTGTTGGAGATGTCGCTTATATCAAGACTTCTTGTCCTTGTGCCGTTTATAGTTACGACACCGGTAACTCTTATAAAAGCGGATCGGTTTCTGAGATACACTCCGGCTACGGAGATCCTTCTATGACATGGGTCAGCCCCTTGGAGCAAAACTTGAGCGAGATTACTTTCGGCGTGATGAACACGAACAAGACTACACGCCATTTTGTCAATATTGTTATAGAAACCGCCAATGTCGGCAATATAGAATTGCGTGAAGTAACAGCAGGGCAATTCAGCAATAATATGCTTTCCGCTGCCGATTTCCAAACAGTGCAGAGCAACACGCGTTATTCATACGCTCGCAAAGCTTTGAGCATCAATGCAAATACTACCTATAATCTCCATAGTTCCCAAGGCGGCTTCATTGCTCATGTCTATGGCAACGGTGACGATGAGTCGTATGCCTATTCTGCAGGTTCTGCCGCTGTGAAACGTGGTTTGCAGTTGGGCAATCAGGTCTTCTCCAACGAGTCGGTTTCGGATATTACTTACTGTGTGGGCGACCCTATACATTTCAATGCACAAGTCGGTACGGATGTTATCGACAATGCAACTTGGGATATGGGTGACGGCAAGAAATTCCACGACGGACGCATTGAGTTCGACTATGCTTACGACTCTCCCAGTTGGTATGATATTGTAGCCAATGTAGCGGCGCACAAAGTATGTCCCGAAACCACTTATCCTGTCGAGCAGGTATCGGTGCGTATCCATGTGGTGATACCTGATACGGTTCGTCACAACTTCTTTATCTGCGAAGGCGAATCGTTCGAATATGGCGGTACTACATACACCGAAGCCACTGTCGATACTGCCTATTTCAATTGCGACAGTGTGGTTATCTTCCGGTTGGAAGTGGGCAAAAAGACCTCTTTTGAGATGGATTCGGTGGCACACGACAGTTGCTATTGGAACGGTCAGTGCTACTATGCTTCGGGTGATTATCAGTGGATTGGTACCAATGCTGCCGGTTGCGACAGTATTGTGACGATTCACCTGCATATCCTCACCTGTCTGGATATGGATATCCATAGTCCGGCAGCACCGTTCTGCGGTGACGAACCGTTTGTTATCTTCCCGTATGACTATAAGAAAGGCGACATAGGTACAGCTGTTCTCTATGTGGATGGCAAAGAATATGCTGTAGAGATGGCTGAAGGCGAGTGCATAGTGGATATGCAGCCTTTCAAGCCAGGCAAATATACCAATGCCCGTATCGTGGTAAGCGACCCTGTTTGCGAACAACCGCTGGAGTTCCCTGTCACTTTTGAGGTGCGTTATCCTGTCAGTGTTTTTGCCCAGAAGTGGGACAATGTATTGGCAGTATATAACAAAGACTACAATGGCGGCTACGAGTTCAGTGCTTTCCAGTGGTACAAGAACGGCGAACCTATTCCTGGTGCGACAGGCTCTTGGTATCATTCCGATACGCCTTTGTCGCCGGATGATACGTATTCCGTATTGCTCACCACCACCGACGGGCGCACTGTTCTGTCGTGTGAGAAGAATGCTGTGGACAAATCCGCCGGAACGGCAGTGTCTGTTTCGCCTAATATGGTTGCCCCCGGTGAGGCGGTGACGGTGAAAACCGATGCGAGCGGCAATGCTTTGCTATACAATGCTTTGGGCGTAAAGGAAATGCAAACAGCGGTGACAGATGGTGCCATGCTCCGTATGCCGCAGCGCACCGGCGTATATGTGCTCCAACTGCAATTGGAGGACGGTACGACACACAGTTTCCGCCTCATAGTACGCTGACAGCGGTAGGGTAGCTGTCGGGTAGCGGTCAGGTAGCCGTCGGGTTGGGGAACACTATGGGTCCCCGTCCGTATGGCAAACACCGTTGATGACCCTTGTACGACCCCTGTATAACCCTTGCATGGGGTGCGCGAGACCTGCGTATGGGTAGCCAAACGGAAGGTAGAAGTTATGAACAGATATTGCATATGACCGATACATAGGATGAGACATATAAATATAAGACGGGGCACGCCCCGTCTCTACAAAAAAAATCTTCCGTTGCTATTGCTGGTGTGGTTTATTTGTTGTACTTTTGCAATGTGAAGGAAAAAGTGCCGGTCCGGCATGAAATGTGGTTGAAAATCAGTCGCATAGCGTTGTGACGAGGACGTAGAAAGTGTGGCTAATCGGTATCAACCGCAGGGTTTTCCGTTGATTTGAGTGTGTTGGTTGTTGAGTGGCTGCTTTCTCGTTGCTAACAGGAACGAAGTGAACGTTCACAAACAGTTGCGCAACTGAATGATTAGGCTGATTCGGACTCTTACGGACGAAAGGGATTGTGCAAAAACGGTCGGTAGAAGAATGAGACTGTGACCGTGGGGAGACATCCGTATTGATTGTGTGGTGGATGATATATTAGTATAAGGAACAACCCAAATACCAAATCATCTGAACAAACAGATTGTGTTTTATGGCTATTGCAATATGGACGTACCTGTGTGAGAATACTTTTCTCACACAGGTATGTGCGCTTTTGGTTTGTAGTTTTGTGGGCGCTGTGAAGATGATGGGCAAGCATTGCCGCAGGATTTCCGTGGTAGTTTGCCAACGATTGAAGAAATAGAGAATGAACTTGATTTGCAGAACTGCAATTAACGGCTATTAATGGCAAATAAACCTGTCAGATTGTGAAATTAATATGATTGTAAAATCAATAAATATGAAACCGATATGCTGTCAAATCGTGAAATTGTAAAATTGTCAAATACATATATGCGTATGAAACAGACTTACTGCTTCTTTTCTACATTCGCACACAGGGTGCTGACGGTTGCATCCGCACGTGCCAAACTATTAACCCTTATCGCACTCTGCCTTTTCTCGGTCGGGAATGTATGGGCGATAGATGTTACTATAAATTATAGTGCTTATCAAGGGAAAGGTGGAGCTTCTGGAACTGGGGGAAGTGCTACTGCAACAATAAACGATATTACAATAACTTCAACAAAAGCATATTATACGAATGGACATGTTCGCGAATATAAGGATAGCAATATTACAATATCGGCACCAGGAACCATAACAAAGATTGTAGTAACAGGAACGACTGATGCTTATGCTAATGCTTTTGGATCAGGTGGATGCTCCGTTGGTACATGGGATAACGGAACTTGGACAGGAAATAGTAATAGTGTGAAGTTTACGACAGGAACACAAGCGCGGTGGACTAAAATTGTTGTCACCTACGAACCGGCTTCCTCCTATAAAGTTACCGCTGTTGCTTATCCAACGGATGGGGGTCGTGTTTCCTTTGAGGGAAATAAGATAACAGCGACGCCGAACACAGGATGGCAGATTAGTACAACAAATCCTCCTTATACGGTTACAGACGGAACGGCAACTGTGGAACAAAGCGGCAATGAGTTTACGGTTACGCCATCGAGCGATTGCACTGTGCAAATCAATTTTGAAAAGGAACCAACTTATACTCTTACCTATTATGAGGGCAATACGTCAACAGCAATTGAGGTGGCAGAAGGAGCAAACATATTGGAAGTATTGAAAGATATTACACCTAAATCGTGCGATGCTACCAGTATTAAATTTGTAGGTTGGGCTGCAAATCCAATCACCGGCAAGCAATCTACCTGCCCCGATTTGATAGCAGAAAACGCTACAATCACTTCCGATAGGACCGTTTATGCAGTATTTGCAAAGGCAGAAGGAACAAGTGGCTTGACTCAAATGAAAACGGGCGAAACGCTTGCCGAAGGTGATAATATTGTGATTTTTGCAACTACAATGGAAGATAATTTGCGATATGCGTTATATCAAAAGTCAACAACTAGTGGTTATATAGATTATTGGGAAACGAAAAGTAGTAATGGACCAACTGCTGCAGAGATAGATGATGAATTGAAATATGTGACGGTGACGGCAGGAACAGATGGCAAATGGATTCTCGGTGATGCTGCAAATGGCTATTTATATAATAGTAGTTCTGCAACTATGAATGTCACAGTTAGCAATAAGTCTGAATGGACAATCACAGATAACAGAGATGATACATTTTATTTTACAGCAGTGCAACGTTTGTCTTGTCGTAATGATTTAAGTAGTAACAAGAATACGTATAGAGGTGGTGGAGCGAAGAATGATAGCGGTGTGATGAAGATGAAAGTGTATAAATACGTCAAACCTACTTTTTCTGATTATCTTACCATGTGTGATCCGTGTGAGGATCTTAATATAACTTGGAGCAATATGCAGGCAACGGATGTGGTACGGCAGACTGCTACATTGTCGTGGGGAATGTCTTCTACGGAACATGTTACCGGATACAGGGTGCATGTGTGGAGTACGAGCAGTAGTGTATATGACAAGACTTTTACCGTTGAGGGAGCGGCAACAACGACACTTAATCTGACCGACTTGTCGCGCGAAACAACCTACAATTGGACGGTTACTGCACTCACAGAACATGGCTGGTGCACCACAACGAGCGATGAACAACAGTTCGTGACCATAGGTGCAGAGCAACTGCCGGCACCTGGCAATCCCAAGGTGGTGTACAATCCGGAAACGGACAAATATACGTTCTCGTGGGATGAGGTGACGGGGGCGAAAGAATACAAAATGACAGGACAATTCTCAGGCACCATTAAGGGCACTTCTTCAGAAAGAACACTTGACTTGATTCCGGGCAAAGAATATTCGGTTACGGTACAAGCGATAGGAGATGGGGATAATTACACCAATAGCGAAACGGCAAGTGTTACATTCACAGCGCATACTTATACTTTGACGCTGTCGGTAACCGACAACGGAACGACTACGACAAAAACGTTTACACTGCCGAAAGTTACATTGCCGGCTGAGACTTCGATGTGCGAAGCATCGGAGGGCTGGACGTTCGCCGGCTGGAGCGAGACAGACATTGCCGAAGAAAGCACCACAACAGCACCCGCACTGATTGCTGCCGGCACAGAGTACGGTCCGAATGACGGCTACATCAAAGAGAACAAGACGCTCTATGCTGTATTCTCCAAGACGGAAGAAGGAGAAAATGCGGGATTATATTATTTGTCTGAAAGCAATTACTATATAGGTGCTTTTGATAGTAAGTATTTTAAAGCAGTATCAACCACGCAAGATGCAGTGGCCTTCGGCATTGAAGACGGCAAGTATTTGTACGCATATGTGAACGGCATAAAGACATACTATTCACATACTAAAAGTGGGGAAACAGATATAACTTCGGCTACTACCAATCCAAAAGAATGGACAATTACCGAAACTGGCACAACTATTCAGTTACGTTCAACCGCAAAATCTACACGTTATTTAGGATATAGTACTGGTTTTAGAGCATATGCAGCATCCCATACGCTGAAAAAGTTGCCTGCAACTACTACGCTTTATACCACTTCGCCATCGTGTACAGATTGCAATGACCCGAACAACCATTGTCCCGAGTATCCTCTTGTGTTGAATGACCGCGGAGTAGAGACTACAATGGATAGTTATTGGGTAGGGGAGCAGATATTGGAACCTGTCTATACCCCGCAGGGCGATTGTGCAGGTTATAAGTTTGAGGGCTGGACGACCGAGGCAGGGCTGAGCAATCTGACTGCTGAGGAGTGGGTAAGCAAGAAGGTTACGTTCCCCATCAAGATGCCCAAGAAGGCTGCAACCGACGGCAAACTGACCTTGTACGCTGTATATAGTTCTACATTGACTGATGAATACCGGTTGGTGACCGATATGAACGAACTGACGACGGGCGAGTATGTGATTACAGCACTTGCGGAAAACCAAGAGCATGCGCTCTCGTTCGTCCGTTCGGACTACATCGAGAACTTCGGTTCGCAGCCGGTGGAGATAACGAAAGATGATAACGGAATTGACATCGTTTCGACCACCAATCCCGAGATTATCTGGACCATCACACAAACCGAAGGCGGCTACACGCTCGAAGCACTGCACTTTGACGGAATGGCGCACCCGTTGTATCTGAATATTGTGAGCAACTATCTGCAGTTCGAGGAAATGGCAAAGCCCTATACGATAACTAAGGGAGAGACATATGCGGCTTTCACTCTGTGCTCTTCGGAGGGATATTGCATGTCGTACAACGGGACAGACTTTGTAGCTGATGAGACGGCAAGCAAACTGTATCTGTACAAACGTGTACAAGATATCCGCTATTCTACCTCTACCCATTGTGATCCGTCGGTTATCGGTGTGGGAACAGTGGCGGTAACGTCGGCACAAGGCATCTGGGTGGAAGCTGTGACGCAACCTTATGTATATGCCGAGCGCTTGACGCAGAACCGTGACGATGCATTGGTGGACATTATAGCCAGTACAGCAAGTTCTTCTCCGTTCACACTGAAAGCAGTGGGCGCAACGGGAGTGGGAGACCATTCCATACCGCTGGTATCGGATGAGAGGCGCGACAACTTTGCCGGTCGTTTCAAGGTGGTGTACACACCCAAGCAAACAGGAGGTATCGACAAGGACCGAATAACGGTGAAAGTAACCAAAGCAGGCGACCCCGCTACGGTGTATGCAACGCATACATTCGAAGTGCAGGGACGTTCGCTGCCGGGCGAATTTGTGATTGCCGCCCAAACGGCAGACGGATGGGTGGCTCTTCCTGCTGATTTGGGTAACTCTTCGTTGGCATACCTCAAAGCGCCTTACAGCATCAAGGTGGACAACGAAGCTGACCCTACCAAGGCAACGCAAGCACCCCAAACAGCCGTCTATCACGCAGCAATGCGTTTCCATGAGGATATCAATCCACGGGGTGTTCGTCTGTTGAACAGCCGTGATGAGAGTCTTTGCGGCGACTACTCGAAAGACCCCGACCACAGACTGTGGTTCGACGGCGGGGAAGTAACGAACAGTCAGTCGTGGGCATTGCGCAGTCTGGCTCTGAAAGACTATTATATACGTTTGCAGGCAGCACCTGCCGGACATTATCTTTTCTACAACGCCACCACGGGCGGCGGCAAGATAGGGTATTACGAATACAAGCAGCAGAACCGTCTGCGTTTGCGCCTGTTGCCTGTTGAGACGACCTGTGTGCGCTACGATGCACCTGACTTGCAAGTGGGGCAACTCAAATTGACTTCCGTAACATTGGAGTGGCCCAAAATACAGAATGCAACAGGGTACGAGTATAGTTTGGACGAAGGAGCAACATGGATTCCTTTCGTACAAGGAACCGACTGGACGATAGAAAACGGTATGAACATCGGTACTATCGACGGCTTGGCAGCAAAGACGCGCTATACGGTATGGGTGCGTGTGGCTGTCGGTGAGAGTGAAAACAACTGTTCTGAGGTTGGAGTACGCACGTTTACAATGCCGGAGTGCGACGATGCACCGCACAACCTGTGGGCTTCAGCCACTGCCGATGCAGTTACCATAGTGTGGGAAGCCGCATCACCAACGGCTACCGTGAAAATCTATTCCGATGAAGCCGGGACAACTTTGTTCAAAGAACAAGAGAGCGGAGCAACGGATAATCATCAATGCAGAATCACGGGCTTGGAGCAGAATAAGAAGTATTGGTACCGGGTATTTTCAGCAGGTACCTGCGGTTCTGCCATCGCATCGTTCACCACCGAATCGAAAGACATCAGTATAGTGGAATGGGAAAAAGATGCGGTGATTGTGGATATCAACACGGAAGTCGCCAACGGGGTGAGCGTTGTGGTGGAGAAACGCGTGGAGCACGGTGAACATAATTATGCAGATGACCTCTTCTTCTCCAAATACTATGAGGCAACAGGAGATGTTAAATTATTGGGTATCTATAACGGGACACCGAATACAGTCTCGTTGAGTGGTTATAAAATATATATAGGTAAAAAAGAAGGAGAAAAAATAGGACAATGGGATTACACTGTTGATTTATCTACTATTGGAGATGGTGTCATTGAACCGAATGAGGAAATTTTATTATGGAGACATATAGCAAGTGATAATACGCAAGTAGGATGCATTGAGGGCAAGATTGATGTTAAAAACATGATAGAAAATTCGAGTATCATTTTTGGTGGAAGAAATGCCATCGTTCTTTCAAAAGATAACGTTCCTATTGATGTGATGGGTGGTATTTCGGAAGGAGAAACGATGGATGATATACTGCCTGCTAATTGCACGCATGAGAAACCTTCGTGGGGAGACCAAAATAATAATACATCATGGAATGGATGGGGATATTCCATAGAAGATCCTACTCAAAAGATAGAATTGTCTATGAATCGTTGTTTATTGGTGCGTCGCAATCATGTAAAATCCGGTAAGAATGCGGTAGAAAAGAATAGAGGTATAGCAGGTTTCCTTACATTGGGAAATGAAGAAGGAGTGGAAAGCGAATGGCTTGGCAGGCAAGTGCCAAAGGGAGATAATGACTGGAAAGTTTCTTGTGAAGGTTTTAGTTATGTAGCTGATTTTGACTATAGCAACTACTACGTTAGTTATGACAAGGTAGAGGAGACTAAATTCAACGGCACGCCCAACGAGAACGGTACTTATACCATCACGGTTCCCAATTTGCCGCAATTGGCTTGCACCGATATCCGTCTGCAACTAACGAAAAACGGCGAGGTGACGGCATCGGTGGAGCAGAAAGTGCCTATTATCGTTACGGAAGATGCCAACACCACGGGTGAGTTGTTCTCCGCCAACGGCTTGACACCTGAGGTTTGCAAAACTTGCGATGTGGTAGTGCGCGACAAGAGCCGTCTGACACATGCTACCGGACAGACTGAGTTCCGCAATATGTTCATCTATCATGACAGCGAGTTGGAAATAGCCGCTGGCACGAGTCTGACTTTGGACAAACTGCGCATGTTTGCGCTCAACGACAGTGTTTCGTATGCGATTATCAACAATACGAATGATGCGGACAACCCTACAATCACGGTCAACGAAGTCAGCCACGTAAAGCGTATAGACGGCCGCTACTGGTATCCGTTCTCTTTGCCCTACGATTGCTATATATCGCAAATCAGTGCATTGAACGGCAAAAGCCTCGGCAAGTACGGCACGGATTGGTGTATCAAATATTACAACGGTGAACAGCGGCAAAAAGACGGCACCAGTGCAGCAATAGGGCAAGTGTCGCAGTATTGGGAGAAGTTGGGCGAAAGCGAGAAGCTGGAGGCTTACAAGGGCTATATCATCGGACTTTATTGCCCGACAGCCGAAGAAGCACACCAAAAGTCCGTCCACTTTGCTCCAGCAAGGCAGAGTGTCTATACCGAAACCGGTGAGTCAAAGACTACCGATGTACACAACTGGCCCGATAACTTGGAGGCGGAGGCGCGTCATCACGGTTGGAACTTTACTGGTTCGCCCTATATCTCTTTGTTCGGTGTAAATGAGAGTGGAGACGGGTTGTTCAACGACCAGCTCAAGATGGGATATACCGACGTATTGACCGGTGAGCAGTTAGACAAAGAGCATGTATATCTCTCCATCCCTGACGGAAAAGATAGGCGTACTTATACCCAAGTGCTTGCCAGCGCTACCACCGTCAAACCTTTTACCGCCTATTTCGTACAGACTATCGATCCGACGGACCAAACAGGACATACGCTTGAATTGACTTACCAAAAAGCGCGGCGTACGTTCCCCGGAGAAAAACCGAACCAGACTTTGGCACCACGGCGGGCAGCCGAACGGGATGCCGTTCTGTTTGCGGAAATCAATCTGACCGACAATGCGGCAGGCGGACAAGACACGTATCTGAGAGACAATACGGGCGTCTTGGTGAGCGACCGTTTCAGTGCCGACTACGAGATAGGCGACGACCTGACGAAGATGTATGCAGCAGCGGGCAAACCGCAACTCTATACGATGGCGGGTAATGAGAAAATGGCGTACAACGCTTTGCCCGACGGCTTGGCACACAATCTGCCGCTCGGCATTTATGTTCCGAAAGCCGGCGAATATACGTTGTCGCTCAACCGGCATGCCAGCCGTTTGGAGAATGCCGAAGCTGTCTATCTGTTGCACAGCGGTATCATCGTTGCCGACTTGTTGCTCTCAGATTATACGATACTTGCCACAGCCAAAGGCGAACAGACGGGCTATATGCTGGATATCCGCCGTGCGACAAAGGTCGTAACCGGTACGGAGCAGGTTGCAACGGATGAACCATACGCTATTATGTGCGACGGACAACTCACCATCGGCAACTTGCCGACTGCGTCGGATGTAGCTATCTACGATGCTCTCGGTCGTCTGGTTTGGAGCGAACAGCAGGCAACAACGCCTGTGGTGGCAGATTTGCCGCAAACGGGTGTGTATATGGTGCTCATCACGTCGGGCGAGCAGCAGTATGTATTGAAATCATTAAACCGCTAATAGACGCTATCGGCTCAGTAAGTTATGAAAACAATGAAAACTATGCAGTATATATTTTCCCGGGGGCTGTCTTGCCGCAGTCGCCTTTTGGTACTCGTTTTGCTTTTGCCGGTTCTTGCTTTTGGAGCGGTTGCCGACAATCAGTCTTTTACCATTTTGCAGGAAGATCAGAGTGCGACGTATGCTCTCTATTCCACGGCGGAACATGCGCAGCATGCCAATAGCGCAATGCCCTGTTGCTCGTCGCTGAGAGGACAATCGATGATGAGCAGTTCTTGGCAAATGGTTGAGAACAAGGGTGTAGGTGGTGTACAATGGTCGGTGCAGCCGGTTCCTGCTACACAGGTACGCTTGTCGGAAATAGGTTCGGCAACGCCTTATACTCCATCTGATGCAGGTGGAGAATCCCGCCGTCCGTTCAGGGTATCGGATGATAATATTGGTGACCCGGGTGCGACGCCTGTGGGTGATGTGCCGTTTGCTTTGATGTTGCTGCTGTGCGGTGTGTGGATGTGGCTGCGCAGACGCAAAACAGCGTAAGAATAGTCAGAGCCTCCCCATGCGGGAGGCTCTGCTGTTGTTGGTTCATTAGTCGTTGTTCTATCTTCCTACCGTATTCCTTTTTCGAATGTCGGCTTCATATCGGCTGAATCACCCATTAATCACCCATTAATCACCCATTAATCACCCACTAATCACCCACTAATCACCCACTCTTGCAGGCTTGAGGGTATTTAGTAGATGTGGAGATGAGAAGTTGAGGAGATGAGGAGAATGTAGGTACAACGTTATGGAATGCAGGATATTATCTTCCTCTGTCATATAATTAACGTGAATTCGTTGAACTCACGTTAAATTATCGATGCAGTATCTCCAACATTTCGGCAGGAGTAACCACAATAGGTGACTGCGGAAAATGGCGACGATTGCCAGTAACCAAATAAGCATCTTCCTTGCTGAGTGCAACTTCGTAGAAAACCCGGTCGTTTTCATCAGTCATAGGCATTATGTATTGCGCTCGCTCGGAATGAATGCCGTAGGTGCAGATATAAGTGATGATATCGCTAATAACCTCTTCTGAAAAGCCGAACTTTTTGCGACTAAGCACCTCTTTGTATTCGGCAAGAATCTCTTCGTTATAGAGTGGAATAATTTCGTCTTGTTGCATTGCCAGTACAACTTGAAAGGTGGCAGATTGGGCATGCTTTGTCCAAAGTGCAGATACAAACACATTGGTGTCAATAACAGCGTATACTTTCATACTGCATCCTTTTGTTTGGCACGGCGTTCTGCACGAGCGGCTGCAATTTCTGCATCAATCTCTTCCATTGTCAGTTCCGGTAGATTTTTGCGAACGGCTTCTTGATGAGCAGCCAGCAGGGAATTACTCAAACGCTGCCTTGCATCATGCTTGCGCCCGATACTAAAAGGAATACTACCGGTTTCCATTACTGCATGCATGAAAATATTAAAAGCAGTGTTGGCACTCATACCAAATTCTCCACAGAGTTTGGTGAACTCTTCTTTCAGTTTTTGGTCCGTACGGACAGTCATTGTTGCTTGCATAGTAGTAAAACGATTACATTATGACAGCATTGTGCTATCATTTTGCATGCAAAGATAAAGCATTTTTGTTAAACTACCAAATATATGTGTTTTTTTGTTGTTGAGTGCTACGTTGTTGAGACAAAATGCATATCGCCTTTGCGTATTAATAGCAGATGGGTGGGCATTAGTGGAGAACTAAACATACTGCTACAGCACTGTGCACCAATGGTGTTTGTCTGTGGTTCTGCCGTATTGGATGTCTTGCAAGGCGTTGTATAACTGCCGGCTGATAGTGCCGGGGGTAGTGCCGAACTCGTAGGTTGTAGCGTTGTCGGGGTCGATGATGCGGGATATAGGGGCAATCACAGCTGCCGTACCGCAAGCACCGCATTCTGTGAAAGCGGATAGTTCCTCCACAGGGATATGCCGTCTCACTACTTGCAATCCTTGTTCACGAGCGAGCGTCATGAGGCTGTCGTTGGTGATGCTGGGCAAGATAGATGTCGATTTGGGCGTGACGTAGGCATAGCGTTGCAGTTCGCCATCCCGCTTTGGTAATGGCTTGATACCGAAGAAGTTGGCAGCACCGCATTCGTCGATATAGCGTTTGTGTTTGGCATCCAGGAAAACGCACGACATACCCATGGCGTGGGCAACTTCGGTGGCACGAAACGACGATGCATAGTTGCCTCCCACTTTGAATTGCCCTGTGCCCAACGGTGCAGCACGGTCAACGTGGCGGTTGATGATGAAAGGTGTACCCAGGAAACCGACAGGAAAGTAGGGTCCTATCGGTGTGGCTATCACGATGAACTCGAAAGCTCTGCCCGGTCCGACAGAGATGCGGGGAGTTGTAGAGAGGAGGATAGGGCGGAAATAGAGCGTAGCACCGGTTTCGTAAGGCGGCAGGTAGCGTAGATTCTTCTTCAAGGCAAGCACGATGGCGTCGCAGAATAAGTCGGTTGGAACGCCTTCCATGCATAGCCCTTTGGCAGAAGCTTGCATACGGCGGGCATTCTCTTCCATGCGGAAAATGCGCACTTTGCCGTCAACTCCGCGGAAAGCTTTCAGTCCCTCAAACACCTGTTGTCCGTATTGCAGGCAAGTGGCTGCCACGTGCAGTTCGATCCGTTTGTTGCGGGTTGCCCGGGGTGCAGACCATTGACCGTCATGGTAACTGCAACGGACGATATAGTCCGTCTCGGTGTAATGAAACCCTAAGTTGTGCCAATCTATCGTAGCTGTATCGTTCATAGTGTTTGTATGTTATGCAAATAGATAGTTGCCTCGTTACCCAAGTTGAAGAGCAGGTCAACAATGCTCAGGTTGCTTTGGAAGCCGTGTTTGTCGGCAAATATCTGATAATAGGGGGTGTTTGTTCCCTCGAATTGTAGGTCTAAAGTTGTAGAGCCTGCCCAGTCGGAAGTTAGGCAAACGGCGTCGGGCTCGTCCAACAGGTGCATTACTGTTCTGTGCAGTTGCATGTTGAAATCGAGCAGATACTTGTAGTGCTGCTCGTAGAATGGTCGGAAGAAATCGGCATAGTAGTCGAAGAAAGGCGTGTGCCGGTAAGCCGAAACCAAGGCGAGCCAATGTTGGTGTTGCCATTTGGTTTGGTAGCTTATCTCCACGTCTTTGGTGAACTGTTTGCTTTCGGCATGCCTGACGGGTACGCTCAATGTCTGTACACCATTGGTGCCTGCTATCAGACAACGGTTGCGAAGTGTTTGTTTGGGAAACGACTCCCATTGTTCTATCATCGGTTTGCTGTCGCGGAGCAATGTCTGATAGTAACAAACGGGGGCTAAATATCCTGTCGGAAACACGCTCATATCTTCTTCTGCTTTGTGCTGGGCAACTTATTCCCAAGCTTTGTTAAAGAGGCGTTTCCAGCGGATATGCCCTTTGCCCCAAGGTTTGTCTTTGTCAATAGAGAGCCAGATGAATACGGGGCGTCCTACGATGTGGTCTTCCGGCACGAAGCCCCAATAGCGTGAGTCGGCGGAATTGTGGCGGTTGTCGCCCATCATCCAGTAGTAGTCCATTCGGAAAGTATATCTGTCGGCGGCTTCGCCGTTGATGTAGATAACCGAATCGCGCATGGTGATGTCCTGATGCTCATAGGCACGGATGCAACGCTCGTAGATATAGTAGTTGTCGGGCGTAAGCTGCAGTGTTTCTCCTGCATGAGGAAGATAAACGGGACCATAGTTGTCGCGTGTCCATTCGGTTTTCCCCAAGGGATAGACATCCCCTTTGCGCCACGATGGCTCTATCTTAATGGTACGGATATTCCGGTTCTGTTCCAACTTCTCTTTCATCTCGCGGGTCAATGGGAAATGGTAGGTAGGCAGTGCAGGGTCAAGCTCCATGGCAAGTATCTCTTCCTCTCCTGCACGGGTGGCAGGAAGCAGACGGCGGTCGTCTTTGCTAATGCCCAACTTGTCCAAATAAGTGCTCGAGAGCAATCCGCCGGTGGTTTGTACGTAGTAGTTATATTGTACGCCTTCGTGGTCGGGCAAAGGTTCGGAGTTGATGTAGATTTGGTTGTCGATTATCTGCAGCGAGTCGCCAGGCGTACCGACACAGCGCTTTACGTAGTTCTCCCTGCGGTCCACCGGCCGCCATACGATGTCGCCGAAGATGTCTTTGCGCTGGTGTACGGTCTGTTTGCCATAGTAGTAGCAGAGCGTATAATAGTCGGGGTTTTGCTGTTTGAGCGCCACAGTATCGCCGGCGGGGAAATTGAAGACGACGATATCGCCCTTTTTCGGACTGTCCCAACCTGCCAAACGGCGGTATTCCCATTGCGGATGCTCGATATATGATTTGCCTCCGCCCAACCATTTCGGGAAGGTATGTTGCACCAACGGAAAACTCAGGGGCGTATTGGGGATACGCGGACCGTAGCTGGCTTTGCTTACAAACAGAAAATCGCCCACTAACAGACTCTTTTCCAATGAACTGCTCGGTATCTGATAGTTCTGGAAAATATAGAGGTTGATGAAATATACTGCCACTAAGGCAAACACGATGGCATCAATCCACGAACAGATGGTATATGCCGCTTTGTTGGTATCTTTGTATTTCTTCCACCATGTCCAAGGGATATATTTGGTGATGAACATGTCGGCTATTACAGGCAGCAATAGCAGCCACCAGAAATTGCCCACCCAGCAAATGAACAATACATACAGGGTGCTCCATACACCGGCTGCTATCCATTGTTTGGTGCTGACCGAGGCGATTCGCTCTTTGAATGATTTCATATCGTATAGTCTGTTTTTGGTTCTTGTCGGTTAGAAAGGCAGCAGGTCCTGCATGTTGTAGAAGCCCCGTTTGCCTTGCATGAATTCAGCGGCTAACACGGCTCCCAAGGCAAATCCTTCTCTCGATTTGGCTTCGTGGGTAATCCGTATGCAGTCCGCTGCGCTGTCGTAGCAAACGGTGTGTATGCCGGGTACCTCGCCTTCTCTTTTGGACGTAATCTCCACATGGCTTTCGGTGTCGTGCCCTGCATTAAGCACTTTTTCTATATCTTGCGCAAGGGTGACGGCAGTTCCGCTCGGAGCGTCTTTCTTATGGATATGATGTGTCTCTTCTATCGTCACACTGTATTCCGTCTGTGGGCGCATCAGTTCTGCCAAGTGCCGGTTGAGCGCCATGAAGAGGTTCATGCCGATAGAGTAGTTCGATGTCCAGAATAGTCCGTTCTCTCGGGCTTCCGCTTGCAGTACGTGTAGCATTTTCTCTCCGTTATCGCCTGTGTGTTCGGTCCAGCCGGTTGTGCCGCATACCACCGGAACATGGTGCTGCCATGCTGCACGGATATTGCTTACTGCTGTATCAGGCGTACTAAACTCAATGGCAACATCGGCATTGGCAAAGGCGGCAGAGTCGAAATCCTGCTGATTGTCTTTGTCGATGATGACGGATATCTCATGCCCGCGTTTCAATGCCTGTTCTTCAACGATATGCCCCATTTTGCCGTATCCTATCAGTGCTATCTTCATGCCGTAGTATCAAAGTTGTTTTGTTTTTCAGACTGCAAAGGTACAAATAATATACCAAATAGCCGCACTTATCCTCGTTTATATGCTGCAATACCTGTCAGAAATCGTCATGAACACTGTGCCGTCTCATAAAAATGTCGTATCTTTGCAACCAGAATCCGACAAAACCGACAATATGCTGAAGTCTTTCTTTCGTGAAAACAGGGCTTTCCTGTGGCTCTCCGTGGTAGTCTTTGTTGCTATGGGCATGGCTCTTTGCCTTGTAGATGTGCGTGACTTGCATCTGTGGCTCAACACTTGGCATTGCTCCTTTGCCGATGTCTTCTTCCGCTATTATACTTCCATCGCCGATTACTTGGTTTGGGGTTGCGTCGTTGCTTTGCTGTTTTATAAGGTAGGCGATTCTCTCTTTGTCCTTTCCGCGTATTTGGGTTCGGGGCTCATTACGCAGATTGTCAAGCATATTGTTCATGCCCCTCGTCCGTCGGTGGTCTTCGATTTGGCGAATCATCCCGATGCCTTGCCGTTGGTGGAGGGTGTGCGTTTGCATGTTTCCAATTCCTTTCCCTCTGGGCACACTACGGCATTTTTTGCTGTGTTCATGGCGATAGCACTGCTCTTTGCGTATCGTACCCGGTGGCGTTATGTCTATAAGCAGATGGCACAGACATTGTGTTTTTTGTTGGCGCTCTTGGGTGGTTATTCGCGTATTTATCTCTCGCAGCATTTTGCCGCTGACGTGTTCGCAGGCGGACTGATTGCCATAGTTTCGGTCGGTTTTATCTGGTTTGGCTTTGCCGTTTTGCAGCAAAAATACCCCCGTTTCTACTCGTGGAACCTGCTTTCTTGCATGAAAAAGAAGAATTGAAAGATTTTTCCGCTTTTCTAATTCTATTATTATCAGTGTGATAAAACATAACAGCGAAAAAAGTGCAAAAAAAGTGTTCCAAACTCTTGCGCATATCAGAAATATGCAGTACCTTTGCAACCGCAATTCGGAAAACGAGGGCGTTTAGCTCAGCTGGTTTAGAGCATCTGCCTTACAAGCAGAGGGTCGGCGGTTCGAATCCGTCAACGCCCACCACTAAAAGCGGTCATTTCTTCGACTGCTTTTTTTGTATTCCGACTATTTTCCGTATCTTTGCACTGACTAACGGCTTCTGGCTGCTTAATACCATACTGACTATGCAAATCAACAACGCTGCTTTTGTCCTCTCTTCGCCCGATGTGGCACAGTGTCCGCCGCATACTTTGCCCGAATATGCTTTTATCGGTCGGAGCAATGTCGGCAAATCCTCGCTTATCAATATGCTTTGTCGCAAAAAAGACTTGGCAAAGACGTCCTCCAAACCGGGCAAGACGCTTCTTATCAATCACTTTCTGATTAACAACGAGTGGCAGCTTGTTGACCTGCCCGGTTATGGGTTCGCCAAGGCGGGAAAGGCGCAACGTGAGAAACTGCGTAAGATGATTGAGCGCTATTGTCTCTTGCGTCCGCAGTTGGTTTCCATGTTTGTTTTGGTGGATTGTCGTCACGAACCGCAGGCTATCGACCTTGAGTTCATGCGCTGGTTGGGCGAACAACAAGTGCCTTTTGCCATCGTCTTCACCAAAGCCGACAA
Source organism: Bacteroidales bacterium (assembly GCA_022783865.1). GTDB lineage: Bacteria > Bacteroidota > Bacteroidia > Bacteroidales > Paludibacteraceae > Colicola. Next base: position 167,727 of record JALFYY010000013.1, read on the forward strand.
ACTCGGACGGCAGCGGCTCAATGAAAATATCGAAGCCTACAAAGCCGTCTTGCTCCAAGATTGGGAGACTCTTCCGCCTTGTTTCGTCACTTCGTCCGACAGCGGTCTGGGGGCGGAGCAACTCCTCTCTTATATCGAAGAAATCAATCAGACCCTATGATGCGTTTCTCTCATATCTTGAAGGCATATTGCGCCGTTTTGCTCAGTCTGTTGCTACTCGGCTGTTCGCGTCCGGCAAGCCAAAATATTCCGCTTTCTGACAACCGGTATGCCCGAGGGTTCGCCCTCATTCCGCATACGGATTATACCGAAGCGGTGGTCCTCGACCCGTGGCAACCCGGGCGGATTATGCAGCGTTACTGGCTTGTGCCCGACTCGTTGCCTGATGTTCAGACACCTTCTGATGGTGTCAGAGTGAGTGTTCCCGTTCGTCGTATGGCAGTCAATTCGTGCACGCACATAGGTTTCCTCTCGCCCCTGGACAAGCTCCATACCGTTGTTGCCGTGTGTGACCCTTCCTTGGTTTATACTCCGTTGCCCGACAGCGGTTATGTCGATATGGGTAATAATCTGCAGCTTTCTGTCGAGCGGCTTTTGCTCGCCAAACCCGATGCGCTCATGCTCAGTACTTATGCCCAAAACGATGCCCAGCGTGACCTTCTGCAGCAAGCCGGCATACCTGTTATATATAATAATGAGTGGACCGAAATCCATCCCTTGGCGCGTGCCGAATGGTTGCGCTTTGTGGCGGCGTTCTATGGCGAGGAAGCACTGGCGGACAGCCTTTTCCAAAGGGTGGTAGAGGACTATAATGCCTTGGCGCAATTGGTCATGAACCAAACGGAACGCCCTGTGGTTTTGCCGGGCGGCAATTTCCGTGGCACGTGGTATGTGCCCTCGGGAAAGAGCTATATGGGGCGTCTTTTTGTAGATGCGGGTGCCGATTATCCGTATGCTGCCGATACCTCGGCGACTTCTCTCCCGCTCTCTCTGGAAACCGTCCTCATGCGTTTCCAAGAGGCGGATGTATGGGTGGGCGCATCGGCACGTACCTTGCAGGAATTGGCGGACTTGGATGAGAAGCACACTTGTTTCTCGGCATTCCGGCAGGGGAAGGTCTATAATTTTCTGAAACGGACCACTCCCTCCGGCGGTAACGATTTCTGGGAAACAGGGGTCGTGCGCCCCGATATGATATTGGCGGATCTTATAAAGGTGCTTTATCCTGAACTTCTGCCTGATTACGAACTCTGTTTTATTGACCGGCTGCCATGAATTTTCTCCTTGTCGAAGACCTGCCTGCTACACCCCTGCAAAAAGACTTTGTCTTGCAACTGAGCCGGCAAATGCAACGCAGTTTGCTCACGCTCAGTGCCTTGCCTGATGATATCGACCTCTATGTCGAACAAAACGAAGTGGACATCCTCTTCATTGTTTGCCATAGTGCTGCCCGCCGTGTGCAATCGTTGCTCAATCAATGCCGTACATTGCGTATTCCCTATGTTTTTCTGACGGATACAATGCAGCATATCAATCCTTTGCAGCGTCTGCTCTTGCCCGTGACCATGCTCGAAGAGGAAGTGTACAAAGTGCATGTTGCTTCGCCGATCGCACGCTATACGGGGGCGGAAGTCCTTTTGCTCCAAGCTCATGACTATGGGCATCGTGCCTTGCAGCATACGCAGAAAATCCAAACGGCGCTCTCTAAGGTCAATATTCCCTACCAAACGATAGGGGGCAAGACTGATAGCTTCCGCCTTTATAAAGAGTCGGTTGACCGTCAGCGGGAAATGCATGCCGACATGCTTCTTCTGACGGCTTCGCGTGATTATGGCTTGGACGACCTTATTTTCGGTCCTCCCGAGCGCCATGCCGTCCTTCGCTCTCATTGTCCGGTTCTTCTCCTCAATCCTCGCGGTGACCTCTATACGCTCTGCGACTGATTCTTCACTTTGCTTGTAGAGACGGGGCGTGCCCCGTCTAAAATGGCTTGATAATGCTGTTGGTGCGCAGGCGTCTCGCCTGCATAATTGTCCAATTGTGAAATTGTCAAATAGGGCTTGTCCGGTCAAATAGTGTGCGTCTCGTCCGCCTATCCTGTCATTGTGCCTGCCCCTTTAATGCAATATTAACTATTAATTATTAACTATTAACTATTAACTATCACGTAGCTTCCGTCCCCGTACCATTCCCGTACCATTCCCGTACCATTGCCGTACCATAAAGCATCCTTCGAGCCATCATCATCGTACTCCATATATACCCCTAAGCATCCGTCCCCGTACAATTCCCGTACAATTCCCGCACAATTCCCGCACTATTACCGCACTATTGCCGCACTATTACCCGTAGCATCATATGACATCCGTATCTCCCGCACGTATCTTGTATGTATTCTGTATGTATTCTGCGTGTATTCTGCGTGTGTCTTCCCCCTGCCAACCGCCTTCCTCTGCCTTAGGGATACTTTAGGGATACCTTAGGGATAGTTTATGAATTGCTTATGGATACCTTATGGATACCTTATGGATACCTTATGGATATTTAGGGATAGCGTACCCGTATAGGCAGTGTTGAGGGGACATACAAAAAGTGAGGCAGACCTGAGTCTGCCTCACTGTATAATTGGGTAATCGGATACCGCTTATTTTGTGTGTGCGCTTACGTAGCCTTGTACCAACTCGATTGTTCCGTAGTGGTTCTTTACTTGGGCAATCAAGGTAACGTTGTCACCTACTTCCAAAGCAGGGTCAGTTGCTGTGTATTTCTTGTTGTCCAAATAATATACACGGTAGCAAGTAAGTGTATTGCCGTTGCCGTCTTCGATATCAAAAGTCAAGTTACCATAATCGGTGCTTGCTTCTGTTACTTTGGCAATCATACCGCTTACTTTGTATTGCTCTGCAGAAGTAGCGCCGTCAGCCAAACCTAATGCAAGTATCTCAGCGATAGTAGCTTCTTTTGGACCTTCTACTGTACTGGGGTCGAATGTATTGGTGGTACGTGTGAGATAACCGCCCTTCGGCTCGATAGTACCGCTGTAGTTGGTTACAACACTCTTAACGGTTACGATATCACCTACTTCCAATTGCTTTGCACTGACGAATTTCTCTTTGTTTACACCTGCGATGTTGTAGCAGAGCAACTCTTTCTCACCGTCAGTGATATAGAATTGTGCATTACCGTAGCTCAAATCAACTTTGACAACAGATTGAACGATACCACGAACAACATATTCTGTTTCGGTAGTAGCACCGGAAGCCAAGTTCTTGATTTCTTCAACGGCAAGGAAATCGCTTACTGACAATTCACCGTCTTGGTAATCAATTTCGCCTACCTCGATTGTGCCGACATTTTCGCCGTCCAAATAGGCTTCTTCGATGTTCACTATACCGCCGATACCGCAGTAAGCCTCAACTATACCATAGAGTTTGAGCTCTTTCTTGTAGTTCTCAGGATGAGCTACAAGGTTCAGAGCGTCACGGAATTTGCCTGCAGAGAGTTTCACGCTGGCTACTTTGTAGGTATCTGTGCTCTCAGGGTCATCAGCCAAAAGCAAACTTGTACCCGAAGCGTTGGCTGTACCGATAACAAATTTAGGATCAGCATCAAAGTTGTAAGAGCCTACAATATAAGCTTTCACCCATTTCTTCTCAGTTCCGGCATCTTTGGCTGGGAGTGTACCGTCTTCTTTCATCTTCAAGATGTCAGCCACCGTAAGTGTGTCACTTTCGGGCTTTGGTTCTGGTTTGTTGATTCCGGTTGTGTCCTTGTCCGGATCTGGTGGCAGAGGAGGATTGTTAATAGGATCACAAGCTGTAGCAATTACAGCACCAATCAGCATCAGAGCTGAAAAGATTTTGTTCATTTTCATAATAAATAATGAATTAAGTTGTTTGTTATAGAGTGAATATTTGTTATCACACTTTCCGTTGCAAAGATACAACTATTCGCTGATATACACAATAGTGCGCAACAAGAAAAAATAATAAAAAAGTGAGGCAAAGTGTTTGCTATATAAAAAAATATCCGTACCTTTGCACGCTCAAACTTCGGCTCATCGGATAAATGCGCGTATATAATGCATTTTTTTTCAGAGGAAAAGAAGGGAGGAACAACAATATCAACCAATTATAGGAGGAAACAAGCTATAGCTAATTCTTTACAACCCAACGATGCCCCCAAACAACGCGGCGGGCGTGTTATCAAAGAGTTGCCTAATCGTATTAACGATGCGATTAGGGGCGTAAAAGAAGTTCGCCTTGTAGGCGACAACGTGGAACAGGGTATCTATTCGTTTACCGAAGCAATGCATATTGCTGACGAACAGAACCTTGACTTGGTGGAAATATCGCCCAATGCCGCTCCTCCCGTATGCAGGATAGTGGACTACCAGAAGTTCCTCTATCAGTTGAAGAAACGTGAGAAAGAGCAGAAAGCCAAGTCTGCGAAGATTGTAATCAAGGAGATTCGTTTCGGACCGCAAACCGACGAGCACGACTACAACTTCAAACTCAAACATGCCCAAGGCTTCTTGAAAGAAGGCAGCAAAGTGAAGGCATATGTCTTCTTCAAAGGACGAAGCATTCTCTTCAAAGAACAGGGCGAATTGCTCCTTGCACGTTTTGCCAACGACTTGGAGGACTATGGCAAGGTTGACCAACTGCCCAAATTGGAAGGCAAACGCATGATTGTTACCATCTCACCCAAAAAGGGATAAGCAATAGGCGTTTTTCTGACAGACAAACCGACAGAGCTATGGCTCTGGGATAATAATAAACTAAATAATTAACAACAATGCCAAAAGTAAAAACTAATTCCGGTGCCAAAAAGAGGTTCGCCCTTACCGGAACAGGTAAAATCAAGCGTAAACACGCTTACAAGAGTCACATTCTGACAAAGAAGACAAAGAAACAAAAACGTAACCTGACCCATGCTGCTTTGGTGGACAACACCAACTTGCGCTCGGTTCGCGAAATGCTTCTGCTCAGATAAGACCGGCGTAACGCCTTAATTACTTTTATTCATTAACCGAATGCATTAGCCGAAAGTTTGCACCGAAATGCAACGCTAACATTCTAAAAAACATTTATTATGCCAAGATCAGTCAACCATGTTGCTTCACGCAACCGTCGTAAAAAGGTTTTGAGCCTCACAAGAGGTAACTTTGGTGCTCGCCGTAACGTTTGGACCGTAGCCAAGAATACTTGGGAAAAAGGTTTGCAATACGCATATCGCGACCGCAAAAACAAAAAACGCAGTTTCCGCGCATTGTGGATTCAACGTATCAACGCTGCTGCACGCCTTGAAGGTTTGTCATACAGCCAATTGATGGGTGCTTTGCACAAAGCAGGTATTGTTATCAACCGCAAAGTGCTTGCCGATCTCGCTATGAATTGCCCGGAGGCATTCAAAGCTATCGTTGAAAAAGCAAAAAACGCATAACACCGGGTTCTTTCATGTAACCATTAACAAGGTTGCTTCCCGCAGGAAGTAGCCTTGTTTGTTTAATGTTGAAAACCTGCTTGTTCTTGTCCTGTTCCGGCAAAAAGCGGTTGGTTGCATAAATATGTGCTACGATACTACTCAGTATCCGAAAATTTAGTATCTTTGCAGAGAAATTGCTTCTGTATGAAAATCGACTGGAAACATATTGCCGTGCTTCTTCGCAAATGGGTGCTCAACAAGTATGTCATCACGCTTGTTGTTTTCCTTTTTATGCTTGCTTTCTTGGGGGAAAACAGCTGGATACAGCAAATCAGAAACGCCCGTCAGATTAGCGGGCTGGAAGAAGAGTTGGACAACTATCTGCAAGAAGCTGCCCGATACAGACAGGATATTCAGACGCTGCAAGGCAGTGAGGAGAACCTCGAGCGTTATGCGCGCGAACATTATTATATGCACGCTCCGAACGAAGATGTATATCTCATCGACGAAGAATAATACTACGTTATGAAACGACTACACACCATACTTATTACCGTTTTTGGAGCTTTGCTCCTTGCCGGTGCTTTCCTCCGAACGTTTGATTTGCCTTTTGCCGAATGGGTATTCTCGGCAGGTGCATTGCTTGCTGTTGTGCAATCGTTTGTCTTTGCCATGCAAAACAAGACCGACGACCGGCGCGAAAGCAGGTTGCATTTGCTCAACTTCGTAGCATCGCTCTTCTTGGGCGTAGCGGCTTGGATGATGTGGGTGGACAGCAATTCGTGGGTCGTAATGCTGCTCTGTTATGTAGTGGTAGTGCTGTTCTTAAGTTTCAGAGGAAAAGGCAAATAGATGATTGATAATATTGTTACACATCACACTGTCTTAGGCATCGACCCGGGTACTAACTACATGGGCTTTGCTATACTGCAAACCGAGCGTTCGAAAGCCGCATGTATCGAAATGGGCATCTTGGATATGCACAAGATGGAGAGTCACTATCAGAAATTGCAACGCATCTTCTTTTGTATTCAGGAACTTATCGAAAAGTACGAACCTACGGAGTTTGCCATCGAAACACAGTTTGTTGACAAGAACGTGCAAACCATGCTCAAGTTGGCGCACGGACAAGGTGTGGCGATTGCAGCCGCACTGTCCAAAGATTTGCCTGTCAACGAGTATTCGCCTATGAAAATCAAGATGGCAATCACCGGCAACGGACATGCTTCGAAAGAACAAGTGGCTGCCATGCTCCAGCGCTATCTGCATATCCCTGATGAGCAAATGCCGCAAAAACTCGATGCTACCGATGCGCTTGCCATTGCCTATTGCCACTATCTGCAATTGGGCTCGCCGCTCGGAATGGACCATAAATACAAGAACTGGGCAGACTTTGCCAAACGCAACAGCAGCAAAATACACAAGTAACACTCAATTGTCGTTATCATGGCTGAAACGAAATATATCTTTGTTACGGGAGGCGTTGCCTCCTCGCTCGGAAAAGGAATCATATCCGCCTCATTGGGCAAACTCCTGCAGGCACGCGGATTCCGTGTCACCAATCAGAAACTCGACCCCTATATCAATGTCGATCCGGGTACGCTCAATCCGTATGAACATGGCGAATGCTATGTAACTGTCGATGGACACGAGGCAGACCTCGATTTGGGGCATTACGAGCGTTTCCTGAATGTGGAAACGCACAAGATAAACAACATAACCACAGGACGTATCTATCAGAATGTCATAATGAAAGAGCGTCGTGGTGACTATCTGGGGAAGACCGTACAGGTGATTCCGCATATCACCGATGAGATAAAACGCAATGTGAAAGCACTTGGTCAGACGGGCAGTTTCGACTTTGTCATTACCGAAATAGGCGGTACGGTGGGTGATATCGAATCGCTTCCTTATATAGAGGCATTGCGTCAGCTCAAATGGGAAATGGGGCATAACTGCTTGTGTATCCACTTGACGTATGTGCCGTTTCTGGCAGCAGCCAAAGAACTCAAAACCAAACCTACGCAACACAGTGTCAAAGATTTGCAGCAAGAAGGCGTTCAGCCTGACATCATCATATTGCGTACAGAGCATGCGGTTTCCGAAGATATCCGCCACAAAGTGGCATTGTTCTGCAACGTGGAGCCTGAAGCCGTTATGCAATCCATCGATGCTTCTTCTATCTACCGTGTTCCGCTCAATATGCAGGCAGAACATTTGGACGAAGTGGTATTGCGCAAAACGGGTTACGATCCGGGCAAAGTGCCGGCTGCCGATATGACTTCGTGGAATGCCTTTTTGGAAAAATTGGAAGGCGCAAACGAAGAGGTGCGTATTGCTTTGGTTGGCAAATATGTACAATTGCAGGATGCCTACAAGTCGATTCACGAAAGCCTTTCGCATGCGGCAGCCTATTGCAACCGGCGTTTGGTGCTGACTTCCGTTTTGTCGGACGACCTGACGAAAGACAATATTGCCGGAACGCTGACGGGACAACAAGGTGTAGTGGTTGCTCCCGGATTTGGTTCTCGGGGTGTAGAAGGCAAGTTCGAGGCATTGCGCTGGTGCAGGGAGAACAATATTCCCTGTTTCGGTATTTGTATGGGTATGCAAGTGATGGCGATAGAGTTTGCACGCAACGTATTGGGCTATGCCGATGCCAATTCGCTGGAGTTTGACGAGCGCACTACGCACAATGTGGTCGATATGATGGAAGACCAGAAAACGCTTATCAATATGGGCGGCTCGATGCGTTTGGGAGCGTATGCCTGCCAACTGAAACGAGGTACCAAGGCAAGGGAAATCTATGGTAAAGACCTTATTTCGGAACGTCATCGTCATCGCTATGAGTTCAATCATCATTACCAGGCGGAATTCGAGGCGCACGGTATGGTTTGTTCCGGTACGAATCCTGACTCGGGTCTGGTGGAAATAATTGAACTGCAGGGACATCCTTGGTATATCGGTACGCAATTCCATCCCGAATACAGTTCCACCGTATTGCGTCCGCATCCGCTTTTCTTGTCGTTTGTAGGGGCGGCAATTGAAAATAAATAAGGCAAACTTTTGCTCATATCAAAAACTTGCACTATATTTGCACCGCAAAAGGAGTAAGAGACATAGGCGTTAAGATGTGAAGATGAAGAGATGTTCTGAACTGATTGGTCTTTTTGTCCATTGTACTTGTTCCGTTGTCAAACAGGCAATATTATAAACAACTAAAATAAACACTACTATGGCTTACGTAATTTCTGAAGATTGCATCGCTTGTGGCACATGTATCGATGAGTGCCCGATGGGAGCTATTTCCGAAGGCGATATCTACTCAATTGATCCGGACATCTGCACTGAGTGTGGTACTTGCGCTGATGTTTGCCCGAGTTCTGCTATCCACAAAGGATAATTTCAGAACCATCTGCTCTGAGCCCTAAGCCGCCGCTTGGGGCTTTTTGTTTGTTATATGGTAATCATGCGATGCGGCAAATGGTATTTCTATATAGATACTATGCCTTTACCTGCCAAGTGAGGGGTCGTGCAAGGGTTATACAAGGGTCATACAAGGGTTATGCAATCACAATCGGATAACCAATAGACGTTTCCGCCAAATATTCCACAAAAAAAGCGAAAGAATTGCCATGTAAAGATTGCAAAATCCAAAACTATTGTGTACCTTTGCAACCGATAGAGAATGTGCTGTTCGATTTTGTATCAATCAGTAAATCTTTGTATTGCCATGTTGGAAGCGTTTTATAAGACACACAGGTATTTGGTGGAGCATACGGATGCTCCTGTACGTCGCTTGCTGATGGACGAAATCGACTGGTCGCACCGTCTCATCGCTATCAAAGGCAGTCGCGGTGTAGGCAAAACCACTTTTCTCCTGATGTACGCCAAAGAGCAGTTCGGTACTTCTGCAGAATGTTTGTATGTCAACTTCAACAACTTCTATTTTGCCCAACACTCGTTGGTGGAGTTTGCCGGGGAATTTGTGCAGAACGGCGGTAAGACGCTTTTGCTCGACCAGATATTCAAATATGAGCAATGGTCGGAAGAGTTGCGCATTTGTTACGACAAATATCCCGGTTTGCACATTGTTTTCACTGCTTCGCCGGTGATGCGGCTGACCGAAGAAAATCCCGACTTGTGCGATATCGTACACATGTACAATTTGCGTGGTTTCAGTTTCCGTGAATATCTGAACCTGCAATCGGGGCAAAGTTTTCCGACTTATACGCTGCAACAGATATTGTCGGACCACGAGCAGATAGCTGCCGGAATAATGGGCAAAGTCAATCCGCTGTGGTATTTCCCTGACTATCTTAGACACGGATACTATCCGTTTTTCCTGGAAAAGCGCAATTTCGACGAGACACTGCTGAAGACCATGAACATGATGCTCGAAGTGGATATCCTGCTCGTGAAGAAGATAGAAATCGGCTATTTGGACAAGATACGCAAAGTGCTCTACAGTATGATACTTGAAACGCCTTGTGCATTGAATGTGAGCCGTTTGTCGGAGAGTATCGATACTTCACGTGCAACGATAATGAACTACATCAAGTATCTGAAAGACGCCCGTTTGCTCAATCTGCTCTATCCCGATGACAAGCAGTTTCCTGCCAAACCGCGCAAAGTGTATATGCAGAATCCGAACCTGCTTTATACCGTTCCGTCCGGACAAATCGACAAGCAGGCATTGGCGGAAACATTCTTCTACAATGCTTTGCATGCCTGCCACAAAGTGAATGCTACGGATCGGAATGCAATGTTTGTGGTGGACGGCGTCAACTATTTCAATGTGTCGGCACGACCCTCTGTTAAAACAGGTTTCCGCACAACGGCAATCGACAATATGGAAATAGGGACGGGCAACCGCATTCCGCTGTGGCTGTTCGGCTTTTTATATTGACAAACAAAAAGACAAGCAACAATGCTCATACACGAATTCGGAAATATGGAAGCCCCAGTGGTGGTACTGATACCCGGTACTTATGCGTCGTGGCAGATTTTCAGCAGGGTAATCGACTTGCTGAAGACACGTTTCCGCATAGTGGTACCGGCATTGGACGGACAACAGACTGACCTCAACGGCAAGCCTGTTCCCAACGAGTTTACCACAGTGGACGATGAGGCGCGTCAGATAGAAGAATACTTGCTGGCGCATGCCTATGGCAAAGCCGATACGGTGTACGGCATTTCGCTGGGAGGCAGTATAGGTGCACGTTTGGCGGAACGCAACAAGGTGCAGATTCGCCGTCTGGTTATGGACGCTGCGCCGATTACGTCGTTCAGCGGGGCGATGCGGGTGTTCAGCCAATACTATCAAGCCCTGAACGTATGGTGCTGTTGCCATTTCGGCAAACTGTATCGGAAGATATTCCGCTCGCACTATTTCCATGTGCTTTTTGATGAGTTCGACCGCACTTTTCCATGCGACGGGTCAAGAACGGCTATACGGGTCTTCCGTTCCGTGTTTTCCTATCGCTTGCAGTCGTTGCCCGAAGGCATCAAAGCGGAGTTTTGGCACGGAAGCAAAGAATTGTTGTTCCCGCCGCAAGCCCGTCATGCTGTAGCGGTATATCCTGCCACCAAGGTAACCGTCTTCCCGAAGATGAACCATGCCCAACTGCTCACCGACCATCCGGAGGAGATAGCAGGGCGCATAGAACAAGACAGATAATAAAAACCATATAACAAAACAAACTTATAAAAGGTATTAACAATGAAAGAAAAAAAGTTTTTGACGTGTGATGGTAACACCGCTGCTGCGCATATTGCGTATATGTTCACAGAGGTAGCCGCCATCTATCCGATCACGCCTTCTTCGCCTATGGCGGAGAATGTTGACGAGTGGGCTTCACAAGGCCGCAAGAACATGTTCGGTGAAACCGTATTGGTACAGGAAATGCAGTCCGAAGGCGGTGCAGCCGGTACTGTACACGGATCATTGCAAGCCGGTGCGTTGACCACTACTTTCACGGCATCGCAAGGATTGCTCCTTATGATTCCGAACATGTATAAGATCGCAGGTGAATTGCTTCCTACCGTTTTCCACGTGAGTGCCCGTACGCTGGCAAGTCACGCTCTTTGTATCTTCGGTGACCACCAGGACGTTATGTCGTGCCGTCAGACCGGTTTTGCCATGTTGGCAGAAGGCAGTGTGCAGGAAGTGATGGATTTGGCAGGTGTAGCTCACTTGGCTACCCTCAAGTCGCGTGTTCCGTTTGTTAACTTCTTCGACGGTTTCCGCACGAGCCATGAGTATCAGAAGGTGGAAGTGGTTGATATGGAAGACTTGCGTCCGTTGGTTGACCAGGAAGCCCTCAGAGAATTCCGTGAGCGTGCTCTCTGTCCGCAACACCCTGTAATGCGCGGTATGGCTGAGAACCCCGATGTGTTCTTTGCTCACCGTGAATCGAGCAATCCTTACTACAACGCTGTGGCTGACATCGTCAGCGACTATATGGATAAGATTTCGGAAATCACCGGTCGCAAATACCGTCCGTTCAGCTACTACGGTGCTGCAGATGCCGAAAATATCATCATCTGTATGGGTTCTGCTTGCGAGGCAATCCGTGAGGTAATCGACTACAAGGCACAGCAAGGCGAAAAGTTGGGTATGATCAACGTACACCTTTATCGTCCTTTCTCGCTCAAATACCTGAAAGAAGCTATTCCTGCTTCGGTGAAACGCATCTGTGTACTCGACCGTACGAAAGAACCGGGTGCCAACGGCGAACCGCTCTATCTCGATGTAAAAGACGCATTGAACGAACTCGGTATGAACGACATCCTCGTTGTAGGCGGTCGCTACGGTTTGGGTTCGAACGATACTACTCCTGCACAAATCCTGGCTGTGTACGACAACCTGGCAATGAACACTCCGAAGAACCACTTCACTATCGGTGTAAACGACGATGTTACTTTCACATCTCTTCCTGTCGGAGAAGAAGTTGCCATGGGCGGACAAGGTATGTTCCAAGCCAAGTTCTACGGTTTGGGTGCAGACGGTACGGTAGGTGCCAACAAGAACTCCGTAAAGATTATCGGTGAAACAACCGACAAATATTGTCAGGCATATTTCTCGTACGACTCCAAGAAATCGGGCGGTTTCACTTGCTCGCACTTGCGTTTCGGCGACGAACCTATCCACTCGACTTACCTCGTTACTACGCCTAATTTCGTGGCTTGCCACGTTCAGGCATATCTCCACATGTACGATGTGACGCGTGGTTTGCAGAAAGGCGGTACTTTCCTCTTGAATACCATTTGGGAAGGCGAAGAACTGGCAAAGAACCTGCCTAACAAGGTGAAGAAATACTTTGCCGACAACGACATCAAAGTATATTATATCAACGCTACCAAGATTGCACAGGAGATAGGTTTGGGCAACCGTACGAACACTATTCTCCAATCCGCATTCTTCCGTATTACAGGCGTTATTCCTGTAGAGAAAGCCGTTGAGGAAATGAAGCATTTCATCGTGAAGTCGTATGGCAAGAAGGGTGAAGATGTTGTCAACAAGAACTATGCTGCCGTTGACCGTGGCGGTGAATACCAACTCCTTACTGTCGATCCTGCATGGAGCAACCTTACCGTTGAACCGAAAGTATATACCGACGGCGACGATTTCATCAACAATGTAGTACGTCCGATCAATGCACAAGACGGCGATCTGTTGCCCGTAAGTGCATTCAAAGGCATCGAAGACGGTACGTGGTACAGCGGTACTGCCAAGTTTGAGAAACGCGGTGTAAGTGCTTTCGTTCCCGAGTGGAATGCAGAGAACTGTATCCAGTGCAACAAGTGTGCATACGTTTGTCCTCACGCTTGTATCCGTCCGTTCGTATTGGACGAGACTGAGATTGCAGGTCTTGCCGATACTACTATCGAAATGAAAGCTCCTGCCGCCATGAAGGGTATGCATTTCCGTATCCAGGTGGGTGTAATGGACTGCTTGGGCTGCGGCAACTGTGTGGATGTTTGTCCCGGTAATCCTAAATTGGGTAAAGCACTCAAGATGGTTCCGCTCGAAGGACAGGAGGCACAGGCTGCCAACTGGCAATACTGCGTTGAGAATGTCAAGACCAAACAGCACTTGGTTGATATCCAGAGCAATGTCAAGAACTCGCAGTTTGCAACTCCGCTCTTCGAGTTCTCAGGTGCATGCTCGGGTTGCGGTGAGACTCCTTACCTCAAACTCATTTCCCAACTCTTCGGTGACCGTGAGATAGTTGCCAATGCTACGGGTTGTACTTCTATCTATTCGGGTTCTGTTCCTTCTACACCTTACACGGTGAACGAAAACGGACACGGTCCTGCATGGTCCAACTCGCTCTTCGAGGACTTCTGCGAATACGGCTTGGGTATGCAGATTGCCCACAAGAAGATGAAAGAGCGTCTTGTACGCTTGATGACGGAAGCACAGACATGCACATGCTGCTCCGACGAACTCAAAGCGATGTTCACAGAGTGGATTGAGAATAAAGACAGCGTAGAGGTAACCAAACGTCTGTATGCTCCTATCGTTGCGGCTTGCGAAGCCTGCGGTTGCGATACCTGCAAACAGATATTGACTTACAAGGATCACCTCATCAAACGCAGCCAATGGATTGTAGGCGGTGACGGTGCTTCTTACGATATCGGTTACGGAGGTCTCGACCATGTGATTGCCAGCGGTGAGGACGTCAATATCCTTGTATTGGATACCGAAGTGTATTCCAACACGGGCGGTCAGGCAAGTAAGGCTACTCCGCTCGGTGCTATCGCCAAGTTCGCCGCTTCCGGCAAGCGTGTACGCAAGAAAGACCTGGGTATGATTGCCACTACCTACGGCTATGTATATGTGGCTCAAATCGCTATGGGTGCCGATCAGGCTCAGACCCTGAAGGCTATCCGTGAGGCAGAAGCATATCCCGGACCGTCGTTGGTTATCGCATACGCTCCTTGTATCAACCACGGTTTGAAAGCCGGTATGGGCAAGAGTCAGGCAGAAGAGGCGAAAGCCGTAGAATGCGGTTACTGGCATCTTTGGCGCTACAATCCTCAGTTGGAGGCAGAAGGCAAGAATCCGTTCTCGCTCGACAGCAAAGAACCCAACTGGGAACTCTTCAACGACTACTTGAAGGGTGAGGTACGTTTTGCGTCCGTAATGAAGCAGTTCCCTGCCGAAGCAGCCGAACTCTTTGAGGCTGCCAAGCAGAACGCTCAATGGCGCTACCGTTCTTACCAGCGTATGCTCAGCACCGATTGGACAAAAGCTGACAATCAGGCAGAGTAATCCGTCATTCCGTATAGGGGTACACCAACCATCGGTGTGCCCCTATATTTTATTCTCTCTGAGTACAATAATATAAGACAAACAACTAAATAATGATACTGATATGAAAAGAGTGATTCACACTTTGTGTATCTTGACAATCGTCTTGCTTACCACCTTCTTACAATCTTGTAGTGAAGAGAAATACACAGTCTGGACAACTACTATGGAATATTACGAATTCATAGAAGCTACAAATATAACGATAGATGATGGATATTATATCAGATACGAACTCTCAAGTAGTGAATGGGAGACTATAGCTAAAAGCCTTACCAAAGAAGGAAAGCATCGATGGGATGAGGCAACAATTAAGAAATGGCTCATTAGTTATGGCTTTGGCGAGACTGAGTCTGTAAAGGAGTCATCATGGTTTGCAGTGATTGAACATGGTTTTCTTGTTATGAGGAATGGCACTCAGGTATCTTTTATTCTAAAATAAGCGGTGCTTATATTTGTTTGCTAATCCCGATGCTTTCGCCTTCCTGTATTCCCAATGTCTCTTACCTTTCAATAAGCTATCGCCATGTTTCCAATTACGGCAAAAGGACGGCAAAAACACGGCAAAAGCATATCACATCCGTATGCTCCCGTGCTGACTTCGTGATACTTACATCGAATCATGGTCGAATTTTATTGCAAAAAACTCCTGCCAACGGACATATCGCATACAAACTTAAAGAAAAACGACAACTAATAATATATTAACCAATTAATACCTTATCATTATGGCAAAAGCACGTCTTGAATACCCCTTTGATGCCCTTGTGGGCAGACTTGACAAGAACAGTAAACTCTATTGTGCACACCGGTTGGGCGAGCAAGTAATAAGTACCTATCCCCGTCGCCGGAATCCCAAAACGATTACGCCCCGTCAAAAGCAACTTAGCGCACGTTTTGCCGAAGCGGTTGCGAAAACCAAAGCGGAACTCGCCGACCCCGATCGCCGTCAATACTGGCAGGAACAGTTCCTCGCGCAGCCACAACCGGCTAAGTATAAGATACTTCGCAACTTCGTTATTGCCCGACTTACGCAATCCATCGCTTTGCCGGATGCAGAGTAATCCGCTATCATTCTTATCAAACTGACATCTGTTGCTCATGTTTCGAAATGTGATGGTTTGTTCATTTGATGACCAACGGACGACTGTTGCATAATCCAAGAAAAAACATTACTTTTGTGGCACAATTTGATTACTTTGCCGGAGTATGGCAAAGTTTTTGAGGTATATACCTAATAACAACGAAACATAACAATATTCTATGAAACGATTCGTAACAATATGCGTCTTGACAGCTGCTTTCTTTATGGCAGCACCGGCACAGCAGGTGCAGTATCTGACCACTGCCGACTTCAAGGCAAAAGTGTTTGATTACACCACTCAGCAACAGTGGCAATACAAAGGCGACAAGCCCTGCATCATCGACTTTTACACCACCTGGTGCGGTCCGTGCAAGCGTTTGGCACCCGTTATGGAAGAACTCGCCAAAGAATATGCAGGCAAGATAATTATCTACAAAGCCGATACCGAGAAAGAGCGCGAATTGGCGGCTGCATTCGGTATCCGTAGTATTCCGACCCTCTTGTTCTGCCCTATGAACGGTTCGCCCCAAGTGGCACAAGGCGCTCTGCCCAAAGAGGCACTGCAAGGTGCGATAGAAGACGTATTGCTAACGAAAGAAACGAAATAGAGCAATCGTGTCCGTAGAGTTGATATTGCTCATATTGTCGCTGCTGTTCTTTGCCAGTATCTTCACTGACAAAGTGGGCTACCGTTTCGGTGTGCCTACTTTGCTGCTGTTCTTACTGGTGGGAATGCTGTTCGGTACCGACGGCTTGGGGATAGAATTCAGCAACCTTTATCTTGCACAAGCTATCGGTACCTGTGCGCTGTGCGTTATCCTGTTTTCGGGCGGTATGGACACGAAGATAGCGGAGATCCGCCCTGTGATAAAGCCCGGTATTACGCTGGCGACATTAGGTGTGATACTGACAGCCGGCATTACGGGTGTCATCATCTGGCTGATTCTCGGTGGGACGCACCAGGCGGAGCATATCGGACTTGTGAGCTGCCTGTTGATGGCTGCCACGATGGCTTCGACCGACTCGGCTTCCGTGTTTTCCATACTGAGGAACAAAGGCGTTTCGCTCAAGCATAATCTGCGCCCGTTGTTGGAATTGGAATCGGGCAGCAACGACCCGATGGCATACGTGCTCACTACTACGCTGATAGGTGTGCTGACTGCCGGTACGACACCTAATATATTGTCGCTCGTACTGCTGGTGCTGATGCAAATCATCATCGGTGCCGCTGCCGGACTGCTGTTCGGCAAAGCGATAGTTTGGCTGATGAACAAAGTGACCATCAATAACGAGTCGCTCTATCCGATACTGGTCTTTACGGCATGTATCTTCATCTTTTCTTCGACCTATTACCTGCAAGGGAACAGCTATCTGGCAGTGTATATCGGCGGATTGGTTATCGGCAACAGCAAGTTCGCCCACAAAAGGAGCACGATGAGTTTCTTTGACGGCTTGACTTGGCTCTGCCAGTTGGTCATGTTCCTGATGTTGGGCTTATTGGTCAACCCGAGGGAACTTTTGGATGTGGCTGTGCCGGGATTGATAGTGAGCGTAGTGATGATATTCGTGTCGCGCCCGTTGAGCGTGTTTATCTCGATGTTGCCCTTCCGCCGATACGACTTGAAGGACAAAGCCTTTGTGAGCTGGGTGGGACTACGTGGAGCAGTACCGATTATCTTTGCTATTCTTTGCAAGGCGTCGAGAGTGGAGGACGCAGATATCATCTTCAATATAGTGTTCTTCTGCACGCTGGTATCGCTTATCGTACAAGGTACTTCGCTGACAGGTGCAGCCAAGCTGCTTGGTGTGGCGGAGCAACCGAAGAGACTGAAGAAACCTGTGAACTTCGACATTGACTTGCCCGAAGAAATCAAATCGGTTGCCACTGAAATCAAGGTAACCAACGACTTGTTGCAGCACGGCAACCGGCTGATGGACCTGGGGTTGCCGCAGAACACATTGGTGATTATGGTCAAACGGGGCAAGAGTTTCTTCGTGCCGAGCGGCAAATCGGTATTGCAGGACGATGACGCTCTGCTCGTCATTACCGATAACGAACATACATTACGGGAAACCTACCAACAGATTGAGCGTCAACGCACATGGACACCGGCATTGATAGATGATACGTATGAATTTTTGAAACAATATATTCTTATGATGCGGGAGAACCACCGCATACGGAAACAGCGCAAACAACAGAGGAAGAAAAACAACAGCACCATATGAAAACTACCGTATTTCTCACGGGTGCCACAGGCACAATGGGTTGGGCAGGACTGCAAGAGCTGCTCAAATATCCGCAATTGTACAACATCCGCATCTTGGCACGCAACAGCGGGAAGAACCGACAGAAACTGGCGCCGCTGCAAGGCAAAATAGAAATCATCTGGGGCGACCTGGTCAACTATGACGATATCCTCCGAGGCGTGACGGGCGCAGATATAGTGCTACACGTCGGCGGAATGGTATCGCCTCAAGCTGACTACCGTCCGAAAGCGACACGGAAAGTCAATATCACGGCTGCCGAATACATACGCGATGCCGTATTGGCACAAGGAGAGAAGCAACCGAAAGTGGTCTATATAGGTTCGGTGGCGCAGATGGGCGACCGCCGTGCTCCACTGCATTGGGGACGGGCTGGCGATCCGATATGTGTGTCTGCCTACGACCATTACGGCTTGACCAAAGTCAAAGCGGAACGCATACTGACTGACTCGGGAATACGGAAATGGGTGAGTCTGAGACAATCGGGTATCCTTTATCCGGCTATCTTGAACAACTACGACCCTATCATGTTCCATGTGCCCATCAACGGTGTATTGGAATGGGCAACAGTGGAGGATTCGGGACGGCTGTTGGAAAGAGTATGCCGTCCTATGGTGCCTGAAGAGTTTTGGAACAGATACTATAATATAGGTAGCGGCAACGACTATCGCATTTCCAACTATGAGTTCGAATGTCTGCTCCTGGAGGCGATAGGCTGTCCTTCACCGCAGAAAATATTCAATACAAAATGGTTTACTACCCGCAATTTCCACGGTATGTGGTATTTGGATGGCGACGTACTTGAAAACTACCTCCATTTCAGGGCGAATGTGCCTATCAAAGAATATTTCCGCCGGATGAGCGAAAGCAACTCATTGCCCAAGATGATACGTTTTGCCAAACAGACAAAGATAGCCAAGTGCTTTCCGCATATCATCAAACTCGCTATGCGGGCAATGGCAAACAGCAAGGAACACGGCACACAGACCTGGATAAAGGAAAAGAACGGGTTGCGCATTGCGGCTTACTACGGTTCGATAGAACAATACAACGCTATCCCCGATTGGAAACATACGGACTTGCGGCATAATACGAGCGAGCCTGTTGTTCTCAATCACGGTTATGACGAACAAAAGCCTATGAACGAGTTCACTATCGAAGATATGCAGCAGGTTGCGGCATTCCGCGGGGGCAAGTGTCTGAGCACGACCATGACCAAAGGCGATTGGGATACACAGTTGGAGTGGCAATGCGCCGAAGGGCATACTTTCAAGGCATCGCCCCGACTGATATTGTTGGGCGGACACTGGTGCCCCGAAGAGTTGCCTAATCCTTACGACGATGTACCCGATCCACGCCCTTGGCACTACGATGAGATTGCACGGCACAATCCGTTCCTGGCACAGATATGGTCGCCGCTTCACGATGCCGATGAAAACAACATATACGACTATCATATATTCGACGGTTGGGAATAACCGTCAGAGAAACGACTGAACTATGTACTTCGACGAACTACCTTTGGAAGATGAGATATTGGATGGCTTGGATGCCATGAACTTTGTGGAGTGTACGCCCGTACAAGCGGAAACGATACCTGTGATACTGGAAGGCAAAGATGTGATATCGTGCGCTCAAACCGGAACGGGCAAGACGGCGGCATATATATTGCCCCTGCTCAACAACCTGCTTACGGACAACCACGATCCGAATGCCGTCAATGCCATCATTATGGCGCCCACACGGGAACTGGCGCAACAGATTGACCAACAGATGGAAGGCTTCTCGTTCTATTTGCCTTTCTCTTCGGTATCTATCTACGGCGGCAACGACGGAGCTGCATGGGAGACACAGAAACGCGGGCTTACCCGTGGGGCAGACGTTGTGATAGCTACGCCCGGGCGACTGCTGTCGCACATGAAACTCTATCCGATTGACTTCTCGAAGGTGAAGTACTTCATACTCGACGAGGCGGACCGTATGCTCGATATGGGCTTTTTCGATGACATTATGACCGTTGTCAAACAACTGCCCGCTACCCGTCAGAACATTCTGTTTTCGGCAACCATGCCGCAAGAGTTGCGACGTCTTGCCAAGACCTTTATGCACAATCCCGTAGAGGTAAACATAGCCGTTTCGCGTCCGCCCGAGACCATATTACAACAAGCTTATATCTGCTACGAGCACCAGAAAGTGGCACTCATCAAACATATCATGGCCACACATTCTTCCGATAAGCATCCGCTCAACAAGGTGATATTGTTTGCCGGCAAGAAGCAGACGGTCAAAGACTTGACGTATCAGTTGCGGCGTGAAAAGATACATGCCCGTGCCATGCATTCGGACTTGGAGCAACGTGAAAGAGACGAGGTAATGCTCGATTTCCGCAACGGGAAAGTAGAGGTGCTGGTTGCCACCGACATTGTATCGCGCGGCATTGATATTGACGATATCCCATTGGTAATCAACTACGATGTTCCCAAAGATTGCGAAGACTATGTGCACCGTATCGGTCGTACAGCCCGTGCGGAAAACTCAGGTGAAGCCATCACTTTGGTATCGGAGAAGGACCAGTTCTATTTTCAGAAGATAGAGCGTTTCCTGGAGAAGGAAATCACCAAACTGCCCCTTCCCGAAGAGTTGGGCGAGGGACCTGAATATACAGTGCAAGAGAAGCGGAGCAAACGCCGGCATCAACGCAAACCTACAGGCAATAATAAGAGGAACAAACAAGGCAACAGGCGTTTCCGTCCAAAGAAGCAAAACTAACTATTCATTGTTGCAACAGCCTTTCGTCGTTGATACGCTGTTGCAGTTGGCGTTTGTAGTATGTAAGATTCACTTTTTGTTGTTGGGCATCGGCGGAATGCAGACGGTCGAAAGCACTTATCGCTTTATCTACCCATTGCAGAGTCGCTTGCAAGCAGCCTGTAATCTCATACGTACCGGCTATATTGGCTGCTGCGTATGCCTGTGTCAGATGGTCTTTTTCGGCGTATGCCTGCTGCCAGAGGGACAATGCTTGTTCCCAGCGTTGGTGAACGAATGCCTCCAAACCTTGCTTTATATACTGATTGTCGTTCTCATAGAAATAGCGGTCCACCTGTTTCCATTGCGGAACGAATCGGTTGGCAAATTGCTCCCCTACGTAAGCGCTCATATCAAGCAACGCAGTCCGCCGGTCGGGCAAACCTTGCATTGCCCCATTTCTGGAATACTCCTCATGCTCCCAATAGAGCGTGTCGGCATATTGGTAACGCTGAGTTTTTCCATTCTGACAATAGAGTGTCCATTGGGTTGACTGATAGGCTTCCAAATACGCCAAATAGGTATAGGAATCCGTCAGATAGCTCTCCTCTATATCGTACACCACGAGTTGGTCGCACGCCAGCACGGCATCGGTATGGTAGAGCCGGCACAAACTGTCAACTGCCGCTTGGGGCAGTGAGTGCTTTTGGTAATAATTCCCTTTGTTCTGCGAATGTTCCAACAGGCTGACCGAAAGGAACAATCCTGACTCGTCCAACACTTGCGTAGCGGCAGCAAGCAACAAAAGCGGTGCTGTCCGAAGGTCGATATTGCTTTTGCCCGTCAGTTGGTCGTCCTGCTTGTCGGCATGCCCGAAATCATCGGGTTGGGTAGCGATATTGTTGACGATTAACAGGTCGTTGATACTATCGGGCAACTGCTGTGCTGCCGGACGGAGTACGTCCAACGTCGTATGCCATTGCTGAGCGTTGACATTCAGCGCCAAGAGCCATATTGCACAAAAGACTATGAGTTTGGTTTTCATAAGCCGATGGTCAGGTTGTCGTAAGCAAGTTCTACACCCTTGGGCAATGTCCTGTTCGTTACAGCGTGCAAACCAATCTTGTCGGAGAAATGTATGAACCAGGTGCGCCGTGCTTTTATCTTCTCTGCTACCTGCAAACTCTCTGCCAGGGAGAAATGCGCAGGGTGGGGAGGTATCTGCAAGGCGTTCAGTACCAAGGTATCCAAGCCTTGCAACTGACTAATTGTAGTATCGGCAATCGCACTTGCGTCTGTGATATAGGCAAACCGTCCTATGCGATAGCCCACGATAGGCAAGCGTCCGTGCATGACGCGCAAAGGCAGTATCTCCACATTGCCGATGGCAAACGGTTTGTCAGGCTCCACTTTGTGCAGTTCGATGTCGGGAGCACCCGGGTATTTGTGTTCGCCAAAGCAGTAGGGCATTACGCGCAAGATAGCGTCCAACACCCGTTGTTCGCCATAGATACGGGCGTTGCCCAAAGGGCGCAAGTCGTCCAAACCGCCTACATGGTCGTAGTGCTCATGCGTCAGGATGACACCGTCCAAGTGCCGTATATCGTGAAGCAAAGCCTGTTGCCGAAAGTCGGGGCTGCAATCGATCAATATGCGCAAGCCGTCTGTTTCCAACAGGGCAGAGCAGCGCAAGCGTTTGTCGTGCACATCGGCAGAACGGCATACTGCGCAATCGCAACCAATACGGGGAATGCCTACGCTTGTACCTGTACCTAAAAAAGTCAGTCGGTTCATAACACTCTGATTCTCCATTCTTTGGGATAAAGGTTGTTGCAGTGTCCGCCTATGTTCTTCACAAAGCCCAATGCCACTCCCTGATAAGTAAGGAGCAAGATGCCTACCGGTTGATTGTCGAGCACAATGGCTTCCTGTCTGAGATACGAGAGGGCAGTCGGTTTGTCCACTGCCACACGGTTGAAAGCCTCTTGCCGGAGGTCTTTTGCCATACTCAAACTATGTTGCGGTGCAACGCCTTTGCCGCGTTGCTCACTCAGTCCGATACCTGTGGATATGCATATCAATTGGGTTGACAAGTAGTCGATAAGTTCTTTGTGCCGCAAGGGATAAGCGTTCACAAAGCGTTCCTGTTGGCGAAGCGCCCATTGCGCGGGGTGTTGCAACCAAGAGCGTATCTCTTTTTCAAACTCTATCGCTTGCGCTGTTTTTTTCTTCTCTGTCTTGGGACGGAAGGGAGCATAGGATGCATCGTCTTTTCTGAAAGCGCAAAGGTAGAATCCTTCTCCCTGGACCTTATGCGGATAGAAATGATAGCCTTTGGTCTGCGTAATGCCCCATTCCGGTTCCGTATGTACAGGCAGAATCTCAGCCCCTAACTCCTCTGCTATCCACTGAGCGTTTTCTTCGTCTTCTTTGGTATTGAAAGTACAGGTGGAATAAATCATAATGCCGCCCGGGCGCAAAGCGTCCCACACATCGCCCAGTATCTTGCGTTGGCGTTCGGCGCACATCTGTACGTTCCGCTCGCTCCATTCGTCCACTGCCTGTTTGTCTTTGCGGAACATACCTTCGCCCGAGCAGGGAGCATCGACCAAGATACAGTCGAACAAGTTCGGTAGTCGCTCACCGAAATCTTTGGCTTGGTTGTGGGTAACGACAGTGTTGCCGTTGCCCCATTTCTGAATGTTCTCAGAGAGAATGAATACCCTTTGCCGCACTACCTCATTGCTAATGAGCAATCCGCCTTCGGTCAGGTGCTCGCTCAGCAATGTGGATTTTCCGCCGGGTGCAGCGCACATATCGAGTACAATGGCATCGCGCCGTACGTATTGGCGAAGCACTTGTTCGAGGAACATCGAACTGGCTTCCTGCACATAATAGCAACCGGCATGCAACCACGGGTCCAATGTGAACTGCGGACGAACTTGAAGATAGTAGCCGCTTTCGCACCAGGGTACTCTTTTGCCCAACTGCAGTATATCGCTCTTAGCGTTGGTTTTGCTGTTCAGACGAACAGACACCAAGGGCTCTTGCTCTATCGCACGACAGAAAGCGTCCAATTCCGTTCCCATTTGGGGAACCATCATATCGATAAAGTCTAACGGCAGCATTGTTTCGGCAGTATTTGGGGTATCATTGCGTATCAAGTTGCAAAGGTACGCATTTTTCGCCATATACGCCCTATAAAGGGATAGTTATTTCACTTTATAGGATTTGAGCTGGAAGGTGACTTTGTACTTGCGGTCGGGATAACTGGTTCTTACATCGCTTTTATAGTATGCGTATGAATCTTTGTGGTTATATCCTTCGTATGTGAAACTCTTTACCATACCAGGTTCAATACGAAGCGGAGTAGTGAAATCCTGATAGTCGAGCATATTGCCTTTCATATCATAGTAAATGAGTCGTCCTGTGACTGATGTGACAGTGTAGTTGGTATTGTTCTTCAAACCGATAGTTGCATAGCGTTCCACCCAATCGTGGGAATAGTTTGCCAAGGTGATATCGTTGGCATTGAATGTTGCGGGGGTTTCTGCCGGTTTTGGAGTAGCAGGCTGATTTGATGGAATCGGTGATGCTTCTTGCGGCTTTTGTTGTGCTACAGGTTTGGATGGCTGTGTAGAAGATTTGGTAGTAGTTTTGGGAGCAGCCTGTGAACTTTTGTCAGTTGATTTTGAGGAAACAGTTTTCTTTTGTTCCACTTCTTTGCGGAGTCGGGCAACCTCGTTGCGCAATTGATTGATTTCTTTGTGCAGAGCATTCCAGTCTGATTCCGTGATTCGGAAAGTGGAAGAGGAAGTGTCGGCTGTTTGTGGCTCTACGATTTGCTCTTGTGGCGCTACGGTGTGCTCTTCGGGAGTGTTGTCCGACGGTATAACACCGGTAGCGTAACAGATAAGGACTACTATTGTCACAATAGCAACAACGAGAAAGAAAAGGATAAATTTGCCACCTCGGTTGGCAGGTTCTTCGTACATCATGGTATGCGTGTTTAACGGGTTCTTATAGGTGTGTGTACAAGATTATGATACACACTGCAAAGGTAGTGAATTTAGTTGATTATTGCAAGGAAATATTCAACAGCGTGACAGAGGCGGTTATATATGAAAAAAAGACCAAGTGCAGTACTTGGTCTTTTTTGTGTACCCAGAGCCGGGGTCGAACCGGCACAGGGGTGAACCTACTGGTGTTTGAGACCAGCGCGTCTACCGATTCCGCCATCTGGGCATCCTGTTTGTTTTTGCGGGTGCAAAGGTACAATGTTTTTTTGAACCCTGCAAGTGACAAGCACATTTTTTTGCAATAATTTCGATTTTATACTGAAAAATGCAGGGGAACGGTTGCGGAAAGTTAGACGGGGCACGCCCCGTCTCTACTATATTATCAGATTTCCCATTGCTCACAGGCGGTGACAAGGTCGTCGAAGCAGTGCATGGTGCTTTTCTGTTGCACCTCTTGCAGTTGGGCGTGGACGGCTTGGTCGTAGGTCTCGGATTCGACATTACGAATGACACCCAAGGCAATGGGGAAATCGGGTGCCTGCATGAGTGCGAGTTTGCGGTGCAAGGTATCGTCTTCGGTAGCGGCATCGTGTATGAGGATATCGCTTTCGGTAACACCGTTCTCGCCGATAGTCACCACCCGGAGATTCCATCCGTCCAATACCAAGCCTTTGTTGTGTTCTTTGCCGAAAATCATGGGTTTGCCATGTTCCAGCAAGACAGTGCGTTCTGCCCGCTCTTCCCGGTCGGCTATCCAAGAATGGGTTCCGTTGTTGAAGATGACGCAATTGACAAGACATTCGATTACGGAAGCTCCGTGGTGCGCATGGGCAGCCTGCATGCAGGCTACCGTGGTGGGCATATCCACATCAAGCGTGCGTGCGAAGAAAGTACCACGTGCTCCCATCACCAGTTCAGCCGGTACGAAAGGTCGTTCCACTGTGCCGAAAGGTGAGGATTTGCTAACAAATCCTTTTGGCGAAGTGGGCGAATACTGTCCTTTGGTCAAGCCATAGATCCTGTTGTTGAACAAGCATATATTGAGGTCAACATTGCGGCGCAAAGAGTGAATGAAGTGGTTGCCTCCGATAGCGAGACAATCGCCGTCGCCTGTCATTTGCCAAACAGACAACTCGGGGTGTGAGGTCTTGACGCCGGTGGCAACGGCAGCACCGCGTCCGTGAATGGTATTGAACCCATAGGTATTGAGGTAGTGCGGCATACGGCTGGAGCAACCTATGCCGGAGATAACGACGGTCTGATGAGGCGGTACGCCTATGGCTGCCATAGCTTTTTGCAAAGCCATACATATAGCGTGGTCACCGCAACCGGGGCAGAAACGCACGGTTTGGTCGGATTTGAAGTCTTGTGGTTGCATCATATTGACAGGGTATTTTCGGGTATCAGTTGAGGGTTAAGCTTTGGTTGCGTGAGCTTCGGAAGCAGTATAGCGACAGTAGGCTTCCACCAATTCGGTGACAAGGAAAGGCTGTGCTTCAAGTTTGTTGTATTGCAGGATATGCAGCCCTTCGATCTGAGAGCGGAGATAGGCGGCAAACTGACCGGAGTTGAGTTCGCATACGATGATGCGACGATATTTCCTCAGCACTTCGGCTGTATTGAGCGGCAAAGGACAGATATAGTTGAAATGTGCCAAAGCACAAGGTTTGCCTTGCGAAAGCAGGGTATCGACAGCCGCACGGAGATGTCCTTCGGTAGAGCCGAAACCGACAAAAAGCGTGTCTGCCGTGCTGTCGCCATAGACTTGCAAAAGGGGTAGCGAACGGGCGATATTCTGCACTTTACGGGCACGTGTTTCCACCATAAGGGCATGGTTGGCAGGATCGGTGGAGATAGTACCCGAGCGGGCATCCCGTTCCAAACCCATATTGCGGTGTCCGAATCCCTGCATACCGGGTACGGCGAAGTACCGGACAAGGGTTTCCGGATCCCGCACGGCAGGATTGTATCTGCCCTGCCAGCCATCGGGAACGGTTGCCGGCGAGACAGCAGGCATATCGGCGAGACGGGGCAGTTTCCAAAGCGAAGTTCCGTTGGCGAGATAGGTGTCGGAGAGGAGAATGACGGGAGTGGTATGTTCCAAGGCTATTTTGGCAGCCATGTAGGCATAGTAGAAACAGTTGTCGGGTGTAGAAGCGGCAAGGACCACAGCGGGGCTTTCGCCGTTACGTCCGTAGATGGCTTGCAGCAAGTCGGTCTGTTCGGTTTTGGTAGGCAAGCCTGTACTCGGTCCACCCCGTTGTACATCAATAACCACGAGTGGCAGTTCCGCCATGACCGCCAAGCCGATGGCTTCGGATTTGAGAGAGAGACCGGGTCCGGAAGTAGTGGTAACAGCCAAGTCGCCTGCAAAGGAAGCACCGATAGCGGTGCAGATACCAGCTATTTCGTCTTCGGCTTGGACGGTGATGACCCCCATATCTTTCCTGGCAGCGAGTTCGTGCAATATGTCTGTTGCGGGCGTAATGGGATAGGAGCCCAAGAAGAGGCGTTTACCCGCTTTTTCGGCGGCAGCAATGAGCCCCCAAGCAGTGGCTTTGTTGCCGGCAATGGACGTGTAGCGACCATGCGGCAGGTCGTTGGTTGCTCCGATACGGAAAGTAGTTATATTGAGATGGAGGTTGTTGCCATAGTTATAGCCGTCGGTCAGCACTTTGGTATTCGCCTCCAACAAAGCAGGTTTCTTTCGGAACTTATTTGCCAAGAAGTGTTGCGCCTGTTCCAAAGAACGCTCAAAGAGCCAACAGATGAGTCCCAAGGCGAACATATTTTTGCAGCGCAGTATGCTCTTGTTGTCCATTTGAAAGTCCTTTAAGCTCTCTTTGGTGAGAGTGGTGAGTGCCAAAGGTACAATCTGCAAAGTATCGGGGAGACCTAATTCCGTGAACGGGTTATCGGTTTTGAAGAGTGCCTTTTGGAGGTCTTTGTCCGTGAAGGAATCAGTATCAACGATGACGACCGAGTCGGCTTTGAGGTTATTGACATTGACTTTGAGGGCAGCGGGATTCATGGCTACGAGAACGTCCGCTTTGTCACCCGGTGTATATACACGGTTCTCACCGATATGCACTTGGAATCCGCTGACTCCGCCAAGCGTTCCTTGCGGTGCACGAATCTCTGCGGGAAAGTCGGGGAAAGTGGAAATATCGTTGCCGGAAAGGGCAGAGAGATTGGAAAACAATGTACCAGTGAGTTGCATACCGTCGCCCGAATCTCCTGAGAAACGGACCACAATATCTGTCGGTTGTGTGTTCATTGCGGTATTAGATTGTATTTGGCAGGTTCTATCAATAAGACACCTGCTGAATTAGTTTTGTTTGTTATGCCGGTTCTTGGCTGATTTCATGTCTAAACCGGCTGATTTTTTCGGTTTGCATCGGTCATTTAGCCCGCTAAATTCCCTCTTTATCCGGAGAAATCATCTCGGTTTATATTATGAAATCGTCGCAAGCCTATTTATAGAACCTGCCTTAACGGAGGCAAAGATACAGCTTTTTTGGAAAATAGCAAAATAGGGGCAGGTTGCTTTGGTGCTGATGGCGGAGTGCGGATATCCATCCGGCAGGGGCAGCCTGTTGGCAGGGTGAAGATAGATGCAGGATACGTGCGGGGGATACGGATGTCATATGGTGCTACGTGGAATTGTACGGGAATTGTACGGGAATTGTACGGCAATTGTACGGGGACGCAAGCTACGTGAAAGTTAACAGTTAATAATTAATAGTTAATATTGCCTTATCGAGCCTGGCACAATGACAGGATAGGCGGACGAGACGCACACAATTTGACCGGACAAGCCCTATTTGACAATTTCACCATTGGACAATTATGCAGGCGAGAGGGCTACGCACCGACAGCAAGATCCGTCATTCCGGACGGAGCGGGCTATGCTTTTACATTGCATTATCTGATATTCCAGACGGAGCACGCTCCGTCTCTACTATAGAGTTTTACAGGATATGTATAGCAACAAAAACAACCACAGAGGGCAGTGAGATACCTTCTGTGGCTGCAGTTTATAGGGAGAAGCGGAGATCAGACGGTGGCTTCGATGTTCCAAACGAAAGCACGTACTCCGACTTCGGTATTGCGCAGGTCAATCTTCTTGACGGTTTCGAGCAGTTGTTTTACTTTGTCGTCTTCGACTACGGTGAGGACTGCCGAGTTCATTTCTGGCCAAGTGTGTGTACCACGGTGCGGATTACCGGTGCTGGTGCCACGCCCTTGTACTTCTTCGAAGAAGGTGAAACCCCGTACATTCAACGCATCGAGCATGTATTCGACACGCTCCGTGTTGGTCTGGTTGAAAACTATCAATACACTTTTCATACTGCATTATTCATTAGAATTGTTTGTATCAATGGCTTGCGCCGTTTGCGTTTCCTCATCGTGCACCTTGATTTGCATGAAGATGAACTTCTCACGCAGTTTGCGTTTCTTGTCACGCTCACCCCTACGGCTGAATGCGCCATAGAGGACAGGCACGATGAAGAGGGTGAGGAAGGTGGAGACGGTGAGACCACCGATTACCACAATACCCATCGGTACCCACATTTCGGAGCCTTCGCCTTTGGAGAGCGCCATAGGCAACATACCCAGGATAGTGGTGAAGGCCGTCATGAGGATGGGTCGGATACGGCTTCGTCCTGATAGGGCAATAGCTTCGTTGAGTTCGTAGCCTCGTTCACGCATGAGGTCGATATAGTCAACGAGCACAATACCGTTTTTCACTACAATGCCGACCAACATGACGAGTCCCAAAGCACCAATCATATCCAAAGATGTATTGGTAAGCCAAAGAGCGATAATCACACCAGAGAGTGCAAATGGTACGGTGAACATGATTACGAAAGGCTTGATGAGCGATTCGAACTGCGATGCCATCACAATGAAAACAAGAAGAATAATCAATGCGCCCAACATCGCCATATCACGGAAACTTTCTTGCTGGTCTTCGTAGTCACCTGCGATACGGACAGAATATCCGGTGGGTATATCCAACTTAGGAAGCACTTCCTGTTCGATAGCAGCAGCCAATTCGCCCAAGGATACATTGAAGGGCGTAACGGCAACGGTAACAATACGCTGACGCTCTTTGCGCTCGATAGTAGGCGGAGCCCAGTATTCACCGATAGAGGCGATTTCCGACAGTTTGATATTGCCTTGCGCGGAAGGAATAGTCAGGTCCAGAATATCGGAGATGGAGTTGCGGTCTTTCTCCTGGAGACGAACAACGATGTCGTATTCATCACCGTCTTCTTTGAGGTAGCCGGCAGCCATACCATTGACACGTGCACGGAGATAGGTGGATATAGTGGCGGAAGTGAGTCCGTGACGTGAAGCTTTCTCTTTGTCCACCGTAATCTTGATTTCAGGGCGTTCGTCTTCACGGGAGATGTTGACATCACGTGCACCCGGCAGTTCGGCAATGAGCCGTTTGGACTGCTCTGCCAGATTGGTAGTGAGGTCGAAATCGTAGCCATAGATTTCGAGGTCCACAGTGGAAGCACCGCCACCCATACCACCAGCCACCTGACATTGGTAGTCGATGATTTCGGGATATTGAGCCATCTCCTGGCGCAAGACTTCGGCAATCTCGAAGATACTGCGTTCACGTTCGTATTTCTTGGAACAACGGACTGTCATGGCGATAGTGTTGTTCATCGTGGTAGAGAACATAGCTCCCACAGAAGCGTCATCGTTGGAACCAGCAGATGTACTGATCAGCTGAATCTCAGGAACCAGTTCGCGGAAGCGTGCTTCCAGTGCACGGGCCGTCTTCAATGTTTCTTCGATACGTGTACCACGCTGCAATTCCACGGATACGGAGATACGTCCGTTATCCTGCTGGTGCATAAAGTCGGTACCGATAGCACCTGTAAGAACAGGCAACAGAGACAACGCAAAGAGTGCGAGCAAGACCAGGAGGGTAATAATTTTGTGGTTCAAGCAGGCTCTCAAGGCGTGACTATACCATTCGTCCACTTTATCCAAGAGATGTACTACAGTGCGGTCGTACCACGACTTTTTGCCGGCTTCGGTATCAATGAGGTTACCGTTTTCATCGACATACATTTTTTTCGACTTCAATAGTTTGGAAGCCAACATAGGAGTAAGGGTAATGGCAATGGTGGTTGATACACAGCAAACGATAGCCACAATCCAACCTAACTCTTTGAACATGACACCGGCAACGCCTTCGAGCATTGTCAAAGGTACAAACACGGCGACAAGTACCAAGGTGGTGGCGATAACCGAAACCCATACTTCGTTGGTGGCGTAGATAGCTGCTTCATGCGGCGATTCACCCCGTTCGACGTGTTTGGTAATATTCTCCAATACGACGATGGCATCGTCAACCACCATACCGATAGCGATAGTGAGTGAACAGAGTGAAATGATGTTCAAGGACGAGCCTGCCATGCGGAGATAGATGAATGCTACAATCAATGAAATCGGGATAGTGAGACCAATGATGATGGTAGCACGCCATTTACCGAGGAAGAAGAAGACTACCAATACCACAAAGACAAGGGCATAGAGAATACTTTCTTCCAAAGAGTCGATAGCGTTCTGAATGTTCTCAGAGGAGTCGTAGATAAGTTCTATCTTCACATCGGAAGGCAAAGTTTGCTGCAGTTTGGCTATCTGTTTGCGAACGTCACGGCAGATTTGCACCGTATTGGCACCTGTCTGCTTGGATATCATCATACGGACAGCCTCACGCCCGTTGGTTTTCTCGTCCAAAGAGAGTTCTTTGATAGTATCTTTGACGGTAGCGATATCGCGCACGAATACTTGCCGCCCGTCGGGAGTTGTAGTAACCACAATATCGTTGATTTCGGCACTTTCGAGATACTCGGAACGCACCTGCATCTGATATTGCTCTTGCGGCATTTTGACCGTACCGGAACTGAGGTTGAGGTTGTTGGCAGCAATCGTATTGCCAACCGTCTCCAAGGTGATACCATAGGCATCGAGTTTCTGTTGGTCGATATCGACATAGACATAGCGCTCAGGCGAACCGGACAAAGACAAGTTACCGATACCGTCGATTTGGTTCAAGATAGGGATAACCCCATCGTTGAGAATCTTATCCAAGCCCGGGTATGTTTCGTCAGCCGTGAAAGAATATTGGATAATAGGCATTGACGAAGATTTGAGCTTGAAGATCATAGGTGTTCCGCAATTGTCGGGCAACATATCTTTGGTCATATCGACATATGAGCGCACGTCGTTGACTGCTTCATCGATATTGGACCCCCACTCGAACTCCAAGAAAACGATAGAGATGTTGTCTTTTGACTGTGAATCGATGTGCTTGAGGTGGTCAACAGAGTTCAAACGGTTCTCCATTATTTTGGAGACATTGGTTTCTATTTCGCTGGCAGAAGCACCGGCATAGGTGGTCATTACGGTTACATAAGGCGGGTCCATTTCGGGGAACTGGTCGATAGGCAGCTGTATGTAACAGAAGATACCGATTATAATCACGGCACCGAAGATAAGGGCAGTCGTTACCGGTTTTTCAATCGCTGTTTTATATATACTCATAGTTGTATGGTTTTATGCCGAAGAGAGGACAGTTGCATGATGTCCGTCCGGCAGTGGTTTTATCTGACAATATTGATTTTGGATCCGTCCACGAGTTTGTGTTGTCCAACGGTAACCATTTCCATGCCTTCTTCGAGTTCGTCGGAGATGATTTCCACATTCTGGTCGAAGCGTTGTCCGAGTGTAACAGCAATGCGTTTGGCGCGTCCGTTGTCGTTGATAAAGATATAGCGGTCGTTGGCACCAACGAGTTTTTCGACAGACTGATAAGGAACAACAATGGCTTTGGCTTTGCCCAGACCTAATTTGGTGGTAACATACATACCCGGGCGAAGGAGTTCCTGCTGGTTAGGTATGACCAACTTCACTTGGAAGGTATGGGTGGAGGGGTCGATAGTAGGATATACCACTTC
This sequence comes from Bacteroidales bacterium, assembly GCA_022783865.1. Taxonomy (GTDB): domain Bacteria; phylum Bacteroidota; class Bacteroidia; order Bacteroidales; family Paludibacteraceae; genus Colicola. Next base: position 200,580 of record JALFYY010000013.1, read on the forward strand.
GATGGTAGCCGGGAAGACACGGTCGGGATATATGTCGGAAGTGAGTGTCACCTTCATACCTGTTGTGATATGCGGCAGATGTGTTTCGGGTATCGCAATCAAAGCTTTGAGTTTGTTGATCTGCGTATATACCAAGATCGGTTGTCCGGAATAGAGTTCACCGTCTTCGTAGTTCTTGGCAGAAACCACACCGTTGAAAGGAGCTTTGACATAGGTGTTTGTCTCCAAGAAATCGAACGACTCTTTGGTTTGGTCGTATGAGAGCTTGATTTGGTCGTAGGACTGCTGGCTTACACTACCTGTTTGGAGCAGGGCATCCATACGGTTCTTTTCGATAGCCAGGTTCTGCAGGGCAAGTTTGGTATTGTTATACTGGTTCTGGTCCATACGTACCAGCATGTCGCCGGTTTGTTTCTTATCGCCTACCTCTACGTAGATATGTTCGATGAGTCCGGTGAGGGATGGCGAGATGTTGACTGTCTGGTAGCCTTGCAGGTTGGTTGATAATGATATCTCTCTCTGTATGTCAGAGAAGTGGAGTGCCGTCACTTTTACTTGCTCAGTTTTTTCTTCGGCAATCGTTTCGTTTGTCTGTTTTTTTCCGCAACTTGCCAATGTAAGAAGTGCAAGCGCATAAATCATAGTCTTTTTCATATCCTTATTGTATCTATAGTTTCTGTTGATTAGTTATTCAAGAATTTAGCCAGTTCGACTTGTGCATTGACCAATGTAAGTACAGCCTGTACGTAGGTGGATTGTGCGCTAATGAGGTCGTTGGATGCGTTGGTCAGTTCGAGTCCGGAAGCGGCTCCCCATTGGAACTTGTTGGTAACGTTATTGAAAACGCGTTTTGTTACGTCCATATTGTCACGCTCGTTGGTGTATGTTTCGAAAGCATTACTGAGGTTGAAGCGCAACTGCTGATACTGGATACCGAGCTGGTCGGTGGTTTCTTCCAAGGTGTTTTGTGCGGCTTTGTATGCCAACTTTTTCTCGGTGACACCGGCAGCACGTTTGCCGCTCGACCAGATAGGTACGGAGAGCGAAATACCCACTGTGTTCGGGGGTGACATGGAGAAACCTCCTTCTTCGAAGTCCTTACGGTAGCTGTATTGATAATATGCCGAAAGTGTAGGCGTATATGCCAATCCTGCCATGGTCACGTTCTTCTTAGCCAACTCGGCATTCTTCTGCAAGAGTTGGTAGTTGAAATTGTTGTTGATATTGAACTCTTCGCCCAGCAACCGTACAATGGCGTCTGCGCTAAGCAGTTCGTCGAGTGTCTGTGTGAGACGGATTTGCGTTTGGGCATCTACGCCCAAGAGAATACGAAGCGAGTTGTATGCCAACTCTACGTTGCGCTTGTTGGAGTTGATATTGTTTTTGAGCGCATTGACACGCACGAGAATCTGGTCGGCAGCGGTTTGCTCCTGCGTTCCGACAGCTACGGCTTGCTTAGTCATTTCCGCCAGTCTCTCCACGTTTACCAAACTGCTGTCCAACAGTCCCTGGATATCTTCCATTACCAATACGGAGAGATAGCCCGTCATGACATTAGCCCGCAGGTTGCTCTCGGATTGCGCATAGGTGATGTTTTGCATCTCGATAGCGAGGTTGTTGAGCAAAGCGCCCATCACCGCTTGTCCGTTGATACCGACAGAAGCCGTAACACCGGCGTTAAGATAAGGCACCATAGCCTTACTCATACCACCGAAGTCGATTTCGTAGCCGCACATATTGGTGTAACCCACCGCTCCATCTACCTGCGGCAGCATTTGTGCAATGGTTTGCCAGCGTTGTGCATACGCTTGTTGTACATCCAATGATGCGTTTTGCAAACTCTTGTTGCTCTGCACTGCATATTGTTGTGCCTCTTCCAAAGAGAGCACCAACAATTTCGTCTCTGATTGTTGTGTCCCGGCTGCCGGTTGCACTTCTTGTGCATACATGAATGCCGGCAGCAGACATACCCCTAACAAAAACAATTTAATTTTCATCTTGTACCTTAAAGTTAGTTTGTATTATTTCGTTTTATGATAATTTTTCCGTTCCATTATCTCTTTGACCTGCTGTGTACCCTGATCGGAAACAATGCCGCGTATGAGAAGAGTCACTGCACAATCGATAGCTCTCTTGTGTTCTTTTAGTTTGAAATTGGGCAGATTGACTGTTTCCATCAGATATTGATGCAATTTGGCAAAGATTTCCGCACACATCTCAACATCCAAATTATTCCAGAAAACACCTTCTTCTATGCCTCTTTGCAAAGACTGTGCCACAATCTGTTTTACGGCATTACCTATCAGCTTTTTATGCTTTGCCATTAGCTGCGGGTAATATTTCTCCAAATCGAACACAACTTGCGGCGGACGATGCATCTCCTGCAAGTTCCTTTCTTTGGCGGCAAAATCCAGCAAAACTTCCACCATAGGTTTCTCTGTCATTTGCTTTTTCAGCCTTTCGCTTAGTTGTAAGGTGATTTGGCTTAAGATAGCATCTACCAAATCGGACTTTTGGTCGAAGTAAACATAGAATGTCTTCTTCGATATCCCCATTTGACGGCAGATATCGTCAATAGAAACGCTTCGGATACCATATTGGAGAAACATCTCTATCGCTTGATTGACTATTTTTTCTTTTAAGTTTTCCATCATTTATATGGTTGCATGCAACCGGTTCTGATTTCGGGCTGCAAAGGTATAGTGTTTTTCTGATATATGCAAGAAACTTGGAAACTTTTTTTTTGTTAAAGTTTCTTAGTGTTCATTTGTAAGGCGAGAAGATTGCCTGTAAATGAGGTGTAACAACAAAAGGGCATTCGTTTTGCAACGAATACCCGAGATATATAAATAGATAAATTATGGTGAGCTTAGTCTGCCTGCACCTGTGGGCTCATGCGCCTCAGATTACATATCGTCGTGAGCATGCATCTGCTGTACATAAACAGCGTGCATCATCTTCTCTCTCTTCAATTCAGATGGTTTTTCGAATTGCTGACGACGACGGAGTTCTTTCACAACACCGGTCTTTTCGAATTTACGTTTGAATTTCTTGAGAGCTCTTTCGATATTCTCGCCTTCTTTAACAGGAACTACGATCATAAGTTTTGTTGTTTGTATTAGTTAGTTATTATATTTTGTTTGTAATTGCGAATCTGTTGTTTTCCGATTCGGGCTGCAAAATTACGATTTTCTTTTCAATCTGCAAAACAATTGCCTGCTTTTCTTGCAAAAAAAGTTACGTCAGCCATATTGCAGGGGAATTGCAGGGCGTCAGTTTGGTATTTGCAGGCGTAATGAGGTGCTATGTTATTTGATTTTCCGTTTGTTGAGTTCGGCTTGGTAATAGCGTGCATAGCGTGCATGTTCGGCATAGGTGGCGGAGAAGTGGTGCGTCCCGCTGAAATCGGCATTGGCGCACATATACAAATAGTTGTGCTGCTGCCGGTTGAGCACGGCATCCATGGTGGATGCACGAGGAATACGGATAGGTCCGGGAGGCAAGCCCGCATATTTGTATGTATTATACGGCGAGTCAACCTGCAGGTGCTTTTCAAGAATACGCCGCAGTCCGAAGTCCCGGAGTGCGAATTTCACAGTGGGACAGGCTTGCAAAGGCATATTCTTCTTCAAACGATTGATGTACAGCCCAGCGATAACGGGATATTCCGCTTGGCGGTTGCTTTCCTCTTCGATAATGGAAGCGATGGTTGCCACCTGGGCAGGCGTAAGCGAAAGGGCTTTTGCTTTTTCGAGACGGTTTTCGTTCCAGAAATGGCGGTATTCCTTCTGCATCCGCTCGAACAAAGCATCGGGCGAAATGTTCCAATAGAGTTCGTAGGTGTCGGGTATGAAAAGGGTAACGGCAGTCGCTACGTTGAGTCCGTAATGCTGCATGCAACTGTCGGATTCGAGACGGGTGATGATGTCCAAAGAGTCGAGCATGAGTTGCGATGCGAGCCGTTGGGCGAGTTGCGGTGCGGTGCGGATGTTGTTGAACGTGACTTGGACGGGGGTCTGCTCCTGATTGCGGAAACGGCGTATTACATCGAGGTCGCAAAGCGCGGAGCCGAGCAAATAGCAACCTGTTTTAGGCTCTGAGAAATGCATCATGCGGCAATGCAGACGGAAATGGAACTGTGATGCAAAGCGGTAGTGTGCTTGCAGTTCCGTGAGCAGTTGTTCGTAGGTTGTATGGGGGTAAACGTAGATATAGTGCGCTTCTCCGTCACGGCTCGTGAGGTTCTGCACTTTGAGATGCCAAAACGATTTGCCGGCAAAAGCACAGGCAACGACGGCTGTCAGAATGAGGATATAAAGACTTGTTTTTTTCATAACGGCGACAAAATTACAACTTATTTTCGGATTTTCTTGTATATTTGCCAAACTTGTAGTATCTTTGCACCCGCTTTCGATAAGGAAGCGGGCGTGGTTATATATACGGAAGGATGGGTGAGTGGCTGAAACCAACAGTTTGCTAAACTGTCGTACGGGTTACCGTACCGGGGGTTCGAATCCCCCTCCTTCCGCAAAAAACAGAAGTATCATTGAGATAGCTTCTGTTTTTTGTTGTATGTGGCTGAGCGTAGAGACGGAGCTGCTCCGTCTGACAGCTGGGATCAGTAGGTTGATAAGCAGGGTGTATTTTGAGGCGTTGATGTGTTCAATAAGAGTATGCTATCCCTAAGGTATCCCTTTATTCTCCCGTTCGCTTTTTTCGCCGCATAGGAGATATGCGGCGCGCTCTCTATCGGAAGCCCACCGGGCTTCCTTCACCCTAAAGGAAACGGCAAGCGGATTTTCAGGCGGATAATAGAGGTGACAGCCGGCTTGATGCAGCCATGCAGCCTTCAGATACCGTAGCACAGCCGTAGCATGCCCGTAGCACTATGGGACTTGTATGGGATCGGTATGTAGGATGGTGTATGTGGGCGGGTAACACTTCGTCTCTATAATTATTCAGTTGTTCAACTACTCGGTTCCTCAATTGTTCAACTCCTCAGTTTCTTAGACGGGGCACGCCCCGTCTCTACAACTCCTCATCTGCTCAACTCCTCATCTCCTCAGACGGGGCACGCCCCGTCTCTACAGAATCGGATAGCAGCAACAAAACATCCGGAAAACTGTAACAAAACAATCGGACAGCAGTAACAAAACATAAGGTGTACCACCGATGTGATACACCTTATTTGTCTTATTTCCTGGAGCGGTTTAGAAGTCCAAATCCAGTGGCGCAAAGAGGCGTGACTTCGACGGCTTCACAAACTTGCCGTACTTGGCCTGCAATGCTTTCTGGTCGATCAGTTTCGGGTCGCCTACGAGGATGATGGTCATCGGCTTGCCTTGTACGTACTCTTTGTAGAACTGCTTAATCTGGTCGAAGGTCAGGTTGTCGATAGCCTCCTTGTTGTAGAGGGCGGGATCGACATCATAGCCCATCTCTTGCCAATATTCGTATGTTCCGGTCTTGCCACGGAACGAGGGTTTGTTGATTTGTGCCTTTTGACGCAATGCTGCTTTAATGGCTTCGATACGCTCGGGATATTCAGGCATGGAGTCCACAAGGTTCATGAACACCTCGATAGCATCCGCCGCCTTGTCGCTCTGCGTGCCGATATAGCCTACGAAGCGGGAGTTCTTGCCCGGACGGGCTCCCTCTGCCATGATACCGTAAGCCGTGTATGCCATGGAGCGTTTCTCACGAATCTCGTCCATTACCAAGCCGGTGAAGCCGGAAGAGAAGTATTGGTTGAACGCCTGGAACAATACGTCCTGCTCTTTGTCATAAGGCACACCATCGAAGTGGAAATAGATGGATGCCTGCTGTACGTTGCTGTTCGGCAGGAAATAAATCTGCGTCTTGTCGTATGCCTTGAAGTCGCGAATAACAGGCGAAGTGGAAGGCTTGACACCCTCTTGCAACGGCAGGTTCTTGGTCAGTATGTCTTTCACCTCTGCCACGGGCTTCTGTCCGCAGTAGTAGATATCGAGCGCATATTGGGTGGCAGCCAGGAACTCGGTTTTCAATTTCAGTTCGTCCAGATAGTAGATATCCATAAAGGGCACTACGTTGATGAAATCCGATTGATCGCCATAAAGCACGTACTCGCGGAGAGCAGCCGATTGTACTTCGTCGATCTTCGACAGCATGAACCGGTTCGACAATTCTCTACCTTTCACAGCCTCAAACTGTTTCTTCTCGAACTTCGGGAAGAGCATCTGGCGTTGTACGAGTTTGCAGATTTCTGCCAAGTTCTCCTCGTCGCCATAGATGCTGACGTAGAAATAGCTTCTGTCAACGCCGTAGCCGCAACGTCCGCCCAATTCAGCCAATTCGCGACGGAACTCCTGAGGCGTGGTACCCGGCATGATACCCGACATGTTCATCAGTTCTGCCACAGGCTCCAACATGGGCTTTTTGCCCGTACCGATACCATATTGCAATGTGAGCGAGAAGATGTTGTTCTTCGGGTTAGTGCCATAGTGCAGTGTAATGTTTTCGTCGATAGGCGTAACGGTTACGTCGTTCATATCCATATAGGTCTGCTTGAGTTCTCCGCTCGGCAGTTGCTTGAATGCTTTGGCGTACTCGGTCTCCTGACCGTTGATCAGGTCAAGCGGTTTGATTTTCGGCTTTGCCAGTTTGTGCTTCTTGGGTGTGCCTTCCTCAAAGGTCAGCGTCATGTGGTCGGCATTGAAATACTTCTTTGCCACGCGCTGGATATCCTCTTTGGTGAGTGCCTGAATCTTTTCGTTCATCGTGAAGATGTCTTCGACAGGCATGTCATAGACGAAGGAATATACCAAGTTCATTATCTTCGAATCGGGGTCCTCAAGTTCGAGTTTGGTATTTTGGTCATACTCGGCTTTCACGCTTTTAATCAACCAGTCGGGTATGTCGCCGTTCTTGATTTTGTTGATCTCTGTCATTACGATTTTTTCCGTAGCGGCATTCGATTCGTACGACTGCTGATTGGCATCGTAGTAAGGAACAGCCATTACCAAAATACGTCCTTGGTCACGACGCGCGTCGAACGATACGTCTGCGCCGGAAACTTCACCGTCCATGGTGATACGGTCCAACAGACCTGTATTGGTGCCGTTGTTCAGGAGCGAAATAACAAACTGCAAGGCTGTAGCGTCGTCATCGGTTATCTTCACACCGTCGTATGCCCAAACAATCTGAGGATAGTAACCTATTTTGTACTTGTAGTTGCCCTTCATCGCTGTCTTTTCATAGGTCTTGCGTGCGGGCAGTTCTTTCGGCTGCAAACGTCCGAAAGTCTCTGCAATCATCGGTTTGGTGCTTTCCGTATCGAAATCGCCCACAATGATGAGTGCCATGTTGTTAGGCACATACCATGTGTTGTAGAACTCAATCAGTTTGCTCAAACGGGGGTTCTTCAGGTGCTCAGGCAAACCGATTACATCACGGTCGTAGGGGCTGCCTGCATATACTTTTCCGAAGAGTTCCTGACGTATGTGCGACGATACATCGTCCTGATACATGTTGTATTCCTCGAACACGTTCTCCAACTCTGCCTGGAACGTACGGAACACGGGGTCGATCAGACGGTCGGAAAAGATGGTGAGCCATTTGTACATGTTCGATGCGGGGAACGAGTTGTGGTAGCAGGTCATATCATACGATGTGAACGCATTCACGCCCGTAGCGCCGATACCGTCCATGAGGATAAAGAAGTCCTCGCAAGTGGAGTATTTGGCAGACTCCATTGATTCTTCGTTGATTTTGGTAATCAGTTCGGCACGTACTGTCTCGTCGGTCTCCAATGCCAATTGGTCGTAGAGACGGATGATTTCATCGTAGTGCGGTTTCTCTTTTTCCCAGTCGAGCGCACCGATTGTCTGTGTGCCTTTGAAGAGCATGTGCTCCAAGTAGTGCGCCAAACCTGTATATTCGGCAGGCTCGTCAATAGAGCCTGCGCGTACTGCCACATAGCCGGTAACGTCGGGTTTGTCGTGGTCTTCCCACATATAGACTGTCAGACCGTTGTCCAACTTGTACTGCGTCAAGCCTTCCTGCAACTGCGCATTGGCGGTCAGGAAGCCGAACATCAGCAGTACTCCTAAAATAAACTGTTTCTTCATTTTGTATGTATTTATGTTAATATATAATCTGTTCAGACTAATACGTATTTTAATAGGAAACAAAAATAGTGCCAATTAATGCCTTAGTGCTTTGTTCAACCTATTTCCAACAGCACTTTGCCGCACTGCCCCGACTCCATGATATCGAAACCTTGTTGGAAATCGTCGAAACGGAAGCGGTGGGTTATCACGGGTGACAAATCGAGTCCGCCGAGCAGCATCTGCTCCATCTGATACCATGTCTCCCACATGCGGCGACCCGTAATTCCCTTGATAGTGAGGGCGTTGAAGATGACATCCGACCAATTGACCTTGGTGTCGTCGGGCAAGATACCCAACTGCGCAATGTTGGCTCCCTTGTACATGTGGGCAATCATATCGTTAAACGCAGCCGGCGCACCCGACATCTCCAGTCCTACATCGAAACCTTTGATACCCAAATGCTTCATGGCACCTTCTACCGTTTCGCCTTTGGAGCCGTCCACAGTGAGTGTGGCACCCATCTTACTTGCAATCTCCAAACGGAGCGGATTGATATCGGTTACCACAATATGTTTCGCACCTGCGTACCGGCAAATGCCTGCTGCCATGGTACCAATCAAGCCTGCTCCCGTGATGAGCACATCTTCGCCCAAGAGCGGGAATGCCAATGCGGTATGGGTGGCGTTGCCAAACGGGTCCATGATGGCGGCAAAGTCATCGGGTATTTCCTCACGCAAGTGCACGATGTTCGACTCGGGAATGGTTACATATTCAGCAAAAGCACCGTCTTTGCCGAAGATACCGACCGACAGACTGTTTTCGCAGACATGCCCCATGCCGCGGCGGCAGTTGCGGCAATGTCCGCAGACGATATGTCCTTCCGCCGTTACGCGTTCGCCCACACGCACATTGCGTACGCCCGGACCAACCTCCACCACCGTACCGACAAACTCATGCCCCATGGTGTAAGGCGGTTGGCAATGCGTCTCAGACCAACGGTCCCATTTATACATGTGCAAGTCGGTACCGCAAATAGCAGCTTTGGTTACCTTGATAAGCACATCGTTGAGTCCGACTTCCGGCATCGGGACTTCTTCCATCCATATACCCCTTTCGGGATAACGTTTTACAAGCGCTTTCATAATCTTCACGATTTATTATCGTGCAAAGATACTAACTTTTTACGAAAGAACAAGAAACAGCCACGTTTTTTTAGAACCCGACAGCGCCAGACACGAACATACAGCGCGAAGCAAGCGAAAGAAAGTACTGATTTATAGGTACTTCAAGCACGAAGGTAGCGCAAGGGTAGCCCGGTATAAGCCTAATCACCAAGTAATCACCAAATAACAACCAAATAATCACCAAATAACGGTATCACTCTCCGAGGGAACTTCGGGGCAGCCGAACAGCGGAGGAAAAGGGAGGATATGAAAACAGAAGCGGAAAGGAAACGGATTTGTATATACGCAGGAAAAGCAGTACTTTTGCAAGCGGATTTTTGTTTTAATATGTCAAAAAAACAACACACTAACCAATGAAAAAAGCACTATTCACTTTGCTGGTTCTTTCTCTGATGGGTACATCAGTTTTTGCGCAAACCGCTGACACTATTGCCGCAAGCACGCATAAACGCTATACTTTTGGCGATTTCTTCGATGCTTTGGATTTGCCTACCGTTTTGGGCGCAGGTTTCACTCCCAGCGGTATCGAAAGCTCCACTTTCAACTCTGCCATGCGGTTGGGTTGGCGTCATCATAAGAACTACGGTGCATTTGCCTTTATCTCCTACGATGCGCACAGCAATACCTACGAATCGCTTACCATACAGGGCACCAACGTCAGAAGCGGTGAGGTGTGGTATCACGAAATCGGTATGGGTGCAGGCTACCGTATTCCGCTCGTGAAAGATATCCGCAAGTTCTACGAAGCCCCTTATTTCCACCCTTGGGACTTCTTCGTTTCCCTGGAGCCGGGGGCGAAGATTACGGTGGTAAAGGACGTTGAACCGGTTGAAACGGAGGAAGTTGCCTATCAACTGACGGATTATTCCGATGTCATTCCTACTTTGCGTCTGTCTGCCGGTGTGGAGTGGTTTATTTTTCCGAATTTCAGTGTATTCATCGAAGCTGCCTATACACAGCATTTGATGCCGACTATTGTCGAGCAAGCCGCTATTGAGCAAGGGCGCATCCGTCATCCGTCGGGTCCCGTCACCGTCTCCGCCGGCTTGTCGCTGTTCTTCAATTGAGAAACTGAATAAGTGTAGCGATGATGAGCTTGTCGGGATGTGGGCGTCCCCGGCAAGCTCAATTTCTCAGACGCGATGAATCGCGTCTCTACAACCCAAATATCTTCTCTATTTCCCAGACGGGGCACGCCCCGTCTCTACAACTCCTCAACTCCTCAGCACTCCCAACTCTTTTCCCACTTTCGCAAATGCCGCTAAAGCTTTGTCAAGCTGCTCTTTGGTGTGCGCCGCCGAGAGTTGCACGCGGATGCGGGCTTGCCCTTGTGGCACAACGGGGTAGTAGAATCCTGTGACATAGATACCTTCTTCCTGCAAGGCGGCAGCAAACTCCTGCGACAGACGAGCGTCGTAGAGCATTACGGCACAGATGGCTGATTGTGTCGGCTTTATGTCGAACCCTGCAGCCTGCATACGGCTCACAAAGTAAGTGGTGTTCTCGTGCAAGCGGTCTTGCAGCGTGTTGTCGCGTTGCAGCAATTCGAACGTCTTCAGCCCTGCGGCGGCAATCATCGGTGGAATGGAGTTGGAGAACAGATACGGTCTGGAGCGTTGGCGTAGCATGTCGATTATCTCCTGCCGTCCTGTTGTGAAACCGCCTACTGCACCGCCGAAGGCTTTGCCTAAGGTGCCGGTGATGATTTCTATTTTTCCTCTCAGATGGTAGAGTTCCGTTACGCCTCGTCCTGTCTTGCCGACCACACCGGCGGAGTGCGATTCGTCCACCATTACCAGCGCATTGTATTGGTTTGCCAACTCGTAGATTCTATCCAACGGACATACATTGCCGTCCATCGAGAAGACACCGTCGGTGGCAATAATGCGGAAGCGCTGTGCCTGCGCTTTCTGCAGTTGTGCCTCCAAATCCGCCATATCGCCGTTCTGATAACGGTAGCGCACTGCCTTGCAAAGCCGCACGCCGTCGATGATGGAAGCGTGGTTCAGTGCATCGGAGATGATGGCATCTTGGTCTGTCAGGAGGGGTTCGAACAAACCGCCGTTCGCATCGAAGCAAGCGGCATACAAGATGGCGTCGTCCATTCCGAAAAACTCTGCAATGGCACGTTCCAATTGTTTATGAATATCTTGCGTGCCGCAAATGAAGCGTACCGACGACATGCCGTAGCCCCGTTCGTCCAATATCTGTTTGGCGGCGGCAATCAGTTCGGGGTTGTCTGCCAGACCCAAATAGTTGTTGGCGCAGAAGTTAAGCACTTCTTTGCCGTCTTGCAAACGGATACTGCTGCTTTGCGGAGTGGTGATAATGCGCTCGTTCTTATAGAGCCCTGCTTCACGTATCGACTGCAATTCAGCCAACAGATGTTGTTGAAAATCAGTGTACATAATATCTTTGTCTTTTATCAATTCGTAAATCATCCAATAGGGCTTGCCCTGTAAAATTGTAAACAGTCTTTTCTCTTGTCAATAGGTGGGAACTGATTTCATAGTATAAACCAAGATGATTTTTCTACTTGAAGAGGGAGTTTAGTGGACTAAATGACCGATGAATGTAGGAAAATCAGCCGGTTTAGACATGAAAGCAATTATATTGTTCCTTGTTCCAGCATCGCTTGTGCCACTTTCATAAATCCGGCAATGTTGGCACCTTTCACATAGTCGATATGTCCGTCCTGCTGCTTGCCGAATCTGACGCATTGTTCGTGAATCGATTGCATGATGCTGTGCAAACGGCGGTCCACTTCTTCGGCGTCCCAACTGATATGCTCGGCGTTCTGTGTCATTTCCAGACCGGAAGTAGCTACTCCGCCTGCATTCACTGCCTTGCCGGGGGCGAACAGGATACCGTTTTGCTGGAAATAGCGGATAGCGTCGGGTTGGCAACCCATGTTGCTTACTTCGCAGCAGCACCAGCAGCCGTTGCTGTGCAGTTGCTGTGCATCTTCCAATGCGAGTTCGTTTTGGAAGGCACAAGGCAATGCGATATCGCACGGAACTGTCCATGCTTTCTGTCCTGCGGTGAACTTGGCTTTCTCGGGGAACCGGGTCGCCATATCCTCTACACGGTTGCGGTTCGATGAACGCATAACCAGCATATAGTCAATCATCTCCTGCGTAATGCCGTCGGGTATCTCGCACACGCCGTCCGGACCGGAGATAGCTATCACTTTGGCTCCCAATTCCGTTGCTTTCTTGGCAGCGCCCCATGCTACATTGCCGAATCCCGACAAGGCGATGCGTTTGCCCTGCAGGTCTTTATGATGTTGGGCCAGAAGGTGTTCGGTGAAATAGAGTGCGCCGTAGCCTGTGGCTTCGGGGCGTAGAATCGAGCCGCCCCATGTGCTGCCTTTGCCGGTCAGAACGCCGGTGTTGTATTGGCGGGCAAGTTTCTTGTACATGCCGTAGAGGTAACCTATTTCTCTTCCGCCTACGCCGACGTCGCCGGCGGGAATATCCTGGTCAGGACCGATACACTGCCACAGTTCTTGCATGAAAGCTTGGCAGAACCGCATGATTTCTGCGTCCGATTTGCCTACTGGGTCGAAGTCCGAGCCGCCTTTGGCGCCCCCCATCGGAAGGGTAGTGAGGGCATTTTTGAAAGTCTGCTCGAAGCCCAGGAATTTGAGCATCGAAGGGGTTACTGCTTTGTGGAAACGCAATCCGCCTTTGTAGGGTCCGATAGCGCTGTTGAATTGTACGCGGTAGCCCAAGTTGGTGCATACTTCGCCTTGGTCGTTCACCCATGTGATGCGGAAAGTAAAAATGCGGTCGGGCTCCACCATACGTTCGATGATGCGGGCTTTCTCGAATTCGGGGTGTTGGTTATAAACATCTTCCACCGATTCCAATACTTCCTGTACGGCTTCCAGGTATTCCGCTTCCCCTGGGTGTTTGGCAGCTAATTGCTGCATGATTGTGGCAGTTTTCATAATGTATAAGTTTTATGGTTAAATGTCATTATCGCTTTTTATATTAAGGTTTGTTATATGGTTAGTTATAAGGTTTGTTATGCCATTAAGGTTTGTATGTTTTTCGGGGTGTAAAGATACGTATATTTTCGGATAAGAGCAAATAATCAGGCGAAAAAAATATTATCATCGGATAATGCTATGTAGAGACGCGATTCATCGCGTCTGAGATATCAAATATTAACTATTAATATCAGATATTGAATATTAACTGTTAACTATCGTCAGCTCATTTGCATTGTTGCAAAAAAAACACTACTTTTGCGGGGTAAAAGTTGCAATGTTGCAATAAATACCCCGTAAGATATGGAAAAGATAGAACGAAACCGGTACTTGGAAAAACTCATCAAGTTGCGCAATAATGGTCAGGTAAAGATTATTACCGGCATACGCCGTTGCGGTAAGTCATTCTTGTTGAATACTATATATCGCGATTATCTCTTGCACGATGGTGTTTCCAAAGATCAAATCATTATGCTTGACTTAGATGACAACCTCAACGCCCGTTATCGCAACCCGATGGAGTTGAGCGATTATCTCCGTTCGGCAGTGGCTGATCAAAGTCAGCGTTATTATATTCTGATTGACGAGATCCAGAATGTGAAGCCGGTGTCTAATCCCTATTTGCCGGAAGAGAAGATCGGTTTTGTGGATGTGCTGAACGGCTTGAAGAATTTGCCTAATGTCGATGTTTACGTCACAGGCAGTAATTCTAAAATGCTTTCTGTCGATATTGCTACCGAGTTTCGTGGCCGTGGCGATATTGTTCCGCTTTTTCCTTTGACTTACGATGAGTTTTACGCTTCATACCCGGGTGAAAAGCGTTTTGCTTGGCGGGAGTTTATCATGTATGGCGGTATGCCCAAGTTGCTTTCTATCAAATCGCACGAAGATAAGGCGCAATATCTTTCAGACCTTTTCAGCCTTATTTATATCAAGGATGTGATAGAGCGCAATCGTCTGAAAGCCGACGAAGTGGTGTTGGACGATTTGCTCAATGTTATTTCGTCGTCAGTAGGTTCGTTGACCAATCCGACCAGGATTGCCGACACGTTCCAGACTGTAAAGAAATTGAAAATCAAGAATGCCAGCATTTCGCATTATCTTGATTGTTTTGTGGATGCTTTTGTCCTTCAGAAGGCTTTTCGCTACGATATCAAAGGTCGTGCTTATATCGAAACACCGTTGAAATACTATTTTTCTGACATAGGTTTGCGCAATGTGAAGATTAATTTCCGTCAGCAGGAAGAGAACCATATATTGGAAAACGTATTGTTCAACGAGTTGAAGGCGCGTGGGTTTAGTGTGGATGTAGGTGTTGTTCCGGTTCGTTATAAGGAAGAGGATGGCAAGGGTCGCTATGCCCAGTTGGAGGTGGACTTTGTGGTCAATCGGGGAGAACGCCGTTATTATATACAGTCGGCTTTGAGTGTGGCAGATGATTCTAAACGTTTGCAAGAAGTTAATTCTTTGAATCGCATTGACGATTCGTTCATCAAGATGGTGATTGTGAAAGACGATATTCTCCCTTGGGTGGACGAACACGGAGTAAGGTATATGAATGTCGAAGACTTTTTGCTCACTGAGATACAGCAACTATAGACCTATCTATACAAAGATAGTCAGTACGCTGATTACATCCTTTTCCTTTATGGATACTTTATGGATACCTTAGGGATAGCATAGGGATATGGATGGCCTGTCGGGGTATGACGATGGGATGTTCTGTTAATGTCTGATGAATGTCAATGGGAAACGAAAAAAAACTGTCGGATTGTGGGCGTCCCCGCCCACAAAAAAATATTCTCGGAATGCAAACCAATGCAATGTTTGCGTTCCGAAAGGCGCAGTAACCTCGTAGGCTATAACGACCGCACGCAGTCGTAGGTCGTTCAGTGCCGTAGCGTGTTGCAAGCGTGATATACCAAATGGCGTGGGATATAATAGGGATGGACAATCTCGGAATGCAAACCAATGCAATGTTTGCGTTCCGAAAGGCGTAGCGACCTCGTAGGCTATAACGGCCGCACGCAGTAACAGGTCGTTCAGTGCCGTAGAGTGTTGCAAGCCGCAAATAGTGGTAAAAAACATGTTGTATAACATAAGGTCTATATGTTGTACAACATAAGAATTTTCTTGCATTTTGGCTTTTCTTGTTGTATATTTGTAATAGGAAAATTATGTTTTCTTGCAATCTGTTTGATGTATGTATCGAATAGATATTCAAGTATTTGTAAATTATTAACCGAAACCTCCTGACGCTATGAACCGCCAAAACCGCCCCAACGGGTCTGAAACTTCCGATTCTTTACAGTTTTTTTGCAACATGCCGTCGGCATACAGAAAGTGTATATATTGCGTAATAAGATTCGCTTAGATGTAAAGTATCTTACAGGTTGACATTTTTATTATGTAGCGGGCGGGGACGCCCATACTCCCGGATAATTGCTCTCGAAATGTAAACCAACGAAGCGTTTGCATTTCGAAAAGCGCAGCAACCACGAGTAGTATAACGCCTGAGCCGTAGGCGGTGGCGGTCCGTCTTCGAGTGCGTTGCAAGCGTGATATACCCAATGGCGTGGGATATAATAGGGATGGACAATCTCGGAATGCAAACCAATGCAATGTTTGCGTTCCGAAAAGCGCAGCAACCTCGTAGGCTATAACGACCGCACGCAGAAACAGGTCGTTCAGTGCCGTAGCGTGTTGCAAGCGTGATATACCCAATGGCGTGGGATATAATAGGGATGGACAATCTCGGAATGCAAACCAATGCAATGTTTGCGTTCCGAAAGGCGCAGCGACCTCGTAGGCTATAACGACCGCACGCAGTCGTAGGTCGTTCAGTGCCGTAGCGTGTTGCAAGCGTGATATACCAAATGGCGTGGGATATAATAGGGGTGGACAATCTCGGAATGCAAACCAATGCAATGTTTGCGTTCCGAAAAGCGCAGCAACCTCGTAGGCTATAACGACCGCACGCAGAAACAGGTCGTTCAGTGCCGTAGAGTGTTGCAAGCGAAAACCAATAATAAAAAAGTGGCTGCGCCACTTGTGTAATTGGGAACTTTTTTATAACTTTGCAGCGAGAAAATATGGCTTTGTTTATAAGGCTGTTGGTATTTGGTTAAAACCCGTATTGGTGCGGGGTTTGTTTTGTGGGTAGTAGCATGCTTGTATGTTCTGAATGGCAGGGGGAAGCAGGGGTTCCGTCAGGAGAGTCTGCTGCATGTACCGCAAAAAGCAACGGCTACCTGACCGCTACCTGACCGCTACGGGAGTGCTAGGGAAATGCTGAGAGTAGTTGTAGAGACGAGGCGTGCCTCGTCTGAGAAGCTGGATAGTTGAATAATTGAGAAGTTGAGTAGTTGTAGAGACGAGGCGTGCCTCGTCTGAGAAGCTGGATAGTTGAATAATTGTAGCGATGAGTTTGTCGGGGTGAACGGGGTCCCCATAGAACTTTGTTCGTGTGGGGTGTCAGTTGGGCGTCCCCGCCCGCAAAAAAATATCCTCGGAATGCAAACCAATGCAATGTTTGCGTTCCGAAAAGCGCAGCGACCTCGTAGGCTATAACGACCGCACGCAGTAATAGGTCGTTCAGTGCCGTAGCGTGTTGCAAGCGTGATATACCCAATGGCGTGGGATATAATAGGGATGGACAATCTCGGAATGCAAACCAATGCAATGTTTGCGTTCCGAAAGGCGCAGTAACCTCGTAGGCTATAACGGCCGCACGCAGTAACAGGTCGTTCAGTGCTGTAGAGTGTTGCAAGCCGCGTGCCTCGTCTGAGAAATAGAGAAGACGTGTGGATTGTAGCGACGATGTGCTCATCGTCTGAATAATAACTGAATTCTGAACCGTATTGTTTTCATACTGATTGCCTTTGTGCTTTGCTTGCCGGCAAATGCGCAGGCGGTTGTTGCTGAGCCCGCAGGCTTGGCACATGGCAGTGTGACGACAATGCAGCCCGCTTTGGGCTATATCCATTGGGATGTTTCTCCTTTTATCTACGAAGGCGAACATTTCGCTATCGGTTGGTATGGCACTTTGTGGGTGTTGGGGTTGGTTGGGCTTCTGATAACGTTGCTTGTAACGTTCCGGCATGATGGTGTGCCACAGCAATACGCTTTTCTGACGTTTATAATAACGCTGGTGTCGGCAATCTTTTTGGCGCACCTGTTCCAAGGACTTTTCTATGAATGGTATATCGGAGCGGACGGGCATTGCCATAATTATTATTTTGAGCATCCTTTGCTGTTCTTGGATATTACGCATGGAGGCTTCTCTTCCCATGGGGTTATTGTGGGGGCATTGTTGGCAGGTGTTGTGTCTGCCAAGTTTTTGCGTTGTGGTGTGTGGTATATTGTTGATAGGATTATGATGGGTTTGTTTTGGATAGCAGTGGCAGTGCGTGTGGGCAATTTTATCAATGGTGAGATTTACGGAATTGAAACCTCTTTGCCATGGGGGGTAGTATTCGGGGATGATGCTTATCCTTCGCATCCGACGCAGATTTACGAACTGCTGACCTATCTGTTGGTAATGGCAATAGGCTGGGGCATGTATTTACACAAAGGGAAACCATATCCGGCAGGGTTGATTACGGGCGTGATGTGTTCGGTAGTGGCATTGTTGCGTATTCTTATTGAGTTTGTCAAATTGCCGCAGATGCGGATAGAAGCAACTTGGATGCTCAATATGGGGCAGTGGCTTTCTGTGCCGATGGCGATATTCGGGATATGGCTCTGCTTCTATGTGCTGGAAAAAGGAACGGTGGTTGTGGCTGCTGACAAAAAGAAAAAACAGAATAAGAAATAATGAAGAAAGTGTCCAACATCGTGCTTACGGTTGTGCTACTGCTTTTGGTGGTGGCAGGATGGTTGTGTGCTATGGTGCAAATCACAACGCTTGCTTCTTATCATAGTTGGTTTACGGCTGGGGAGTTGTTTGCATGGATTACGGCTAATCCATATGAAAGTGGCGATATTGCTGCCTATTGTCTGCATTATGTTTGGTATTGGTGGTTGCTTTGTACTATAGTATATGCGCTTGTAGGAATGCTTGTGGTATGGTTGTTGCGCAAAGAAAAATGCAAGTGCTTTGTTATCAGTGTCTTATTGTGTGTGTTGTCGCTTGTGCCTTTTCTGTTGCCTGATTTGGCGCATAGTTTGCTCCATGAGGGCGGATGTGTCGGGCAGCATATCGATGATATCAAGCAATATCGGAACGATAATCGGACGTTTGCGTACCATGCTGTAAAAGTTGATACGCTTTCTGGGCAGGAAGTGTATGTGTTGGCAATAGGCGAATCGGTGCGTTATCGGAATTGGGCATTGAACGGGGAATACTGCCGTCAGACAACGCCACGTTTGCAAGAGCAAAGCAACTTGGTGCTGTATTCTGATTACTACGCTAATGCTACGCTGACGCAATATGCCTTGCCGATGTTGTTGACCGCTACACCGCCGGAATCGTTTGCGGCGCATTTTCAGCGTAAGACGGTGGCTGCAGCCTTTGCAGAAACGGGCTTCCGAACAGCTTTGGTAAGCCACCGTGCACAACTGATGAACAATGGCTGGCACGACTATCTTGCGTGCGATTTCGATACGCTTGTATGGGTAGAGCACGATAGCTTGATTGCACCAACGTTGCTGCAACTCACGGCAACTGGCGATAATTGGTTTGTGCTGACCCATTACCTGGGAAACCATATGTTTTATACCAACTGCCCGGATGATTGTTTGCAGTGGCGACCTGATTACAATGCGGACTCTCGTGCCAAAAGCGACAGCCTTTTCCTCAATGCTTACGATAATTCGTTGCTTTATACCGATAGAATGTTGAGTGAAGCAATCCGCATTTTGGAGCAGACCCATGCTGTGAGTGCATGGTTGTTTGTGTCGGATCATGGCGAATATATAGATAAGCGGGTGAGCGGGCACGGCTACACCTATCACCCGACCAAGGAGGAATATCATGTGCCATTGATGGTGTGGTATAGCAATGCTTACAAGGATGCTTATCCACGGAAGGTCAGCAATATGGTGCAACACAAAGATATGCCGTTTAGTGCAGATTGTGTATGGGGGTCCTTGTTGGATATGGCAAATATCCGGGTTAAGGAGGATGTGCAATCATCAATCTTTGCGGATAGTGTGGAATGGAGTAAACGCACTTTGCTCTTGCCCGATGGAGAAAGTATAATGAAATTGGATTAATAAAAATAACGAGTAGATATATGAAGAAGATTTTGTTTAAATCAAATGTGTTGGCGATATTGTCAGTGGGATTGCTGGTTGCGGTATTCACTGCTATTGGTATGTCTTTTACACCGGTGGAAGAAGAAACTATAGTGGAGCAGAATGATACGATTACAACACTGACTAAAAGACGGAGTCATACTACTAGTGCTTGTGGCGGCGATCATAATAAGACTGATTATGCTGAAGGAATAGCCTCTTCTGTATGGGTAAACGGGAAATCTGTAGGAGATGTATGTTTGGTAGAAAGAGGAGCTTCGCCTACTCAATGGGAGCCTAAAGAGTCAAAACTACCTTGGAATTGTGGCAACAATAAGAATAATCATACCAAAGAACTTGATTGGTGTGCACGCGTAACCGAAAACGGATATTATTTCCAAGGATGGAGTAGGTCGAGAACTGGAGGATCGATAACATCGTCAGCCTCTCCATTCACGCATCAGATGACGATGCCGGCTGATAACGAAAAATATGAAAGTATCAACACCCCTTATCAAGAAACTTATTATGCGATATTCTCGCCGGTGACGGTGGTTGCTACTACTGAGACAGTGAATTTAACTTCTTTTGCAGAGATATCCGGAACGATGACGCTTTCTCAAGTAGGTGGTGATAACATCAAAGATTTTCAGGCTGTTACTAGTATCGATACTAGTGGAGACGGCAAATGGACATTGACAATAGGAGATATTGCTGCTAATGGTACTGTTAAAATCAATTATACTTATAACCCTAATCGTACTACCTATAAAAACAGCACCGGCTCTCTTACGGATGAAGTAACTTTTAATTTTGGCGGATTGTATCAATCTTCACAGCGGTTCACTATTCGGGCAACTTTCCCGTCGCTCGCCATAAAGGCAGGTACTGCGCAAGACCTCAATTTGGTAAATACTTCTTCAACGGCATCAGGGGTGGCTACGTTCCCTGTGAGTTTTGCGGATGCCAAGAGCGATTTCAGGGCACCGGTATTTGCTTTTACGGCAGGGGCTGCGGCAAGCGCATGGACGGTTACGCAGTGGGACTATGCCGATAATCTGGTTACTGTGCACTATACGTTCCGTGGCGATGGTGCCAACCGCAACAATAGTGCCACACTTACGCTCACTTCGGCAGACGGCAATGCAAGTAACAATTGCACCGTGACAGCCACAGTGCCTCCTTCGAAAGTGTTGTCGGCAACGGCGGAAAACCTTTCTCCTGTCTTGCCGGAGACCGAATACCGGGGGACAGCCGTTTTCGAGGTGCAATATGTTGACGCTCATGATGTTGACGCTCATTCCGTTTCGTTCGGCACACAGCAGGGTGCAGGTATATGGAATGTGCTCAGTTCTACTTATAGAATAACCGATGCCGCTACCGGCAAAGGCACCGTCACGGTGAACTATTCCTATACTACAGCAGCCGATTTTGCTGTCCGGCAGAATAGCAATACACTTACGCTGACGCTTGACGGCGGAGCATCCAAATCATGCATTATCACTGCCAATTTCCCTTCATTGGCTATGTCGGTGCAGTCAAACGATGTATTGGTAATGACTCTGCCTGAGCAAAAGCAAGCGGGTAAGGTGGTCTTTGCGGTGACGTATGCCAATGGTGCTGCCGATTTCGTTTTGCCGACAGCAACCGACAGCCGGTGGAGCATTATTGATATGCAATATGCTTCTCTGTCGCCTTCGTCCGGAACGCTGACCGTTAACTATACGTTCGACAACGGCGGTGAGAAAGGCGATTGGACTACCGACCTCACTTTGCAGACTGCATCAGGAGCAACGTGTGTGGCAACACTCCGTGCCATAGCGGAACAGGAGAGCGACAAAGATGCCGCAGTCACTACTCCTGCCGGCGAAACGACTAAATATGAGAAATGGGCGGATGCTCTTTTGGCAGCCAACAGCGAAGACGGTTGCACTTTGCGCCTCTTGCGCAATGTTGAGCTGGGAACGCTTGCTGCCAATCAGGAAATAAAGAAGACTATGACCATTGACCTCAATGGCAAGACGCTTTCGGCTACACTGCCTAATACTAACTTTTCACGCTTGCTCTATCTCAATACGGCAGGTGTAACCCTTACGGTGAAAGACGGTCGCTCCGGCGGTACGCTGAAAGCCCAAGGCAATGTAGCAGGTGCGTTGTATGTTGTGCAGGTGAATAAAGGAAATCTGATATGGGAGAGCGGAAACATAGAGATAACAAATACTACCGGTACAGGCAACAATTGGAATCATGCGACAGGTATTTATTTAGCCAATGGAACAGGCTTGACAATGACCGGCGGCACAATCACGAGCCGGCATACACAGGCTGCGTTTGCTGGCGGTATTTATGCCGAGGCAGGCTCTACGACAGATATTAATGGCGGCGTTATCACTGCTACAGCCGGCTCCTATGCCTATGGCGTGCGTTCATACGGCAATGTAACAATGACTGCCGGAACCATCAATGCTACCACCACTGCTACCTCTTATGCCTATGGTATTTATATGGGTGCAAGTGCCAATGCCGATGCCGCAGCTTGCTACTATGGTACACTCAATATGACGGGCGGTACCATCAATGCTGAAACTACAAACACTGATGCAAGAGGTATCTATCTGGAAGTCAGTTTGGCAGCATCAGACAATGCTCCTGATGGCACTTATTCCAACAAAGCATCGGCTGTCGGCAAGATAACCGGTGCAACAATCAATGTTACTGCCGGAACTTCTACAGCGTATGGTATTCAGGTTTTGGGTGATTATAACTCAAAAACGAATGAATATTTTGTGACGGAAATCAGCAATGCTGTCATCAATGCGACTGCCCAAGCATCCTATGCATACGCCGTTCGCTTGGAGTCGGCAGTAAATAATACGCACGGCGGTATGTATAGAGCCAATGCCAAACTTACCAACGTTACTGCAACCGCTACGGCTCTCACCGGTAGTAATGCAGCCGGTGTATATTTAGTACAGGCAGCCAACATTATTAAGGCAGGACAAGCACATACCGGTGAAGCCTTTGCAACGGCTGCCAAAGCGACCATTATTGGCGGTAAATATACAGCATCGGTGAAGCAACATTATGCTTTTGGTATTTCCAATGCCGGAAATTACAATTGTGATATTACGGTGAGTGCAGATGGCAAAGCAATAGCACCTAAAGATACCCAATTAACTATCCGTGACGCAGAAATAACAGCCATTCATAATGGAGTAAATAGTGCAACAACGGCTGATCCTACGAAATCAACCGACTATCATACTGCTATTGGTGTCAACTATGCAGGTGCGGTGGATATAGATAATTGTATTATCGTTGCTGATGCTAAAGAAGTGCGTTTTGCACGAGGTGTTATGTTGGGCTATGGTAAATCAACTATCAAAAACTCAACGATTACGGCTTCCGGCAGATCGTCGGTTTATGGCATTTATGTAAATGCTGCTATTCGTAACGGCAACGAATGTATAGCAGAACTGACATCAACTAATAATACTATCAGTGCTACAGCTACCTCTACGACAACTTCTTCGGTTCCTTATATTTCAGCAGATGGTGCGTATGGTTTATACTTACAAGCTGTGCAGACACTTGCTACCGGTACATTTGCTGGTGACTATGCTGCTGCGGCTAAAGTTGTTGTTTATGGAGATACCTATAAGGCTGTTTCAAAAAGGAATACGGCTATCGCCATTTATTCTGCTACTCGAACTACGACGCTAAATGGAAATGCAGAGGCTTATCCTGAATTAATCATTAATGGTGGTACTTTCACGGCAGAGGCAACAAATAATAATGCGTATGCGCTGCAAAGTGGTGGTAATACGATTGTGGATGGCGGTACTTTTATGGCTACTGCCGAGGCTACCCAAGCACGCGGTATGTATGCAGTTGCTGGCAAACTGACTGCTACCAATGCTACACTGAAAGTTACAGCAGGAACAGGAACCGCCTATGGCGTTTGTCTGGATCATAATATACAGAGTTATACACTATTAAACTATGCTGCAAGTGCAGAATTAAATAATCTGGACGTGAATGTCCGGACTATATCCGGTAATACTGCTGAAGGTATTTATTTACCTGCTACGCAAAAACTGCAAACAGAAGCAGATCACGCTACTTTTAATAGTTGGGAGCAATATAAAGGGTCTGATGATAACACTGAGAAAAACTATTATAATACTTGGAATACATATCATCAGTATTATAAGGAAGGTGCTCTTGCTATTGCAACTTCTGCTGTTATCAATGGAGGTACTTATACTATTATTGCAAATGGAACAACTGCATATGGTGTATATGCGTCGAACACTGTAGTTACTACCAACGGACAGGCTTCTGCCTCTGTTCCGCTTACCATAAAAAATGCTACTTTCATCGCTAAAACTGAAACAGGAACTACAGCATATGGCATTCGGACCGGTGGACCAACTACGATAGAGAATAGTACTATCACGGCTGAAGCTGCCACTACCACTGCACGTGGTATATATATTATGGACAAGCAAACAACGATTACTAACTCTACTATCAAAGCCATAACCCAAGGACGCAATTCCGGCAATGGTAATTCCGATTGTTATGGTATTTATGCAGATGCCAATGTTAGTAATATGGGTTGGCTGTATCGTGGAGAACTAATTTCTAATAACAATGAGGTTACTGCAACCGTTCCGGATGGCAACAATGCTTATGCTGTTTATCTGCATGCACATAACGCAACGGTTTCTACCGGTACGTATGCTCCTATGAATGCCACCTATGCCACTGCTGCTGCAGCAGAAATCAATGGTGGCAAGTTTACGGCTACGGCATCAGGCGATCCTGCCGGTACGCCTAAGACCGGTCAAATTGCATATGCGTTCCATTGTGCTGCACCCTCCAGCAAGAACGGAGCTACAGCTGCCCCCGTTTGCACCATCGATGGAGGTTATTTCTGGGGAGAAGCACCTTCTGCCGGTGCAGATATCTCGGCAAATGCGTTGACCGATAGTCTCACCATCTGTGGTGATGCTTATTTCCTCAATGCGACGAATGTGGCTCTCTATCTTTGCCCGGAGAAGTCGATACAAGACCTTCCGTCTGAAATGGAGGCTTATAAGCAAGGTTATCGCTACTATTTGGGCAGTGCAACCAACCCCGGTATAAATGTATGCTATATCAAAGAAACCAAGACCTACTATCAAACGTTGGTGGAGGCGTTGCACTATGTGAATAGTACTACGAAAACCTGTACCATCATCATGATAGCCGACTATACTCTTCCTGCCGGCAACTATATCCTTCCTGCTTCGGCAACCTTGCTCATTCCTTATTACGAAGGACAGAATGTAGCACAAGGCATTGTGCCTGCATGGAAAAATAAAAATGCATATCCTAATGGCAAGGCTTTTGACCCTTCTCCTTTCTGCAAACTGACTTTTGCTTCTGGAGTGAATCTCACAGTTCAAGGACAAATTGAAGCAAGCAGTACATTGTATATTGGGCAGGAAAATTGGACAGGACGTGTGGGAGGTCCTTACGGGTGGTTGCAACTGAACGAAGGAGCACATGTGGATTTGGAATCTGGAGCCAAATTGATTGCATGGGGCTATGTGACAGGCAAGGGAGAAATCTATGCCAAAGACGGATCGGTTGTCTATGAAGATTTCCAGATGGGCGACTGGCGAGGTGGTACCATCTCGAGTGACATACAAGGCAACAAAAAAGGTGTCAATGGTAAAAGTGTATTCTTGATTACCGATTATTATTACCAGAATGTGGAATGCCCTGTTATATTCAAACCGGGAGCTAAATCAATTGGTTATACAGGAGTGTTTCTGGCAAAAAGCGGAGTTGAGAAAGAGGGCAAATCAGATCCTGTTACGATGGTTGGAGAAACTGGTGCCATGTTTTTGATGGATCGGGCAACTGCAGGTAGCGATACATGGGTTCGTAAAGAATACGACCCGCATACCGATCGTCTGATCTGGACGCTCAATAGCGGTGCTTCTCTGGGGAGCATGAGAATATACATACCACTCAAAATATCATTTATTGATTTTTCAGTTGATTTGAATACTTCTGATTATGTATTGCCAATGGCAAGTAATTTCAGGATTATTGCCAATGAGGGGGAAATCAGAATCAACAATGATATACTGCTGCAGCCTGGAGTGGAAATGCAGATTCGTAAGGAAGCAACCTGTGTTGTGCCTTCCGGACAAAACATATTTATTTACGATATGGATGATTGGTCTTCGTGGGGAAAATATTACTATCAGTTAAATTACTCTCCTTCGTGGGGGAAGGCAAATCCGCGTACAGCAAAACAACTCCCTGATGCCAAAGTACAAATAGCAGGGACGCTTGATATCCAAGGAAATTTGTGGACCACGGCAGGTGGTGCGAACATCTGTTCTACCCGTGAAAATTCGGGAAAAGTAAGGTTCACAGCAAATGCTCCGGCTTCCAAACCGGCAACAGATAGCAAAACGTTATATCAGATAGTAGGCAATACACCTGATTATGAAGGCAAAGCAATCACGTCTGCCAAGTTGAAGAATGAAGATGACGCATTTACATCTACAGAAGGAAGTAGGGCAGACGATGTATATACCTATATGGCTGATCCCGTTGACGGTGTGTATCGTTGGATCAGTGTGCGTGATAATGGTTGCTTCACGGAACTGAAATCGAGTAGCACTACGCAATATATTCGTCCGAGCGATGTGGTGGCGGTAGTTGCCAACGAGAATGGCGACCATGCTTATTGTAATGCCGATGCAACCCGCTATTTCATCAATACGGTAGCCAAAACGACTTCGGCTGATTGTCTGTGGTGGGAAGCAGAACCCAAAGGCGAAATCGACGGCAAAGTTTGTTATATGGCAAACAATCCCGACTTCGACAATTTCGGTACGTACTATTATTATGATACCAACTCCGATTATTGGGTGGCAAAGACGGTGACTGTCACTTTCTGTAATTTCAATGGGGACGTATTGACCAATGGTGATTTTGGCAACATCTACAACTACAATACCCGTCCGCAATACTTTGGTGCTACCCCTGCAAGAAATCCAGCAGACGGATATGTCTATACATGGACAGGTTGGGATACGGAGCGGAATCATCAGGGTGCAGCCATGATAGGACGCAACGAACCTTTCCCTCCGGCAACTGCTAACGTAACCTACTATGCACATTTTGAGGGTACTAAAAAGCACTACACCGTAACATTTAAGAATGAAGACGGCTATGTCATCGAGTCCGGTCTATGGAATGAGGGCGATATGCCGGCTTGCAGTGTTACACCGCAGAAAGCACCCACCGAGAGCGAAATCTATACGTTCGCTTATTGGAGTCCTACGGTAACTGAGGTTACCCGTCCTGCCGAATATAAGGCTGTATATTTGAGTTCGTTGCGACCTTATACCGTTACTTTTGCCAATTACGACGGAACGGAACTCCATACCGAAGATTTTGCTTACGGAACGGTTCCTGTCTATCGGGGCACAACGCCGGTGCGCGAGAGCAATACGGCATATTCCTATACCTTCAGCGGATGGGACAAACCGTTTGAAGCCGTTAAGGGCAATATCACTTATACGGCACAATTCACTGCCAAAGAGCGTGAGTATGGCGAGGAGTTGGAGATTGTGGATTGGACAGACCAAGGACCAGTGCTGAATATGAACGGCTATACTTCACCTTCGGCATCGGCGGGTTGGACTATTTCTGCTGATGGTAAGGATTATACTGAAGCCGGTTGTGATGAAGACCTTACGCTGCAACTTGCTTTGTCGCAAACATATGTAGCGGACGACGAAGTGCTGATTCAGGCAAAAGGCAAAGACGGGATTGTGGAGAGCCATCGCAAATACAAAGTGCCGCACGTTTTCAATGCTGATGCTACCTTAGGTGCAGTGGCGGCAGACAATTCTTCCGTTATTTTTGTCCGTTCTGGCAAACTCACGGTGAAGGGCGATGCTACTGTGGCTGCCATCTATGTGGCTCCGGGTGCCGAACTCTGTATCAATGAATGTGTTACGTTGGCAACGGGCAAATTGGTGCTTCGCACCTCGCCTCAAGCGGCTGCTGTTCTGACGAACAATGGCACAGTCAAAGGACAAGTTTATTACAGCCGTATCGTAAGAAATGCGGAACGGCTCAAACTCTGCCAGATAGCATTGCCTTTCGATGTAACACTCAACGACATTATGCTCTCCAATGGCAAGCGGTTTGATTATAGTAAGACTATAGGGCTGATGGAGTACAATGCTGCCCGCCGTGCCCAAAAAGGTCCGGACGGCATGAACTGGAAAGGCATCAATCCTAATGAGATTACCACTATGTCCGGTTCGAAGGGATATCAACTCCTTTCTACTTTGAAGGCTTACAATGAGTATTATTTCCCTGTAACGCTCAGCAAGCAAACGCAGGTGAAGGTAGAGACGCAAGAAACTAACGATATCAAGGATATCTACGATGCAGGTTGGAATTTCCTCTGCAGTCCTTCAGCCGGCAGAGTAGATGTATCGAATACTGATCCTGCCAACCAACTGAAGATTTATGAGTATGTCGAAGCCGAAGGCAACCAACCTGCTTACTACAAACAAAGTCCTGCTACTATATTGCAGCCGGCTATGCCGTTCTTCTATCAAACGGCAGCCAATGGTTCGCTGGTGTTCGATATGCAGAACAGTATTGTTAGTTTTGAGCCTGCTGTTGCAACGCAACAAGCACCCCGCCGTCTGTCGGCACAGAACGTACCGACACAGTGGCTGCAACTCTACTATGGGGCAAACGAAAACATGGCAGACCAGACCAATATCTACTTGCATCCGATAAGGTTCACCACCAATTATCAACCCGGTTACGATGGCGTCAAGATGTCCACCTCGGGTACACGACCTTTTGTGTGGTCAAGTCTTAGTTATGGCGAATTGGCGTTTGCGGCATTGCCTGATTCTGTCGCCACAGAAATGGGTATTGCGCTTACCGTGTTTGCACCAACAGCGCAAGCGATGACCTTCTCGCTCCGTGAGAACGATTGGCTCAGCCGCTTGCAGAGTGTATATTTGCTCGATAGAGAACTGCAAACGCTCACCGACTTGTTGCAAAACGATTATTCCTACGATGCTGCAGCCGGCACTTCGGCGGGACGTTTTGTTGTGTATCCGATATTCCGTGCACCGGATATGACCGACGGCGTAGAACTGCCTGATACGACTGTCGCTTCGTTCACGGCATATGGTACGAATCGTGAGATATGGGTAAACGGACTGTCTGCCGGCATGGCACTACGTTGCTACGACTTGATGGGACGACTTGTGTACGACGGAACTGCCGATAGCGATATTATGACGATTGCCGTACCGGCACCGGGTATCTACTTTGTACAGGTAATGGATGAGGTACAGAAAGTAATAGTGAGATAGGTAATATTTAATATTGAGTAGCTGAATAATAGCAGAGACGGGGCGTGCCCCGTCTGAATAACAGAGAAATTAAGTAACCGAATAATTGTAGAGACGGGGCGTGCCCCGTCTGAGAAATTGAAAAATTGAATAATTGTAGAGATGCGATTTATCGCGTCTGAGAAATTGAGGAACTGAATAATTGAGTAATTGAATAGTTGATTAACAGAGAAAAGAAAAATGAAACAACCAAGTATATTGATTATATTGTTATTAATTGCAGTTTTCGTAGTGTTCTATGGGGGCGAAAAGTTTTATGTAGGAGATGACGCTGCCATTGCCGGATTGGTGCGTGTTTCTGTATATGTACCTTCGGAACAGACCGCAGTTGAGCCAACCGGAACAATGATACCGTTGCGCCAAAGTCCTTTTATGCAAGTGCTAGCACCTTTTGTACAGATGCCTGACCAACTGACATCCGGCAGTACAGGGTGGAACTTGACAGCCTCTTCCGATGCACAGACACAGTCTGTTGGAGGCGGAATGTCGGCATCATCTGAAGGGAATATGTTTGCTGTTTCATCTCATCTCGCAACGCTGGCTGTGGGAAATTGCGCTACTGCTTTGCCCGCTATAACGCCCAATCGGCAAAGAACGGTTTCCGCATTGGCAATGACAAATACCGATAACTTGGTTACTCGTCGTCGTGCAGCACAAAGTGCCGAACCCACTCCACCATCGGTCGATGGAACTTATATTGGAGAAACATATCAAGACGAAGCCGGTAATGTGTGGCAGTGGTTGGGGTATTGGGAGTTGCAACAGAAAGCGGATCCTGTTGATCCCGATAAACCTGCCACTCCTGTGGGTGATGCACCTTACTGGCTCCTTTTAGGTGGCTTGCTGCTCTACGCCGGATATAAACGAAAACTACAAACTACGCAAAATTGATAATCTGTAATCCGTAACATACAGAATGAATCGATTTCGTTCCATCATATTACTGACCATTTGCATAGGGCTTGTCTATCGTATGGCTTGTTTCCTGATGCAGCCGGATCCGTTGCAGGAGGCAGTACAGATATTGCCTTCCCTCGTTGCCGAATCGGTGCAAAAATCGAATCTGCCGATAATTCGCCCCTCTGCGTTCAAAGCTGCAGTGCCTCAGGCTGCAACTTCGGTAGCGGCTCCATCTGTACCGTCGCTTGTCGCTCCTTCGGTAGCTACTACGTCTTCTCTGACTACCCGGTCGGTATCTGGAGGATTGGCACACTATGCGGCTCCTGTTGTATCTGATGTGACGAATCGGCAACATACAACAGTTTATACCTATGTGGCAGCGCCTCAGCATTCGTCATCGCCCGTATCGGTGGTAACACGGCCGTCTGCAGTACGACAAGCGGCACCGCAGCGAAAAGCACCCGGCACCATTGGCGGCACTTGGGAAGACTGGCTCAATCAATACTATGGCGATACCGGCAAAGAAAATGGCGATTTGTCGGATTTGGAAAATTGGTGGGACAGCAATTTCGGAGGCGGTATAATGCCGGATAATGCCTACGATGATTTCTACGATTGGGCAAAAACGCAATATACTCCTGTTGCAGATGCAAACTTGCTGCTCTTGGTGCTCCTGCTGTTATATGGAGTAGCCTTATATAAACGCGTCCGTACAAACAAGCTTAAAGATGAATAATATGAAGCACGTTTTTTCTACGCAATGTCATCGGCTTATCTTTTTGCTGTCAGTCGTCTTGATAGCGCAAACCAGCTATGCACAACTGATAACGGTTGAGGCAGATCCTGCTCAAGGATTTGCTGTGAAGGTAAATGGTAATTTAGATGCACGTTATACCTATTTGATGCACTCTGTTGTTCCTGCAAACTTCAGTGATATTGTTTTTGATAGCGATGGCAAACCGACGATGGACGAATTGTATGTGTTCCTTACTCTTCCTCCTGAGGCAGAACCGTTATTGCAGATGAAAGGTGAAGTTTATTTGCGTTGTTTGAAAAACAATTCTGCTTATACAGCAGTTGACAATGCGCCTGCCGGTAACAAGAATTTTGTTTTCAAAAACTGTAACGGCAAGCACCTGTATTTCACCGGGGAATGCCGGTCTGCCTATCCCGGAGATCCTGCTGCCAAATCTGCCGGTGTGTTTGTCTTGCAAGGAGGGACAGGCGAAAAAGTGGATATCTATCTGCACGATTTCAGCATTACGGTGCAGGATAAACAAGTGGGAAGTGCGCAGTTCAATGACCTGTTTTCTGCCTACGATCCGGGCTGTATGGCGAGCGCGTTTGCTATCGAGAGCGATAATGAGGATACCAACCGACCTTTTACTGCCAATTTTCACATCTGTGGCGAAAACACTATTACGGGTGGTAATCGCTCTATCTTTACTGCTCCGGAAGATGACGCTATTGCGCAGGTACTTGCTAACATACTGACTATTACCAATTCGCCTATCGCTATTTGTCCGTTGGCAAAAACACTTGATGAGGTGAGCAACAAAACAGCCAAACTTGTTTTCGATGACATCGTGCCTGTACGGGGTGATTCAACCCGTGTCAATGGCAAACTCAATCTGCCTTTGGAAGGCAGCTACTCCACACCTGCTATCGATTTGGGCAACGCCAACGGCTTTTGCGAGTTCAACGGCGGGCAATATCGTTTTGCCACACCGGCATCCAACAGTATGTTCTATGTCTGCTCGATGGCAATCTCCTATAAGATGCTGACGATAAGCGGTACCACTCGCTATGGCATTGGCTCCTCTGTAGGTTCGCCCAATGTGAACGAAAACAAGGTGCGCATCAGTTTCAATGACGGTACTTTCAGTACTTATTCTGCAGAGGCGTACAAAGATGATAATATAGATGTGGTAGCCCGTGGCTGGTATGCAGATTACACCGATTTGCGCCTTTCTTACGAAAGCCGTATCAATGGCGGTACGTTCAGCAACTGCCGTGTCTATCGTTGTGACGCTTCGGCAGAACGGGGCGCTTCGCCTATCGACTCCAATCACGAATCGCTTTGCTACAAAGAACTGGTTGTGCCGGCACCTGCCGAACCGAATGGCACTATGTCGGCTGCACAAGTGGCTGCCGACTCCTATTTGAATGCGGCTGCTAACTATGGCTCTCAGAGCCTTACGCCCGTAAAAGAAAATGAGCAGTACAAACTCAATGTATATCTGCCATTGGCAGATTGCGACGAAGATGTTTCTTCGAAAGAATATATCCACAACTGGGTAACCGTTATCCCTAAAATGGGTGCAAACGGTGTGCTTACGATGGGAGGTGACGTTGAAGTAAGTGCATTGGAGACTGACGGACGTACTAAGCGTAAAAATGCTTATCTCTTCTATGCACGGCTCAATGACTATACAAAAAAATATGCCTACGTTGATTTTGGTCCGCTGCGTGCTACTGTTCAGCAGGCAATCAAATTGGGTGGCGGTCCTGAATATACAAGTGTTACCAACGCTGATGCTTATTCGATAGCGCATGGTCTCTACACGATGCTGTCGTTCAATACCAACCAATGGTACACTCTTACAATGCCCTACGATGTAGCCAATATCTATATTATCGAGACCACCGAAACACAAAAGGGAGCGGACGAAACGTTGGGTGATTTTCTCAAGCGGCAAGGTGAAGCGGATGGTGCATTGGCTTCCACTATTATCACCAGTCTCTGTCCCGATATTTTCAGCGGCAAAGGCTCTGGTGTGTATATGAACCTGATTGATATAGCTACCAAACAACTTAATCGCACTCCGATTCAGTTGTTCCCCTATAGCCCTGATCACGGATATGGGGCAGACAAAGCACATTTCTATCTTTACGAACAGAAACCTGCGGGATACGACGAGTTTAGCCCTACTCAACCTTATTGGGAATTTTCTGCGGATGCTGATGATTACGGTAAAATGTGGACTCGTGTAACACCGGAAAGTTTTGCCCCCGCTGATGGTGTTCACGACTATATCGACCAAGAAGGTAATCCTGTTCCTGCCGGCAATATCTGGATGAAAAAAGGACATGTTTATTCGCTCTTCTTGCCTGACAGCGAAAGTTCACGCTATTGGGATGGCAAATACCTGATTTTTGAGGGCTATGGACCGCAAGATATATTAGGAACAGATGCACATATGCCTGACAACGAAGGCTATTGGCCACAAGAATATGTAGATGATGATAAGGCGTTTATACAAGGAAATGCCACTTTTGCCAATCAAATTGTTTCAGAACAAGTCTTTATACCGACAGTGGATACACAGCGGAACTACGAATTCACAAGAGTGGATGCGGATACTGAGATCAAACCTTGCGAAGTGATGATGGTGCTGAGTCCGAATAATACAAATGCTCATCAATATATCAAACGTGGCGGACCGGTTGCACAGATAAACGAATCTTCGCAAGCAGTTGCTGATGACAATCTGCCTAAGGTGAGCGATGTCGCCTTAGTGGCTAAAGCATCGGATGGCATTGTGCTGTATTCCTATGCTGCACAGCAGGTGAATATTTATACCCTCGACGGACGCTTGCTTTACAGCGATACATTGTCGGATGGCAGTGTAGTTCGTGTTCCTGCCGCCTCAGGAGTATATCTTGTGCAGGGACAGGAACAAACTTATAAATTGATAGTTCCATAGTGTGGAATGGTATAATTTTTGCATTATATTAAGGTTAAGAGATATAAAAAATAACACGACTAACTACAGCAAACAGATATGAATACATTTCGTTATATCCTGCCGATAGTGCTGCTTTGCACGGGCTTGGGTACTGCTCCTCTGTTGGCGCAGGATTCTGACGGGCGCACTTGCGAAACCGCTTTTGCGGTGGATACGGCTTACAAAGCTTCGCTTATGCCGGGTGAGTATTGGTTTACTGCCGAAACGCCTGCTCTTCCCCTCACTATCTATTACTATCCTGAGGATCCTGCAGCTCCTGCACCTGCCTATTATCTCGACCTCACATGCACACCCGGTGTGTATGAGGACGAAAATGTGGCACACATGGTGTCGATGGCAGGTGAATATAACTTGTCGTTTCCTATGCAAGGGACGTTAGATCCTGATGTGGATGAAGATGGCAATGTTTTTTATACTATTCTCTTCGATCGCAATTATCGTGATATGCTCTATAAGCAAGGGGTTACGTATGCCATTCCGGCATATGTCAAATTGACAGTTACCTCTAATGCCACGGTGGATATCAAGAGTACTTCTATCAACTCGCAGTGTCGCGATTATGTTTATACCTTGGGTATGAATACCGCTTTACGCTATGCACCCGAGGATTCGCTCAATACGTATGTATGGCCCTTGGGTGAGTGGATTGACTCTGTCTATCGCATTACGTGGGTAGGCGAGGGCAACCTCGAGATGTTTACAGGCAAAGATTGCAAAGTGGAACGTGGCATACGTGTATACGACGAATATGTTTTGCCTAAGGACAGCATCTATATGGCACCGCTCAAGACCCAAGAGTGGATAAACGATATCTATGCTACCGACCTTTATGTGCGTTTTTATACGCAGACAGAGGGTACACTCCGTATCGCTACCTACGAGCAGAAATCAAAGATTACGGCTGTTACCTTTATTATCGATGGTGTGGAAATACCCGCTGCTATCGACCAGGAGGCAATGACTATCTCGGCAACATTACCTGCCGGAAGTAAGGTGGCTGATGCCGCAAACTGGTTGAAAGCCAATGCTAAAACGGCTATACAATACGAAGCCTATAAGGGAGAGGTGTTGCAAGTGGTTGTAAGCCGTAAATCTTCTGTGAAATTAGGTTCGTTGACCTACGCTCTCAATCTTACTGTGGCAAAAGCCGAAGGCAATACCGATGCTTCGTTGCAATCTGTTGCTATCGACGGTCGTCTGTTTGAGGACTTCAATGCTTCTACGCTGAACTACAAAGAGGTGGAAGCTACTACCGAATTGCCGCAAATCACGGCTGCCGTGCCTTCCAACGAAAAAGCTAAGGTGGCTATCGGGCAAATCACAGAACTTCCGGGTACGGCTACTCTCACCGTTACTGCCGAAGCCGGCAATACGCAGGTATATACTATCAACTTTATCAAGGGGAGAAGCCACGATGCTACGCTCTCTTCCATCACCGTTGACGGCAAGCCGTTGGCAGATTTCTCGCCGGAGAATCAGTCGTACCGTGTAGTAGTGAAGCATGTGCCCGTGGTAGATGCTGTGGCTACCGACCCGCTTTCTACCGTCACTGTCTATCAAGCCAAAACCGTACCCGGTTGGGCACAAGTGCAAGTCAAGGCAGAAGCCGGCAACATCGAGTCGTACACCATCACTTTCAGTCCCGATAACTCGGTGGTTCTCTGTGCTGCCACGCACGACACTATCCAGTTTGATGTGCCTGTTGATCTTTCGCTCTCCGATGAACATATCTACCGTATGCCCGTCCGCTCGTGGAAAGACAGCTATCTGCAATTGCGTTACGATGGCGACGCTCCGCTCAAAGTGTATGCTCTTACCACCTGTTCTTTCGAACCGGAAGAGTTGACCGAAGTGGCGATTGATACATTCCTGCTCTCCGTAGAGAAAGGACAAAGCTACTATGCTTACTATCTGCGTCCCGACGATTTGGTACGTTTGGACAAACAATCGCTCCAAGGCAATATCTATCTCTATATACCCGATGCCGCTGCCGGTAAGTTCACTGTTACGCACTTCACCGAAGACTGTATTACGGGCAGTGTGCTATGGGATTTGCCTTCCGACAATATCATGATGAGTCAGATGCACAATATCGTTTACAAACTCTATGTACCTGACTATACAGCTGCCGATTCGTTGGTCCGCTTCATTTGGGAAGGTGAGTCGCCTCTGACACTCTATATCGCCAAGCATTGTGAGTTCAAGCTCACTGCCGACCATCGGCAAGTGCTGAAAACTTTCGAACTGGAAGCCGGACTCGATTCGGTGGATGTAGCGAAAGCTCTGTGGGACGATTGGGCATACGAGGTGGACAATTTCTTCTATGCACGTGTGGTCAATCATGCTACCGGTAAGCTCGCTGTCCGGGCACTCAAAAAGCAGAGTACCGGCGGTGAAACAGGCATCGCTGATGTAGCGGTTTCCTCTTTGGATATCCGGGTGCTGCCCGATGCTGCATTGTCGCTTACTTCACTTAAGAGCCAAACCGTGAGTCTCTTTACGCTTACCGGACTTTGCCTCCGTTCGTGGCAAATGGCTGAAAACGAAACACAAACACTTCAGCTGCCTGCGGGACTCTATCTCCTCCAAGCGGAAGACGGTGTACGCAAACTTTTGATAAATAACTAATAAACCACTGATAAACAATGAGAATACGCTATTATATATTATTGCTGTTTGTACTTTGTTCATTGTCGCTTTCCGCACAAATGGGAGGTGTGGATTGGTGTGATTTGTTGGGGAGTGATTTCACGGATAGGGAAGTGTGTGAGAAGTGTGCAGCACAGCAAAAAGCCCCCGACTATTATTGCGATTGTCATACCGGTTTCCAGATGTATTACGGACTTGATACCATTATCAGTGATACCACATGGCTTTGGACAAAAGTGAAAGACGTGCGCTATACGGGTATCTCGGCTTTCTGGTTCTCTGATTCGCCTGTCAAAATCGAAGCCTTCATCCAATGTGTACAATTCACTCCTTATATGGAAGCACAAGTGGGTGCCAACCGTATCTATACGCTTGATAATTCCGGTATTCAGAAGATTATTGACGCCGCCAATTTGGGTCCCGCTATCGATAACTTCAAGATTCGCTTCCGTGTCTATCCGACTAAAAAGGGTGGTTCCGGCCGCTTCATTGCGCTCCGTTATGGCGAAGGCTTGCGTTCCACTTGCGACACAGAGGTTTTTCCTGTGTATTTCGGTATCAAATATCCGCTTTCTTATAGCGAGAATGTCTATCAGTTGACGCCCGACCGCATACCTGCTTCGCCGTTCTTTGTGCAATGGCGGCAAGAAAAAGGCAAACCCGCTGTAATGAGTATATCCGTAGGCGAATGTACAGCCGCACCGGTAGTGAAAGATGTGCAACTCATCGATTCTACCAAGGTGTATTTTCCGCCTGCCGGTCTTTTGCAAAAGGCGAAAGACGAAAACAAGACACTTTTCTTCCATTGTGCTCATGCCGACGATGTGTATGGCACACTCATGTTTGTGAATCCTGTACGTTGGGAAACAACCCGCATCGATACCGCACTTTGTTTGGGCAAGGGGCTTGACCTTCTGACCAATGTGTTCTACGAAGATACGGTGTATCGTGATACGGCTTGGGTGAAAGACAATATTTGTGCCCTTACCGAGTATAATCTCACTGTTACGCAGCCCGAACCTCAGGATACCACCGTTACACTCACGGCAGACGAGTTGCGCAACTATCGTTTTTTGGGCTTCCGCCGTTTCT
This sequence comes from Bacteroidales bacterium, assembly GCA_022783865.1. GTDB lineage: Bacteria > Bacteroidota > Bacteroidia > Bacteroidales > Paludibacteraceae > Colicola. The sequence continues at coordinate 237,939 of JALFYY010000013.1, forward strand.
CTGCTTTTGGCACATACGATGTCTATCATGAGAAAGAGGGCGAATGTACCGACCTTTATCATGTAAATGTGGTAGAGAATGTGCTGTCTGAAACAGAAGATGCTAATGCGGTTTTCACTGTAGCACCCACAGGAGCAATGGCAGGACAACCGATAGAACTGAGCCTGACCGCTACGGCGCAAGTCACGCTGACCGATTTGCTCGGACGGACCATATATGCGGCTACTTTGCAACCGGGAACGCATATGCTTACGATAGATGCGGCAGGCAACTATTTCTTGCAACTCCGTACCGACCGGGCAGTGTACAACCAACGGCTGATGGTTAAGTAGTTAATAATTAATAGTTGGTATTGCATATAGAACAACTCAACAACTTAACAGCTTAACAACTATACAACTACACAGCTCAACAACTGAACAAATAAACATAAACAAATAATAATTAACAAACGATTATGCAAATGAAAAAGGTCTTACTTCTGGGTACGATGCTGATGCTCACACTAACTTCATTTGCAGGTAGTGGAACTTCTTGGAAAGATGCTGTTGATTTCGATTGGGAAAACGGCAATGAACAAGCTGCCAACACCACTATCTGGTATAAAATCGACCTGAGTTCTGTACTTAGCGACGAGAACATACTTTTGTATGTGAACAACATTTCTACTACGGTAGCCAATATCGTAGCGGAACCATTCTCCAACAACGGAGGTTCGGTTTCTTCGTTGAACGAGGAAACCGTCAAAGCTATTCAGCCGGAACGGAACTACGCTTACGAATTGAGCGGTTCTCTCTTCCGAAACCTGAATATCTCTGAGGTGTATGTACGTATGAAAACCGACAAAAAGATTCGTATTGCTGCAGAACCTGTTTTGCCGGGTATCAAGGATCTGGCTTGTTTGAATGCTGCTGATGTCAACTATGCAGGCACCCATGTGGCTAAAGGCGAAACCTGGTATCGGCTCAAGATGGCGGAAGTGATTGCGCAGACCGGCAAAACCTTGCAAGTGACGGTTCACAACAAAGGAACTGCTACTGCACACATTACCGGCGGCTTGAGTCTCGACTGCCCAAGTACAGGTCTGACCAACCGTACGATTACGGTGGCTGCAGGGGCTGACTACGTGTACACCGTTCGCCGTTCTAACTTGGATATGTTGGCTACCGACGAAGCTTATATTCTCACTGACACCGACCAACCGCTTTTGATAACCGTGCAGATTGTTGATGCTTCTCCCGAAGCACCGGCTATCAACGTAACAGGTGAAATCGATTTTCTGAAAGATACGCCTTATACACTTGCCGCTGCTACTCCGCAATGGTATCATATCACTACTGCCGATTGGAACCAACGCCGTATGCTGCCCGAACTTACGGTTTTCAACCATGGTACCGGGGTAGCTACGGTTTCCGTGCAACTTGTGTACGCTAAAACTACTTCTACTGGTCTTGAACGCCAATTCACTTTGGGCGCAGGCGAAATCCGTGTAGAAGATATCCAAAAAGCATACGTACAGAACGTAGCCGGCAAAACAGCCGATGCTTACATTCAGATTACTTCCAATCAACCGATTGAGTTTTCTGCCCGTCTGAAAGAGATGGTTGAAGGTGTGGTTTGCTCGGGTGCCCGTGAGTTCGATTGGGAAGGTACTGTTCAGACAACTGCTGCCACCACTTGGTACAAAATCGGTATCAAAGAGGCAAAAGAGAAAACCAATAAAGATATCGAAATCTCTCTCTACAACCAAGCCGCTACCCCTGCCAAGGTAACAGCACAGCTTGCTTTTGAGTGCCCCACCGCTTCTACTACCGATATGACCCGCACCATTGCGGCTAAATCCACTGCCAAGAAGGTACTCAAACACTCGCTCTATGCCGACCTTATCAACGATACGGTATGGATTGGCGTTACTACCGACCAGCAACTCCTTATTTCTGCACGTTATATCGATGCTGAGGAATTTACGCCTATCAATATCTGCAATGAACCTTCGGTTGTTCTCTTCGATGTCAATGGCGACGGAGTATCGCAAGAGGGAGGTACTTCGGTTTGGTACAAAGTGTTCATCAATGATATGCTCAATGATGAGAACAAAGTGCCTGAAATCACTGTGAAGAACCGCGGTACAGCTGTGGCTGACATCAATGCGGAATTGGCATTCACTTGCGATATACGTTCTGCTATGCAGTCGCGCACTATCCAATTGCCCGTTAATGGCAGTTATGTACAAACACCGACTCAAAGTATGCTCAATTCTATCAATCCGGATGTTGACTATGCTTACATACGCGTAACTACCAATCAGCCTATCAGTATCCAGACACAGATGAAGTTCGAGAACGAAGGGGCGTCTTGTCAGACACCGATTGCTTTCAACTGGACTTTGGGTAACGACCAGGCTGCCGATACCGAACTATGGTATGCTGTGGATATTACTGAAGCCAAAGCTGCAGCAGGCAAGTCGGTTCGTTTGCAACTTACCAACAAAGAAGCTTCTGCTGCTTTGGTTACGGCTGACATTGCATTCGATTGTCCTGCTACCGGCTTTACAACTTATAACTACAGCTTGGCAGGCAACCGCACTGTTACCAACGACCTTACACACGCTGTAGTAGGGTCGGTTAAAAATAATATCGTTTATATCCGTGTCAAGACCGATAAAGCTATCCATTTGGCTGCCTCGTTGGTTGACGAAGAAGCTGTTTCCGATGACCAATGTCTGTCGGCTATCGACTTTGATTGGGTAAACGGTCACACACAAGCAGCTGCAGAACAATGGTACAAAGTTGATTTGGCAACGCTTCGTAATACAGAGCTTGTTCCTGAGCTTACGCTTACCAATACGGGTGCAACTACAGCCCATATTCAAGCCAGACTCACTTTCGCTTGTCCTACCACAATGACTACGACCAAGCAAATCACGCTGGAGGCCGGAGCCACTTTGGTTCATACTTTGGAGAAGAACCTCATCGATGCTATCGATACGCAGTTCGACTATGCTTATGTGAAAGTCCTGACCGACCAACCTTTGCAATTCTCTGTTACATTGGTCGACCCCAACCAGGGACAAGACTGTTTGCACCCTGTTGATTTCGACTATGAGACCGGTCATTTGCAGAATGCAGGACAAGATGTTTGGTATAAGATAGACCTTGCAGTTATCAAGAATACACCGCGCCGTGCACTCAAACTGGGTATCATCAACAAAGACGGCATCTTGGGTGAGGCGACTGCAGAGTTCTATTTCAGTTGCGAAGAAGCGCCTTTCGAGTCATATACACAAAACATTGGTGCTGATGCAAGATACGAAAAGCAATTGGGTCGTGCTCTCATTACAAGTGTTGAACCTGATTATATGTATGTTCACTTATATACGGCACAGCAAGACTCTGTCTATGCACAGTTCTACGAAGAGGAAGTAGTTTACATCGAGACTTGCCGGGATGCCAAGAAGATGCTCTACAATACCGTTATCCCGCAAACGGCAGGCGATACATGGTATATAGTCAACCTCAAAGACTTGCGCGATAACACCACTGGTGATGCAGAACTTACCATTTGGAACTCTTCTGTTGCCAATACATTGACTGCCGAAGTGGCTTTCGAATGTCCTGTTACGGAGAAGATGCAAGACCGCACTATCACTTTGGCACCCGATCAGGTGTACAACCGTACCATCGCACGCTCTTATCTGAGCAATACGGCTGCTGAATTTGCTTACGTGCACATTATCGCACAAGAAGCAACCTCGTTCCTGGTTCGTATCAACGACCCGCGTGGCAAGATTTGTGGCGGAGGTATTGACTTCGATTGGGTGAACGGCAATATCCATCCTGCAGACTCTACACTCTGGTACACCGTACAACTCAAAGACAGTCTGGAGAAGTATCCTGACAAAGATCTTAAGCTTATTGTTGAGAACCTGACAGCCAACGAGGTAAATGCCAAAGTGAATGTCAAAGGCGATTGTGCTGAAGAGCCTATTCTGAAAGACTACGAAAAGACTTTGGCTGCCGGAGCTACTGCAGACAAAGTAATAAGTAACGCTATGCTCAAAGGATATGAGTTGCTCCACGTACAGCTCTATACCGACCAAAACGTACGCTTGACTCTTGAATTGGTTGATCAGGTCATCAACCGGTTCGATACAACCATTGTCGTATATGGTGAGGTATGTGTGGGTGATTCATACACACGTCAAATAGCAGATTCTACCATTAACCATCTTATCGAGGACGGCAAGCCTGAAACATGGACTTGGACGGAGACCATCCGCTTTACTTACGAAGAAACGCTTTATGCTGACTCTGTAGTGACTTTCGAAGTACATCCTATTCAGACACCCGGATATTTCTTTGGTAAAGAAGACTTCATTGCTCCTACCGTTGTAGCAGGTCAAGCTATTGATGTAACGGCTTCTACTGCTGATATCTTGGCTAAATACGAGGCAGCTCGTAATGCTGTTGACGAGAAGTACCGTGATACTATTGCACAGGTTGTGGCTGTCGATTGGGAAATACTCAACGAACATGGACGCTTCGTGGCGCTTGATGGCACAAAAGTGCCGTTCACTAAACCGGAAGTAGGTTTGCGCTACTATATTACTACCGAATGTGGATCAGAGGTAAATTATCCTGAAACACTTTGGTATGATATCCTGCGTACCAACGAAACGAAGGAAGTTGTGAACGATACTGTCTGCAAGGGATCTGATTTTACCACTGCTTCCAACAAGTCGTACACTATTACGGAGAATATCACTATTCAGGATACAATTTATGATGTAACACCTGAGGTGACCAAAGCTACCGTATATACCTATAATATCTATGTGTGGAACGAACTTGCCTTGCCTGAACTTACCGCTTTGCCCACGGCACAAGAAGGTGTGGCTGTAGATGTTACGGCTGCCGATGCCGAACTCAAAACTGCGCTCGAAGCACAGAAGACTGATCCGTTGCTTGTTGCTTATACTACTATCGAATGGCAAATCAAGAATGGCGACAACTACGAGCCTCTTACTGATGCTCTGATAGAGAAAGGTGTAACCACAGTGGTTCTCCGCTATGCTATCACTACCGAATGTGGTGTTGTATATAGCGATGATATCACGGTTAATGTTACCGATATTCTCACCATCACCAAAGATATTGCTGAGACCGTTTGTGTAGGCACCGAATACACATCTCGCTTGGCTACCACTACTATTACAGCTGATACTGAGTGGAGCGAAACGGTGAACTTCGATTACTCTGCTACGCAAAAGGCTGACTCTGTATATCACTACACTATCAAAGTGTGGAGAGAACTCACCTTGCCAACCATCACTGCATTGCCTACAGCACAAGAAGGTACGCCTGTTGATGTTGCGGCTGCTGATGCTGAACTCAAAGCTGCGCTCGAAGCACAAAAGACTGCTGAGCCTTTGCTCGTTCCTTATACCACTATCGAATGGCAAATCAAGAACGGTGACAACTACGAGACGCTTACCAATGCTTTGGTTGAACAAGGCACAACTACTATCGTGTTGCGCTATGCTATCACCACAGAGTGCGGTATTGTTTACGGTGCTGATATCACCATCACCGTCGGTGGTATTCTCACCTACGAGAAAACGGTGGTTGATACTGTTTGTGTAGGTACAGAATATGTTTCTCGCACAAAGACCACTACTATTACTGCTGACGCCGAGTGGGACGAAACCGTAACCTTCAGTCACTCCGATACACAACAAGCCGATTCTATCTACCACTACAGCATCAAGGTTTATCAACCGATTGCCTTGCCTGCTACTATTGGTGATATTGCGCCTTTGGCTGTCTGCGGATACAAATTCGACGCTCAGGAGGCTACCACTCAATTGCTTGCTTTGCTCAGTGACTTGGTTCAGCCAATCAACTCTACTGTTGAAGCAATTAAGTGGGAAGCCGAAGTAAACGGCACTTATACTGACCTCACAACGCTTCCTGTCCTCTCGGCGGCTATCGACGAATACAATGTCCGTTATGTAGTGACAACCTCTTGTGGCGAGATCCTTGTGAGCGAACCGTTTGCTGTGGCTGTAGAAATGCCTGATCCGGCCAATACGCCTGAATTGGCAAACTTGCCTGCCGTAAGCAAATACAACGACTACTTACTCATGATTCACCTCAACAAGTTCAAAGAGATGGGTTACGAACCTGCCGAAGACCAGGTACGTTGGTACAAAGTTACGGGCAATCCTGACTACGAATCGGCTGAAACCGACGACGAACAAGTAGGTACAGGCTACTACTATACAACCGGTGAACAATTGGTAGGCAGTTTCTATACGCTTATTGATATTCCTGCACTCGAAACCGACGGATGCGATGTGTCGTTGCGTACTCAGTTGCTCGCTTGCTCCGGCTCAACAGTCGTAAGCCTTGCTCCTTCTATTGTGGCTCCGGGCGAAGATGTCAACCTCAACGGTCTCAATCCGGAACTCAATTATACATTGAGTATCTACGATTTGATGGGTGTACTTGTTCAGCGCATGACTATTTCGGGTGAAACGGCTTACACCTTCAAGGCACAACCTCAGGTTGGATACTACATGCTCCGTGTTGACGGTGACCAACAAACTACAACCCTTAAATACATTGTTAAATAATAAAGGAGGATACGAATATGAAAACAAACTTAGTTAATCTTTTAGCAATCTCTGCCTTGCTCCTTACTTCCTCCTTTGCTTTTGCTCAGGAGAAGACTGCCGCTTATATGGTAGGTGATACCATCAAGATTAAAAAAGGGGCACAGACTTATCTCACCGGTGAACGTACGTCTTCATGGGTGTATGGCCGTGAGTTTACTATCCAGCAAGTAGGTACACGCCGTTTCCCTGACGGATTGCTCCTCAAAGAAATCTACTCGTGGATTTCTCCTAAGGATGTGGAATCCACCGGTGCAGTGGAGCGTCCCGCAGAGGATGAACCTGTCGAAGAGCAAAATGCCTCCTTTGCTTTTGCTCAGGAGAAGACTACCGATTATATGGTAGGTGATACCATCAAGATTAAAAAAGATGCACAGACCTATCTCACAGGTGAACGCCCCTCTTCATGGGTGTATGGTCGTGAGTTTATTATCCAGCAAGTTGGTACACACCGTTTCCCTGACGGATTGCTCCTCAAAGGCATCTACTCATGGATTTCTCCTAAGGATGTAGAACTCGTTGGCCCTGTGGAGCGTCCCGCAGAGGAGGAAATTGTCCAAGAGCAAGGTGCCACCGTTGCAGAGCAGCAAACCGAGACCGATGATGCAAACAACGAAGTGGAAGAAGCCAATCAGTCCGATGCTAACGCAACAGATACAACCTATGTTGCTCCAGCAGAAACAGTTGTCGCAAAGAAAGACGAGAACTCTAATCTCTATGTGATGGATCTGAAACCTGCAGAGCACTCGCTTCGCTATCCGTTCCATCGTTTCAGTATCGGTGTGCGTGGCGGTGTAGCATCGCTCATGCAGAAATCTGATGTAATGGGCAATTGGCGTGCAGGTTTCGATGCTTTGCTCGATTTGCAATATGCCTATTATTTCGGTGCACCGCAAGGCAAGAAAGTCAATATGGGTATCATGACCGGTGTTTCGCTCGGCTGGGCACAATCAGGTTTGAAATCGGCTATAGATACGGCTTATACCGTTTCTACCGACAATGGTGATATCGACTATACCATTTCTGCCGAACAGGCAGAAGAGAACAACGGGCAACTCCAACTGGAAATTCCGTTGATGTTCACTCTGGTTACCGAGAAAGGACTCTTCTTCAATGTCGGACCCCGCTTCATCATTCCGGCTTATGCACACTACAACCAGAAACTTACCGACCCTTCGATTAATGCTTATTTCCGGGAAGAAGGCGTTAGCGTAAGCAATGAGGTGATTACTGGCCGTTTGCAAGACAACCAACTCAATACCAAAGGCAAATGGAATGCAAGTAAAGTCAATATCACGCTTTCTGCCGAGTTGGGTTACGAATGGCTGTTGTCGTCAGGCAACTCTGTCGGATTGGGCGTTTACGCCAACTACGCAGTATGGAGTCATTACAAGAACGGTGCGCAGTCCGACCTGAAAAGTCTGATCAGTGTAGCTCCTCCTTCGGCTACTGCACCTGCAGATGTTGATGTGTTCTCGGCTTCTGATACTTATTTCAAAGGCTTGGGCTTTTTCGACTGCGGTCTGAAAGTATCTTACAACTTCAATTTCTTCAAGAAATCGAAACTCTAAGATACCGCTATGGATATTATCGGAAAAGAGAGTGTCATTCCGACGCTCTCTTTTCCGGTCTATATAGCATTTCCGTAGCTGTCATCTGTCTGTCATCCCTTTAGGGATACTTTAGGGAAGCTTTAGGGATAGCCTGCGGACAAAACATCTGTCTGACCCTTGTATAAACCTTGTATAATCCTTGCATGAACCTTGCAAGAACCGTCACCTGGTATATA